>JBDWLQ010000002.1:0-525166 GCA_039973095.1 Nitratireductor sp. | reverse complement strand
CCCTTGCGTGGCGCGGATGGCCGTGCACAGATTGGTCTTCTGCGACAGGCAGGACGGGCACTGGCGGCATTCGGGCGTATAAAGCGGGATGACGTGGTCGCCCTTTTTCAGGCTTTCCACGCCCGGCCCGACATCGACCACGACGCCGGCGCCCTCATGGCCGAGGATCGCGGGAAAGATCCCCTCCGGATCGGCGCCCGACAGCGTGAACTCGTCGGTGTGGCAGATGCCCGTCGCCTTGATCTCCACCAGAACCTCGCCGGCGCGCGACCCCTCAAGATCGACCTCCATCACCTCGAGCGGCTTGCCCGCCCCAACCGCAACCGCCGCAAATGTCTTCATGGCCTTGCTCCTTCGCATTCGCTCCGGGCAGGGTTTCAGGAAATCGCGCCGTCTTCAAGCCGTCCGCCGCCGGGCAGGACCGCACCGGCGATCAGTCGACGGGCCTCACGCGTTTGCCGTTGCCGTCGAACAGGCACAGATAGGCCGGATCGAAGCGCATGGGGCAGGCCGCGCCGGCTTCCGGCACCTCGGCGATGCCCTCCTGGCGCACGGTGATCTGGGTGTCGTCGCCGAGCGCGACATGGACCAGCGTCTCCGCCCCGAGCGGCTCGACATAACGCATCGTGCCGGTCAGCATCGCCTCGTCCGCCGCGCACAGCACCATGTGTTCGGGACGCAGCCCGACCAGCATATCCTCGCCGCCCGACCCGACCGCGCGCGCGAGCGCGGCGGGCAGGGCGGTGCCGCTGCCGGCAAAGACGCGCGGCGCGATGAAATTCATCGGCGGCGAACCGATGAAGCCGCCGACGAACACCGTTTCAGGGTCCTGGTAGACGTCGAGCGGCGCGCCGATCTGCTCGGCCACGCCGGCATTCATCACGATCATCCGGTCGGCGAGCGTCATCGCCTCGACCTGGTCATGGGTGACATAGAGCGACGTCACGCCAAGGTCGCGCTGCAGGCCCTTGATTTCGAGGCGCATTTGCACGCGCAGCTTGGCGTCGAGATTGGACAGCGGCTCATCGAACAAAAACGCCGCCGGCTTGCGCACGATCGCCCGGCCCATCGCCACGCGCTGGCGCTGGCCGCCCGACAATTCGCGCGGCCTGCGCTGCAGGAATTCTTCCAGCTGCAGCATCTGGGCGGCTTTCGCCACGCGTTCGGCGATCTCCGCCTTCGGCCTGCCGGCGATTTTCAGCCCGTAGGCCATGTTGTCGAACACGCTCATATGCGGGTAGAGCGCGTAGCTCTGGAACACCATGGCGATGTTGCGGTCCATCGGCTCGAGCTCGTTGACCCGCTTGCCGTCAATGGCGATCTCGCCGCTGGTGACGGTCTCCAGTCCGGCGACCATGCGCAAAAGCGTCGACTTCCCGCAGCCCGACGGGCCGACGATGACGATCAGTTCGCCATCGGCGATCTCGGCGTCGATACCGTGGATGACCTCGGTCTTGCCGTAGGATTTGCGGATTGATTGCAGGCTGATCGTCGACATGGGCGCTCTATTTCTCGGTCTCGACCAGACCCTTGATGAACAGGTTCTGCATGAAGATCACCACCGCCACCGGCGGGATCATCGCCAGGATCGCGGTCGCCATGATCACCGGCCAGTCGGCCCAGTCGTCGCCGGAGGGAAACATCTGCTTGATGCCCATGACGATGGTGTTCATCGACGGATCGGTGGTGACCAGAAGCGGCCACAAATACTGGTTCCAGCCATAGATGAACAGGATGACGAACAGCGCCGCGATATTGGTGCGCGACATCGGCAGCAGGATGTCGAAGAAGAAGCGCATCGGCTTGGCGCCGTCGACCCGCGCCGCCTCGGCCAGTTCGTCCGGCACCGTCATGAAGAACTGGCGGAACAGGAAGGTCGCCGTCGCCGAGGCGATCAAAGGCAGGATCAGCCCGGAATAGCTGTTCAACATGCCGAAATTCGCCGCCACCTCGTAGGTCGGCACGATGCGCACCTCGACCGGCAGCATCAGCGTCATGAAAATCAGCCAGAAAACCGTCTTGCGCAGCGGGAAGCGGAAATAGACGATGGCGAACGCCGACAGCAGCGAGATCACGATCTTGCCGATGGTTATGCCGAGCGCCATGACCGTGGAATTGACCAGCATGCGCCAGACCGGTGCATTGACCCCCGACAGGAGCGCCTTGGAGTAGTTCTCGACAAAATAGCCGCCGGGCACCAGTGGCATAGGCGGGCGCACGATTTCGTGGTTCTGCACCGTTGAGGCGACGAAGGCCAGGTAGATCGGAAAGCAGATGAAGGCGATTCCCGCAACGAGCCCCAGATGGGTCAGCCACAGGCCGCGCCCGGTCTTTTCCACCATGCCCGACATCAGTAGTGCACCCGTCGTTCGATATAGCGGAACTGGACGATGGTCAGCGCCCCGACCACCACCAGCAGGATCACCGACTGCGCGGCCGAGGAGCCCAGATCCTGGCCGACGAACCCGTCTGCATAGACCTTGTAGACCAGGATCGTGGTGTCCTGGCGCGGGCCGCCGGCGGTGATCGTGTGGATGACGCCGAAGGTCTCGAAAAAGGCGTAGACCACGTTGACCACCAGCAGGAAGAAGGTGGTCGGCGACAAAAGCGGGAAGACGATGGTCCAGAACCGTTTCCAGAACCGCGCCCCGTCGATCGCGGCGGCCTCGATCACGCTTTTGGGGATCGCCTGCAGCCCGGCCAGGAAGAACAGGAAATTGTAGCTGATGCGCCCCCAGGCGGACGCCAGCACCACCAGCGTCATCGCTTCGTTGCCGTTGAGCACATGGTTCCAACGGTAGCCGAGGGCGGCGAGATACCAGCTCGCCAGCCCGACATTGGGACTGAACATGAACAGCCACAACACGCCGGCGACCGCCGGCGCGACGGCGTAGGGCCAGATCAAAAGGGTGCGATAGGCGCCGGACCCCTTGATGATGCGATCCGCCATCACCGCCAGCCACAGCGCGGTCGCCATCGAAACCACCGTCACCAGGATGGAAAACACCGCCGTCGTGCGGAACGAGGCCAGATAATAGGGGTCGGTGAGAAGGAAGATGAAATTGCCGAAACCGACGAATTGCGTGCGCAGGCCGAACGGGTCGGGAATGAAGGCCGACTGGTAGATCGCCTGGCCGGCCGGCCAGAAGAAGAACACCGCCGTCACCAGCACCTGCGGCAGCACCAGCAGCAGCGGCAGGGTCCATCCCTTGAAGGTGACGCGTTTTTCCATGATGCGATGCGGCCGCGGCGGGCGCGAGGGCGGCGTGTCGCCGTCCCCGCGCCGGGTCAGAAACTATCTCAACGGTTGGCCTGTTCGAAGCGGCGCAGAAGCTGGTTGCCGCGTTCCACCGCGTTGTCGAGCGCGTCCTGGGCCGACTTGTCGCCGGTCCACACCGCCTCCAGCTCCTCGTCGATAATGGTGCGGATCTGGTCGAAGCTGCCGAGCCTGAGGCCCTTCGAATTGCCGGTCGGCGCCTTGCCGGTCATCTGGATGATGGCGATGTCGGTGCCGGGATTGGCGTCGTAGAACCCGTCCGCCTTGGTCTTTTCATAGGCTGCGGTGGTGATCGGCAGATAGCCTGTGTCTTGATGCCATTTGGCCTGGATGTCGGCGCTCGACAAAAAGCTCAGCAACGCCGCCACGCCTTTGTACTCCTCCGCCTCGTGGCCGGACAGAACCCACAGCGACGAGCCGCCGATAATGGTGTTTTGCGGCGCGCCGTCGACGCCGGACCAGTAGGGCAGGGGACGGATCTCGAAATCGAACTCCGCCTCCGCCTTCACGCCCGCATAGCCGGCCGAGGATTCGGTGAACAGCGCGCATTCGCCGCCGCGGAAATTGGCGCCGCCCTCGTTGCGCCTCCCGGCATAGATGAACTTGCCGTCCTTGGCCCATTGCCCCATCGCGTCGATATGCCTGACCTGCACCGGCCCGTTGAAGGCCAGTTCGGTGTCGAGCCCGGTAAAGCCGTTTTCCTTCGTGGCGAACGGCACGTTGTGATAGGCGGACAGGTTTTCCAGGTGCACCCAGCTCTGCCAGGCCGTGGTCAGCGGGCAGCCATGGCCGGAGGCTTTGAGCGCATCCAGCGCCTCGCCGACCTTGTCCCAGGTCGACAGGTCCATGTCCGGATCGAGTCCCGCGCCCTCGAACGCGTCGCGATTGACATAGAGCACCGGTGTCGAGGAATTGTAGGGCAGCGAAAGCATCTGGCCGTCGGGCGTGGTGTAGTAGCCCTTGACCGCGCCCAGATAACCGTCGGCGTCGAACGGCGCGCCGCCTTCTGCCATCACCTCGTAAACCGGCTTGATCGCGCCTTCGGCCGCCATCATCGTGGCCGTTCCCACTTCGAACACCATCAGCACGTGCGGCTGCTCGCCGGCCCGGAAGGCGGCGATGCCGGCGTTCAGCGTCTCGGAATAATTGCCCTTGTGGGACGCAACCACGGTGTAGTCGGACTGGGAGGCGTTGAACTTCTCGACCTGCTCGGCCAGCAGGTCGCCGAGCCGGCCGGTAAACGCATGCCACCACTGAATTTCCGTCGCGGCCGATGCCGCGCCGGGCAGCGCCACCGTTGCAAACGCGGCGCCGGCCAGTACGAGGGTCTTGAACGTCATGAGCTTTCCTCCCGCATTCTGTGCCTCGGTCGGATCGGTCAGTCATCCGCAACCGCGGCTTTTGGGCGGGTTTTCCCGCCGGAAGAGCGAAGGTTTCAACTTTCTCGGGTGCGAGTCAATTAAAGAACGCCGCCGCCGGGACCGGGCCCGACGACACGTCCAGCGCTCCGAACGCTTCCGGCGACGTCCGGGACCCGGCATGGCCGGCGACCGGCTGTGCAAAGCCGCACGCGCGCAAAAATTGCGGCGTTGGTCCGCGGCTTGATCCGGTGCGACCTTTTTCGGGCGAATCGCGCTAGTTTGGCGCGATGTTCGTCAATCTCCTGCTCGGCACATTGGTCATTTCCGCGACCGTTGTCATCCACACGCTTGGCCTGATCGCGCTTACCCACGCCACCGGACGCCTCACCGATCTCGTGCGCATGGACGGGCGCCGCAGCCGTATCCTGGCCATGGTTTCGATCGTTCTCGGCCTGTTCGCCATCATGACGGTGGAAGTATGGCTGTGGGCCGTGTCCCACTACTGGCTGGGCGTGGTCGAAGGGTTCGAAACCGCGCTGTATTTTTCCGTCGTGTCGTTCTCCACGCTCGGCTACGGCGATGTCCTGCCCGCGCATCACTGGCGGCTGTTTGCCGGCCTGGAGGGTGTCAACGGATTCCTGCTGATCGGCTGGTCGACCGCCTACCTGATCGCCGCCGGCATCAGGATCGGGCCTTTCCGTCAGGGCGTGCATTTTTAGCTGCCGCTTGATCGCGGCCGCGGCTTGAGGCCGGCCACGCAATTCCCTAAAAGAACACTCCGTCTGGAGGGGATGCCTGATTGATGTTCAAGAAGATTCTGATTGCCAATCGCGGCGAGATCGCCTGCCGTGTCATCAAGTCGGCGAAAAAGATGGGCATCGCCACTGTCGCCGTCTATTCGGACGCCGACCGTGACGCCGTTCACGTCGAGATGGCCGACGAGGCGGTGCATATCGGCCCGCCCGCCGCCGCCGAGAGCTATCTCGTCGCCGACAGGATCATCGCCGCCTGCAAGAAGACCGGCGCCGACGCCGTTCACCCCGGCTACGGATTCTTGTCGGAGCGTGCATCGTTTTGCGAGGCGCTGGAGGCCGACGGCATTGTCTTCATCGGTCCCAAGCCGAAGGCGATCCGCGCCATGGGCGACAAGATTGAATCGAAAAAATTCGCCAACGACGCCAAGGTCAGCACCGTTCCCGGCTTTCTCGGCGAGATCGAGGACGCCGATCATGCCGAGCGCATCTCCGACGAGATCGGCTATCCGGTAATGATCAAGGCCTCGGCCGGCGGCGGCGGCAAGGGCATGCGCATCGCCTGGACCAGAAACGAGGTCCGCGACGGGTTCGACCGCGCCCGTTCGGAGGCGAGAAGCTCGTTCGGCGACGACCGCATCTTCATCGAGAAATTCATCGTCGAGCCGCGTCATATCGAGATCCAGGTCCTGGCCGACGCCCATGGCAACGCCATCCATCTCGGCGAACGCGAATGCTCCATCCAGCGCCGCAACCAGAAAGTGGTCGAAGAGGCGCCGTCGCCCTTTCTCGACGCCGAGACGCGCGCGGCGATGGGCGCGCAGGCCGTGGCGCTCGCCAGGGCCGTCGACTATCAGAGCGCCGGCACGGTCGAGTTCATCGTCGACAAGGACCGCAATTTCTTCTTCCTGGAGATGAACACCAGGCTTCAGGTCGAGCATCCGGTGACCGAGCTCGTGACCGGCATCGATCTGGTCGAACAGATGATCCGCGTCGCCGCCGGCGAAAAGCTCGCGCTTTCCCAGGACGACATCCGGTTGAACGGCTGGGCGGTCGAGAGCCGGCTCTACGCCGAGGATCCCTACCGCAACTTCCTGCCCTCGATCGGCCGCCTGACGCGCTATCGCCCGCCGTCCGAGGGGCGCCATGGCGATGTCGTCGTGCGCAACGACACCGGCGTCACCGAGGGCGCGGAAATCTCGATGTTCTACGACCCGATGATCGCCAAGCTGTGCACCTGGGCGCCAGACAGGGCGACCGCGATCGAGGCGATGTCGGACGCGCTCGACGAATTCGTCGTCGACGGCATCGAACACAACATACCTTTTTTGTCGGCGCTGATGCGCCATCCGCGCTGGCGCGAGGGGCGGCTGTCGACCGGATTCATCGCCGAGGAATATCCCGACGGGTTCGCCCCCGCAAAACCCAATGACGAGGAAAAGGCGATCCTGGCCGCGGTGTCGCTGTCGGTTGAATTGCTGCGCAAGGACCGCCTCGACAGGCTGTGCGGGAGGCTCGCGCCGCATTCGGGCGCGACCAAGTCGGATTGGGTTGTCAGGCTCGACGACGACTATATTTCCCTTTCCATCGGCGAAGGCATGATCTCGCTGCCGCTGGAGATCGACCTCCAGGTGGAGGGCGGTGCGCCGGTCACGGTCGCCTCGTCCTGGCGGCCGGGCGACATCGTGTGGAAGGGCAAGGTCGGCGGGCGGGCGGTGATCGCTCAGTTGCGTCCGGTGCTGAACGGCATGCGCATCGCCTGGCAGGGCCTGTCGGTCAACGCCCGCGCCATGTTGCCGCGCACTGCCGAACTCGACCGGCTGATGCCGAAGAAGCTGCCGCCCGACACGTCCAACATGCTGTTGTGTCCGATGCCGGGCCTGGTCATGTCGATCGCGGTCACCGAGGGCCAGGAGGTCAAGGCCGGCGAGACCTTGGCCGTTGTCGAGGCGATGAAGATGGAAAACGTGCTGCGCGCCGAGCGCGACCTGACCGTGCGCAAGGTCAATGCGACCGCCGGCGAAAGCCTGTCCGTCGACGCCGTCATCATGGAATTCGAGTAGGGGCGGGCCGCCGCGCACCGCGAACGCAAAGCCCTTTCCAATAGACCGGCTGGGTCGGGAGCCGCGCGGCGGGCTCTCCCGAACCCGGTCCGGGCCGTAGCCGGGCGCGCGCCGGTGTCGCGAAGCCTGTGACAAACCGCGTCCTGCCTCTCGACCGATGCCGTGCGATCGGGAACAATCCGCCGCGAGGACCTGAGTCCGGCCACAGCGAACGAAAGACCCAGCGATGGCAGCCCCACGCCCCCCGCGCGATCCGCTCTTGCGCGCCGCCATACAGGCCGCGGCCGCGCCGACGCCGGCCGCGCGGCCCTTCATTCATCTGCGTGTGCATTCGGCCTATTCGCTGCTGGAGGGCGCGCTGCCGCTCGGCAAGATCGTCGGCCACGCCGTCAAGGACTGCGCGCCGGCGATCGCGGTCGCCGACACCAACAATCTGTTCGGCGCGCTCGAATTCGCCCAGAAGGCGGTCAAGGACGGCGTCCAGCCGATCATGGCCTGTCAGCTCGACACGCTTTTCGAGGGCGAGGACACCTCCAATCAGCGCACCGCGCGCGACGCCCGTCCTGACATTGCCGGCCTGGTACTGATCGCCGCCGACGCGGCCGGCTACGCCAATCTGGTGCGGCTGGTCAGCCGCGCCTATCTCGAAACGCCGCCCGGCGCGCCCGTCCACGTCACGACCGGCTGGCTGGCCGAGGCCGCGTCCGGGCTGATCTGCCTGACCGGCGGCGCCAACGGGCCGATCGGCCGCGCGCTTGTTGCCGACCACGCACCGCTGGCCGAAGCCCGGCTCTTGCATCTGCGCGAGCTGTTCGGCGACCGGCTTTATGTCGAGCTGCAGCGCCACGAGGGCTACGACCGGGCCGTCGAGGCGGCCCAGATCGATCTCGCCTACCGCCACGATTTGCCGCTGGTGGCCACCAACGAGGCGTTTTTCCCCGCCCGCGAGGATTACGAGGCGCATGACGCGCTGATCGCCATCGCCGAGGGCACGGTGATCGCCGTCGACGAGCGCCGCAAGCTCACCCCCGACCACTATCTCAAGAGCCAGGCCGAGATGGCGGCGCTGTTTGCCGATCTGCCCGAAGCGATCGACAACACCGTCGAGATCGCGCTGCGCTGTTGCTATTATCCCGAAAACCGCGCACCGATCCTGCCGCGCTTCACCACCGGCTCGACCGACGATCCCGGCGCGGCCGAAAAGGCGGAGGCCGACGAGCTCAGGCGCCAGGCGCATGAGGGGCTGGAGCGCCGGATCGCCGACCAGGGCCTGTCCGAGGGCTATACGCGCGAGGATTACGCCAAGCGCCTCGACTACGAGCTCGGCGTCATCGAGCGCATGAAGTTTCCCGGCTACTTCCTGATCGTCGCCGACTTCATCAAATGGGCCAAGGCGCACGACATTCCCGTCGGTCCCGGCCGCGGCTCGGGCGCGGGCTCGCTGGTCGCCTACGCGCTCACCATCACCGATGTCGATCCGCTGCGCTTTTCGCTGCTGTTCGAGCGCTTCCTCAATCCCGACCGCGTGTCGATGCCCGACTTCGACATCGATTTCTGCCAGGATCGGCGCGACGAGGTCATCCGCTACGTCCAGGAGAAATACGGCCGCGACCAGGTCGCCCAGATCATTACCTTCGGCACCCTGCAGGCGCGCGCGGTGCTGCGCGATGTCGGTCGCGTGCTGCAAATGCCCTACGGGCTGGTCGACCGGCTGACCAAGATGGTGCCGGCCAACCCGGCCAATCCGGTCAAGCTCGCCGACGCCATTGCCGCCGAGCCGCGCTTCCAGGAGGAGCAGGAAAAGGAGCCGATCGTCGAGCAACTGCTGGAGATGGCGCAGAAGCTGGAGGGGCTCTACCGTCACGCCTCCACCCATGCCGCCGGCATCGTGATCGGCGACCGGCCGCTGTCGGAACTGGTGCCGATGTATCGCGATCCGCGCTCCGACATGCCGGTCACCCAGTTCAACATGAAGAAGGTCGAGGATGCCGGCCTGGTCAAGTTCGACTTTCTCGGCCTGAAGACGCTGACCGTGCTGGAAACGGCGGTCAGGCTGATCCGCCGCAAGGGCATCGAGATCGATCTGTCGAAAATTCCGCTCGACGACGCCGACACTTACGCCATGCTGGCGCGCGGCGAGACGGTCGGCATCTTCCAGGTGGAATCGGCCGGCATGCGCAAGGCGCTGATCGGCATGAAGCCGGACCGCATCGAGGACATCATCGCCCTGGTCGCGCTCTACCGACCCGGCCCGATGGAGAACATCCCCACCTACAACGCCCGCAAGCACGGCGAGGAGGAGATCGCCTCGATCCATCCCAAGATCGATCATCTGGTCAAGGAGACCCAGGGCGTCATCGTCTACCAGGAACAGGTGATGCAGATCGCCCAGGAACTGGCCGGCTATACGCTCGGACAGGCCGATCTCCTGCGCCGCGCCATGGGCAAGAAGATCCGCGCCGAGATGGAAAAACAGCGCGCCATCTTCGTCGACGGCGCCACCGAGCGCGGCGTTTCCAAGCAGCAGGCCGACTTCATCTTCGACCTTCTGGCCAAGTTCGCCGATTACGGCTTCAACAAGTCGCACGCCGCCGCCTATGCGATCGTGTCCTACCAGACCGCCTATTTGAAGGCGCATTATCCGGTCGAGTTCCTGGCCGCCTCGATGACGCTCGACATGGGCAACACCGACAAGCTGGCCGATTTCCGTCAGGACGCCATCCGCCTCGGCATCGAGGTCGTGCCGCCCTCGGTGCAGACCTCGCACCGCGATTTCGAGGTCGGCGACAACCGCATCTTCTATTCGCTGGCCGCCATCAAGGGCGTCGGCGACGCCGCCGTCGAGCACATCGTGGAGAAACGCCGCGAGAAGCCGTTTTCAAGCCTGGAGGATTTTTGCGGCCGGGTCGATCCGCGCATCGTCGGCAAGCGCGTCTTCGAAAGCCTGGTCCAGGCCGGCGCGTTCGACTGTTTCGGCCGTGAGCGCGCAGCGCTGTTTGCCGGCGTGGAACTGATGATGGGGCTTGCCCAGCGCGCGGCCGAAAACGCGCTCTCGGGCCAGTCCGACATTTTCGGCGCCGCGCTCGCCGGCGAGCCGGAAAAGCTGCGCCTGCCCGACGCCGCGCCCTGGCTGCCGGCCGAAAGACTGCATCGCGAATTCCAGGTGGTCGGGTTTTATCTGTCCGCCCACCCGCTCGACGAATACAAGGACGCGCTCAGGAAGATGCGCGTCCAGAACTGGACCGAGTTTTCCGCCGCCGTCAAGCGCGGCGCGTCCGCCGGGCGGCTGGCCGGCACCGTCACCTCGAAACAGGAGCGCAAGACCCGCACCGGCAACAAGATGGGCGTGGTCAATTTCTCCGACGTCAGCGGCCAGTTCGAGGCGGTGCTGTTTTCCGAGACCCTGGCCCAGTTCCGCGACCTTTTGGAGGCCGGCCGCTCGGTGGTCATCACGGTGGCGGCCGAGGACCGGCCGGAGGGCGTCAATCTGCGCATCCAGACCGTGCAGTCCCTGGAAGACGAGGCGAGCCGGCTGCAGAAGGCGCTCAGGATTTTCCTGCGCGACGCCGGTCCGGCCGCCGCGCTTGCCGGCCATCTCGGCCAGCGCGGCGAGGGCGAGGTCTCGCTGGTGCTGATCAAGCAGGACGGCGCCGGCGAGGTCGAGATCGCGCTTCCCGACCGCTACCGCATCTCGCCGCAGATCGCCTCGGCGCTGCGCGCCGTGCCCGGCGTGGTCGAGGTGGAGCTGGTGTAGCGGCCGCCTGCCGCCACGCGGCCGTCCTTCTTTGCAAGGCGATCATCCGCGCCCTGTCTCCCCCTTCTTCGCGGGGGAGAACGCAGGATCGACGTCGTGGCAAAACCAGGCGTTTGTTTTCGCATGATGGCGGAGCCGTTTTCGGGAAACCGCCGGCGCGGAAAGCCGGCCTCGCCGTGCCCGGCCCGTCAGGAGGCCGCCGGCTTCTTGCGCGGCGCGCGCTTGGCGCGCGTCGGCGCGGCCTTGACCTCGCTGGCCGTTTTTTCGGCCATCGCCAGGCGCATTTCGCGCAGCCGGGCTGTCTTCTTGTCGCGGGCCGACACTTCCTCCTGGATGATCGATTGCGCGACCGCCGTGGTCTGTTCGGCCTTGGTCGTGGCCGAGCGTGAACGGGGAGCGACGGTGAAATCGGAAATCGAGCGCATCGGTGGAACCCTTGATCTGGTTTTGTGTAATCGGCCGCGCCCCGCAAGAAGGGGCGCGAACCCGTGTTCGTGTCGGCCTGTCGCAGCCGTCGCGGGCGCGGCGGTTATTTCTTCTTCGGGCGCGTGCCGGTCGCGTTGCCATCCGTGGCCAACCTGACCGCGGATCCGAACGGTGCGGGCGCCACCGGCGGTTTCTTGTCTTTTTTCGGTTTCCGGACTTCCCGGTTGCTGCGTTGCTGGCCCTTGGCCATCGCGGTCGCTCCTCATGGGCGGGGTGATGCTGGGGCGGATCGCAAGTGTCGGGTTTCGCGTCGCGCTTCAGCCTTTGATCGTGGGCATGCCTTGAACCCGGCGCCGACTGGCGCTGTCGCGGGACATGGTCCGGCCAACAAAAAAGCGGGGAATTACTCCCCGCTTCCTGGTGCCGGCGTGAGCCGGCGCGCGATCCGAAAGGGAGGCTGCCAGTACATCCGTGGTCAGCTCTCCCGTATCCGGTGCGTGTTTTATACGACCTTCAGGTTCGCCGCGGACTGGCGCCCCTTGCCGTCGTCCTCGAGGTCGAATTCGAGCTTCTGGCCTTCAACCAGACCGCCGAGGCCGGCACGGTCGAGCGCGCTGATATGGACGAACACGTCCTTTTCGCCATCTTCGCGGGTGATGAAGCCAAAACCCTTCTGGCCATTGTAGAATTTTACGGTACCGGTATGCATGGACTCATTCCTTGGAAACGATGCGCCGCGATCGTGCCGCGCCGCGCGAGAAAATATATCGATTTCTGGAATGAGATTGGCGGGTCGAAAGCCTCTGACGCCGCGAAAAGCCAAGCCTGGCCCAAATAACGATAACCGGTAGATAGACACTAATTGCGACTTATTCAAGGGCGTGGCCGAAATCCGCTCTCACACCGCCGCCCGGCCGCGTCGCAAACCGGCTCCACGGCGCCTGGTCACGCCCGGGCTTCTCCTGAGAGCCGAGCGCGTTCCCCTTTCGCAAGGGGGGATTAAGCCGGCATCTACCCGGCCGCAAGTCTCCAACGCTGGCGATTGGCGCAAGCTCAGGCAGCGCCCCTGCCTCCCCCCTTGCCGGGGGGGAGAACGTCTTTTCCTGCGCTTGCGCGGGCAAAGCCTGGTGAGGGCCTGGAAAAGACAGGAGGGGGATCGCGTGGCAGGATCGCTTTCGAAATACCGGCCGCGGCCGAAGGCCGGTGCCGCTAAAGCCGTGCCTCTCCAAATGGGAAGCGTTTGACCGGCGATATCAAACCCATAGCCGTTCCTCGGCTCGGACGGCTTTAGGCCGCGCGGCGCGCGGCGTAGGTGCCGTCGGGCAGCGCGGTGACGTGGCCATAGGCGGCCAGCGTGCGCAGATGCTGCTCCACCCGGCCCTCGATGCGCTTGCCGCCGCGCTTGAACTGGCGGGCGATCTCGGCTGCCGCCATCGGGCGGGCCTCGACGGCAAGAATGCGCTCCACCGCGAGCGGCTGCTCGTAGGCATCGGTGGGGAAGGAGGGCCTGTCCCTGTCGATGGCGACCACCGGCGCATCGAGCGCCAGCTCGCCGCTTTTTGCGGCAGCGCCCTTGGCGAAACGGGGGATCTGATACTCCGGCCGCAGCCAGCGAACATGGCCTGCCGCCTCCTCCTTCGCGCGCTCGGCATTGAGCGCGACCAGACGTTCGAGGATGTCCTCGTCGGAGAGATCGTGCGGCCAGCCATAGGCCTCGGCGGTGAGCCGGTCGATGGTTTCGTGCAGCTCTTTCAGGATCAGCACGAGGCCGCGCGTCTTCACATCCTCGTCCTTGTCCGAAAGCCTCTCGCCGGCCTTCAGCTTTTCAAGCACGTTGTAAAGCCGGGTCATGGTGAGATCGGGATGCTCGGCCAGAACCTTTTTGCGCGTGACATCGAGTTCTTCTCCGGCAGCCCGGAGCTTTTCGCGCAGGGCATCGGAGGCATCGGGGAATGGGAAGGGGTCGAAGCAGCGGGATTTTGAGTAACGCGGATCGTTGCCATAACCTAGCCAACCGCCAAGGATAGGCGCCCACGTCGTGTGAACTCGGCTCGAAAGCACGGCCAGATGATGGGCATCATCGCTAGCGACCACTACGATCATGTTGTCCGCCAAGATCGAGGCGTCGAGAAACTGGAAAACGCGGTGCTTCGTGGTTTCGACGGTTGCGATGTAGCGGGGGAGATTTTCGAGCGCCGGGCGCAAATCCTTGCGCGGTTCGCCAAAAATCCACCAGTTTTTTCGGTAGCTCTCGCGGTTGTTTTTGTCTCGCTCCGGTTTCACATTTTCAAGCACATGCTGATAGACTTCCGGATACCGCGAACGGACCTGCTCCTGGGTCAGGCCAAAGAGATCAATCACCATGACATCGCGGGACCGAGCGGTGAGATCGCGCCCGTTGCGGTAGTGTCGGATGTGGTTTTCCAGACCCGGGTGCATGCCCAAGCCGAGATGTCTTGCCTCCGACGGGGAGACGATGAAGCCTGCTCCCATGAGTTGCACACCGCGAGAGCTTAACCCCTTTCCAGCCATGAGGGGCGCAACCTTTGAGAAATCCACCCCCACGCTCAAATCCGAATTGATCTTCCCCACCCGGTTTTCAAACACGATCCTCGGCTCGTCCGTGTCCAGCGCCGCCTCCCGCACCACGTCGCGCAGCAGGCCCTCATGGCTGCCGGCCGCGCCCACCGTCATGGCGATGCGCACCGCCGCGCTGTCGCGGGTGGCCTTGGTCCAGGGGTGGTCGGGCACGGCATAGATGAGGCTTATGGGCTTTTTGGCATTGAGGTGGCGCTCCATGACCCGGCGCTGGAACACCTGGCTGATGGAATTGGTGGTGACGAAGCCGAAACGGCGCAGCGGGGTTTTCTTTCGCGTCAGAAGCTCGGCGGCGCGGTCCCACCAATACATGACGAAATCCGCGCTCTCATTCATGTGTTTGTGGGCGGCCCACAGCGCCTCGGCATAGGGTGAGCTCATGCGCGAGCGGATATCCTTGCCGCCGACAAAGGGCGGGTTGCCGACGATGAATTCCGCCTCCGGCCAGTCGGGCCGGCGGGGATTGGGGCAGGTTTCCACGCGCTCGCCATTCTTTTCCACGATTGTCGGCACGGGATGGCCATCCCATGTCAAAACCGCGTCATAGCCCTCGCGCCGGCCAGAATTGATGTTTTTGAACGCCTTGAGGATCGGCTCGGCCGGGTGGCCGTCGCGGTTTTTATAATGCTGTTGCAGATAGCCGATCCACACGACAAGCTCGGCGATGGCCGCGGCGCGCGGGTTGATCTCCAGCCCGAGAAACTGGTGCGGATCGACGGTTTCGCCCTCCAGCCCCAGCGCCTCTGTCTCGCCAAGGCGGGCCAGCGTTTCCAGCACCTCGCCTTCGAGCTTTTTCATCAGCTCCAGACTGACATAGAGGAAGTTGCCCGTGCCGCAGGCGGGGTCGAGCACGCGGGTTTCGCAAAGCTGGTGGTGGAATGCCTTGACCAGCTTGACCGCATCCTTTTCCTTGCCGCTCTCCTTGGCGGTTTCGGCGCGAGTGAGCACCTTGCGCCAGTCGTCGCGCAGGGGCTCCATGACGGTGACTTCCACCAGACGCTGCACATAGGTGCGCGGGGTGTAATGCGCGCCGAGCTTGCGCCGCTCGGTGGGCTCCAGCGCCTGTTCGAGCAGCGTGCCGAAAATGGCGGGGTCCACTTCCGTCCATTTTGCTTTTGCCGCCTGCCAGAGCTCGCCGATCTCCTCCCGGCCCAGCGGAAAGGCGTTGGCATTCTTGAACAGGTTGCCGTTGAAATGGCGCAGATGGGTGCGGAAGGCGGAGAAGAAGCGGTCGTCGCGCCTTGGCGCGTCCATCTTTTTCCAGAGCTCCTCCACCAGCGGGACGAAGGCATCGGGCGATTTGGTGCAGTCTTCCAGCAGGCCGGTGAAGGAGGCCTCCGGCAGGAGCGCCACATCCTCGGCGAACATGGTGAAGATGCAGCGCATGAGGAAATGCGCCACCTCTTCCGCCGGGTGCTTTTTCTCCAGCGCCTTGCTGACGGCGGCGAGCCTTTCGGCGATCTCGCGAGTGACGCGGGCGGATTCGCGCGTGGGGTCGAGCGCTTCGGGATCGGTCCAGATCTTGCGCAGGCGCTCGCGGATCGCCTCCTCGCGCAGGTCTTCCATATAGATGCGGAAGCCACGGCGGTCGGGAAACTGGTCGTAGGCGCGGCCGGTGCCGGTGAAATCGGCAAAGATCTCGATGGCGTGGCCGACATCGCAGACGAGAATGAAGGGCGGCGCGGGATGGCTGGCATCGAGGCGGAAGACATAATCCTCCGCCTGGCGGCGCGCCTCCAGCATCATGCGGTCCCAGCCGCGGGCGACCGTGCGTTTGCCGCGCGGGGCGGGCTCTTCGGCAAACAGCGCGGGCTGCTCGCCGCCGCGCCCTTCCTTCATGCGCGACTGCTTGGCCTCCAGGATGAAGGCGCCTTTCTTGTAGAGGTCGATGCGCTTGGGAGCGGTGGTGCCTTCGCTCCTGCGCGGCTTGACGGCGCGTTCGAACACATAGTCGTTGAGCGCCGTTTCGGCGCCGGCGACATCGGGGTGGGGAAGGCCGAGCACATCGCACAACTCGGTGATGAACATGGCGTAATTGGCGCGTTCCGCCCCGCCCTCGCGCGCGGTCCAGCGCTGAATGAATTGTTCGACGTCCACCGCGGGCAGCCCTCCTTTTGCCAAACAACCAGAAACCGACGGGGCCGGCAACGGCCTCGTTGCGTGGTATAGCGGGTAAGCCCCGTGGCTCAATCAAATCCGCCCCGGCCGCGTCGCAAACTGGCTTCCATTCCCGTTCTCGGGGAGGACGCAGGATCGACGTCCCGGCAGCGCCGGGCGCCAAATTGTGCAGGAACAGCGATCGCCCCCTATCGGGGATCGTTGTGCAAGGACCGCCCGCGCCCGCGCTCAGCTCTCGCGCTGCGGGCGGCCGCGATTGCCCGTGCCGAACGTGTAGCCGGTCTCCACCGCCTTGTTGCCGAATTTGTCCCGCAGCATATCGATCGCGCCCTCGGCGAGCGCGCGCTTGCGCGCGGCCGTGTCGACCAGGTCGGCCGGGTCGGCGCGGTCGTCGGACGCCAGATCGGCCACGCCGATGCCGATCAGCCGGTAGCGCGTGCCGTCGGTCTCCTTTTCCAGAAGCGCCAGGCCGGTCGAAAAGATCCGGTCGGCGAGCCGCGTGGGGTCGGACAGCCGGCGGTTGCGGGTGCGGATCTTGAAATCGTGCGTTTTCAGCTTCAGCGTCACCGTGTGGCCGGCAATGCCGGCCTTCTTCAGCCGCGCCGAAACCGTTTCCGACAGCGCCCGCAGCACCGGCACCAACTCGCCGGGCGCGGCCAGGTCGGTGTCGAAGGTGGTTTCGGCCGACACGCTCTTGGCGTCGTGGTCGGCATGCACCGGGCGCGTGTCCTGGCCGCGCGCCAGAAAATAGAGCCGCTCGCCCATCGTGCCGTAGCGTTTCATCAGCGTGGCGCGCTCCATCACCTGCAATTGCGCGATCCGGGTGATGCCGTCGCGCGCCAGCGTGGCCGCGAACGCCTTGCCGACGCCCCAGATCAGCGTGACCGGCTGGGCGGCCAGAAAACTGAGCGCCTCGGCCTGGCCGATCACGGAAAACCCGCGCGGCTTGTTGAGGTCGGAGGCGATCTTGGCCAGGAACTTGCAATAGGACAGCCCGACCGAGACCGTAATGCCGATCTCGCGCTCGACCTGGCGCGCGAAGCGCGCCAGAACGACCGCCGGCGCCGTGCCGTGCAGCTTTTGCGTGCCGGTGAGATCCAGAAACGCCTCGTCGATCGACAGCGGCTCGACCAGCGGCGTCAGCGCCTGCATCATCGCCCGCACCTCGCGCCCGACCCGGACATATTTTTCCATGTCGGGTTTCAGCACCACCGCCTCCGGACAGGCTTCCAGCGCCTTGAACATCGGCATCGCCGAGCGCACGCCGTTGATGCGGGCAATGTAGCAGGCCGTCGACACCACGCCGCGCTTGCCGCCGCCGATGATCAGCGGCCGGTCGCGCAGTTCGGGCCGGTCGCGCTTTTCCACCGCGGCGTAGAACGCATCGCAGTCGACATGCGCGATCGACAGCCGGTGGAGCTCGTCGTGGCGCACGAGCCGCGGGCTGCCGCAGGCCGCGCAGCGCCGCGCCGTCTCGTCCGCCTGCGGGCTCAGGCAGTCGCGGCAAAAACCGGCCTCGGGATCGTTGACAGCGAGCGTCATGGCTGCGAACATAAACGGAACAAATCACATGGTAGTCGACGCGGGCCCGTGAAACAAGCGGCCTGGAAGGGGATCGCATGACCACACGGATCGAACCGCTGACTGCCGATCTGTGGCCGGCGCTGGAGGATCTGTTCGGCCGCCAGGGAGCCTGTTACGGCTGCTGGTGCACGCATTTTCGCCTGCCGCCGGCCACGCGGCGGCACAATAACCGCGAAAGCAACCGCGCGCATTTCAAGACCCGGGTCGAGACCGGGCCGCCGCCCGGCCTGATCGCGCTCGAGGACGGCGTCGGCATGGGCTGGATGCAGATCGGCCCGCGCGCCGACGTGCCGGAATGGAACAATCAGGGCCGCGTCTCGGCGCCGCTGGCGCCCGACGAGCGCGCGGATGCCGGCGTATGGGCGGTGTCGTGTTTTTTCGTTCGCGGCAAGGCGCGCGGCCGGGGCCTGACCCATCGTCTGGTGGCCGCCGGCATCGCGCACGCACGGGCCGGCGGCGCGCGCATGATCGATGCCTGCCCGATAACCGAATCCAGAAGCACGCGCCCGGTCGGCCTGTTCGTGGGCTCCACCCGGGTGTTCGAAAAGGCCGGCTTCGAGCGTGTCGCCGAGCGCAAGGCCGGCCGGCCGTTGATGCGTCTGGTGTTGTAGCTCTGCCGCCGCGGGCAGGGCCGCCGCCCGACGGTCAAAGCCGCAGCGCGCTGGCGATTTTGGGCGTCGCGTCCGGCCAGTCCTCGACCACGGCGATGCCCTCGGCCGGCGGCGGCAGCAGCCGGCGCAGCGAGTTGTCGGCCATCAGGTGAAACAGATGCGCGTCGGACACGCTGTCGCGCGCCGAGCTCAAATTGTGCGGCAGATCGTCGACAAAGGCGACCGGCCGCCCGCCGTCGCCCCTGAGCGCGGCGATCGCCGGGCCCTTGGCCATTTCCGTGGTCAGCAGCGGATAGGTCAGCCCGAGCGCCTCGAGATGGGCGCGCCGCACTGCGCGATGGCGGTGCGGCATGGCGGTCAACAGCACGATCTCGGCGCCGGCCGAAAGCGTTTCGAGCGCCTCGCTCGCGCCTTCTGCCATCGTCTGCCACTCGGCCTGGGCGGCGAAGAAGGCGCCAAGCAGGCCCGAAACGGTCTCCCGGTCGGCCACCGCGCCGGTGTCGATCTCGGTGACGTTGCCGTGCAGGCGGAACGTCTCCATCCCCAGCGCGTAGCCCTTTGCGGCGAGGAAGCGTGGAAACGGCCGGATGAACTCCAAAATCACGTCGTCGACGTCGAGCACCAGCAGCGGGCGGCTGTCGCGCGCCAGTTCGGCGATCTGGCGGGCGGTTTCGGGATCGTCGCTCATGTCGAGGCCGGAAAATCGTCGCCGCCGCCGGGCAGGGCGCGCTGCGCCTGGCCGACCGCGGCCGGATTGATGTCGTGCGCCTGGCAAAACGCCGTCAGCGTCGGTTCGTGCGCCAGCAGAAAGTTCAGCACCCCGGCCAGAAAGCCGGGCTCGGCCGCCGCGCGTCTGATCTCGCTCGCCTCGATGCCGGTCAGCGCCAAAAAGCGCGGCAGCAGAACCGGATCGGCGGCAACGAAGCCGAGCGCCTGAATGGCGAGGGCTTCGGCGGTCTGGGAATCGGGGCTGGCGGGCATGGGCATCATCCGGGTCGCTGGGCGCGCTCAGACCTAGCCGCTTGACTGCCGGTCGGCAAGCCGCCCGACGGGTTTGCCTTTCGTCAATCAAATCGCGCTAGGCTGTCTTTAGGGAAACGCGCGTTTATCCGGCTCGAACGCCGGCAACGCGGCCTGAAAAACCTGTCGTCAGGGTGGGGCGAGCATGTCGAAGACAGTGATGATCGTCGAGGATAACGAGCTCAACATGAAGCTCTTCCGCGACCTGATCGAGGCCAGCGGTTACGCCACGGTCCGCACGCGCAACGGGCTCGAGGCGCTCGATCTGGCGCGCCAGCACCGGCCGGACCTGATCTTGATGGACATCCAGCTGCCGGAAGTGTCGGGCCTGGAGGTGACGAAATGGCTGAAGGAGGATGACGACCTGCACGCCATTCCGGTGATTGCCGTGACCGCGTTCGCCATGAAGGGCGACGAGGAGCGTATCCGCCAGGGCGGCTGCGAAGCCTATATTTCCAAGCCGATCTCGGTGGGCAAGTTCATCGAAACGATCAGGTCCTATTTGGGCGACGCCTGACGGGCTGCTTTTCACGCCGAGCGAACGGAACCGGACCATGACCGCACGCATTCTTGTCGTCGACGACATTCCCGCCACCTTGAAACTGCTGGAGGCGCGGCTTTCGGCGGAGTATTTCGAGGTGCTGACGGCGACCTCCGGCCCCGAGGCGCTGGAAGTGTGCCAGGGCGGCAAGGTCGACGTCGTGCTGCTCGACATTCTGATGCCGGAAATGGACGGTTTCGAAGTCTGCCACCGGCTCAAGCAGGATCCGCTGACCGCGCATATTCCCGTCGTCATCGTCACGGCGCTCGACCAGGTCGCCGACCGCATTCGCGGTCTGGAGGCCGGCGCCGACGATTTTCTGACCAAGCCGGTCAACGACCTCCAGCTTCTGACCCGGGTCAAGAGCCTGGTGCGGCTCAAAATGCTGTCCGACGAACTGCGCCTGCGCGCGGCGACCACGCGCACGATCGGCATCGAGCCGCTGCTTGCCGATGTCGTGGCGGGCGACGAGGAGAGCCCGCGCGTGCTTCTGGTCGACGACGACGCCGGCGCGGCGGCAACCGTTGCCGGGCTGCTGTCTTCCTATGTGACCCCGATCGTCCAGCCCGACCCGCAGGCCGCCTGTTTCCAGGTCGCGGAGGGCAATTTCGATTGTGTCTTGGTGTCGACCGGCTTTGCCCGCTTCGACCCGCTGCGCTTGTGCTCGCAGCTGCGCTCGCTCGACCGGACCCGGTTCGTGCCCATCATCCTGATCGCCGGCGGCGACGAACAGCAGCGCGTCACCCGCGCCCTCGAACTCGGCGTCAACGACTATATCGTGCGGCCCCTCGACCGTCAGGAACTGATCGCGCGGCTGCGCACCCAGGTGCGGCGCAAGCGCTACAATGACCGCCTGCGCGCCAACGTCACCGAAACCATCGCCATGGCCGTCACCGACGGGCTGACCGGCCTGCACAACCGCCGCTACCTCGACAGCCATCTCGACACGCTGGTCGAGCGCGCCAAAGCGGGCGGGCGCCCCCTGTCGGTGATGATCACCGATCTCGACTGCTTCAAGACCGTCAACGACACCTACGGCCACGACGGTGGCGACGAGGTGCTGCGCGAATTCGCCGAAAGGCTGCGCCGAAACGTGCGCGGCATCGACCTTGCGTGTCGCTATGGCGGCGAGGAGTTCGTCGTCGTCATGCCCGACACCGACGCGCAGGCCGCGGCCAGGATCGGCGAGCGCGTGCGCGCCGAGATTGAGGCTGCTCCGTTCTCGGTCGGACCGGACCAGGTCGCCGTGCGCCTGACCGTCAGCGCGGGCATCGCCGCGCTCGAAAGTCCGGCCGACATGGCTGCCGGGCTGCTCAAGCGCGCCGATCTCGCCCTTTACGAGGCCAAGAACGGCGGACGCAACAAGGTCGTCTCGGCCGCCGCCTGAGGGCGGGCCGCCGGATCGGCGCGCAGGGACGGGGCCGGCTTGTTTACGTTAACGTAAGTTCGGCGCCGCATATCCTTAATAAACAGTTGATTTCTTCCTCGCATTGCGCGAGAAATCCTCGCAAGAGGAGTGTTCCGCAACAGGGTCTGTCGCGGGCCTCTCGAGATACCCCATGATGCTCAGGTCCGCCGCATCTCCTGGGTTCCGTGGGGTTGGCCGGCCGGCTCTGACGTTCAGTGGCCTCCTCGTACCGCTGTCAGATCGCCGGCCGGCCCTCTTTTTCCTCTCATGTCGACGAAGCGGGCAGGGCGCTTGCAGCCTGCCTTGCTGCGGCCTGCCAACCAGGCCGGTGCCCGCCGTCGTCCCGTCGGTCAAACCGGCTTGCGGAAAGCAGGGCGCCGCGCAACGAAAAACGCCGCCCTTGCGGGCGGCGTCGTGCAGGTGCCGGTTTTCGGCAGCCTATTTGATCTTCGTTTCCTTGAACTCGACATGCTTCTTGGCAATCGGGTCGTATTTGCGGAACGACATCTTTTCCGTCTTCGTCCGGCTGTTCTTGCTGGTGACGTAGAAAAAGCCGGTATCGGCGGTCGACAGGAGCTTGATCTTCAGATTTGCGGCTTTGGCCATGACGTTCGTCCGTTGTTCTCGCGAAATTCAGCCGGCTTGGAACCCACCCTCGGGGACGCGACTTACGTCGACAGGCCGTGCAGAGTTGGCGGAGACATATACAAGGCTCCCCGAAAGTCAAGGCCGCCGTGCCCGGGCGGCTCCGGTGTCGCGCTTTTTTTGCCGCGCCGTCACGGAAACGACGGCAGTGCGGACGGTGTTGCGCCCGAAAATACGCGAAACTCGCGCACCAGGTGGGCCTGGTCGGCATAGCCGCAATCGGCGGCGATCAGCGCCCAGTCGGCCGCCTCGGCGCGCCGGGCCAGCGCCAGGGCGCGGTTGAAACGCACCATGCGCGCCGTGGCTTTCGGTCCGATCCCGATATCCTCGCCGAACTGCTGGTTGAGATGTTTGCGCGAGCAGTCGAGCGATCGCGCCAGAGCGTCGATGCGCACGGTGCCCCGGCTGGCGAGGATGCGGTCGAAGGCCCGGGCGATCGCCTCGCGGCGGGGTGGCGCGACGGCCAGCCGCCGCCGCAGCACCGTCTCCACCAGGCCGAAACGCCGCCCCCAGTCGCTTTCCGCGCCGAGCCGCTCGCGCAGGCGCGCGATGTCGGGGTCGCCGAGATCGTCGAGCCGCACCATGCGCTGCGCGATCGCGCGCATCGGAATGCCGAAAAACCGCCGGGCGCCGAGCGGCGTGAAATCGACCTGGATACATTCCGCGCGGCCGGTCGAATTCATCAGCACGAAACCCGGATAGAGCCCGGAGGTGAAACTGTCGTAGCGGTCTTCGGCCGCGGGCGCGCGCCCGAGCGCGATCTGGAACGGCTCGCCGAAGCCGAGGATCAGCGGCACCGCCAGCGCCGCCATCTCGACGGCGTTGTCGAGCGCAGCGCCGTTTTCGCGATAGCCGACGATCCTGACCACGTCGCCGCAAAGATCGGCATGCACGGGATGGCGCACCATGAGCGGGGCGCCCTCAAGACACCCCGGAACGGTTGTGCCGGGCGGTGGGTTTTGTGCCGTGTCATGCATCGTCGTGGGGCCATGCTAGGCCAAACCGTCGCGCCGGCCAAGCCTCCGGGTCTAGCCCCAAAGCCAGACCCGCAGGGGATTGCCGTCATCGGCGAGCAGGCGCAGGGCCAGAACGCTACAGGTCGTCACCAGCAGCGGCTTGATCAGCTTGGCGCCCGTCTTCATCGCCAGCGCCGCCCCCATCCTCGCGCCGGCGAACTGCGCCGCGCCCATCACCAGCCCCGCCTCCCATGACACCACGCCCACGGCCGAAAAGACGGCGAAGGCGCCGAGATTGGACGCAAAGTTCAATAGTTTCGTGTGCGCGGTCGCCTTCAGCAGGCCGTGGCCGGCCAGCGTCACGAAGGCGAGCATGAAGAAGGAACCGGTCCCGGGACCGAACAGCCCGTCATAGAACCCGATCGCCGGCACCAGCGTCAGGCCGAACAGCAGCGGTGCGATCCGTTGGGCCCCGTCGACGTCTCCGATATTGGGCTTCAGGGCGAAATAGAGCGCGATCGCGACCAACAGCACCGGCAGCACCGCCTCGAGCACCCCGTCCGGCACGACGGTCGCCAGCAACGCTCCGGCCGCGGCGCCGAGTGCGGACAGGACGGCGAACGGCGCCTGACGACGCAGATCGACATGACCCTTGGCGGCGTAGGACAGCGTCGCCGAACCGGAGCCGAACAGCGACTGCAGCTTGTTGGTGCCCAGCGCCTCGACCGGCGAAAACCCGCTGAGCAACAGCGCCGGCACGGTGATCAGGCCGCCGCCGCCGGCGATCGAATCGATGAAACCGGCCGCAAGCCCGACCAGGGCCAGCACGATCAGCGTCTCTGTGGCGAGTTCGAACATCATACCGGCGGTGGCGGAAAAGCGATGGTGGATTTTCGCCTTCCACCACAGGCTTCGGGCTTGCACAAGGCGCAATCCGCAATAGTGTGCATTGGTCCCGGGGGAGAATGGTCGATGGCCGAAGGGTTTCTAGCCAAGCTGCGTGTTCTTGTGGAGGGCGATCCGGCCGTGCGCCGCGTCGCCGACGATCCGGTGCTGTCGGCCGAGCTTTTGTTGCTGTTTCGCATGATCCTGGCCGATGGCGAGGTCGACGAGAAGGAACTGGAGACGTTCCGGCGCATCTGCCGCGAGGCGTTCGGCATCGGCGAGGACGGCCTCAAAAACGTGATTCGCTACCTGCACGATTTCGGCTACGAGACCACGGGCTCGCAGGCGCTGGCCCTGTTTCGCACGCTCGAGCGTCCGCGCCGCGTGCAACTCGCCCGCCACATGGCCGAGATCGCCAAATCCGATTCGGATTTGAGCGCGCACGAGGTCAGGCTCTTGCGGCGCACGCTCGACGTGCTCGACCTCGAGCCGTCCGACGTGGTCGGCAGTGGTGCTCACGGCGAGGGCGAGGCTGGTCCGGCTCCGGTCTGAAACCGGCCGGTCTTTCCCGCAAGCCGCATCATCCCTGTTCGGCCAGGCGCCGCTGGATCGCCCGTTTCAGGTCCGGCGCGGCCGCCACCAGCGCCTTGGCGGCATCCGAGCGCGGATCGTCGAGCACGGCGTCGGTCTTGCCTTCCTCCACGATCTTGCCGTCATGCATCACCATCACCTCGTCGGTGATCGCGCGCGCTACCGTCAGGTCGTGGGTGATGAACAGATAGGCGACGCCCAGGCGCTGGTTCAAGTCGGCGAACAGGTCGAGCACCTGGGCGCGGATCGACACGTCGAGCGCCGACACCGGCTCGTCGGCCACGATCAGCTTCGGCCGCGTGATCAGCGCGCGCGCGATCGAGATGCGTTGGCGCTGGCCGCCGGAAAACTCGTGCGGATATTTTTGCATGTCGTCCGGCCTGAGCCCGACCTCGCGCAACGCGCCGGCGACCATCTCGCGACGCGTCGCCGGCGTGGGGGCCTCGTCGAGCAGGTGCAGCGGTTCGGCGACCAGGCGTTCGACCTTGTGGCGCGGGTTGAACGAGCCATACGGATCCTGAAACACAACCTGGATATTGCGCCGCGCCGGCTTCAGCGCCGCCTCGCTCCTGCCCGTCAGCGGCTCGCCGAGAAAGCGGATTTCGCCGGCGGTCGGCCGGTCGAGCGCCAGGATCATCCGCGCCAGCGTCGATTTCCCGCAGCCCGAGCGGCCCACCAGCGCCATCGACTGGCCGGGCTTGAGCGCGAACGAGACGCCGTCGACGGCGCGGAACGGATCAGGGCGCGAAAACAGCGATCGCCGCCGCCCGGCATAGTCGCGCACGACGCCGTCGACCTCGAGCAGGTTGGGACCGGAAGCATCCGCCGCGGTGCGGTGCGGCCGGGCCGGCACGTGCATCGACGCCTCGGCGAGCTGGCGCGTATAGGGGTGAACCTGGGCGGCAAGCGTCGGCGCGGTCTCGCCTTCCTCCATCACCTCGCCATGGCGCATGATGGTCACCCGGTCGGCCATGTCGGTGACGACGGCCAGGTCGTGGCTGATCAGAAGCAGGCCCATGCGGTTTTCGGCCACGAGGTCGCGCAGCAGATCGAGGATCTGCGCCTGCAGCACGACGTCGAGCGCGGTGGTGGGTTCGTCGGCGATCAAAAGCTTGGGCTTGAGCGCGCAAGCGATCGCGATCACCACGCGCTGGCGCTGGCCGCCGGAAAGCTGGTGCGGGTAGCGCGACAGCGGAAACTGCGCTTCCGGCAGGCCGACCCGGTCGAGGATCCGGCGCGCCGATGCCTCCGCGTCGGCCCGGTTGGCGCCGGTGTGCCAGCGTATGCCTTCGGCCACCTGTTCGCCAATCGTCTTGACCGGGTTCAGCGCCGTCATCGGCTCCTGGAACACCATGCCGATATCGTCGCCGCGCAGCCGGCACATCGCCGCTTCCGGCGCCGCCAGAATGTCGATGCCGTCGAAGGTGATGTGCCCGCTGGTTCTGGCGGCGTGCGGCAGGAGCCGCATCACGGTCAGCGCCGTCATCGACTTGCCCGATCCCGATTCGCCGACCAGGCCCATGGTTTCGCCGGCATCGATCGAAAGATCGATCTCGTTCAGGATCGGCGTATCGCCGATCTTCAGCGTCAGCTTTTCGATCTCCAGAAGGGCCATCAGCGTTGACGCCTCAGTTTCGGGTCGAGCACGTCGCGCAGCCCGTCGCCGAGCAGGTTCAGGCCCAGCACGGTGACGACGATCGCCAGGCCTGGAAACAGGGCCAGGTGCGGGGCCACGATCATGCGTGTCTGGGCGTCGAACAGCATGCGGCCCCAGGACGGCATCGGCGGCTGCGCGCCGAGCCCGACATAAGAAAGCCCCGCTTCGGCCAGGATGCCGAGCGCGAACTGGATCGTGCCCTGCACCAGCAGGATCGAGGCGATGTTGGGCAGGATGTGTTCGATGGTGATCAGCACCTTGTTCTTGCCGGCCGCGCGCGCGGCCAGGATGAATTCGCGCGGCCACAGGGACAGCGCGCCGGCGCGCGCCACACGCGCGAAGACGGGGATGTAGAAAATGCCGATCGCGATGATGGCGTTGATCGCGCCGGGCCCGAAAATCGCGGTGATCAGTACCGCCGACAGCAGCGCCGGAAAGGCGAAGACGAGATCGTTGAAGCGCATCAGCGCCTCGTCGACCAGCCCGCCGCGCGCCGCCGCCCAGCAGCCGAGCGGCACGCCGATGCCCATGCCCATGCACACCGCCACCACCGCGACCGCGATCGAGTTGCGCGAACCGACCATGATCATCGACAGGATGTCGCGGCCGAAATGGTCGGTGCCGAACGGATGCGTCCACGACAGGCCCTGCATGCGGTCGGCCGGCACCAGCCTTGTCACGTCGAACGGCGTCCACACCAGCGACAGCACGGCCATGGCGGCGATCAGGCTGGTGATCGCGAAGCCGGCGACGAAGGAGCGGTTGGAAAACGCCGCCGCCAGGAGCCCCTGTTCGGGTTGCGGCAGGTCGAGCGGTTCTGCGGCCATCAGCGTGTCCTCAGCCGCGGATCGACGAGCGCGTAGCAGATGTCGACCAGAATGTTGACGATGACAACACTCGCCACCAGGAGCATCACCACCCCCTCGACCACGATCAGGTCGCGCTGGGTGATGGCCTGGAACACCAGGCGTCCCAGACCCGGCAGGTAGAACACGTTCTCGATGATGATCGTGCCGGCAAGCAGGAAGGCGAATTGCAGGCCCAGAATGGTCAGCACCGGGATCATGGCGTTGCGCAGCGCGTGGCGCCACAACACCGCGTTGCGCGGCATGCCCTTGGCGCGGGCCGTGCGGATATAGTCCTCGCCCAGCACCTCCAGCAGCGCCGAGCGCGTCACCCTGGCCAGGATAGCCGCTTGCGGCAGGGCAAGCGCGATCGCCGGCAGGAGCAGCGCCCGCAGCCCGGAAAGCAGCCCGTTCTCCCAGCCCGCGAATCCGCCGGCCGGCACCAGCCGCAGCCAGACCGCGAACACGTAGATCAGGATCAGCGCGAACCAGAAATTCGGCACCGCGACGCCGAACTGCGCCGCGCCCATGGCAAGCGTATCGGCCGGCTTGCCGCGTCTTGCGGCCGCGAACAGCCCGACGGGAATGGCGATCGCCGTCGATAGAATAAGCGCCATCAGCGCCAGCGGCAGCGACACGACGGCCCGCTCCGCGACGAGTTCGATCACCGGGCTGGAATAGGTAAACGAGCGGCCGAAATCGCCGACCAGCAGTCCGCCCACCCAGCCGAGATAGCGCGTCACCACCGGTTGGTTGAGGCCCATCTGCTCGCGCAGCGCGGCCAGCGCTTCGTCGGTGGCGTTCATGCCGAGCATGAGTTGCGCCGGATCGCCCGGCACGATCTCCAGCACGGCGAAAACCACCATCGAGGCCACGAACAGCGTCGTGAGCCCGACGGCGATGCGCTTGGCGAGAAATGCGATCATTGGGCCTTGCGTCTCCCTCCCCGCAAGGGGGAGGGAGAGACATCCGTTATTCGGCCCACTTCACGCCGGTCAGGTCGGTTGCCTGCACCGGCGAGTTCTCCCACATGCCCTCGAGCTTGGCGTCCCACACGCCGATCTTGGGCAGCTGGAACAGGTAGCCGTTGACGGCGTCCTTGGCGATGATCGTCTGCGCCTTGGCGTAGAGTTCGTTGCGCTTGGCCTGGTCGGAGGTGACGTCCAGTTCGGCGATCACGGCGTCGAATTCGGGATTGTCGTACTGGAAATAATAGTCGTCGCGCGCATAGATGCCGATATCGTTCGGCTCGGTATGCGACACGATCGTCAGGTCGTAATCCTTGGCCTTGAACACCTGTTCGAGCCATTGTGCCCATTCCACCGGAATGATCTCGAGCTCGATGCCGACCTCGCGCAGTTGCGAGGCGACGATCTGGCCGCCGTCGCGCGCATAGGACGGCGGCGGCAGCTTCAGCGTCGCCTTGAAGCCGTCTTCGAAACCCGCCTCCTTCAACAGCGCCTTGGCCTTTTCGATGTCGTGCGGATAGGTGCCGGTCAGGTCGACATAGGCCTCGTTGCCTGGCGAGAAATGCGAACCGATCGGCGTGCCGAAGCCGGAGCCGTTGCCGGCGATGATCGCCTCGCGGTCGAGCGCGTGCGCGATCGCCTGGCGCACCTTGAGATTGTCGAACGGCGGCTTCTTGTTGTTGGTCGACAGGATCGTCTCGCCCTCGGTCGAGCCGACCACCACGACAAAGCGCGGGTCGGCCTCGATCTGGGGCAGGGCGTCGCCGGCCGGCATGTTCGGGAACGCGTGCACGTCGCCGGTCAGGAGCGCCGGCACGGCGGCGGCCGCGTCGGGAATGATGCGGAACTCGACCGTGTCGAGCGCGACCGGCTCGCCCCAGTAGCCCTCGGCCTTCGACAGGGTGATCGAGGAACCCTTGGCCCAGTTGTCGAACTTGAACGGCCCGGTGCCGACCGGGTTCTCCTTGTTGCCGTCGGCCGATTCGGAGGCCACGATCACCGCGTCGCCCCAGCCCAGATTGTACAGGAACGAGCCCTGCGGCTGTTTCAGCGTCACCTTGACCGTGGTCGGGTCGACGATTTCGACCGTGTCGATGGCCGCGAACAGGCCCTTCTGCGCGTTGGTGGAGTCTTCCGCCATCGCGCGTTCGAGCGAGAACTTGACGTCCTCGGCGTCGAAAGCGCTGCCGTCGTGATAGGTCGCGCCGGCCCTGAGCTTGAACGTGTAGACCTTGCCGTCGTCGGAAATCTCCCAGCTTTCAGCCAGCGCCGGCTGCACCTCGCCGCCCCGGCCGATGCGCGTCAGGCCCTCGAACACATTGGCGTAGACGATTTCGTCGATCGCCGCGGCCGCGCCCGCTGTCGGGTCGAGATGCGGCGGTTCGAGCACAACGCCGACCACCAGGTCGGTCTTCGCGGCGAGCACGGACGTGCTCGAGGCCAGCGCAAGGGCCGTCGCGGCCAGGACGGATTTCCACAATGTCATCGGTCTTGCTCCCATAGCGGTTCGGATTGGATCAAAGCGCGAAATCGCGCCCGAGTAAACGCGTTTGTCATGGCCGGGCAGCGCCCGTGCGCTCAGCGGCCGCCGACGACACGCACGCGCGTGGCGACGAGCGCCAGATAGCATACGAAGAACAGCGCCAGCGACCAGGCGAAGCCGTGCGTGCCCAGAATATCCATGCCGGCGCCGATCACCTGCGGCCCGACCAGCATGCCGAGCCCGTAGCAGAACACGAAGGCGGCGTTGGCCGAGGCGAGGTCGCGCCCGGTCAGGCGGGCGCCGAGATGGGCGAGCCCGACCGTGTAGAGTCCGGCCACCACGCCGCCCCATACGAACAGGACGGCGGCCACCACATACCAGTCGAGCGACACCATCGGCAAAACGATCATGCCGGCGAGCCCGATCGCCGCGCACACGGCCAACAGCACGCGCCGGTCGGCCATGCGGTCGCTGATCATGCCGATCGGGATTTGCAGGAGCACGTTTCCAAGGCCGATCATGGTCAACAGCAGCGCGGCGTCGGCCTCCGAATAGCCGATCCGGTTGCCGTAAACGGGAAAGAGCGCGAAGCCGCCGGTTTCCACCGCGCCGAACACCAGCACCGCGGCGGTCGCGGTCGGAACCAGGAAGATGTAGCTCAGGAGCCCGCCACGATGTGCCGCGCCGCTGATTGCCGGGCTTTCGCGCCAGGCCGCCATCACCGGAACGGCTGCCGCCAGCGTGATGGCGAAGCCGGCCACGAACGGCAGAACGCCGTCGCTGCCCAGCCGCGAGAACAGCCACGGTCCGAAGGCGAAGCCCAGCGACAGGACGGTGGCGTAAACGCCCAGCACCAGACCGCGCCTGTGCGGCGGGGCCGAGGCGCTGATCCAGAATTCCGATAGGATGAACAACACGGTGATCGCGGCGTGCAGCGTGATGCGCAGCGGAAACCACATCCAGAAATCCGAGGCGAAATAAAACCCGAGAAAGGAAAAGGCGCCGGTCACGATCGCCGCAAGCATCGTCGCTACGACGCCGAACCGCGCTGCGATCGGAATCGCCAGCGGCGCCATGGCGATCGAGGCGAGGCCGGCCACGCCGGTATTGATGCCGATCGCGGTGGCCGAAAAGCCGCGATTTTCGAGAATCACGCTGAGCAACGGCATGCCCAGGCCGATCGCCATGCCCACCGCGCTGATCGAGGCGATGGCCGCGCCGAGCGCGAGCCAGCGCACCGTATCGCCCTCCCGTTCCGCCGCGGCGCCTCCACTCATGGTGATCTAATGTCCGTTCGTCAGACCAGGGCCCGCACGAAGCGATTGTTGCGCATGCGGTAAAACGGCACCTGACAGCCCGGTGCGAGCTCGGGATCGTTCTTCAGCCGGGCCTGCAATTCGTCGAGCACGGTGCGCGTGATGGCGGGAATGTCGGCCTCTCTGGCCTGCGCCAGCGGCAGCCAGACCAGTTCCTCGAGTTCGTTTGTCGGCCCGCCATCCTCGAGTTCACGGGCGACGTCGGAACGCCAGGCGGCCAGGAAGCGGGTGTCGAAGCGCCGCACCCGGCCGGGCGGGGTGATGGCGCGGGCGATGAAGCGCAGCCGGTCGAGCGCGGGATATACGCCGTGCTCGGCAAAACCCTGCCAGCCGGAATGCCGGGTCTCAAAGGGTTCGCGCCGCCCGATCAGCAGGCCGGCCTCCTCGTAGGCCTCGCGAATCGCCGACAGCGCGATGGCGCGGGCCCGGGCCGGCGTCGCGCGCGCGCCGGTGCCGGCAATGCGCTGTTCCTCGTCCGGATGCAGCGGCGCGGCGACCGCTATGCGGCTGTCGGTCGGGTCGGTGCGGCCGCCGGGAAAGACGAACTTGCCGGGCATGAAGGCATGCGCCCGATGCCGCCGGCCGAGCAGGACGCGTGTCTCGCCGCCGTCGCGGTCGAGCAGGATCAGGGTCGCGGCGTCGCGCGGGCGCATCGGTTTGCCGCCAAGAGCGAAATCCTTCGCTTCGATCCGGTCCAGGTCGGCCCGGCTCACGCCGTCCTTCACGTTCCGGCCCTCCCGGTCGCGCCCGCTCATAGCTCGGGATGGGTCTCGAGTTCTTCGGCGGGCCCGCCGAAACCGTGCATGCGCAACGCCCATTGCAGCCCCACGACCGCGCCCTTGGTCGGCTGCAGCAGCGCAAGGGCCGAGATGATGGTGATCGGCACCCAGATCGCCAGATGCTGCCAGGTCGACAAGGTCGAGGTCGCTTCCACGCCCATGAAGGCGCCGACGATCACGTGGCCGACGACGACCACCACCAGATAGGCCGGCAGGTCGTCGGCGCGATGATGGTGAAATTCCTCGCCGCAGGCATCGCAGCGTTCGGCCGTACGCAGGAAACGGGCAAACATGCGGCCTTCGCCGCACTGGGGACAGCGCCCCAGAAAGCCGCGCTTCATCGCCTGCCACAGCGGCCTGTCGGATGCCTTTGTCGCGGCCGCGCCGCCGAATTTCCGTGCGTTCATCTATTGTCTCCTGCTGCGGGCCGAACTGGCGCGCCGCGATGTTCGTGTGTGTGCCCGGTTTTTCGCCTTGTGGAAGGAGCGTGTGGCCGGTGGCAGGGGACGCGGATCGCTGAGCATCTCGAATCGCAGCGCGCCGGCCAGCGGCGCCACCTCGACCAGTCTGACATCGACCCGGTCGCCCAGGCGGAAACCTTTCGAACTCCTGTCGCCGACTAGCGAATGCGCCGTTTCATCGTATATGTAGTAGTCGCCACCCAGCGATGACACCGGTATGAAGCCATCTGCGCCGAAAGACGGCAATTGGACAAATAGTCCCGCCTTGGTCACGCCCGACACGCGCGCCTGGAACGTGTCGCCGCGGCGGGTGGCCAGATGGCCGGCGATCAGCCGGTCGACCGTGTCGCGCTCGGCCGCCATGGCGCGGCGTTCGGCCGCGGAGATCAGGGCGGCGATGTCGTCCAGCCGCGCTTCCTCGCCGGACGTCAGCCCGTCCTTTCCAAGCCCCAGCGCGGCGATCAGCGCCCGGTGCACGATCAGGTCGGCATAGCGGCGGATCGGCGAGGTGAAATGGGCGTAGCGTTTCAGGTTGAGGCCGAAATGGCCGATATTGTCGGGCGCGTATTCGGCCTGGCTTTGCGAGCGCAGCACCACCTGGTTGACCAGCTGTTCGTGGTCCTCGCCGCGCACGCGTTCCAAAATGGTGTTGAACTGCGCCGGCCGCAGCTGCGCGCCGCGCGCCAGCGACAGGCCGAGCGTCTTCAAAAACTCGCGCAGCGATTCCTGCTTGGCCAGCGAGGGCGCGTCGTGGGTACGGTAGACCAGCGCCTGCCGCTTGGCCTCCAGCGTCTCGGCGGCCGCCACATTGGCCTGGATCATGAACTCCTCGACCAGCCTGTGCGCCTCGAGCCGCTCCGGCACCACGACGCGATCGACCTTGCCCTCGTCGTCGAGCAGGATCTTGCGTTCCGGCAGGTCGAGTTCCAGCGGTTTTCGGGCCGTGCGCCCGCGTTTCAGCACCGCATAGGTGTCCCACAGCGGTTTCAGCACGGTGTCGAGTATCGGCGCCGTCTTGTCGTCGGGTGCGCCGTCGATGGCGGCCTGCGCCTGCGGATAGGCCAGCCTGGCCGCCGAGCGCATCATCACGCGGTGAAAGGAGTGCCTGAGCTTGCGCCCGTCGGCGGCAAACACCATGCGTACCGCAAGCGCCGGGCGGTCCTCGCCCTCGCGCAGTGAGCACAGATCGTTGGAGATGCGCTCGGGCAGCATCGGCACCACCCGGTCTGGAAAATAGACCGAATTGCCGCGTTTCTGCGCCTCGCGATCGAGGGCCGAGCCGGTGCGCACATAGGCCGCGACGTCGGCGATCGCCACCGTGGCGATCACGCCGCCCGGATTGGCCGGGTCGTCGTCGGCATGGCCGGATACGGCGTCGTCATGGTCTTTCGCATCGGCGGGGTCGATGGTCACCAGCGCCGCGTCGCGCCAGTCCTCCCGGCCGGCCATGCCCGCCGGCTCCGCCGCGTCGGCCTCCGCCAGCACATCGGCGGGGAAAATATAGGGGATGTCGTGCGCATGCAGCGCGATCATCGACACCGCCTTTTCGCTGGTCAGCGATCCGATCACGGCGAGCACCTTGCCGCGCGCCGGGCCGTAGCGGGTCGGGCGGCGGGTCTCCAGCTCGACCAGGTCGCCGGTTTCGGCCCCGTTCAGGAACTCGGCGTCGATCTCGACTTCCGGCTGGCGCCGTTCGACCGGCTGGGCGACAAAACCCCCGTCCTCGCGCTTGGCGATCACACCCAAAATGGCGTCGCGGCGCTTGTCGAACACTTTCATCACCCGCGCGGTATAGGCGGGTCCGTCCGGCCGCTCGCGCATGAAAAGACGCGCCAGCACGCGGTCGCCGACGCCTGCGGTGGTCGCCTTGCCGCCGCGCGCCTGCCCGACCGAAATCACCACCGATTCCCCGTCTTCCTCGCGGCTTTCCGACGGGCGCGCCAGCAGGCCGCCATCGGCGTCCCGGCCAAAGATGTCGAGCACGGCCACCGGTGGCAGCGCCCCCGGCCGGCTCAGTTTCTTGCCCTGCTTCGCCAGCAGGCCCTCAGCCTCGAACTCGCGCAGAAGCTGCTTCAGCCAGATCCGGTCCTGGCCCTTGAGCTTGAAGGCTTTGGCGATGTCGCGTTTGGTCGCCCGTTCGGGATTGTCGGCGACAAAGCGCAGCACATCCTCGCGTGCCGGGCGCGCGGCGTCCTTGCCGTCGCCTGGTTTGGACCCTTTCGCGCCGCGGCTCACGAAGCGTCCGACGGGCCGCCCGACTTGGCGGTTTTCTTGGTCTTGGCACCGGTCTTGGCCGCCGCCGGCTTCTTGGCCTTGGTCGTTTTCTTCGCCCCGCCCGGTTTTGTCTTGCCGGCCTTTTCGGCGATCAGCGCGACCGCCTCCTCGAGCGTGACGCCGGCCGGGTCCTTGCCTTTCGGCAGGGTGGCGTTGACCTTGCCGAAATTGGCGTAAGGGCCGTAACGCCCGTCGCGCACCGTCACCTTGCCGCCGCCGTCGGGATGCTCGCCGAGATCCTTCAAGACGGTGGCTGCGCCGCGCCGCGCGCCGCCCTTGGCCTGCTTTTCGGCCAGCACCGTCACGGCCCGGTTGATGCCGACCGTAAAGACGTCCTCGACCGAGTCCAGATTGGCATAGGTGCCGTCATGCAGCAGGAACGGGCCGTAGCGGCCGATTCCGGCCGAGATCATCTTTTGCGTCTCGGGATGCTGGCCGACATCGCGCGGCAGCGACAGCAGCGCGAGCGCGCGCTCCAGGTCGATCGTGTCCGGCGTCCAGCCCTTGGGCAGGCTGGACCGTTTCGCCTCCTTGCCCTCGCCGCGCTGGACATAGGGGCCGAACCGGCCCGATTTCAGCGCGATCGGCTCGTCCGTGTAGGGATCGACGCCCAGCGCCTTGTCGCCGTTGTCCCCGGTCGCGCCATTGCCGTCGGCGCCGTCGCCGAGCTGGCGCGTATAGCCGCATTCGGGATAGTTCGAGCAGCCGACAAAGGCGCCGTAGCGTCCGAGCTTCAGCGAAAGCTGGCCGTTGCCGCAGCGCGGACAGGCGCGCGGCTCGCCCCCGTCCTCACGCGCCGGAAACACCAGCGGCGCCAGTTCCTCGTTGAGCGCGTCGAGCACCTCGGTGACGCGCAGTTCCTTGATGTCGGCGACCGCGGTCGAAAAATCGCGCCAGAATTCCCGCAGCACGTCCTTCCAGGCCAGCTTGCCGTCGGAGATCTGGTCGAGCTTTTCCTCCAGCGCGGCGGTGAAGTCGTATTCGATGTAGCGCTCGAAAAAGCTCTCCAGAAAGGCGATCACCAGCCGGCCCTTGGCTTCCGGAACCAGCCGGCGCTTGTCGATCTCGACATAGCCGCGATCCTCCAGCGTTTTCAGCGTCGCGGCATAGGTCGACGGCCGGCCGATGCCGAGCTCTTCCATCTTCTTGATCAGCGAGGCTTCCGAATAGCGCGGCGGCGGTTCGGTCGTGTGCTTTGTCACGTCGATCTTGTCGCGGGCCACCGTCTCGCCGGCGATGATCTGCGGCAGCCGGCGATCTTCCTCGTCGTCGCTGTCCTCGTCGCGCCGGTCGGCATAGGCGGCCAGGAAGCCGTCGAACTTGACCACCGAGCCGACGGCGCGCAGGCCCGCCGTGCGGCTGCCCTCGCGCGCTTCGATCTCCACGGTCGTGCGTTCGATCTCGGCGGCGTTCATCTGGCTGGCGATGGCGCGCTTCCACACCAGTTCGTAAAGCCGCGCCTGATCGTGATCCAGGATCGCGCGCATCTGGTCGGGCGTGCGCGAAAAATCCGTCGGCCGGATCGCCTCGTGCGCTTCCTGGGCGTTCTTGGCCTTGGTGGAATAGACCCTGGGTTTGTCGGGCACGTAGGAGGCGCCGAACGTGTCGGCGATCGCGCCGCGGGCCGCGTCGATCGCCTCCGGGGCGATCTGGACGCCGTCGGTCCGCATATAGGTGATCAGGCCGGTCGTTTCGCCGTCGACTTCCAGACCCTCATAAAGCCGTTGCGCGACCTGCATGGTGCGCGAGGCCGAAAACCCCATGCGCGAGGAGGCGGCCTGCTGCAGGGTCGAGGTGGTGAACGGCGGCGGTGGATTGCGGCGGGTGGGTTTGGCTTCGACGTCGGCGACCGTGAACGAGGCTGCGTCCAGCATCGCCTTGATGGTGTCGGCCTGGTCCTGGCTGTCGATGTCTAGCTTTTGCAGTTTCTTGCCTTCGAACGCGGTCAGGCGGGCCTCGAAACCGTCCTGGCGCGGCGTCGTCAGGCCGGCGGCGATCTGCCAATAATCCTGCCGCACGAAGCGTTCGATTTCCGCTTCGCGGTCGCACACCAGCCTTAGCGCCACGGACTGGACGCGCCCGGCCGAGCGGGCGCCGGGCAGCTTGCGCCACAGCACCGGCGACAGCGTGAAGCCGACCAGATAGTCGAGCGCGCGCCGGGCGAGATAGGCGTCGACCAGCGGAACGTCGATATCGCGCGGATTGGCCATCGCGTCGAGCACGGCCTTTTTGGTGATCGCGTTGAACACCACGCGGCGTACCGGCTTGTCCTTCAGGGCGCGTTTCTGGCGCAGCACTTCCAGGACGTGCCAGGAAATCGCCTCGCCCTCGCGATCGGGGTCGGTGGCGAGCACCAGGCCGTCGGCCTCCTTGACCGCCTTGGCGATATCGCTCAGGCGCTTGGAGGAGGGGCCGTCGACCTGCCACGACATGGCGAAATCCTCGTCCGGCAGCACCGAGCCGTCCTTGGCCGGCAGGTCGCGCACATGGCCGAACGACGCCAGGACCTTGTAGCCCCCGCCGAGATATTTGTTGATTGTTTTCGCCTTGGCCGGCGATTCGACGATGACGACGTCCATGTTTTACGCGATGTCCCTGTGGCGCCGCTGGCGCCGGAATATCTCCATGCACGCCGTTCCTGGGCCAAATCTGTGCGTCACATGGCGGGGCTTTCGGGCGGGGTCAAGTCCCGGCCCCCAAATAGCTCGACCGGCAACCGGTGATTGGCTATTGGTTGTATTTAACAACATTTACAACCTAAGGTGACGATGCTAAGTGTATCTTCGAAGGCGCGGGAGCGGCGGCAGGCCGGTTCCGGGGGGGCAGCCGGCGCCAGCCGCGTTCCGACGCCGGGACACGCTGCAACGCACGGATCATCTTGTATCGAATACGCTAGACGAAAGGTGCTGGCCTTTTCGCGATGACGCAGAACCGGACCCACCGCAGAGCCGACACGCTGGACTTCATCCAGTCGATGCTGGCGCAGTTGCGGACCATGGCCGAGGCCGAGCGCTTGGAAATGCTGGCTTACCTGATCGAGATGGCCTATGTGGAAGCCGGTGATCTCCGTCGCGGTGATCGGCCCCGGCACAGCAATGGCGGCGGCGATCCCTATTCGAGCCCGCACCGGCAATAATCCACGATTGATGTCGCCTACGGCGCGCCGGCTGTGGCCGGTCTCATACGCCGTGAATGGCGTCTAATTCGGTCGGACGGTCAAAAAGATCGTCTTGGGGGCTTGATCCGGAATTCCCCACGCAGCATGTATGCGCCCGCAATAGGACCAGCAGAAAGATCAAAGGTTGGAATTGAAGAAGCAGGACAAGGATTTCGTCCAAAGACGCAACGACGCGATGGCCGCCAAGGCCGCGCTTCTGGAAAAGTTCAAAAACAGACCCAGCGAAGACGACCCGGCCGTGCAGGCTCGCATCGCCGAGCGCAAGGCGATTGCGGAGGCGCGTGAACAGCGCCGCAAGCAACGTGAAGCCGAGCGGCAGGCCAAGCGCGCCGAAGAGGCGCGCCTGAAGGCCGAACGCGAGGCCGCGCTCGAGGCCGAGCGACTGGCGCGCGAGGAAGAGGAGCGTCGTCTGGAGCAGCAGCGCCGCGCCGAGGAATTGGCCAAGCGTGCCGAGAGCCTCGTCGACGACGCCGCCCTCAAGGCCAAGCGTGACGCGCGTTACGCCGCCCGCAAGGCGCGTGTGCGCAAGATCGGCTGAAGCGTTTCCAGGCGAAGCGGAAACCGTTTCGCCGTTCGCAAACGCGTTGAGGCGACAGGTTGGAGCCGATCTGCGCTTCGGTGAAGAGCAGGGCGGCTCCAGGGTCTGCTGCGGGCATCGGCCCGGCGTTCCGCGCGCCGTCGACTGGTCCGTCGTTCGACAGAAATCTATCAAGGCAGCGTGGCGACCAAGGTCGCCGCGCCTTTTTGCGTTCTGCAGCTCTTCCTGACCCGCTCTCAGCCTTTGCGCAGCGCCTCGGCAAGCGGCGCGGCCAGGTCGCCGGTTGCCAGCGTCTCGACCCGTTCCAGACCCAGCCAATGCGCCAGGCTGCGTAGTTCGCCGGCCAGCGCCTCGGCGGTATGGGCCGGCGCATGCGGCTCGGCGAATGCGGTGTTGACCCGCAGCGTCGCCGCCGCGCGGTCGGCCTTGATACAAAGGCGCGCCACGATCGCCTCGCCGAGCCGGAACGGCAGCACGTAATAGCCGTGCACCCGCTGGTCGGCGGGCGTGTAGATCTCGATGCGGTAGCGGAAGCCGAACAGTCTCTGCGTGCGGCTGCGTTCCCACACCAGCGGATCGAACGGCGCCAGCAGCGCCTGGCCGCCGACGCGGCGTGGCATGCGCGCGTCCTTGGTCAGAAAGGCTTTCTGCGACCAGCCTTCGACGCGCACCGGCAGCAGTTCGCCGGCCTCCACCAACTCGGCAAGCCGCGGATCGGCGTCTTTCGGCGACAGCCGGAAATAGTCGCGCAGATCGGCGGCCGTGGCCACGCCCAGCCCGCGCGCCGACACGCGCAGAAGATGGCGGATCGCCTCTGCCGGCTCGGGCGTTGGCGCATCGTGGATCGCAGCGGGAATCACCCGTTGCGGAAGATCGTAGAGACGTTCGAACCCGCGGCGCGTCGCGGTCGTGATCCGGCCGACCCAGAACAGCCACTCCAGCGCGTGCTTGACCTCGCTCCAGCCCCACCAGCCGCCGCTGCCCTTCTGGTCCTCGAAATCGGATGCCGCGATCGGTCCGCGCGCGGCGACCTCCTGGTAGATGCGCTCGATATAGGCGCGGTTTTGCCGCGCGAATTCGGCCAGGCCCTTGTAGATGCCCTGAGAGCGGCGCGCCTTTTCCATCCGCCACTGCATATAGGGCCACATCTCGACCGGCAGCAGCGAGGCTTCGTGCGCCCAATATTCAAACAGACGGCGCGGGCGTTTCCACGCAGCCTGGTCGATCAGCGCCATCGGGTAGGGGCCGAGTCGCGAGAAGGCCGGCATATAGTGTGCCCGCACCACCGCGCTGACGGAATCGATCTGCAGCAGTCCGGTATGGCGCAGAACCCGCCTGACGGCGCGGAAATCGGCGACGCGCGGCGGTCGCGAATCGGCAAAGCCCTGCGCGGCGAGCGCGATGCGCCGTGCGGCGGCGAGCGACAGCGTGTCCTTCATTGGATATCGTTTGGTCCCGTTGACGGTCGAAGATCGTGCGACGAGACGACGCGTATCCCGTCCCGTCAACCCGCAAGCGGCGCCAGCGGGCCTTGTTCCTGCCATGGCTGTCACCAGAAGCCGGACGTGGCGACGCCTGTCTCTGCATCCGGGGCGGTTAATGGTGGACCGTGCGGCTCTGCCGTGATTTTGCCAAGGTTTGACTTGCTTCGCTGTGACGGCTGCGCTAACCGTCGCCGCGTTGCAACATGAGCATGAAGTCCGTCGCGTCGCCCGACGATTTTCGGCGCCTTGAGCGCGCCGAAGGGCGGCAAAAGGCGCGGAAAGGCTCCGGAAGGCTGGGCAATGAACGAACTCCTCGTTTCATATCTCCCGATCGTGATTTTCATCGGCGTGGCGCTTGTCATCGGCGTTGCCCTGCTGGCGGCCCCCTTCATCGTCGCCTATCAGAACCCGGATCCCGAAAAACTCTCCGCTTATGAATGCGGCTTCAACGCCTTCGACGACGCGCGCATGAAGTTCGACGTCCGGTTCTACCTGGTGTCGATCCTGTTCATCATCTTCGACCTCGAGGTCGCCTTCCTGTTTCCCTGGGCGGTGTCGTTCGGCGAGATCGGCTGGCTCGGTTTCTGGTCGATGATGATCTTCCTTGCCGTCCTGACGATCGGCTTTATCTACGAATGGAAGAAGGGAGCTCTGGAATGGGATTGACCACCGGTTCAGACACCCTCGTCGCGCCGCGGCCCAAGGGCATCATCGACCCCAATACGGGCAAGCCGATCGGTGCCGACGACGCGTTTTTCGGCGACATCAACAGCGAGTTGGCAGACAAGGGCTTCCTCGTCACCTCTTCGGAATCGCTCGTCACCTGGGCGCGCACCGGCTCGCTGATGTGGATGACGTTCGGTCTGGCCTGCTGCGCGGTCGAGATGATGCATGTCTCCATGCCGCGCTACGACGCCGAACGCTTCGGCGTCGCGCCGCGCGCCAGCCCGCGCCAGTCCGACGTCATGATCGTGGCCGGCACGCTGACCAACAAGATGGCGCCGGCGCTGCGCAAGGTCTACGACCAGATGCCCGAGCCGCGTTACGTCATTTCTATGGGCTCGTGCGCCAATGGCGGCGGCTATTATCATTATTCCTATTCGGTGGTGCGTGGCTGCGACCGTGTGGTGCCGGTCGACATCTATGTGCCCGGATGCCCGCCCACCGCGGAGGCGCTGCTTTACGGCATCCTGCTTCTGCAAAAGAAGATCCGCCGCACCGGCACGATCGAGCGCTGAATACGGGATCGGCAAATGAGCGAAGCGCTGAAAGACCTGGCTGCCTACGTGTCCGAACGCCTCGACGGGCGCATCGAGGACGCCGTCGTGGCCTTCGGCGAACTCACGCTGACGGTGGCGGCGGGCGATGTGCTGGAAGTGCTCGCCTTCCTCAAGCGCGACGTCCAGTGCCAGTTCGTCAGCCTCATCGACATTTGCGGCGTCGACTACCCGTCGCGCGACAAGCGCTTCGACGTGGTCTATCATCTCATGTCGCCGCGCCAGAACATGCGCGTGCGCGTTCGCGTCCTGACCGACGAGGACACCCCCGTTCCCTCCGCCACGCCGGTCTATCGCGGCGCGGACTGGTTCGAACGCGAGGCCTATGACCTTTACGGCATTCTGTTTTCGGGCCATCCCGACCTGCGCCGCCTGCTGACCGATTACGGTTTCGAGGGCCACCCCCTGCGCAAGGATTTTCCGCTGACGGGCTTCGTCGAGGTGCGCTACGACGACGAGGCCAAGCGCGTCGTCTACGAGCCGGTCGAGCTGAAGCAGGAATTCCGCAACTTCGATTTCCTCTCGCCCTGGGAAGGCACCGACTACGTGCTGCCCGGCGACGAGAAGGCCAAATGATGGGGACGGACCGCCATGGCGCGCCTTGTCGTTCTCATCCTTCTCGCGGCGATCGTGGTCGGCGCGGTGTGGTATGTGTGGACGCGGATCGCGGGCCGTCCGTTCGTCAACGACACGGTCGGCAGGATTTTGGTGGCGTTGACCGTCGCCGGGCTGGCGCTGTGGCTGTTTGGCGGCGGCGCGCTGTTCGGGCAGGGGTGATCGACCGATGACGACGCTCAACGGACAATGTCTTTGCGGCGCGGTGCGCTTTACCGCGACCCCGGTCGGCGAGACCATGGGCGTGTGTCATTGCGGCATGTGCCGGCGCTGGACGGGCGGTACCTTCATGTCGACCGACTGCGGCACGAGTGTGCGTTTCGAGGCTGAGGACGCGCTCGGGCGCTATCGCGGCTCGGATTGGGGCGAGCGGCTTTTCTGCCGGTCCTGTGGCGCAACTCTTCTGTGGCAGACCCAGGACGGCGCCAATCAGCACGTGTCGATCCACGCGTTCGACGATGCCGGATCGTTCCGCTTCGACAGCCAGATCTTCATCGATCGCAAGCCTGCCAATTACAGTTTCGCCAACGAGACGCGCACCATGACCGAGGCCGAGGTTTTCGCGATGTTTGCGCCGAAATCCAGCGAGGGCGCGCAATGACCGAGCATTCCGTCCGCAATTTCAACATCAATTTCGGCCCGCAGCATCCCGCCGCGCACGGCGTGTTGCGCCTGGTGCTGGAGCTCGACGGCGAGGTGGTCGAGCGCGTCGATCCGCATATCGGCCTCCTGCATCGCGGCACCGAAAAGCTGATCGAGCACAAGACCTATCTCCAGGCCGTGCCTTATTTCGACCGGCTCGACTATGTCGCGCCGATGAACCAGGAACATGCCTTCGCGCTCGCCGTCGAGCGGCTGCTGGAGATCGAGGTGCCCAAGCGCGGGCAGCTGATCCGGGTGCTGTTTTCCGAGATCGGCCGCATCCTGTCGCATCTGTTGAACATCACCACCCAGGCGCTGGACGTCGGCGCGCTCACCCCGCCTTTGTGGGGCTTCGAGGAGCGCGAGAAGCTGATGGTGTTTTACGAGCGCGCCTGCGGGGCGCGCATGCATGCCGCCTATTTCCGCCCCGGCGGCGTGCATCAGGACATTCCCGACCAGCTCGTCGAGGACATCGGCAACTGGATCGACCCTTTCCTGGTCACGGTCAAGAATCTCGACGATCTCCTGACCGCCAACCGCATCTTCAAGCAGCGCAATGTCGACATCGGCGTGGTCAAGCTCGACGATGCCTGGGACTGGGGTTTTTCCGGCGTCATGGTGCGCGGGTCGGGCGCGCGCTGGGACCTGCGCAAGGCGCAGCCCTACGAATGTTATTCGGAGATGGAATTCTCGATCCCGATCGGCAAGAACGGTGATTGCTACGATCGCTATCTGATCCGCATGGAGGAGATGCGCCAGTCGGCCGCCATCATGCGCCAGTGCGTCGACCGCCTGCTCGGCGCCCAGAAGACCGGGCCGGTTTCCAACACCGACGGCAAGGTCGTGCCGCCCAAGCGCGCCGCCATGAAACGCTCGATGGAAGCCCTGATCCATCATTTCAAGCTTTACACCGAGGGCTATCGGGTGCCCGAGGGCGAGGTCTATGCCGCCGTCGAGGCGCCGAAGGGCGAGTTCGGCGTCTATCTCGTCTCCGACGGCTCCAACAAACCCTATCGCTGCAAGCTGCGCGCGCCGGGCTTTGCCCATCTGCAGGCGATGGATTTTCTGTGCCGCGGCCACATGCTGGCCGACGTCTCCGCCGTTCTCGGCTCCCTCGACATTGTTTTCGGAGAGGTCGACAGATAATGAGCGTCCGCCGTCTCGCAGAGCCAGCCATTCAGCCAGCCGCCTTCGCCTTCAACCGGGCGAACGCGGCGGAGGCGAAGAAATGGGTCAAGAAATATCCCAAGGGGCGTGAGCAGTCCGCCGTCATCCCGCTTTTGATGATCGCCCAGGAGCAGGAGGGCTGGGTGACCCGCGCCGCGATCGAGACGATCGCCGACATGCTCGACATGCCCTATATACGCGCGCTCGAGGTCGCCACCTTCTACACCCAGTTCCAGCTGAAGCCGGTCGGCGCCCGGGCCCATATCCAGGTCTGCGGCACGACGCCGTGCATGCTGCGCGGCGCCGAGGCGCTGATGCAGGTGTGCCGCGACAAGATCCACCCCGAGCAGTTCCACACCAATGCCGACGGCACCTTGTCGTGGGAAGAGGTCGAATGTCTCGGCGCCTGCGTCAACGCGCCGATGATCATGATCTTCAAGGACACCTATGAGGATCTGACGCCCGAGCGTCTCGGCGAGATCATCGACGCCTTCGAGGCCGGCAACGGCAAGGACGTCAAGACCGGTCCGCAGACCGAGCGTTTCTTCTCCGCGCCCGAAACCGGCTTCACCAGCCTGACCGACGAAAAGGCGGTCTTGAAGGCGACGCGCGCCAGGCCGTCCGCGGCGCGCAAGGCCAAGGGCGATCCGGTGCCGCCGTCGAAGTCGGCCAGGCCGAAGACCGCCGCGGTCGAGACCAGCCCGGCGCTCAAGACCCCGTCCAGGGTCAAGGCGAGCGCCCATGGCGAGAAGGCGGCCAGCGTGTCGGCGCCGAAGGTCGATCGGCGCGCGGCCAACAAGGCCGACCCCGCCCTCGAGGCCGCCGACAAGCCGCGCAAGGCCCGCGCGGCGCCCGCCAAGTCGGCGAGCGCCAAGCCGCAAAAACCGTCTCTGCTCGACAAGGACCGTCCGATCGGCATGGAGCGCCCGGCCGCACCCGACGATCTACGCCTGATTTCAGGCGTCGGACCGAAGATCGAAAAGACCCTGCACGAGCTCGGCATCTTCACCTATGCCCAGGTCGCGCGCTGGACCAAGGCCGAGCGCGCCTGGGTCGATGGTTTCTTGAAATTCCACGGCCGCATCGAGCGCGAGGACTGGATCAAGCAGGCCAAGGCGCTCGCCAAGGGCGGCGAAGCCGAATATGTCCGCGTCTTCGGCAAGAAGCCGAGGTGAGGAGACAGTCATGCTGCAAGACAAGGACCGCATCTTCACCAATATTTACGGCCGCTTCGACACGTCGTTGAAGGGCGTCATGGCGCGCGGCCATTGGGACGACACCAAGGGCCTGATCGCCAAGGGGCGCGATTGGATCATCGACGAGATGAAGGCCTCCGGCCTGCGCGGCCGCGGCGGCGCCGGTTTCCCGACCGGGCTGAAATGGTCCTTCATGCCCAAGCAGTCGGACGGCCGGCCGCATTATCTGGTCGTCAATGCCGACGAGTCCGAGCCCGGCACCTGCAAGGACCGCGACATCATGCGCCACGACCCGCACACGCTGGTCGAGGGCTGCCTGATCGCCGGTTTCGCCATGGGCGCGCACGCCGCCTACATCTATGTGCGCGGCGAGTTCATCCGCGAGCGCGAGGCGCTGCAGCGCGCCATCGACGAGGCCTATGACGCCGGCCTGCTCGGCAGGAACAACAAGAACGGCTGGGATTTCGACGTTTTTGTCCATCACGGCGCCGGCGCCTATATTTGCGGCGAGGAAACGGCGCTGCTGGAAAGCCTCGAGGGCAAGAAGGGCCAGCCGCGGCTGAAACCGCCATTCCCGGCCAATGTCGGCCTTTATGGCTGCCCGACCACGGTCAACAACGTCGAATCGATCGCGGTCGCCCCGACCATCCTGCGCCGCGGCGCGGCCTGGTTTTCCTCCTTCGGCCGCCAGAACAATGCCGGCACGAAGCTGTTTTGCGTGTCCGGCCACGTCAACGCGCCCTGCACGGTCGAGGAGGAGATGTCGATTTCCTTCCGCGAGCTGATCGAGACCCATTGCGGCGGCATTCGCGGCGGCTGGGACAATCTGCTCGCCGTCATTCCCGGCGGCTCCTCGGTGCCGCTGGTGCCGGCGCATGAGATCGTCGACGCGCCGATGGATTTCGACGGGCTGCGCGACCTGAAATCCGGTCTCGGCACCGCCGCCGTCATCGTCATGGACAAGTCGACCGACATCGTGAAGGCGATCGCGCGGCTGTCTTATTTCTACAAGCACGAAAGCTGCGGTCAGTGCACGCCCTGCCGCGAGGGCACCGGCTGGATGTGGCGCGTGATGGAGCGGCTGGTGCGCGGCGAGGCGCAGAAGCGCGAGATCGACATGCTGCTCGACGTCACCAAGCAGGTCGAGGGTCACACGATCTGCGCGCTGGGCGACGCGGCGGCCTGGCCGATCCAGGGTCTGGTGCGCCATTTCCGTCCGGAAATCGAGCGCCGCATCGACGAGTTTTCACGCAATGCCGACAGCGCCCGCCCGGCGCTGGTGGCGGCCGAATGAAGGTCTGACAAGACGTCACGGACACGCACTGGAAAGGGACGGGTAACGACCGGGGCGGTGAAGCGAAAGGAGACAGGCCATGTCGTTCGATTTCAAGCCCCGCGCGGTGCGGCCTGATGTGATGGAAGTGGAAGCCGGATTGGAAAAGATGACGCAGGATTTTTCCGAGCTGATGCCGAAGGAATTTCGCGGTGCCGTCAATCTGGCCGCGCATCCGCTGGCCGCCGGCGCGGCGATGACGGCGATCGGCATCGGCGTTGCCGGCCACGCCTTCGGCCTGTGGATGGGAACCGTCGCCGGCTCCATGGAGGCGGCCAGGCGGCTGTCCGAACGCAGCCTGGCTGACAACGAGGCCGCCGCCGCCGAACCGGCCTACAAGACGCCGGCCTCGCCGCGCGCGCGCATGCGCGCCGCCGTCGAGACGCTGGCCGCCGATGTCGAGCACGCGGCCCGCGACCTCGCCGAAACCAGCGGCAAGATGGCGCGCGCGGTCGCCGACGACGCGGCGCGGGTGACCGCCGCCGCCAAGGCGCGCTATGAGGACGCGGCGGCACCGGCGGCTGAGACCGCCGCCGACGATCTCAAGGCGATTTCGGGCGTCGGCCCGAAGCTCGAGCAGGTCTTGAACCGGCGCGGCATTCGCCGCTATGCCCAGATCGCCGCGCTCACCGACGAGGAGATCGCGCGTCTCGACGAGGAGTTCGGCTTCAGGGGCCGCATCGAGCGCGATGACTGGCGCGGCCAGGCAAAGAAACTGTCAGCCGGCAACGGCAACTAGGCGAAAGGCCGGGGGCTGCCTCGGCAATTGGATGACGAAACGGCGTTCGGCGCCGGGGGCACGAGATGACGAAACTCAAGGTCGACGGCAAGGAAATCGAGGTGCCCGATCACTACACGCTGCTTCAGGCGGCGGAGGACGCGGGCGCGGAAGTGCCGCGCTTCTGCTTCCACGAGCGGCTGTCGATCGCCGGCAATTGCCGCATGTGTCTGGTCGAGGTGAAGGGCGGGCCGCCCAAGCCGGCCGCCTCCTGCGCCATGGGCGTGCGCGACCTGCGCCCGGGCCCGAACGGCGAACTGCCGGAAGTGTTCACCAACACGCCGATGGTCAAGAAGGCGCGCGAGGGGGTGATGGAGTTCCTGCTCATCAACCACCCGCTCGACTGCCCGATCTGCGACCAGGGCGGCGAATGCGACCTGCAGGACCAGGCCATGGCCTTCGGCGTCGATTCCTCGCGCTACAAGGAAAACAAGCGCGCCGTTGAGGACAAATATATCGGCCCGCTGGTCAAGACGATCATGACGCGCTGCATCCACTGCACGCGTTGCGTCCGCTTCACCACCGAAGTTGCCGGCATTTCCGAACTCGGCCTGATCGGCCGCGGCGAGGACGCCGAGATCACGACCTATCTCGAACAGGCGATGACCTCCGAGCTCCAGGGCAATGTCATCGATTTGTGCCCGGTCGGCGCGCTGACCTCCAAGCCCTACGCGTTCCAGGCCCGGCCGTGGGAATTGTCCAAGACCGAATCGATCGACGTTATGGACGCGGTCGGCTCCGCGATCCGGGTCGACACGCGCGGCCGCGAGGTGATGCGCATTCTGCCGCGCGTCAACGAACAGGTGAACGAGGAGTGGATATCCGATAAGACCCGTTTCGTGTGGGACGGTATCCGCACCCAGCGTCTCGACCGCCCCTATATCCGCCGAAACGGCCGGCTCGCGCCGGCGTCGTGGAGCGAGGCCTTTGCCGCGATCGCCGAAAAAATCGCTGCCGCTCCGGCCGAGCGCATCGGCGCGATCGCCGGCGATCTGTCGACGGTCGAGGAGATGTTTGCGCTCAAGCAGCTGATGGCCGCGCTCGGTTCGGGCAATATCGACTGCCGCCAGGACGGCGCCGCGCTCGATCCGGAAAAGGGCCGCGCCGGCTATCTGTTCAACCCCACCATCGAGGGCATCGAACAGGCCGACGCGCTGTTGATCGTCGGCGCCAATCCGCGTTTCGAGGCCTCCGTGCTCAACGCCCGCATCCGCAAGCGCTGGCGCATGGGCGGTTTTCCGGTCGGCGTCGTCGGCGAGGTCGGCGATCTGCGCTACGACTACGAGGCGCTGGGATCCGGCGGTGAGGCGCTCAAGGAGCTTGCCGGCGGCAAGGGCAAGTTCTCCCAGGTTTTGAAGAAGGCCAAGCGGCCGATGGTGATCGTGGGGCAGGGCGCGCTTTCCCGTTCCGACGGCGCGGCCCTGCTCGGGCTCGCCGCCAGGGTCGCCGACCAGTGCGGCGCACTCGGCGCGGACTGGAACGGGTTTGGTGTGCTCCACACCGCCGCCGCGCGCGTCGGCGGGCTCGATCTCGGCTTCGTGCCGCAGGCCGGCGGCAAGAGCGCGGCCGAGATGATGGGCGCGCTCGACGTCCTGGTCCTGCTCGGCGCCGACGAGTTCGACATGAACCGGATCGGCGACGCCTTCACCGTCTATATCGGCAGCCACGGCGATGCCGGCGCGCATCGCGCCGACGTCATCCTGCCGGGCGCGACCTATGCCGAAAAGTCCGGCACCTATGTCAACACCGAGGGTCGGGTCCAGATGACCAATCGCGCCGGCTTCGCGCCGGGCGAGGCGAAGGAGGACTGGGCGATCCTGCGGGCGCTGTCCGACGTGCTCGGCAAGAAACTGCCGTTCGATTCGCTGCAGCAATTGCGCGCCGCGCTCTACCGGGATCACCCGCATTTCGCCGAGATCGACCGGATCGCGGCCGGCGACCCGGCCGATGTCGTCAGGCTGGCCTCCGCCGGCGGGCGCCTCAACAAGAGCGCGCTCACTTCCTCGGTGGCCGATTTTTATCTCACCAACCCGATCGCCCGCGCCTCTGCCGTGCTGGCGGAATGTTCCGCCATGGCCAGGGGCGGCTTCAAGCAGGCGGCTGAGTAAGGCATGACGATGGACCTCTTCTTCACCACCTACGTACTGCCGGGGCTGATCATCGTCGGCCAGTCCCTGCTGGTCATCGTCGCGCTTTTGGTCTTCATCGCGTTCATCCTCTACGCCGACCGCAAGATCTGGGCGGCGGTGATGCTGCGGCGCGGTCCCAATGTCGTGGGTCCCTGGGGGCTGCTCCAGTCCTTCGCCGATTTGCTGAAATTCGTCGTCAAGGAGCCGGTGATCCCCTCGGGCGCCAACAAGGGCGTGTTCCTGCTGGCGCCGCTCGTTACCACCGTGCTGGCGCTGGCCACCTTCGCGGTGGTGCCGTTCGACGAAAACTGGGTGATCGCCAACATCAATGTCGGCATTCTCTACATCTTCGCCATCTCCTCGCTCGAGGTCTATGGCGTGATCATGGCCGGCTGGGCCTCGAACTCCAAATATCCCTTCCTCGGCGCGCTACGCTCGGCCGCGCAGATGGTGTCCTACGAGGTCTCGATCGGTTTCGTCATCGTCACCGTGCTTCTGGCCGTCGGCTCGCTCAACCTGACCGACATCGTCCTGTCGCAGCGCGACGGCCTGGGCACCATGGCCGGCCTGCCCAACAGTTTTCTGGACTGGCACTGGCTCGGCCTGTTCCCGATGTTCGTGATCTTCTTCATCTCCGCCCTGGCGGAAACCAACCGGCCGCCCTTCGACCTGGTCGAGGCCGAATCGGAGCTGGTCGCCGGCCACATGATCGAATATTCCTCGACGCCGTACCTGCTGTTCATGCTCAGCGAATACGTCGCCATCATGCTGATGTGCGCGTTGATGACGATCCTGTTCCTGGGCGGGTGGCTGCCGCCGTTCGATTTCGCGCCCTTCACCTGGGTGCCCGGCATCGTCTGGTTCATGCTCAAGATCTGCTTCGTCTTCTTCTTCTTCGCCATCGTGAAGACGATCGTGCCGCGCTATCGCTACGACCAGCTGATGCGGCTCGGCTGGAAGGTGTTTTTGCCGATTTCGCTGTTCATGGTGGTCGCCACCGCCGCCTTCCTGAAATTCACCGGACTGGTGGCTTAGGATGGGCGCGGGTCTCATCGGCGCCCTTGTCGGGCTCGTGATCGCGGTGGCCGACCTCGTGCTGCTGCGGCTTCTGGCCCAGCGCGTCGATCTGCCGGAGACCAAGCGCGTCTTGAACATCACCGGCCTGAGCCAGCTCGTGCTCTTGCCGATCGTGGGCTTTTTCATCGCCCCGTTGATTGCTGGAGAATAGTCATGTCAGCGCTCGCCCAAGCTGCAAAGTCGCTGCTCTTGAAGGAATTCGTCGGCGCGTTCTTCCTGGCCATGCGGCAGTTCTTCGCGCCCAAGCACACGCTCAACTATCCCCACGAGAAGGGGCCGGTGTCGCCCCGCTTTCGCGGCGAGCATGCGCTGCGCCGCTATCCCAATGGGGAGGAGCGCTGTATCGCCTGCAAGCTGTGCGAGGCGATCTGCCCCGCCCAGGCGATCACCATCGAGGCCGGGCCGCGGCGCAATGACGGCACCCGGCGCACCGTGCGCTACGACATCGACATGGTGAAGTGCATCTATTGCGGCTTCTGCCAGGAGGCCTGCCCGGTCGACGCGATCGTGGAGGGGCCGAATTTCGAGTTCGCGACCGAGACGCGCGAGGAACTCTACTACGACAAGGACAAGCTGCTCGCCAACGGCGATCGCTGGGAACGCGAGATCGCGCGCAACATTGCGTTGGACTCGCCCTACAGATAGCCATTCGACATGGACGGGCGCGGACGGCTGGTCTAAGGACAACGCGGTTTTCGCCTGGGGCGAAAGGCCGGAATGATGCGGGACGTTTCCCGCGGCGGAGAATTGGGGGAACCCATGCTGACAGGACTTGAGGCGATCTTTTTCTATCTGTTCGCCTTCATCGCGGTGGCGGCGGCCTTCATGGTCATCGCCGCGCGCAATCCCGTGCATTCGGTGCTCTACCTGATCCTGACCTTCTTCAACGCCGCCGGGCTGTTCCTGCTCACCGGCGCCGAATTCCTCGCCATGATTCTCCTGGTGGTCTATGTCGGCGCGGTGGCGGTGCTGTTCCTGTTCGTCGTCATGATGCTCGACGTCGATTTTGCCGAGATGAAGCGCGGCGCGCTGCAATATGCGCCGATCGGGGCGCTGGTCGGACTGATTCTCGCCGCCGAGATCGTGGTGGTGGTCGGCGGCTACAGTTTCGCGCCCGAGCTCGCCACCGCCGTCGCGCAGCCGACCCCGGCACCGGATGTGCGCCACAACACGGCCGCGCTCGGCGACATTCTCTACACCGACTACATCTATTTCTTCCAGATCGCCGGCCTCGTGCTTTTGGTGGCGATGATCGGCGCGATCGTGCTGACACTCCGCCACAAGGAGGGCGTCAAGCGCCAGTCGGTCCCGGTTCAGGTGGCGCGCACGCCCGAGACCGCGATCGAGGTCGTCGACGTGGAAACGGGCAAGGGCATCTGACGGGGACAATCATGACGATCGGTATCGCGCATTTCCTCACCGTCTCGGCCGTGCTGTTCACGCTCGGCGTGTTCGGCATCTTCCTCAACCGCAAGAACGTCATCATCATTTTGATGTCGGTCGAGCTGATCCTGTTGGCCGTCAACATCAACTTCGTCGCGTTCTCTGCCGTTCTCGGCGACCTCGTCGGCCAGGTCTTTGCCCTGTTCGTGCTGACGGTCGCCGCCGCCGAGGCGGCGATCGGGCTCGCCATCCTTGTCGTTTTCTTCCGCAACCGCGGCTCCATCGACGTCGAAGACGTCAACATGATGAAGGGCTGACATGTATCACGCCATCGTCTTTCTTCCGCTTTTCGGTTTCCTGATCGCGGGCCTGCTCGGCGCCTCGATCGGCGCCAAGGCGAGTGAGTACATCACCTCCGGCTTCCTGGTGATCGCGGCCGTCCTGTCGTGGGTGGCCTTCTTCACAGTCGGCTTCGGCGATGGCGAGGCGTTCACCGTGCCGGTCATGCGCTTCATCCAGTCCGGCGGCCTCGACGTGGCCTGGTCGTTCCGCATCGACACGCTGACCGTGGTCATGCTGGTCGTCGTCAACACGGTCTCGGCGCTGGTCCACATCTACTCGATCGGCTACATGCACCACGACCCGCACCGGCCGCGCTTTTTCGCTTATCTGTCGCTGTTCACCTTCGCCATGCTGATGCTGGTGACGTCCGACAATCTGGTGCAGATGTTCTTCGGCTGGGAGGGCGTCGGTCTCGCCTCCTATCTGCTGATCGGCTTCTGGTACAAGAAGCCGACCGCCAACGCCGCCGCCATCAAGGCCTTCGTCGTCAACCGCGTCGGCGATTTCGGCTTCATCCTCGGCATATTCGGCGTGTTCGTGCTGTTCGGCTCGGTCAATCTCGGCACCATCTTCGCCAACACCCAGTCCTTCCTGCCGGCTGCCGAGGCGGCCGGCGAGGCGGGCACGCAGGCTGGCTCGGTGCTGAATTTCCTCGGTTACGAACTCGACCGGCATGCCGCGCTGACCGTGGTCTGCCTGCTTTTGTTCCTGGGCGCGATGGGCAAGTCGGCCCAGGTGCCGCTGCACACCTGGCTGCCGGACGCCATGGAAGGTCCCACGCCGGTCTCCGCGCTCATCCATGCCGCCACCATGGTCACGGCCGGCGTGTTCATGGTCGCGCGCCTGTCGCCGATCTTCGAACTGTCGCACACCGCGCTCTTGGTGGTCACCTTCGTCGGCGCCTTCACCGCCTTCTTCGCCGCCACCGTCGGCCTGGTGCAGAACGACATCAAGCGCGTCATCGCCTATTCGACCTGTTCGCAGCTCGGCTACATGTTCGTCGCGCTGGGGCTCGGCTTTTATTCCGCCGCGATCTTCCACCTGTTCACGCACGCCTTCTTCAAGGCGCTGCTGTTCCTCGGCTCCGGTTCGGTCATCCACGCCGTCTCCGACGAGCAGGACATGCGCAAGATGGGCGGGCTCAGGAAGCTGATCCCGACCACCTACTGGATGATGATCATCGGCACGCTGGCGCTGACCGGTGTCGGCATCCCCGCCACCATCATCGGCACGGCCGGCTTCTTCTCCAAGGACGCCATCATCGAGGGCGCCTTCGTCGGCCACAACGCCATGGCCACCTTCGCCTTCACCCTTCTGGTCGTGGCCGCGGTCTTCACCAGCTTCTATTCCTGGCGGCTGATCTTCATGACCTTCCACGGCAAGCCGCGCGCGTCTGCCGACGTCATGCACCATGTGCACGAATCGCCGCCGGTCATGCTCTTGCCGCTGTTCGTGCTGGCGGCGGGCGCCCTGTTCGCCGGCGTGATCTTCCATGGCTATTTTGTCGGCGAGGCATATGACGGTTTCTGGAAGGGCGCCCTGTTCACCCTGCCGGACAACCACATCCTGCACGATTTCCACGAGGTGCCGCTGTGGGTGAAGCTGTCGCCCTTCGTGGCGATGCTGCTCGGATTGTTGGTCGCCTATCAATTCTACATCCGCTCGCCGGAGACGCCGAAACAGCTCGCCGCGCAGCACCGCGGGCTGCACGCCTTCCTGCTCAACAAATGGTATTTCGACGAGCTCTACGATGTCGTGTTCGTCAGGCCGGCCATGCGGCTTGGCCGCTTCCTGTGGAAGACCGGCGACGGCAAGGTGATCGACGGGCTCGGCCCGGACGGGGTCTCGGCCCGCGTCATCGACGTCACCAACAAGGTCGTCAAGCTGCAGACCGGCTATCTCTATCACTACGCCTTCGCGATGCTGATCGGCGTCGCCGCCCTCGTCACCTGGATGATGCTCGGGAGCTCGTTCTAAATCATGACCGAATGGCCCATCCTCACCACGGTCACCTTCCTGCCGCTGGTCGGCGCCTTCCTCATCCTGATGATCCGGGACGAGGGGGCCTCCGCGCGCCGAAACATCCGCAATGTCGCCCTGTTCACGACCAGCTTCACCTTTTTGCTGTCGCTGTTCATCTGGGCCGGCTTCGACAATGCCGACCCCGGTTTCCAGATGGTCGAGAAGACCGAATGGCTGGGCGGCGGCATCGCCTATCACATGGGCGTCGACGGCATTTCGATGCTGTTCGTCATCCTCACCACCTTCTTGATGCCGTTGTGCATCCTGGCCTCGTGGCAATCGGTCGACAAGCGCGTGAAGGAGTACATGATCTCCTTCCTGATCCTGGAAACGCTGATGATCGGCGTGTTCTGCGCGCTCGACATCGTCTTGTTCTACGTCTTCTTCGAGGCGGGCCTGATCCCGATGTTCATCATCATCGGCGTGTGGGGCGGCAAGCGGCGCGTCTATGCCAGCTTCAAGTTCTTTCTCTACACGCTGCTCGGCTCGGTGCTGATGCTTCTGGCCATCATGGCGATGTACTGGCAGGCCGGCACGACCGACATCCCCACCCTGCTTGCGCATGATTTCCCGGCCGGCATGCAGACATGGCTGTGGCTCGCCTTCTTCGCGTCCTTCGCCGTCAAGATGCCGATGTGGCCGGTCCACACCTGGCTGCCCGACGCGCATGTCGAGGCGCCGACCGCCGGCTCCGTCATCCTGGCCGCCATCCTGTTGAAGATGGGCGGCTACGGCTTCCTGCGCTTTTCGCTGCCGATGTTCCCGCTCGCCTCGGCCGATTTCGCGCCCTTCGTGTTCACGCTTTCGGTGGTGGCCATCATCTACACCTCTTTGGTCGCGCTGATGCAGGAGGACATCAAGAAGCTGATCGCCTATTCCTCGGTCGCCCATATGGGCTACGTCACGATGGGCATCTTCGCCCTCAACCAGGAGGGCATCCAGGGCGGCATTTTTCAGATGCTGTCGCACGGCCTGGTCTCGGGCGCGCTGTTCCTGTGTGTCGGCGTCATCTACGACCGCATGCACACCCGCGAGATCGCGGCCTATGGCGGGCTGGTCAACAAGATGCCGAAATACGCGGTGGTGTTCTTGATCTTCACCATGGCCAATGTCGGCCTGCCGGGCACGTCCGGTTTCGTCGGCGAGTTCCTGACGCTGCTCGGCGTGTTCAAGGTCAATACCTGGGTGGCTTTTTTCGCCGCCACCGGCGTCATCCTGTCGGCTGCCTACGCGCTGTGGCTTTACCGCCGGGTGATCTTCGGCAAGCTGACCAAGGAAAGCCTGAAGGGCATGCTCGACCTGTCGATGCGCGAGAAGATGGTGATCTATCCGCTGGTGATCTTCGTCATCTTCTTCGGCGTCTATCCGGCGCCTGTCTTCGACGCAACCGCGGCCTCCGTCGAGGCCCTCGTCAACAACGTCGCCGCCTCGATCGAGGCGGGACAGTCCACCGCAGCGGCCGGGCTGGCGCAGTAGGGGTTTGCAAACACGATGTCGGCTGAACTTTCCCAAAGCCTGATCCTCGCGACGCCCGAACTGTTTCTGGCCGTGGCGGCGATGGCGCTGTTGATGATCGGCGTTTTCGCCGACGAGCGCTCCAACACGCTGGTCACCGGCCTGGCGGTGGCCGTGCTGGCCGGTGCGACGGCGTGGATGCTGTTTTTCGGCGGCGACGGCGAGGCCTTCAACGGCGCCTTCGTCAGCGATCCGTTCGCCCGCTTCATGAAGTTTCTCACCTTCGTCGGCGCCATCCTGACGCTGATCATGTCGGTCGGCTTCGCCAAGGCGGAGAAATTCGACAAGTTCGAATTCCCGGTCCTGATCCTGCTGGCAACGCTCGGCATGGCGTTGATGGTGTCGGCCAACGACATGATCGCGCTTTATCTCGGCCTCGAGCTGCAGTCGCTGGCGCTTTACGTGATCGCGGCGATCAACCGCGACAATGTCCGCTCCACCGAGGCCGGCCTGAAATATTTCGTCCTCGGCGCGCTGTCGTCCGGCATGCTGCTTTACGGCATGTCGCTGGTCTACGGGTATACCGGCCACACCGGTTTCGACGAGATCGCGGCCGTTCTGTCGGGCGGCGAGCGGCAGCTCGGGCTGGTCTTCGGCCTGGTCTTCGTGCTCGCCGGCCTGGCGTTCAAGATCTCCGCCGTGCCGTTCCACATGTGGACGCCCGACGTCTATGAAGGCGCGCCGACCCCGGTGACCGCGTTTTTCGCCGCCGCGCCCAAGATGGCGGCGATGGCGCTGATCGTGCGCGTCACCGTCGGCGCCTTCGAGCCGGTCGCACCCGACTGGCAGCAGATCATCGTGTTCGTGGCCATCGCCTCGATGCTGCTCGGCGCTTTCGCCGCCATCGGCCAGAGCAACATCAAGCGGCTGATGGCCTATTCCTCGATCGGCCATATGGGCTACGCCCTGGTCGGGCTTGCCGCCAACACCGAGGCCGGCGTGCGCGGCGTGGTCATCTATATGCTGATCTATCTGGTGATGACGCTCGGCACCTTCGCCTTCATCCTCGCCATGCGCCGCAAGGAGGGCAATGTCGAGCAGATCGACGAGCTCGGCGGCCTGGCCTCGACCAATCCGGTCATGGCGACCATTCTCACCATCTTGATGTTCTCGCTCGCCGGCATCCCGCCGCTCGCCGGGTTCTGGGGAAAATGGTACGTGTTCCTGGCCGCGATCGACGCCCAGCTTTACGCGCTCGCGGTGATCGGCGTGCTCGCCTCGGTGGTCGGTGCCTACTATTATCTCCGCATCATCAAGATCATGTGGTTCGACGAGCCGGTTGGCGCGTTCGTGCCGATGGCGGGTGAACTGCGCCTCGTCCTGGGGCTCTCCGGCGCCTTCGTCCTGTTTTATGTGCTGATCGGCGGTCCGATCGGCACCATGGCCGAAGCGGCGGCGAAAACCTTCTTCTGACCGGATGCGTTTCATCCTGTCTCCGCCGGCGTCGACGGCGGGATTTCGCCTCGAAGCGTTCGACACGATCGGCTCGACCAATGCCACCGCGCTCGAGCGGGCGCGGGCCGGCGATCCCGGCCGGCTGTGGGTCGTGTCGTCGAAGCAGGAAACCGGGCGCGGCCGTCGCGGACGGGTCTGGGCGACGCCTGAGGGCAATCTTGCCGCCACCCTGCTTCTGGTCAATTGCTGCCCGTTGCCGCAGGCCGCCACGCTCGGCTTCGTCGCCGGTCTGGCGCTCGGCGATGCGCTGGAGGCGTGCGTGCCGGCCGCGGGGCGGATTGCGATCGGCGCCGATGGTGGCGGTGACCGGCAGGCCCGGTCGCGTTTCGAGCTGAAATGGCCTAATGACGTGCTTGCCGGGGGCGCCAAGCTTGCCGGCATCTTGCTGGAATCGACCATGCTGGAGGGCGGCGGTTTCGCGGTGGCGATCGGCATCGGCGTCAATGTGGTTGCCCATCCCGCCGAGTTGCCGTATCCGGCGACGTCGCTTGCGGCGCTCGGCGCCGGCTGCGACGCGCACACGCTGTTTCTGGCGCTGTCGGATGCCTGGCTCGCGGCCGAGCGGATCTGGGATGCGGGCAGGGGGCTCGACGCGGTGCGCCGGACCTGGCTCGGACGCGCCGCCGGGCTCGGCAGCGAGGTGGCCGTTCGCGTCGACGGAGAGGTCGTGCGCGGGGTTTTCGAGACCATCGATGCCGAGTGCCGCTTCGTGGTGCGCGACCGGCACGGTAAACAGTGGAAGATTGCGGCCGGCGACGTCCATTTCGGAGTGATCGCCTCGGCTGCCGCGACCTAGGCGGAAGGAAGACACGCATGGCAAAAAAAGACAAGAACGAGCTCGTCTTCCTGCCTCTCGGCGGTGTTGGCGAGATCGGCATGAATTTCGGCCTTTACGGGTACGGTCCGCCGCATGCGCGCGAGTGGATCGTGGTCGATTGCGGCGTCACCTTTCCAGGCCCGGACCTTCCCGGCGCCGACCTTGTCCTGCCCGATATCAGCTTTCTGGAAGGCCAGAAGGACCGTCTGCGCGGCATCGTCATCACCCATGCCCACGAAGACCATTACGGCGCGCTGCTCGACCTGTGGCCGCGGCTCGGTGCGAAAGTGTGGATGACGCCGTTCGCCGCCGGCCTGCTGGAAGCCAAGCGCGACTACGAACAGGGCCGCCAGCCGAAAATCCCGATCGAGATCTACCGCGCCGGCGACCGGTTTACGGTCGGTCCGTTCGACATCGAGGCGGTCACCGTCACCCATTCGATCCCCGAGCCGGTCTCCCTCGCCATCACCACCCCGCTCGGCACGGTGATCCACACCGGCGACTGGAAGATCGATCCCGCGCCGACCATCGGCGAAAAGACCGATGAGGCGCGTTTCAGGGCGCTCGGCGACGCCGGCGTGCTGGCGCTGGTCTGCGATTCGACCAATGCCATGCGCGAGGGCGACTCGCCGTCCGAGGAGGCCGTCGGCGACGGTCTGCGCGATCTGATCGTCAAGGCCGAGGGGCGCGTCGCCGTCACCAGCTTTTCCTCCAATGTCGGTCGCATCCGCTCGGTCGTCGAAGCCGCCACCGAGGCCGGCCGCCGCGTCATCGTCATGGGCTCCTCAATGAAGCGCGTCATCAACGTCGCCACGGAGCTCGGCTATCTCGACGGTCTGCCCGAATTCGCCGACGAGGAGGAATACGCCCAGATCGCGCGCGACAAGCTGGTCATCCTGTGCACCGGCAGCCAGGGCGAGCCGCGCGCCGTTCTGGCCAAGCTCGCCCGCGAGGAGCTGCGCAACGTCACCTTGGCGCCGGGCGATACGGTGATCTATTCCTCGCGCACGATCCCCGGCAACGAAAAGGCCATCTTGGACATCAAGAACCGGCTGATCGACCAGGGCATCCGCATTATCGAGGACGACGACGCGCTCGTGCATGTGTCGGGTCATCCCCGGCGCAGCGAGCTCAAGCGCATGTACGAATGGGTGCGCCCGCAGAACCTGGTCCCCGTGCACGGCGAGGCCGCCCATCTGGTGGCGCAGGGCTCGCTGGCGGCGATGGCCGGCGTGCCCACCGTGTCGCAGATCCGCAATGGCGACATGCTGCGCCTGGCGCCCGGCGCGCCCGAGATCGTCGAAGAGGTCAAGGCCGGCCGCATCTACAAGGACGGCTATCTGCTGGGCAGCGAGGAGGCGGTCGGCATCCGCGCCCGGCGCAAGCTGTCCTTTGTCGGCCACGTCGCCATCAATGTCGTGCTCGACGAGCGCTACGAGCTTGCCGGAGATCCCGACATCGTGTCCTACGGCGTGCCGGGGGAGGACCGCAACGGCGAGCTCCTCGAGGATGTGATGCTCGACGCGGCGATCGGCGCGGTGGAATCGATCCCGCGCGTGCGGCGCAAAAACCTCGACCAGCTTCAGGAATCGGTCCGCCGCGCGGTGCGCAACGCCGCCCGCGAGGGCTGGGGCAAAAAGCCCGTGGTGACGGTGTTCGTCACGCGCTAAAGCCTGTTGTGCGAAAACGGCGGTCGCCTGCGGGGCGGCCGGCCGGGGCGAAAGGGACGAAGAGAATGCTTGGAAGACTCAACCACGTCGCCATCGCGGTTCCCGACCTTGCCGCCGCGAGCGCGGTCTATCGCGACACGCTCGGCGCGAAGCTGTCCGAGCCGCAGGCGCTGCCCGATCACGGCGTCACGGTTGTCTTCGTCGATCTCGGCAACACCAAGGTCGAGTTGCTGGAGCCGCTCGGCGACGCGTCGCCGATCGCCGCGTTTCTGGCCAGGAATCCCGCCGGCGGCATGCATCATCTGTGTTACGAGGTCGACGACATCGTAACCGCGCGCGACCGGCTGAAGGCCGAAGGCGCGCGCGTGCTGGGCGACGGCGAGCCGAAGACCGGCGCCCACGGCAAGCCGGTGCTGTTCCTGCATCCGAAGGATTTCGCCGGGACCCTGGTCGAGCTGGAACAGGCCTGAGCCGCCCGCCGCTGGAAAGGAATTTTGTCGATGAGCTGGGTTTCCGGATTCGCGGTCTATTTCATCATCTGGTGGGTGACGCTGTTCGTCGTCCTGCCCTTCGGCTTGAAGACCCAGGACGAGGACGGCGACGTCACTTTGGGCACCACCGCCAGCGCGCCCAAGGGCCCGCATATGCGCCGCGCCGCCTTCCGCGCCACGCTGATTTCCCTGCTCATCTTCGGGCTGCTTTATGTGCTCACCCGACAATTGGGTTTCACATTTGACGATATTCCGTCCGTCGTTCCCGACTTTCAGTAGATGAGTCTTCGCGCGCCGAAGAAACGTCGGCGGTCAAACGTTTGTTTTTCCAAAAAAAATGCAAGGCCGAAGCCTTGCAGTTTAATCACGCGTCCGATCTGTTTCCGGTGTCCGGCGGCTGCGGAAAATCGCGCCTAGATCGCATCCTCCCAAGACTTTGACCGCGTAGGAAAGCGGTTGAATTCCCGCTCCTCTTTATGCGGCCGCACACTAACCCAACGATGTTTGCCATGTCACGATTTTTTTTGCACTGAAACGATCAATCCTTTGCTGCATCGCACAATGGAAAGTGGCTTGGGAACGGCCGTTACATGCGGCGAACTTGCGCCGGTCGCGTCGGGTTCCCAACCCGCCTTGAAATGGCTATGAAGCGCGTGCAGACGAGCCAGCGTCGTGCGGCCGATTCCGGCGCCCGTGTCCATTCCATCCAGCGGAACATCTTATGCGACTGTCGCGCTTTTTCCTGCCCATCCTCAAAGAGAACCCGCGCGAGGCCGAGATCGTCTCGCATCGCCTGATGCTGCGTGCCGGCATGATCCGCCAGCAGGGCCAGGGCAGCTTTTCCTGGCTGCCGCTCGGCAAGCGCGTGCTCGACAAGGTCAACCGCATCATCCGCGAGGAGCAGGACCGCGCCGGCGCGCAGGAAATCCTGATGCCGACCATCCAGTCGGCCGATCTGTGGATCGAGAGCGGCCGTTACGAGGATTACGGCAAGGAGATGCTGCGCATCACCGACCGGCACGAGCGCAACATGCTGTACGGCCCGACCAACGAGGAGATGGTCACCGACATTTTCCGCTCCTATGTCAGGTCCTACAAGGACCTGCCGCTCAACCTCTACCATATCCAGTGGAAATATCGCGACGAGGTCCGCCCGCGCTTCGGCGTCATGCGCAGTAGAGAGTTCCTGATGAAGGACGCCTATTCCTTCGATCTCGATTTCGACGGCGCCAGGGCCGCCTATAACCGCATGTTCGTCGCCTATCTGCGCACCTTCGCGCGTATGGGGCTGCAGGCGATCCCGATGCGCGCCGACACCGGGCCGATCGGCGGCGATCTCAGCCACGAATTCATCATTCTGGCCTCGACCGGCGAGAGCGAGGTTTTTTGCCGCAAGGATTTTCTCGAGTTCGAGGTGCCGGACGCGACTGTCGATTTCGGCGATGACGCGCAGATCGCCGACATCGTCGCCGCCTGGACGACGCCCTATGCGGCGACCGACGAAATGCACGACGAGGCCGCCTGGGCGGCGATCGCCGAGGACGAGAAAGTGTCGGCGCGCGGCATCGAGGTCGGCCACATCTTCCACTTCGGCACCAAATATTCCGAGCCGATGAAGGCGAGCGTCACCGGCCCCGACGGCAAGGAGCATTTCGTCTCGATGGGCTCCTACGGCATTGGCCCGAGCCGGCTTCTGGCGGCGATCATCGAGGCGAGCCACGACGATAACGGCATCGTCTGGCCCGAAAGCGTGGCCCCGTTCGACATCGCGCTGATCAACATGAAGGCGGGTGACGCGGCCTGCGACCGGGTCTGCGAGGAGCTCTACGAGAAGCTGCGGGCGGCGGGCCGGGACGTGCTTTACGACGACACCGACCAGCGCGCCGGCGGCAAGTTCGCGACCGCCGACCTGATCGGCCTGCCCTGGCAGGTGATCGTCGGCCCGCGCGGGGTCGCCGCCGGCGAGGTCGAGGTCAAGAACCGCAAGACCGGCGAGCGCGAAGCGCTTCCGGTCGCGGACGTGCTGGCACGGTTCGGTAGCGACCGATGAGCAGCGCCGCCGACATCAAGCCGGGCGCGGGTCCGTTCTCGCCCTTCGAGCGCATGGTGGCCTGGCGTTACCTGCGCTCGCGGCGCAAGGAGGCTTTCATTTCGGTGATCGCGTCCATCTCCTTCGTCGGCATCATGCTCGGCGTGGCCACGCTGATCATCGTCATGGCGGTGATGAACGGCTTCCGCGCCGAATTGCTGACCCGCATTCTGGGCGTCAACGGCCATGTCGTCGTCCAGCCGATCGACCGGCCGCTCGACGACTACGCCGAGGTTGCCGCGCGCATCAACGATGTCGACGGCGTGCGCTACGCCATCCCGATGGTCGAAGGCCAGGTTCTGGCCTCCGGCAATGTCGGGCGCGGCACCGGCGCGCTGGTGCGCGGCCTGCGCGCGCAGGACCTGGGAAAGATCGAGCTGGTGGCCGGCAATGTGCGCAACGGCACGCTCGACGGTTTCGACGGGGGCGAGGGCGTTGCGATCGGTGTGCGCATGGCCGAAACGCTGGGGCTGGTCGTCGGCGACGTGATCACGCTGACCTCGCCGGAGGGCGACGTCACCCCGTTCGGCACCGTCGCGCGCCAGAAGGCCTATCCCGTCACCGCGATCTTCCAGGTCGGCATGTCGGAATATGACGCCACCATCGTGTTCATGGCGCTGTCGGAGGCGCAGCTTTATTTCAACGCCGAGGGCCGGGCCCAGACCATCGAAGTGTTCGTCGACGACCCCGACGCGATCGACGCGCTCAAGCCGGCGATCGAGGCCGCCGCCCGGCGGCCGCTTTTCCTGATCGACTGGCGCCAGCGCAACGAGACCTTCTTTTCCGCGCTCGAGGTCGAGCGCAACGTCATGTTCATGATCCTGACGCTGATCGTGCTGGTCGCCGCGCTCAACATCATCTCCGGCCTGATCATGCTGGTGAAGGACAAGGGCCACGACATCGCCATCCTGCGCACGATGGGGGCGACGCGCAACGCCATCCTGCGCATCTTCGTCATGACCGGCGCGGCGATCGGCATCACCGGCACGCTCGCCGGTGTGGTGCTGGGCGTCGTCATCTGCCTCAATGTCGAATCGATCCGGCAGTTCTTTTCCTGGCTCTCGGGCACGACCCTTTTCAACCCTGAACTCTATTTCCTGAGCCAGCTCCCGGCCAAGATGGATGTCGGCGAAACCGTGTCGGTGGTGGTCATGGCGCTGGTGCTGTCGTTTTTCGCCACCCTGTTTCCGGCCTGGCGGGCGGCCCGGCTCGATCCCGTCGAAGCGTTGAGGTACGAATGATGGCGCAACCCGCCGTGCTTGTGCTGAAGGGCGTCGAACGGCGCTACCAGCAGGGATCGAAGACGCTCGTCATCCTCAACGGGGCCGAATTCGAGCTCAAGCGCGGCGAGACGGTGGCGCTGGTCGCGCCGTCTGGCGCTGGCAAGTCGACGCTCCTGCACACCGCCGGCCTGCTCGAGCGGCCCGACGCCGGCGAGGTTTTCTTGAACGGACGCGCCTGCGGGCGCCTCGGCGACGACGACCGTACCGCGATCCGGCGCAACGATGTCGGCTTCGTCTACCAGTTCCACCATTTGCTGCCGGAATTTTCCGCTTTGGAAAACGTCATGATGCCACAGCTCGTGCACGGTCTTCTGCCCAAACAGGCCGAGGAGCGGGCGCTGCAGCTTCTCGACTATATGAAGATCGGCAAGCGCGCCCATCATCGTCCATCGGAACTGTCCGGCGGCGAACAGCAGCGTGTGGCGATCGCCCGCGCGGTCGCCAACGCGCCGCTGCTCTTGCTCGCCGACGAGCCGACCGGCAATCTGGACCCGACCACGGCGTCTTATGTCTTCGACGCGCTCGAGGCGCTGGTGCGTCATTCCGGCCTGTCGGCGATGATCGCCACCCACAACCACGATCTGGCCGCGCGCATGGACCGCCGGGTCACCCTGGTCGACGGCAAGATCGCACCGCTGTGATCCGGCCCGCCGCGCGCGGCTGATCCGGGCCGTCCGCCTCCGCGCATGCCGCCGCCTCGGGCCTCGGCCACCTTGCGCGCATGGCCGCGACAGACTTCAGCAGCCGCGCTGCAATGGCAGTTGGGCCCGGCCGCGCCCCGTCGGCGGCGCGCCTGCCTTTCGTGATGCCGCAATCCGTTTACGGTTGATTCACCGAAACTGGCAGCAGAAGGCGGGAGCGGCGTTGGTGGGCTTGAAAACGGAACAAAAAAGGAACATAATACAAACATAAGCGGAATAGGAGAGATCGTGATGACCGATATGCTTCAGGATGTGGCCGCCCTGGTTTCCGTCAGCGTGTTTGTCGTGTCGCTGGCGATGTGGATCGGCGCTTATTGAGCAACCGGCATGGCGGCGCGTCCGCGCCGCCGTTAAAACTTTCTTCGACGGACACGGCCTAGTCTGCGCCACCAATGTGGAGCGTGCCGTTGTCCGCGATCGTCATTGCCGCTGTGATCGGTGTCAATCTTGTCCTGATCTTCCTTCTTCTGGCTGCACCGCTTGGCCGGCGCAGGCTTGTGGCGTCGGTGTCGATCGACGCCGGGATGGAGCGGGTCTGGAATGCCGTGTGGCCGTTGGGCCCGGACGCCGGCTGGTCGGGCGAGTTCGTCTCGACCGAACCGGTCGGCGAGAATCGCGCCCGTGTCCGGCTTTCCCATGAAGGTCGGGACGGCAGGCCGATCGAGCGCACGGTGCGGTTGGAAGCGGTCAGGCCGGGCGAGGGGTTTTGCCTGCGGGTCGAAAGCGACAGCGCGCTCGACGATGCTTTCTGGAGGAATTTTCGCGAACGGATCGAGCTGTCGGAGCGCGACGGCGTCACCCGGCTGTCGCTGACCCAGTCGGACCGCTATCGCGGGCTAGCCTTCCTCGCCTTTCGGTATTTTCGGCTGCGCCGGCATGCGCGCGGCCTGAAGCGCTGGGCCGAAACCGGCCGCAAGCCGGTTGGCGGACTATTCGAGCATCCTGTGACCCAGTTCGGCTTCGCGGTTCTGTCGACCTTTCTTCTGTGGCCGTTCTTCGGCCTAACCGTGCAGGGTTTCGTGCTGTCGAGCTGTCTGACGCTCACGGTCGCGCTGCACGAGCTTGGCCATCTTGCGGCGTTTCGGCTGATGGGCCACAAGAAGGTCAGGATGATCTTCGTGCCGATCCTCGGCGGCATCGCGATCGGCGGCAGGCCCTATGACAGCCGTTTCGAGGTCGCCTTCGTTGCCCTGATGGGCGCCGGTTTTTCCGCCTTCCTGGTCCCGGTCGCGGTACTGGCGAGCACCGTGGCGGGGGCGGCGGGATCCTACTACGCGGCCGCGCTGCTTGCCGTGCTCGCCGCCTTTATCGCCTTTTTCAACCTCGCCAATCTGATTCCAGTCTGGCGTTTCGACGGCGGACAGGTGTTGCGCCAGATCTGCGGCGGCAAGTTTTCGCTGGCATTGGCGGCCTTCATGGTGCTCGGCGCGTTCCTGTGGCTCGGCCTCGTCGCTGGTTTCGACCCCGGCGTCATTCTGGTCGTCGGGGCGGTGTTTGCCGTTTTGAGCCTGTTGACGGCCGGCGGGGCAGTACGGCCCCGCCATGCCTTGAAGCCGGTCGGGCGTTTCGACGCCCTGGCGCTCGGCGCGGCGCTGGTGGCGACCTTCGTCATTCACGCATCGGCGCTGTTGTGGGCCTGGGACGAATATCGGCGCTACCGCAACGGCCGGGAGCCGGTGGTCGCGGTGATCTCAGTCGCCGACCGCGACACCCTCGCGGCGCGGGTCGGCGCCGCCGACCAGCGTGCCGTCCTCGGTGAAGGCAATGCCGTGCAGGCCGGAGTTCAGCGCGCGGAGTTCGACCGTGTAGCCGAGCGCCTCCAGCGGGCCGGCAAGCTCTTCGGCCGCCGTCCCGGCCTCGATCTGGTAGGTGCCGAACCGGTTCGTCAGATGCGGCAGCGCCACGGCCTCCTGCATGTCCATCTCCCAGTCGATCAGCGCGACCAGCGTCTTGGCGACATAGGCGATGATGTTGCTGCCGCCGGGCGAGCCGAGCGCGTATAGCGGCCGGCCCTCGCGCAGCACGATCGTCGGCGACATCGACGAGCGCGGCCGCTTGCCGCCCTGTGGCCGGTTGGCCACCGCCGCGCCGTCGCGGCGTGGCGCGAAGGAAAAGTCGGTAAGCTGGTTGTTGAGCAGAAACCCCTCGACCATCAGCCGCGCGCCGAAGGCGTTTTCGATCGAACTGGTCATCGAAGCGATATTGCCGTCGTCGTCGACGATGACGAAATGCGAGGTCGATCGCCGTTCCAGCTTAAGACCGTCGAGGCGCAGCGCCGCCTTTTTCCATGGCGGTTCGCCGGGCGCGACATCGGCCGCGGCTAGCGCGGTCGGCCGCCGCAAAAGCGCCGCGCGCGCCGCCAGATAGGCCCGGTCGAGCAGGCCTTCGGGAATCCGCGTGAAGTCGCTGTCGGCGACGTAGCGGCCGCGATCGGCAAAGGCGAGCCGGGTGGCGTCGCCGATCAGGCGCCAGCTTTCGGGCGCCCCGGGCCCGAGCACGGGCAGGTTGAACCCTTCCAGCAGGCCGAGAATCTGGCCGACGGCGAGCCCGCCCGAGGACGGCGGACCCATGCCGCATACCTCGTGGCCGCGATAGGACACGCATACCGGCGCGCGCTCCTTGGCCCGGTAGGCGGCGAGGTCGGCGCGCGTCAGCGTGCCCGGATTGTCGGCATGGCCGGTAACCGCCGCCACGATCGCCTCGCCGATCGCGCCCTCGTAAAAGGCGTCGGCGCCCTCGCGCCCGATCCGGCGCAGCGTGCGCGCGTAGGCCGGGTTGGCCAGCCTGTCGCCTTGCTGCAGCGGCGTGCCGTCGTCTCGGAAGAAATAGGCCCGGGTCGACGGCTGGCCGGCGAGCCGGTCGGCATCGTCGGCAATCAGCGCCGCAAGCCGCGGCGAGACGGCAAACCCCTGTTCGGCGAGCGCCGCGGCCGGTTCGAACAGGCCGGCCCAGTCCCTGCGGCCATAGCGGCCGTGCACGGTCTCCATCAGCCGCACCACGCCGGGCACCCCGACCGAGCGGCCGCCGACCACGGCTTCGAAAAACCCCATCGGCGCGCCGTCCGGCGTCAGGAACAGCGTCTCGGTCGCCGCCTGCGGCGCCGTCTCGCGCCCGTCGAACGTCGTCACCGTGCCGCTTGCCGCGTCGTACCAGACCAGGAAGGCGCCGCCGCCGATGCCCGAGGATTGCGGCTCGACCAGGCCGAGCACGGTCTGCACCGCGACCAGGGCGTCGGCGGCCGTGCCGCCGGCGCGCAGCACCGCAAGCCCCGCTTCGGCGGCCAGCGGGTTGGCCGCGGCCACCATGCGCCGGCTGGCCACGGCCGCGTCCCGCGCCTTGGTGCCGCTGGCGATTTCCGGGGCAATCGCGTCGGCCGCCTGCTGGGCGATGGCGGCGCCGGGCGCGGCTGCCATGGCAAGGGCGAGGACAAGGCCGGCAAGACGGGTTTTCATCTACGCGCTCCTGATCTCGGCGGCGGCCGCCGCCGTCTCCACCGGCCCGAAAATCTCGACAAAGGCCGCCTTCAGCGCGATGTCGAGATCGGCCATCGTCACCGGCAGGCCGAGATCGACCAGGCTGGTGACGCCGTGGCCGGTGATCCCGCATGGCACGATGCCGGAAAAATGCGACAGATCCGGCTCCACATTGATGGCGATGCCATGAAAGCTGACCCATTTGCGCAGCCGGATGCCGATCGCGGCGATCTTGTCCTCGGCCGGCGACCCGTCGGCCAGCGGCGGTTTGTCGGGGCGTGTCACCCAGACGCCGACCCGGTCCTCGCGGCGTTCGCCGCGCACGTTGAAACGCATGAGCGTGCGGATGATCCACTGCTCCAGCGCGCCGACGAACACGCGCACGTCCGGGCGGCGGCGCTTCAGGTCGAGCATCACATAGGCGACCCGCTGGCCGGGACCGTGATAGGTGTATTCGCCGCCCCGGCCGGCGTCGAAAACCGGAAACCGCCCCGGTTCGAGCAGGTCCTCGCGCTTGGCGCTGGTGCCGGCGGTATAAAGGGGGGCGTGTTCGACCAGCCACACCAGTTCGCTTTCGCGGCCGTCGCGAATCGCCGCCGCGCGGTCTTCCATGAAGGCGAGCGCGTCGGGATAGGAGACCGGGCCGGGCGCGATCTCCCAGGCGACCGGCCCCGCGCCGGGCAGGGCCAGAAAGGTGGTGTCGAGGCTTTGGCGTTCGGCCATGACGGGTTCCTTGCCGCGAAAAACCATGTCCGCCGGTTCGGTAAACCGGTTCTGGCGCACGGGCGTTGAAAAATGACTCTAAAGCGCGCGCGGCGAATCCGAAAGATTGCCGGTCGGTTTCCATGCCAGGCGCGCGCGCCGCACCCGAGCCGGCGCTCGGCTGCGCATGCGTCCGGCCGCCGAAGCGCGGAAATTGCCGCCTCACGGCACTTGTTTCCCGACAGGCGATTTGCTACACGCGCCGAGCCGGTCGAAACCGGCTTCTACCACGTGCGGTCGTGGCGGAATTGGTAGACGCGCAGCGTTGAGGTCGCTGTGGGGCAACCCGTGGAAGTTCGAGTCTTCTCGACCGCACCATCCGGATTTCGGCCCGGATTTCGGCATCGTCCCCAGCTTTCGTGCCCGCCGGCCCGCCGGCTTGGCAATTCGTCTTGCCCTTTGCCTGGCCGGTGGCTGAAATAGGCTGTCGTTCAGGTGCCAGGCTGGGGAGGGGCGCATGCGGTTGGCATGGCGCGGGGGACTGCTTCAATCCGTTCTCGTTTTTGCGCTGGCGGGCTGCGCGAGCCTGCCGGACTTCACCGACGAGGACTACATCAAGGTCGAATCGCTGTTCTATACGGTCGAGCAGGAACTCTGCGAGGCGCTGGTTCTGGTCAAGGCGGAACCCCGCCTGGCCGAACGGCTGCGCGAGGCCGGCATCACCGTCGGCCGGCAATACGCCAAGGCGACCGCCGGGCTGAAGCTGGTCAGGATCGTCGATGGCGGCGGCAACGCCAATTTCGTCATTCCGGTCACCAACGGCACCGCCGCTCTCGGCCTCGGGGCGAGCCGGCGTCACGTCAACTCCGTCGACACGACCGTATCGGTCTATTACCCGTTCACCGAACTGGCCTGTTCGGGCGAGATCGCCAACCCGCCCGAGCGTATCGCCGGCGGGCTCGGCCTGAAGGAGTGGATCCTGCAGACAACGGTGGCGCTGATCAATGTGCGCGAGACCCCGGCCGCCTATTCCTACGATGTCGCCTTCCAGGTCACCCAGGACGGGCGCGCCCGGCCGAGCATTGCCGTCGCCACGCCGGGCCTGAGCCTGCTCGGCGCCGACATTTCCTTCGGGGCCGCCAGGCAGGTCACCCACACGCTCAGCGTCACCATCCGCGACGTCGCGCTCGACGCGGCGTCGGGCAAGGGCGGGGCCGGCGTGCCCGACGTGGTGCGTGACGCGCTCGACCGCGAGGAAAGCCTGACCATCCTGCGGCGCATCCGCGACTGACCGCGCGCCCGGGCGCGCCTGACGCCTGAGTAGACCCTTGCCTGCGCCGTCCTTCGCCCGTCCGGCCGACGCCATCGCGCGCCGATGTTTGCTCGTCGGCGACGAAAATCCGTACGGCCCCGCTTCCATTTGGCGTGCAACGGCACTAGGTCGGGGGAGGGAGTACGTCGTCCGCGCAGCCAGCACATGGCGCCTTGCGTCGCGACATCTGCATCCCCGTGCGAGATCCGGATAAGGCAGACATCACGAAACACGATTGCGGAGTTGGTCGGTGGTCGGTCCTCAAAACGAAAGCGTCGGCGAAACCCCGCGGGAACCGGTCGAGACCGGTCTCTACAGCGAAGACGGCTTCATCCGTCCGGCCTTCCTGACCCATATCGGCGCGGCGATCGCCGATCGCGATGTCCTGACGCTGAAACAGGATGTGGCGGGACTCCACCAGTCCGAGCTCGGCGATCTGATCGAGGCGCTGCTGCCCGAACAGCGCCGCGCGCTGGTCGACCTGCTGGGCGACGATTTCGATTTCACCGCGCTGACGGAAGTCGACGACGCCATCCGCATGGAGATCGTCGACGGCCTGCCGAACGAGCAGATCGCCCTGGCGATGCAGGAGCTCGATTCGGACGATGCCGTCTATATTCTCGAGGATCTCGACACCCAGGACCAGGACGAGATCCTGGCCAAGCTGCCGTTTACCGAGCGCATCCGGCTGCGCCGCTCGCTCGACTACCCCGAAGAGACCGCCGGCCGGCGCATGCAGACGGAATTCGTCGCAGCACCGCCGTTCTGGACTGTCGGCCAGACCATCGACTACATGCGCGACGATCAGAATCTGCCGGACGAGTTTTCGCAGATCTTCGTCGTCGATCCGACCTTCAAACTGCTTGGCGCCGTCCATCTCGACCAGATCCTGCGCACCAAGCGCGCGGTCAAGATCGAAGACATCATGCACGAGACGCGCCACGCCATCCCGGCCACGATGGACCAGGAAGAAGCGGCGCGCGAATTCGAGCAATACGACCTTCTCTCCGCCGCCGTCGTCGACGAGAACGAGCGCCTGGTCGGCGTTCTGACCATCGACGACGTCGTCGACGTCATCCAGCAGGAGGCCCAGGAGGACCTTTTGAGGATGGGCGGCGTCGGTGACGAGGAACTCTCCGACACGGTAGCGGCGACGTCGCGGTCGCGTGCGCCCTGGCTGCTCGTCAACCTGGCCACCGCCATTCTGGCCTCGCTGGTGATCGGCCTGTTCGACGCCACGATCTCCGAAATGGTCGCGCTCGCCATCCTGATGCCGATCGTCGCCTCGATGGGCGGCAACGCCGCCACCCAGACAATGACGGTGACGGTGCGCGCGCTCGCCACCAAGGATCTCGATATCTACAACGCCGCGCGCATCGTCCGCCGCGAAACGCTGGTCGGCATCATCAACGGCGCGCTGTTTGCCGTGGTCATGGGCGTGGTCGCCGCCCTGTGGTTCGACAGCACCGGCCTCGGCGGCGTGATCGCCGTGGCGATGGTCGTCAACATGCTGGCCGCCGCCCTGGCCGGCATTTTGATTCCGCTCCTGCTCGACAAGCTCGGCGCCGACCCGGCGATCGCCTCGTCCGTCTTCGTCACCACCGTCACCGACGTTGTCGGCTTCTTCGCCTTTCTCGGCCTGGCGACGCTCTGGTTCGGCGTCGGCTAGGCCGCCGGCCGGCGCGGCCGCTCCTAGCGCGTGTCGGCCAGGCTGAGCTCGGCGAACTGTTCGGCGTTGGGGCAGAAGCCGCCGGCTTCGGCGCGCGCGGTGACGCGCTTGAGTGTGCTGGCGCAGCGCCGCTTGGCGCGGCAATGCGAACAGGCCAGTTCGATGTCGCGCATCAGCTCCGGACTGTCATGCGCCAGAAGCTCCGGGTCGAGCCCGTAGGCCGCCATCATGCGCTGCATCAGCGCATCGGAGCCCGTGCCCTTGGCCACCACCTGCTTGAGCTCCCGCGTCGACAGACCGCACTCGCCGGCCGCGCGCGCCAGCGCCTCGGGATGGCGCGCGGCGAGGTCGCGCAGCTCCGCCATCGCCAGCCGCCTTTGACGCCATCCGTTAAAGGCGGCCGAAAGAGTTTGAAATACCGCTTGCCTGGTCATCGCATCGTCCTCCATGGGCACATGCTAGCCTGCGCGGCGGCGACAACGTTGATGCAGGTCAAACAAAATGGCGATCGCCCGGGCGCCGGCATCCGCCCGCAAGCGCGCCCGGCATGCCGGCGCGCGGGCCGGGCAGGGCCAAATAATTGACTTTTACGTAAACGCCGTGTCACATCCTGATCCAAGGAATCGACGGCGGGACCACTGCATGCGCGACTATTACACGATCACGGAACTGACGCGTGAGTTCGGGATTTCGACGCGAACCCTGCGGTTTTACGAGGACGAAGGGCTGATTCATCCGCTGCGCCGCGGCCGCACCCGGCTGTTTCGCCCGTCCGACCGGGTACTGGTGCGCCAGATCATGCGCGGCAAGCGGCTCGGCTTCTCGATCAGCGAAATCCGCCAGATCATCCAGATGTACAAGGAGCCGCCGGGCGAGGTCGGCCAGTTGAAGATGATGCTGGCGCGGATCGAGGAAAAGCGCGGCGATCTGCGTCAGAAACGCCGGGACCTGGAGGAAACGCTGGCCGAACTCGATCATGCCGAGGAATCCTGCCTGGAACGGCTTGTCGAGCTCGGCGTGACGACCTGACGAAACCGGTGGCGTGCGCCGGTCAGATCCAGCGCCGGACTTTTTTGGCATAATCGCGATATTTCTTGCCGAAACGGGCCGTGAGGTGGCGTTCCTCGCGCTCGATCGCCAGTTTCTGCGTCGCGAAGGCGGCGACCACGGCCAGCACCAGGAACCACACGATCCCCGCCATCAGCCCGATGCCGATCATCAGCAGCGTGTTGGCGAGATAGATTGGGTTGCGCGTGAAGGCGAACGGTCCGCCGGTGACGAGATGGTCGCTGCCGCGATGCGGCATGATCGTCGTCTTGGCCCGCGCCAGCGTGCGCATCGCCGACACGTCGATCAGCACCACCCCGATCAGCGTGACCGCGCCGACGGCGAACAATATGTCGGACAGCGGCGGCCCGATCCACGGCAGCGGCACCAGCCAGGCCAGCACCAGGCTGGCGCCGATCGCCGCCAGATAAAGGACGGGCGGCCAGGGAAAGCGGTTCGGTCTCGTGTCCAGTTCGCTCATCTCACATCACTCCGCGCCTGAATTGGATTGCGTCTCGGCCGTACAGCTTTCCGCCATCGCCGCGACCGCCTGTTCCATGGCGGGGTCGGCCTGGCCGGCCATCAGCGGGTCGAGCAAGCCGTTTTTGTCGACCGCGTCCAGCATGCACAGGCAATAGGCCGTGCAAAACGCCGCGTCGCGCTCTTGCGCGCACCGGACCTCGCAGGCTTGTTGAAACCGCATCTCGGCGGTTTGTGTCGCAGCCGGGAAAGCCTGCGAAAACAGGAACACGCCGGCGATCAGCACCGGCTGGTGGAGCAGATAGACCGACAGGCTGTAGCGCCCGGCAAGCGAAAGCACGCCGCTCCAGCGCGGCATCGCGATGGCCGAAAGCCGCGCCAGCGCCCCGGTGTCAAGGCCGAGCTGGGCCAGCGCCATGCCGGCAAGCCCGGCGCCGAACCAGGGAAAGACCGGCACGTAGTCGTTGGAGCGCGGCAGGGTCGCCGACAGGCCGGTCCACCACCAGGCCGGATGATCGAGAAGCGGGGTCCTGAGCAGGCTTGGCGCGGCGATCACCAGCGCGGCCGCGATCGCGGTCACGAACCACGGCGCGCGCAGAAAGGCGAGGCCGAGCACGCTGGCGACGGCGATCTGATGCAGAATGCCGAAAAAGATGAAGCTCTCCGGCATGGCCAGATAGGTGGCGACGCTGATCGCGGCGGCGGCGGCGCCGACCTTGGCCAGCCGGCGCGCGAAGGACGGCCAGCGGATCGCGCGGCTGTGGGCCAGAACCAGGCTGAAGCCGGCCAGGGCCAGGAAGGACGAGGCGATCGACCGGGCAAAGAGCTTCCATCCGCCCACCGCCGTCAGGCCCGGCTCGGCATAACCGAAGAATTCCAGATCCCAGGCGAAATGATAGATCGCCATCGCCACCAGCGCCGCGCCGCGCAAAACGTCGATCAGGGCGATGCGGGCAATCGTCGGGGGCTGCGTCATCGAGCGTGCTGCCACGGACAAGCGGCGGCGGTCCCGGCAAAAACCGCATGGCGGTTTTTCGCCCGGCGCCGGCGGGCTGGATTGACATCAAACGGGCTGTGCTGGACTCTGTTGCGGTGTCGCGTCGGGCAAGGGGGGCAATCGTCATGCAAGCAGGCTCGCCGTCGAGCGGACGGATCGTCCGGCCGCCCTACGAACTCAACTGGCTCAACATCGTCAGCATCGGGGTCTTCCATCTCGTCGCCCTGCTCGCCTTCGTTCCCTATTTCTTCGACTGGCGCTCGGTCGTCGTGTGCATGGCGGGCACGGTCGTCTTCGGCACGCTCGGCATCCAACTCTTCTATCATCGCTGCCTGACTCACAAGGGTTTCCAGTGCCCGAAATGGCTGGAACGCTGTCTCGCCGTGCTGGCGGTGTGCTCGTTTCAGGACACGCCCGCCCACTGGGTCGCGGTGCACCGCAAGCATCACGAACACGCCGACGACGCGCCCGACCCGCATTCGCCGATCCGCAGCTTCCTGTGGGCCCATATCGGCTGGCTGCTGGTCAAGGCGCCGGACATGTCGCGCTACGAGATCTATGCGCGCTACGCCAAGGACGTGCTGCGCGATCCGTTCTACCGCCGGCTGGAAAGCCAAAAATACTATCTCGGCATTATCGGCGCGCAGATGGTCGTGTTTCTGGCGGCGGGGTTTGCGATCGAGCTGCTCGCCGGCGGTACGGTTTCGCAGGCGCTTCGCTTCGCGATCAGCCTGCTGGTGTGGGGCGTGTTCGTGCGCACGGTGCTTTACTGGCACAATTCCTGGGCGATCAATTCGATCACCCATCTGTGGGGCTACCGCAACTACGAGACCGGCGAGCACAGCCGCAACAATGTCGTGTTCGGCCTGATTGCGCTCGGCGAGGGCTGGCACAACAACCATCACGCCGATCCGCGCTCGGCCCGCCATGGCCATCGCTGGTGGGAGGTCGACGGCACCTATCTGATCATCCGCCTGCTTGGCGCGCTCGGCCTGGCCTGGCGCATCACCGAACCCAATATCAGTCCGAACCCGACCATGACGCCGCGCCCCGTGCGCGCGGCGCGCGAGGGCTGAACACCGACGCACGCGCGACCGGCCGGCGATGGTTAACGAGACGTTAACCGAATCGGGCCGATGATTTTTTGCGGGAGGAAACCTTGGAGAACCACGATGTTCTTTGCAGGAAAACCTCCCTTCATTGCCGGGTGGCTGTTTCTCGCCGGCGCCGTCTCCGCCTTGGCCCATGACGCGCTGCCGACGGCGGCCCAGCCTGAGGGCTGGAAATACCCCTTCGCCTGCTGTTCGGGTTTCGACTGCCGCATGGTGCCGACCAAGGCGGTCAGCGAGCGCCCGGACGGTTACGTGATCGCCACCACCGGCGAGGTGGTCGGTTATGCCGACACAAGGGTGCGCCATTCGCCCGACGGCGATTTCCACTGGTGTTCGGTCGCCGGCAAGAATGACGGCAAGACGATCTGCCTGTTCGTGCCGCCACGCGCGTTCTGAGCGACAGGACACGGACGGTAACCAGCTGTTGAAGGCATGTGTCCGGCCGCGGTGCCAGGCGCGCTTGAATGCCGTGACGGCGCATCCCATCTGATCGAGACCGGCTGCGGGAGGCGCGCGCCGGGCAGGCTGGCGGGCCGCGGGAGCGGCCCGGCGGGGGATGAGATCGGGACGGGTCGAACAGGGCTTGCGGGCCCCAGCCAGGAGTGCCTGTCGTGACCTATGCGCCAATGCCGTCCAAAGACGACCGCCGCGCCTATCGCAGGAGCCCGGCCCGGCCGGTGCGACCGGGTGAGGCCGTGCTCGGCGGCCTTCTGGCCCTGATCGCCCTGGTGCTGGTGCTGCTTTGACGGCCAGGACCGCCGGCCGGCCGCTGCGCCTCATTTCTGGCCGCCGACACGCGCCATCAGCGCTCCGGCGCCGAACGGCGCCCGCAGCTTTCCCTCGGTGATGAAATAGACGAACACGTCGCGCGGTTTCTCCTCCGGCGTAAAGGTCGGGTCGGCGCGCGGCAAATCGTCCGGCACGCCGCCGGCGGCCCAGATCTTGGCGCGTGCGGCCCAGCCGTCGAGCGCGGTCTCGGGATAGCAGTGCGCATTGTCGTCGGCGCCGGTCTGCAGCCTTGCATAGACGAAATCGCCGGTAACGTCGGCGATCGCCGGATATTTGGCGTGGTCGGCAAAAACGATCGCCACCTTGTGGCGGTGCGCCAGCGCGACCAGCTCCGGCACGGCAAAACTCGCATGGCGCAGCTCGATCGCGTGGCGCAGCGCGACCCCGTCATGGGTTGCCGGCAGCAGGGCCAGGAACGCCGCGAAATCCTCCGGGTCGAATTTCTTGGTCGGCGCGAACTGCCACAAAAGCGGCCCGAGTTTTGGGCCGAGCGCGGCGACGCCGGAGCCCAGAAACCGCGCCAGCGACTCGCCCGCCTCGGCCAGCACCCGGCGATTGGTGATGAAGCGGTTGCCCTTCAGCGACAGGACGAAATCGTCGGGCGTCTCGGCCGCCCATTTCAAGAAGGTCGGCTCCTTGAAACTCGAATAATAGGTGCCGTTGACCTCGATCGTCGGCACCTGGCGCGCGGCGTATTCGAGCTGGCGCTTCCTGGCGAGTTTTTCAGGATAAAACGTGCCCTCCCAGGGCGCATAGGTCCAGCCGCCCATGCCGGCGCGGATTTTTCCCATGGCCGAGCTCATGGCGCGGGGCTCCGGTTTTGTTGTCCGGCCTGAAACGCCGGCTGCCGCATTCGCGCGCTTGGCTTTCCGCGCCAGGAGGCGCGACCTGGGTTGAAGCCCGGGGCAGGCTGGCCGGCCGGGCTTGCGGTCGCCGCGCGACCGGAGCCGGAGAAAAGAAGGATCACCGCGTGCATTATTCCGTTCCTGAGATTTTTGCCCGGCGAAAATGCGGGCTTTGCCGGCGCCTGTCCATCCGAAAGCGGCGGTCTGCTGACAGGGGCAGGCGGGAATGGGGAATAGGGAATAGGGAATAGGGAATAGGGGTGGCTGGCTCCCGGCTGTGGTGGCGCCGCGGCGGCTGCCGCCGTCTTGCGGGGCGCACGGCCGGTCCTGCCGGCGCGGGGCGCGGCAAGGCGAAGGCGCGCGAAGGCGGGCGCGGCGAAGGGGTTTTCGCCGCGCGATGCGCTGCCGGGGGGCGGCGGGGGAGGCCGGTCACGACGTGTCGGGCGCCTCCAGCGCCCAGAAGGCGAGCCCGTGGACGTCGGTCAGGATCGTCTGGATTTCATGCGAGGGCCGGCGGCGCTCGGCCCGGCTCTGGCCGGGCGGACGCCCGGTGCGCAACGGCCAGACGCGGCGGTTGCGGTGTCGTGGGGCACGTTGAGGATCCCCAGCCCGGCGCTCCAGATTTCGCTCCGCGTCGGCGGCGCGCCGATCCTGCCCACGAGGGGAAGGGGCGGGGGCGGCCGGGCTTTCGCCGCGCGCGTCGCGGCCCGCGCGGGCCGCGCGCCAGCGGGCAAACCGCCGCGCCGCCGCCGGCAGATCGTCGAGCGTGGCGGCAAGCGCTTCCAGCCTGAGCGTCAGCCGGGTGGCGTCGAGCGGGTCGTGGCGCGACGGCGCGCGGCGTTCGGCGAGCGCAAACGGCGCCGCTTTGCCCGGCATCCAGATGCGCGGCACGATGCTTTGCGCCGGCCGCGCCGGGCGCGGCAGCCGGCGCGGCGGGTCGAAAAGCGGCAGGGCGAGGCGGCGCGGCGGCGGACGCAGAGCCGCGCAGGCCTTGCCCGGCGTCGTGTCCCGGCCGGCGGCGGGGGCTGCGCGGCCGCCTTCGGCGCCGGTGTGGACAGGAGGGTGGGGCGGCGGTGCCGCGAGGCGCGAGGGCTGGCGGCACCCGCGCCGTATCCACACCCCGGTGCCGCCGGGGCGGCGCAGGATGATTGGCGCCGGCTTCGGCCGGCGCGGGCGCGGCGCCGGCGGCGGCACGACCAGGCCGCGCGCGGCGACGATGACCAGCCGCCGCGCGGCCGCTTCGGCCGGGCGCAGCACGCGCAGCACGGCGCGGTGGCGATGGCGGGGCAGGGTGATGGCAGCCAAACTCCCCCCTTGTGGGGGAGATGGCCGGCAGGCCAGAGGAGGGACGCTATCCCCGAGCCCGGCCATCGCCACAAGTGCTGCCAGCACCCGCCGCAGCGCGTCGCGATGTTTGTCGATCGCAGCCTGCCAGTCCATCGCCGCCTCCTTGTCAGGGCGGCGGGAGTGTAGGCGGGGTTGGAAGGGGGGTGGATGAATTAAGGGCGGAGGACGCGGGCGACCGCCGCCTGATGCCCCGCCTTCCGGAGGCTTGTTGAACCTAGCTAGTTTTCTAGCTATATTCTGTCCATGGCGATCATCAACATGCACGATGCCAAGACGCGGCTTTCCGATCTGGTGGCGCGCGCCGAGGCGGGCGAGGTGATCGTGATCGCCCGCCGCAACAGGCCGGCGGTCAGGCTGGTGCCGGTCGATGCCGCAAGCGGCGCCGGCGGGGCGTTGCCACCCGGTTTCGGCGAGGGCGAACAGGCCGACTACGATGCCGGCGCGCTGGAGCAGGCGCTGGCAGCCGGCAGGGAGTTCACGATCATGCGCGACGGTAAGGCGGTGGCCAAGGTGGTGCCGATCGCGGAGACAAAGCAGCGCGTGCCCGGCCGCTTCGCGCATCTGCGCGGCAGCCTGCCGTCCGACCTGTTTGACCAGCCGCTGGGCGAGGACGAATTGGCGGCATGGGAAGGCCGGTATTCGGCCGACGGCAATGTTGGTGACGGTGGTCGGTGAGGCTGCTGCTCGATACCCACGCCCTGTTCTGGTGGCTGTATTTTCCCGAGCTGCTGCCGCCGAGAGTCCGGGAACTGCTGGGCGACCGGCAGGTGACCGTGTTCGCCAGCGCGGTGTCGGCCTACGAGATGTCCTACAAGCACCACCGCGGGCGCTGGCCGGAAATCGTGCCGCTGGTCGAGGCGTTCGAGGAGGTGGCCGCGGCCGAGGGCTTTGTCCTGCTGGCGCTGTCGGCGCGGCACGCGGTGCGGGCGGGCTCGTACGGGCCCGAGCACCGCGACCCGTTCGACCGCATGCTCGTCGCGCAAGCCGCGGTGGAAGGGCTGACGCTGGTGACGAAGGACGCGTGGCTTGGTGAACTGGGGGCGGAGGTGGTGTGGGGGTAGGGCGGCTGGTAAGCAGGGCGGCACTGATTGCTTGATTGCAGGCGCCTGAACCCGATCCCCCCTCTTGCAAAATCTGACACTTGGCTTCGCCAAGATATCGATTTGCTTTCTCCCCCGCATGGGGGGAGATGAAGCCGGCGTCCGCGTTTGTGCAAATCGCCGACGTTGCAGATTGCGTGCTGCGTCGCCGCCGCGCGCCCTGTCTCCTCCCTTTGCGGGGGAGAAAGCGCAGTCTTGGCCCTGGCGAAGCCAGGCCTTAGACTGCGCAAGAGGGGGAACCGCGCCGTGTCAGGAGGGCCCCGTGCGCTACCAGCCGCCGACGAGCCACCGCAGCCGCGCGCGGGAGATGCGCAAGGACGCCACCAAGGCGGAAAACCTGCTCTGGCAGGCGCTGCGCCGGGGCCAGCTCGAGGGGCTGAGCTTCCGCAGGCAATATCCGCTCGACGGCTATATTTTGGATTTCGTCTGTTTCCGGCCGAAGCTGATCGTCGAGGTCGATGGCGGCCAGCATGCGGGGTCGGCCTCGGATGCTCGGCGCGACGCGCATTTCCGCGACAACGGCTTCATGGTGCTGCGGTTCTGGAACGACGACGTGGTGCGAAACATCGATGGAGTATGCGCGGAAATTCTGGTGGCGGCGGGGAAGCGGCGGTGATCGGTGGGAGCGGATCCTCCGATCCCCCCTCTTGCAAAATCTGACACTTGGCTGCGCCAAGACGTCGATTTTGCTTTCTCCCCCGCATGGGGGGAGATGAAGCCGGTGTCTTCGCTTGTTGCAAATCGCCGACGTTGAAGATTGCGTGCTGCGTCGCCGCTGCGCGCCCTATCTCCCCCCGATGCGGGGGAGAAAGCGCGGTCTTGGCCCTGGCGCAGCCAGGCCTTAGACTGCGCAAGAGGGGGGAACGGCGCGGTGTTGCAGGATCACGCGACAGCCGGCCGCGCCCACTCACTCCGCAGCCACCCGCTTGCGTCCCCCCGGCCGGCGCTCCAGAAGCTCCTTCAAAAACTGGCCGGTATAGCTGCGTTTTTCGGCGATGATGTCGTCCGGCGTGCCCGAGGCGACCAGTTCGCCGCCGCCGTCGCCGCCTTCCGGGCCGAGATCGAGGATCCAGTCGGCGGTTTTGATCACCTCCAGATTGTGCTCGATGACGACCACGGTGTTGCCCTGGTCGACCAGCTCGTGCAGCACGTCGAGCAGTTTGGCCACGTCGTGGAAATGCAGGCCGGTGGTCGGCTCGTCGAGAATGTAGAGCGTCTTGCCGGTCGCCTTGCGCGACAATTCCTTGGCGAGCTTGATGCGCTGCGCCTCGCCGCCCGACAAGGTGGTGGCCTGCTGGCCGATATGGACGTAGCCGAGCCCGACCTTGGCGAGTGTCTGCAGCTTGTCGCGCACCGCCGGCACGGCGGCGAAGAACTCCGCGCCTTCCTCGACCGTCATGTCGAGCACGTCGGCGATCGACTTTTCCTTGAACGTGACCTCGAGCGTCTCGCGATTGTAGCGCTTGCCGTGGCACACGTCGCAGGTGACGTAGACGTCGGGCAGAAAATGCATCTCGATCTTGATCACGCCGTCGCCCTGGCAGGCCTCGCAGCGCCCGCCCTTGACGTTGAAGGAGAAGCGGCCCGGCTGGTAACCGCGCGCCTTGGCCTCGGGCAGGCCGGCGAACCAGTCGCGGATCGGGGTGAAGGCGCCGGTATAGGTGGCCGGGTTGGAGCGCGGCGTGCGGCCGATCGGCGACTGGTCGATGTCGATCACCTTGTCGAGGAATTCCAGCCCCTCGATGCGCTCGTGCTCGGCCGGATGCTCGCGCGAGCCCATGATGCGGCGCGAGGCGGCCTTGTAGAGCGTCTCGATCAGAAAGGTCGACTTGCCGCCGCCCGACACGCCGGTGACGCAGGCAAACGTGCCGAGCGGGATCTCGGCGGTGACGTCCTTCAAATTGTTGCCGCGCGCGCCGACCACCTTGATGCGGCGGCCCTTCTTCAGCGGCCGCGGCGCGTCGCGCGTCGGGATCGCGAGCGCGCCCGACAGATATTGCCCGGTCAGCGAGCCGGGGTCGGCCAGAATGTCGGCCGGCGTGCCCTTTGCGACGACGCGCCCGCCATGGATGCCGGCGGCCGGGCCGATGTCGACCACGTAGTCGGCGGTCAGGATGGCGTCCTCGTCGTGCTCGACCACGATCACCGTGTTGTCGAGGTCGCGCAGATGTTTGAGCGTGTCGAGCAGGCGGGCATTGTCGCGCTGATGCAGCCCGATCGAGGGTTCGTCGAGCACGTAGAGCACGCCGGTCAGGCCGGAGCCGATCTGCGAGGCGAGCCGGATGCGCTGGCTCTCGCCGCCCGACAGCGTGCCGGAATTGCGCGACAGGCTGAGATAGTCGAGCCCGACATCGTTGAGGAAGGCGAGCCGCTCGCGGATCTCCTTCAGGATGCGCCCGGCGATCTCGTTCTGCTTGTCGGTGAGCCGGGCCGGCAGCGCCTCGAACCAGGCGCCGGCCTTGCGGATCGAAAGCTGGGTGACCGCGCCGATATGCTGCCCGTCGATCTTGACCGCCAGCGCCTCCGGTTTCAGCCGGTAGCCCGAACAGGCCGGGCAGGGGCTGGCGGCCATGTAACGCTCGATCTCCTCGCGGCTCCAGGCCGATTCGGTCTCCTTCCAGCGCCGTTCCAGATTGGGGATCACGCCCTCGAAGGTTTTTGTCGTCTGGTAGGAGCGCAGCCCGTCATCGTAGGAAAAGACGATCTGGCGCTCGCCGGTGCCGTATAGGATCGCCTGGCGCGCCGGCTCGGGCAGGTCGCGCCAGCGCTGGCCGATCTTGAAATCATAGGCCTTGCCGAGCGCCTCCAGCGTCTGGGTGTAATAGGGCGAGGTCGAACGCGCCCAGGGCGCGACCGCGCCGTCGCGCAGGGAAAGCCCGTCATCGGGCACAATCAGCTCGGGATCGATGGCGCGCTGGCTGCCGAGCCCGTCGCAGGACGGGCAGGCGCCGAACGGGTTGTTGAAGGAAAAAAGCCGCGGCTCGATCTCGGTGATGGTGAAGCCCGACACCGGACAGGCGAATTTTTCCGAAAACAACAGCCGCTCGTGCGTGTCGTTCTTCGACTTGTTGGCGGCTTCGCCCGACAGGGTTTCCGGCGGCAGCGGCCGGTCGGCGAATTCGGCCACGGCGAGCCCGTCGGCAAGCCGCAGGCAGGTCTCGATACTGTCGGCCAGCCGCGCGGCCAAATCGTCGCGCACCACGACGCGGTCGACGACGATGTCGATATCGTGCTTGAACTTCTTGTCGAGCGCCGGCGCCTCGGCGATCTCGTGGAAGACGCCGTCGATCTTGACCCGCTGAAAGCCCTTCTTCTGCAGCTCGGCCAGTTCCTTGCGGTACTCGCCCTTGCGCCCGCGCACGATCGGCGCCAGGAGGTAAAGCCGCGTGCCTTCGGCCAGCGCCAGCACCCGGTCGACCATCTGCGACACGGTCTGGCTCTCGATCGGCAGGCCGGTGGCCGGTGAATAGGGCACGCCGACACGCGCGAACAACAGCCGCATATAGTCATAGATCTCGGTCACCGTGCCGACCGTGGAGCGCGGATTGCGCGACGTCGTCTTCTGCTCGATCGAGATCGCCGGGCTCAATCCGTCGATCTGGTCGACATCCGGCTTCTGCATCATCTCCAGGAACTGGCGCGCATAGGCCGACAGGCTTTCCACGTAGCGGCGCTGGCCCTCGGCGTAGATCGTGTCGAAGGCGAGCGACGATTTGCCCGAGCCCGACAGGCCGGTCATCACGGTGAGGCTGTTGCGGGGAATGTCGAGGTCGACATTTTTGAGATTGTGCTCGCGCGCGCCGCGAATGGAGATGAATTTCTGATCGGCCATGCCGCAATGCCGTTCCGTGTTGCGATGGGAAGGCGCGGACAAGGTTCCGCGCCAGCCTCCTAGGTAGGTCGCCGCGCCGCCGCGTCGAGGGGGTTTTTCGCAAAAGCGAGTTAGACTCCTTTGCCGGGTGAGGGCAAGGGCAAAGAACAAAGGTCGAACGCACTCCTGACACGGTTTGCGTCCGGTGCCGCGGGCCTTGGCCGCCTCGATCACATTTTGCCTTCGCGCGCCGCACCGATATTGACAGCGGCGCCGGCCCGGGCGCAGAGTCAAAACCGTTCCGCACGGCCTCGACATCATCCGCAGGAGCGGGATTTTCGCGAGGCGCCGCGAAGGCGAGGCCGAAGACGGAACGGTGTCGGTGCAACCAGCAGAGGAGAGAGGCATGACCCCGCCGGACAGTCCCTGCCGGCTCCGCCTGCCCGGTGGAGCCGCGGTGAGCCCGATCGGACGCTGAGCGGCTGATCGCGCGCCCCGTCAAATCATCTTACATCGCTGACCAATGCAAAGGGTGCCATCCTTGAGTGGATGTCCCTTGACGATCACCTGATATCCTCGGAGATCGGGGAAACCCAAAGGCCTCGCGCGCTCGAAACGGTAGCGGCGAGGCCGTTCTCTTGCGGGCGTGGTGGCGGGCGAAGGCGTGCAGTTTGACGGGTCACGCGTCGAGCCGCGGCGTCGTGTCGGCTGGCGAGGCGAGGCCGGCCGCGGCCGGGTTTCCCGATTCTGGTGCTGCGGGCAGGATCAGGCGTTCTCCGGCCTAAATCCGGCCCAAACATGGTTCCGTCGTTGGCTGTCGGCCTCGATCGGAAAATTCTTGCAGGGTGCGGTTGGCGATGGCCGTGCGGCGGCGCACGCGAACCGCCGGGATTTGGTGGCTGACACGGCCAGGGCGCGACGAGGCCGGTGGTGTGGCGTGCGATCGGGACAAGCGCGCCATCGTCGAACCGTGCTGCCGAAAACCGTGCTGCCGAAAACCGTGCAGTCGAGCCGGGCGGCGTGCGCGCAGCAAGTCCGGGCGTGGCCGGCGCGCAAAAGCGCGTTGACATCGGGTCCGGCGTGAGCCGCTGTTGCGTGGTGTCGAGGGGGCGAAACGGAGGACGACAGGAACCGGGGCAAGCAAGAGGCCCGAACGACCGGCAGGGCGGCCGCCCGTTGCCGGTGCCTCAGCGGCCGTCGCGGTAGCCGCCGGTGCCGATCTCGTAGGAAATGCTGCCGGAAATGGTCACGTCCCAGTCGCCGACCTTGAACGAACCCGGCGTGGAGCCGACCGGCAGCGCCTCGTCCGGTTCGGGCAACGGCGCGTCGGTGGCGCCGGCGCCTTGCGGGCGCTCGACGCCGGGCAGGCCGTTATCGGCCGTGTCTGCGTCCGGTCCGGCCACGGCCGGCAGGCTCGCGGCGGCGGCAAAAGCCGCCAGAACGGCGATCATCAGGGGTCGCGACATGATTTCGGCTCCGCTCACGCTTTGCCTCGACATAAGCGCGCGCGCCGCCGCTGCCAAGAGCGCGCCGCTTCACATTTTGCGTCCCGTGCGGCGGGCGCCGGCGCATGGTTGAAACCGGGTCGGAAACGGTTTAGAACAAACAAGGAACGAAACCCTTGTGGACAGCGCAAGGAATCTGCCCCGCCGGGGCGCGTCGGCCGGGGCGATCGGATAGAATACGCGCCGATCAGAAATGTCCCGGGCGGACGAGCGTGGAGATAAAGTGATGGCGGGAAGCGTCAACAAGGTGATTTTGGTGGGCAATCTGGGCGCTGACCCGGAAATCCGCCGCCTGAATTCCGGCGATCCGGTCGTCAACATGCGCGTGGCGACCTCCGAAACCTGGCGCGACCGCCAGTCGGGCGAGCGCCGCGAGCGCACCGAATGGCACAATGTCGTGATCTTCAACGACAATCTGGCCAAGGTCGCCGAGCAATATTTGAAAAAGGGCATGAAAGTCTATCTGGAGGGCCAGCTCCAGACCCGCAAATGGCAGGACCAGACCGGCAACGACCGCTACACGACCGAGATCGTGCTGCAGAAATTCCGCGGCGAGCTGCAGATGCTGGATTCGCGCGGGCAGGGCGAGGGCGGCGGCCAGTATAACGCCCCGGCCGCGCGCGGCTCCGATTTCGGCGCATCCAGCCCGAACGAGGGCCAGGGCGGCGGCGGCGGCGGATTCTCGCGCGATCTCGACGACGAAATCCCGTTCTGATCGGCCGCCGATGCAGCGCATCGCGCATGTGATGATCGTGGTGCGCGACTATGACGAGGCCATCGCCTTTTATTGCGGCAAGCTCGGTTTCGACCTTGTCGAGGATACGCACCAGCCCGAACAGGACAAGCGCTGGGTGGTCGTCGCACCGCCCGGCGGCGGCACGTCGCTGGTGCTTGGTCGCGCGTCGGACGAGGCGCAGGCGGCGGCGATCGGCAACCAGACCGGCGGCCGCGTCTTCCTGTTCCTGCAGACCGACGATTTCGCGCGCGACCATCAGCGCTTTCTCGGCCAAGGGATCGATTTCGTGCGCGAGCCGAAGGTCGCGGAGTACGGCACCGTCGCCGTGTTCGCCGACCTCTACGGCAATCAGTGGGACCTGATCGAGTTCGCGCCCGGTCATCCTCTGGCCAGCGCGGCGACGTCCTGACGCGTTCGTGACTGGTACGTGAGCGCGCCCTGGCGCAAGAACGGCGCCATGCCGACGATCCGACATTTTTGTGCCGCGTGTTGCATGGCCCTGCTGGCGGCGGCCGGGTTCGCCCATGCCGGCGAGGCCGACGTGACGGCGGTCGACATCTCGCCGCGCGCCGACGGAACCTATCGCTTCGACGTCACCGTGCGCCATGCCGATACCGGCTGGGACCATTTTGCCGATCGCTGGGAGGTGGTCGGCGAGGACGGCGCGGTGCTGGCCACGCGCGTGCTGGCCCATCCCCATGTCGATGAACAGCCTTTCACCCGCAGCCGGGACGGGGTGGCGGTGCCGCCCGGGCTGCGCACGGTGACGGTGCGCGCGCATGACAGCGTGCACGGCTTTGGCGGACGTGCGATGACGGTGGTGCTGCCGGACCGGTGACCGGCGCGTCGTTGGACCGTTTGCGGTCGAACGGGCGCGGCCTGCTTTCACGCCGGGGCGATATCGCCTAGCATGCACCATGCTTCAGTTCGACGCGGCGACCACCCGACTTCTCGAGGATGCCTATCAGGGCTCGGATGTCGTCCGGCGGCGCCTGGCCAGCCTTGAGGCGCTGGCGCCGCGTCCGGGCGATACCGTGGTCGATATCGGCTCCGGACCCGGCCTGCTGACCCTGGAACTGGCGCGTGCGGTCGGCCCGCAGGGCAGGGCAATCGGGGTCGAGCCCAGCGCCGAGATGCGCGCGGCGTCGACCGGGCGCTGCGCCGAGCGCGACAATGTCGAGATCGTCGACGGGACGGCCGAGGCCCTGCCGCTCGCCGCGGGATCGGTCGACGGCGCGGTTTCGCTGCAGGTGTTCGAGTATCTGCCCGACATTGCGGCCGCGCTGCGCGAGATCGCACGTGTGCTGCGGCCCGGCGCGCGGCTGGTGGTGGGCGACACGCACTGGGACACGCTGGTGTGGTTCAGCGACGACAGGCAACGCATGTCGAAGATGATGACGGCATGGGACGGGCACCTGGTCGAAAAGCGCGTGCCGGAAATCCTGCCGGCGCTGTGCCGGGACGCCGGCTTCATTGTTGATGCGGTGCGGCCGCTGGTGTTTTCCGATACGGTGCTGAAACCGGACGGGCTGGCCGCGATGATGATGCATCTGATGCGCCGCTATGCCGTCGACAACGGCCAGCTGACGCAGGCGGCCGCCAATGCCTGGTTCGAGGAGCAACACGCCCTGTCGCGAGACGGCCGTTTCTTCTTCACTGTGGTTTACTTCGTCACGCTGGCCCGCAAGGTCTGACGTCCGGCGGGCGTCCGGCCCGGCGTCCGGTTGCCGGTCCGATTACGCCGCCATCAGCGCCTTGACCCCGTCGGCGACGAACTGGACGGCGAGGGCGGCCAGGATCACGCCCAAAAGCCGGGTCAGGATCGAGCGGCCGGCCTGGCCCAAAAACCCGTCGACGCGCTCGGCCAGCAGGAAGACGAGATAGGTCGCCACGATCGCCGCAAGGATGACGGCGACCAGCATCGCCTGGCCGACCGGGCCCGAAAACGACCCCGACAACAGCACCGTGGCCGAGATCGCGCCGGGCCCGGCGATCAGCGGGATGGCTAGCGGGAAGGCGGCGATGTTGTGGATCATGTCGCGGGTGATGGCGACGTCGGCGCTCTTTTCCTTGCGCTCCTGGCGACGCTCGAACACCATCTCGAAGGCGATGAAGAACAGCAGCAGCCCGCCGGCGACCCGGAAGGCGGGCAGGGTGATGCCGAACACCGACAGGATCACCGCGCCGGCGAGCGCGAACAGCGCCAGAAGCAGAAAGCCGATAATGGAGGCGCGCAGGCCGACCTGCTGGCGCTCCGAACGGTTCATGCCGCGCGTCAGCGCCAGAAACAGCGGCGCCAGGCCGGGCGGGTCGATGGTGACCAAAAGCGTCACGAAGGCGTTGAAGATCTGGTCCAGGCTGGGCATCGGGCGGCTCTCCGTCGGCCGGCAACCTAGCGCCGCGCGTCGAACAAGGCCAGCGGGCGGGACAAGGAAAGACGGGGTTAAGCGCCCCGGCGCGCGCAGGCCGGCCGGTCCGGTTGCGGCGGCGCTTGCCGCGCGGCAGAGAGCGCGATTCGCGCCGTTGCGGGCCGGCTGCCGGGCAACATTCGGCGGGGAAAATCGTTTATCCGATAAGATATTGTTTTCAATGCGGTATCGGGGGTCGAAAATCGACCGCCCGGTTTGGAGAAATGCGCCGGCATCCTATATAAGGAGCGACATGATTCCTCTATCGAACGTGATCCGTTTTGACTGACCAGACGACCCCGCGCGCGCCAGGCGATCCCCACGGTATCGAGCCGGTTTCCATTATCGAGGAAATGCAGCGCTCCTATCTCGACTACGCCATGAGCGTGATCGTGAGCCGCGCGCTGCCCGACGTGCGCGACGGGCTCAAACCGGTGCATCGGCGCATCCTCTACGCCTCGCATGAAAGCGGCTATCACTGGAACCGCAAATATGTGAAGTCGGCGCGTCCGGTCGCCGACGTGATGGGTAAATACCACCCGCACAGCGACGCCTCGATCTACGACGCCCTGGTGCGCATGGCCCAGGACTGGTCGATGCGCCTGCCGCTGATCGACGGCCAGGGCAATTTCGGCTCGATCGACGGCGATCCGCCGGCGGCGATGCGTTACACCGAGGCGCGGCTGACCAAGGCCGCGCACGAGATGCTGGAGGATATCGACAAGGAAACCGTCGATTTCCAGGACAATTACGACGGCTCGGCCAGCGAGCCGAAAGTGCTGCCGGCGCGGTTTCCCAACCTGTTGGTCAGCGGCTCGGGCGGCATCGCGGTCGGCATGGCGACCAACATCCCGCCGCACAATCTGGGCGAGGTCTGCGACGCCGCCATCGCGATGATCGACAATCCGGCCATCGAACTGCCGGCCTTGATGGAGATCGTGCCCGGCCCGGATTTCCCCACCGGCGGCCTGATCCTCGGCCGCGCCGGCATCTACAGCGCCTACGACACGGGCCGCGGCTCGATCCAGATGCGCGGCAAGGTGCATGTCGAGCCGGCCCGCAACGATCGCGAGGCGATCATCATCACCGAGGTGCCCTACCAGGTCAACAAGGCGACGATGATCGAGAAAATGGCCGAACTGGTGCGCGACAAGCGCATCGAGGGCATTTCCGACATTCGCGACGAAAGCGACCGCCAGGGCTACCGGGTGGTGATCGAGCTGAAGCGCGACACGGTCGCCGACGTGGTGTTGAACCAGCTCTACCGCTATACGCCGCTGCAGACCTCGTTCGGCGCCAACATCGTCGCGCTCAACGGCGGCAAGCCGGAACTGATGACCCTGCGCGACATCCTGCGCGCCTTCGTGTTCTTCCGCGAGCTGGTGGTCAGCCGGCGCACGAAATATCTTTTGAAAAAGGCGCGCGACCGCGCCCATGTGCTGGTCGGCCTGGCGATCGCGGTCGCCAATATCGACGAGGTCATCAAGCTGATCCGCACCGCGCCCGACCCGCAGACAGCGCGCCAGCAATTGATGGAGCGGCGCTGGCCGGCCGCCGACGTCGAGGCGCTGATCCGGCTGATCGACGACCCGCGCCACCGCATCAACGAGGACGGCACCTATAATCTGTCTGAGGAGCAATCGCGCGCCATTCTGGAGCTGCGCCTGCAGCGGCTGACGGCGCTCGGCCGCGACGAGATCGGCGACGAGCTCAACACGATCGGCGAGGAGATCAAGGACTATCTCGACATTTTGTCGTCGCGCCTGCGCATCCAGCAGATCGTCAAGGACGAGCTTGTGGCCGTGCGCGACGAGTTCGGCACGCCGCGGCGCACCCAGATCGTCGAGGGCGGTCCGGACATGGACGACGAGGACCTGATCCAGCGCGAGGACATGGTCGTCACCGTTACCCATGAGGGCTATCTCAAGCGGGTGCCGCTGTCGATCTACCGGGCCCAGGCGCGCGGCGGCAAGGGCCGCTCGGGCATGGCGACCAAGGACGACGATTTCGTCACCCGGCTGTTCGTGGCCTCCACCCACACGCCGATCCTGTTCTTTTCCTCGCGCGGCATCGTCTACAAGGAAAAGGTCTGGCGCCTGCCGATCGGCACGCCGCAATCGCGCGGCAAATTCCTGCGCAACATGCTGCCGCTGGAAGAGGGCGACCGCATCACCGCGATCATGCCGCTGCCCGAGGACGAGGAACGCTGGGGCGAACTCGACGTGATGTTCGCCACCACCCGCGGCACGGTCAGGCGCAACAAGCTGTCGGATTTCGTCCAGGTCAACCGCAACGGCAAGATCGCCATGAAGCTCGACGCCGAAGACGCGATCCTGAACGTGGCCACCTGTACCGAAAACGACGACGTGCTTTTGACCGCCGACAGCGGCCAGTGCATCCGCTTCCCGGTCACGGACGTACGGGTGTTTGCCGGGCGCAACTCGGTCGGCGTGCGCGGCATCGCCATGGGCGAGGATGACCGGGCGATCTCGATGACGATCCTGGAAAGCGTCGACGCCAGCGCCCCGCAACGGGCGGCCTATCTGCGCCGCGCCGCCGCCGAACGGCGGCTCGCCACCGGCGAGGACGAGGATATCGGCCTGACCAACGAGGAGGTCAGCGAGGTCGAGGAGCTCAACGACGAGTTCTACGAGTTCATGAAGCAGCACGAGCAATTCGTTCTGACCGTGACGGAATTCGGCTACGGCAAGCGCTCGTCGTCCTACGATTTCCGCGTCACCGGCCGCGGCGGCAAGGGCATCCGCGCCACCGACGTGTCCAAGGCCGAGGAGATCGGCCGGCTGGTGGCGACCTTCCCGGTCGCCGACGACGACCAGATCATGCTGGTCACCAATGGCGGCCAGGTGATCCGCGTGCCGGTCGGCGGCATCCGCATCGCCAGCCGCGCCACCAAGGGGGTGAAAGTGTTCAGCACCGCCGAGGGCGAGCGCGTGGTCTCGGTCGAACGGATTTCGGAAGCCCAGGACGAGGCCGTGGACGCCATCGACGCGGAGGCCCCAGACGTCGAGGCGGCGGCGACGGCCACGCCGGCCAGCGATGGCCCGGCCCCCGAGACACCCGACGGCGAGGCCTGAGGCGCTCAATCCGCGCGCCGGACAAAAAACCTGCGTGCAAAAAGCGGAAAGCCGCCCCTGGGGCGGCTTTCGGCGTCATGGTATGGCAAACGGCGGCGTGTCGCCCGCCGCGAAGCCGGAGCCGGGCGCTCAGCGGCGCGAGAGCTGGAACGAGTTCTTTTCGGCGGCGCGCAGCTCGATCCGGGCCCGCTGGGCTTCCTCGTAGAATTTGAACGCGGTGGCGATCAGCATGGCAATGGTCATCGCTGCGGCAAGCAAGGTGATCAGCATGGTATCGTCTCCTTCGTTCCTAACAACGAACCAAACCCGGTTTGGTTTCATCCGTCTGTGCGTTGTCTTACACAGGCCTGCTTGAATGCCGGCTGATCGCGGCGTTCATATTCGGTTCATGTCGGCGCGCGGCGGCCCTGAGCCGCGCTATTGCAGCCGATTGCCTTTGCCAGCCAACGGACTTAAAAGCCTGCACCCATGACCCAACATGTCGCCATCTACGCCGGTTCCTTCGATCCCCTGACCAACGGGCATCTCGATGTGCTCAAGGGCGCCTTGTCGATCGTCGACCGCGTCATCGTCGCCATCGGCATCCAGCCTGGCAAAAAGCCGGTGTTTTCCTTCGACGAGCGCCTGGAACTGATCCACAAGGTCGCGGCCAGCGAATTCGACGGCGACAGCGCGCGGATCGAGGTGGTGTCGTTCGACCGGCTGCTGGTCGACGCCGCGCGCCGCAACGGCGCCACGATCATGATCCGCGGCCTGCGCGACGGCACCGATCTCGATTATGAAATGCAGATGGCCGGCATGAACGAGACCATGGCGCCGGAACTGCAGACCGTATTCATTCCCGCCAGCCCGTCGGTGCGCACCATTACCGCCACACTCGTGCGCCAGATTGCCTCCATGGGCGGCGACATCAGCGCGTTCGTGCCGGACGTGGTGAAGGCGGCCCTGGACGAAAAATTCCCCCGTTGAAGGAACATCTTATGCTGCGAACGATCTTTTCTCGCACGCTGGCCGCAGCCCTGCTGGCCGGCGGACTTGCCTCCGGCGCCATCGCGGCCGAGCCGGAAAACACCATGATCATCACGCTCAAGGACGGCGACGTCACCATCGCGCTCAAGCCCGAGATCGCGCCCAAGCATGTCGAGCAGATCAAGGCGCTGGTGCGCGAGGGCGCCTATGACAACGTCGCCTTCCACCGCGTCATCGACGGTTTCATGGCCCAGACCGGCGATGTCGAGTTCGGCGACATGAAGGACGGGTTCGACGCCGCCCGCGCCGGCACCGGCGGTTCGGCGCGCAGCGACCTGCCGGCCGAATTCTCCGACGCCAATTTCGTGCGCGGCACGGTCGGCATGGCGCGCGCCCGCGATCCGAACTCCGCCAATTCGCAGTTTTTCATCATGTTCGCGCCCGCCCCCAATCTCGACGGCGCCTATACGATCGTCGGCGAGGTCGAGGACGGCATGGACAAGGTCGACGCCATCAAGCGCGGCGACCCGGCCCAGAACGGCGTGGTGGCAGAGCCCGACCGGATGCTCAAGGTTCGCATAGCCGCCGACGGCGAGTGATCGCGGCGACAATAACCCAAGGAAAGGACGACTTATGGCCGAGATCAAGGATCCGGAAAACACCATCGTGATGGAGACCACGCAGGGACAGGTGGTGATCGAGCTTTTGCCCGACCTGGCGCCCGGCCATGTCGGCCGCATCAAGGAACTGACGCGCGAGGGCGCTTATGACGGCGTCGTCTTCCACCGCGTCATCGACGGTTTCATGGCCCAGACCGGCGACGTGCGCTACGGCAAGTCGGGCGGCGCGTCCTTCGACCCGTCGCGCGCCGGCATGGGCGGCTCCGACAAGCCGGACCTGAAGGCGGAGTTCTCCAACGCCAACCATGGCCGCGGCGCCTGTTCGATGGCCCGCTCGCAGAACCCGAATTCGGCCAATTCGCAGTTCTTCATCTGCTTCGGCGACGCCTCGTTCCTCAACCGCCAATATACGGTCTGGGGCCAGGTCATCGAGGGCATGGACAATGTCGACAAGATCAAGCGCGGCGAGCCGGTGCAGGATCCCGACAAGATCGTGTCGATGAAGGTCGCGGCCGACGCGTGATGAAAAACCGCGCCGCCGCCCTTGCGTTCTGTCTCGCCGCGACGGCCACGCCGGCGGTTGCCAGCGGCGGGATCGCGTGCACGGGCGACGGCGTTGAGGTCGATCTTTCGGTCGGCCGGCTCGCGGTGATCTCGGTGTTGCGCGCCACCGTCGAGATCGGCGACAAGGTCTGGTCGACCGACCCCGAAATCGTGCCCGGCACGCCGATCGCCGTCGGCCAGGCGTTCGAGGACGAAAGCCGTCTGCTGGTCGACTTTACCGACGAGGCGGTCAACGCGATCGTTGGCCGCCTGCGAGTGTTTTCCCTGACGGAGGGCGACGGTTACGCCGCCGGAGGCGTGTTTTCGTTCAAGGACGAGGGCGTCTTCGTCGTCGACTGTTCCGAACGCGGATGAAGGTCGATCAGTTCGATTTCGCGCTGCCCGAAGAGCGCATCGCCTTGCGGCCGGCCGAGCCGCGCGACGCGGCCCGCATGCTGGTGGTGCGGCCGGGCGCCGGGCTCGACGACCGCGGCGTCGGCGACCTGCCGTCCTTCATAAAGCCGGGCGACGTCGTCGTCTTCAACGACACCAAGGTGATCCCGGCCAGGCTTTCGGGCATCCGTCGCCGCGGCGACGCCCAGGCGCATATCGAGGCGACGCTGCATAGGCGGGTCGGACCCGATCGCTGGAAGGCGTTCCTGAAGCCGGCCAAGCGCGTCGAGGCGGGCGAGCGCATCCAGTTCGGCCATGACGGGGCGGTGTGCCTGACCGGCAGTCTCGACGCCACCGTCGCCGAAAAAGGGCAGGGCGGCGAGGTCCTTTTGGCCTTCGACCTGTCCGGACCGGTGCTCGACGAGGCCCTGGAGGCTGTCGGCCACATTCCGCTGCCGCCCTATATCGCCGCGCGCCGGCCTGACGACGCCCGCGACCGGCACGACTACCAGACGATTTTCGCGCGCGAGGAGGGGGCCGTTGCCGCCCCGACGGCGGGGTTGCATTTCACCCCGGCGCTCTTGTCGGCGCTCGACGCGGCCGGCGCGGAGCGGCACTGCGTGACGCTGCATGTCGGCGCGGGCACGTTCCTGCCGGTCAAGGCCGACGACACCGACGACCATGTGATGCACGAGGAGTGGGGCTCGATCTCCGCCGAGACGGCGGCGGCGCTCAACCAGGCGCGGGCGCGCGGCGGCCGGATCGTGGCGGTCGGCACCACCACGCTCAGGCTTCTGGAAAGCGCGGCCGGTGCCGACGGGCGTTTCGCCGAATGGGCGGGCACGACCGACATCTTCATCACCCCGGGCTACCGCTTCCGCGCCGTGGACGTGCTGATGACCAATTTCCACCTGCCGCGCTCGACACTGGTCATGCTGGTCTCGGCCTTTGCGGGCGCGGAAACGATCCGCGACGCCTATCGCCACGCCATCGAGAGCGGCTATCGGTTCTATTCCTACGGCGATGCGTGCCTGCTGTTCCGGGCGCGCGCAGAATGATCCACTACTGCGGCGCATTCCAAGACGCCTGCCTTTCAGCCGGTTGAAGATCGCGATGACGCAAAGCTTTGAGTTTTCCCTGCTCGCCACCGACGGCGCGGCGCGACGCGGCGAAATTTCCACGCCGCGCGGCACGATCCGCACGCCCGCCTTCATGCCGGTCGGCACCGCCGGCACGGTCAAGGCGATGTATATGGACCAGGTCCGCGCGCTCGGCGCCGACATCATCCTGGGCAACACCTATCATTTGATGCTGCGCCCGGGCGCCGAGCGCGTCGCCAGGCTCGGCGGGCTGCACGAATTCGCCCGCTGGCCGCATCCGATCCTGACCGATTCGGGCGGCTTCCAGGTGATGTCGCTGGCGCAACTGCGCAAGCTTTCCGAAAAGGGCGTCACCTTCAAGTCGCATATTGACGGCGCGGTGCACGAGATGTCGCCGGAGCGCTCGATCGAGATCCAGGGCCTGCTCGGCTCCGACATCCAGATGCAGCTCGACGAATGCGTGGCGCTGCCGGCCGAGCGCGACGTGATCGAACGGTCGATGGAACTGTCGCTGCGCTGGGCGGAGCGCTGCAAGACGGCCTTCGGCGACCAGCCCGGCCGGGCGATGTTCGGCATCGTGCAGGGCGGCGACGACGAGGCGCTGCGCGTGCGCTCGGCCGAGGCGCTGACCGCGCTCGACCTGAAAGGCTATGCGGTCGGCGGGCTGGCGGTCGGCGAGCCGCAGCCGGTGATGCTGGCCATGCTCGACGCGGTGTGCCCGGCGCTGCCGCGGCACAAGCCGCGTTACCTGATGGGCGTCGGCACGCCCGACGACATCGTCAAGTCGGTGCAGCGCGGCATCGACATGTTCGACTGCGTCATGCCGACCCGCGCCGGCCGCCACGGGCTCGCCTATACCCGGCACGGCAAGATCAATCTGCGCAATGCCCGCCACGCCGAGGATCCGCGCCCGCTCGACGCCGAAAGCGACTGCCCGGCCGCGCGCGACTATTCCCGCGCCTATCTGCACCACCTGGTCAAGGCGGGCGAGGCGCTGGGCGGCATGCTTTTGACCTGGAACAACCTGTCCTATTACCAGAGCCTGATGCAGGGTCTGCGCGACGCGATCGCGGCCGGCCGGCTCGCCGACCAGGCCGCGACGCTGGCCGAGGGCTGGGCGCGCGGCGACGTGGCGCCGGTGTGAACCGCCGCCGGCCGGCCTGCGTAGGAAGAGGAGACGGCGCCGGCACCGCCCGCCGGCGCGGAAACCCTTATCCTTCGAGGTTGTCTTGGCCGACTATCTTTCAGCCTATGGTGTCGCGCTCGTGCTGTTCCTGATCGCCGACGGGTTGTGGCTCGGCATCGCCGGCCCGCGCGTCTATCGCCCGCGCATCGGCGCGATCCTGCGCGACAGCCCGCTGATTGCGCCGGCGGCGGTGTTTTACCTGCTCTACGTCGCCGGGCTGGTCTATTTCGCCGTTGCGGACAATCTCGCCGGCGGCACGGTCCTCGCCGGTGCCCGCGACGGGGCGCTGTTCGGATTCTTCTGCTATCTCACCTTCAACGCCACCAGCCTCGCCCTCATTCGCGGTTACGACCGGACGATCGCGGTGCTGGACACCGGCTGGGGCGCCGTCCTCGGCGGCCTGGTCGCCGGCGCGACGGTGGCGATCATGAACTGGGCAGCTTTCATGTGACCGGCTCCGTCGTCAGGTGCTGAGCGCGTTCGAGGCCCGCAGGCTGCAGCCGGAAATGCGAAAGACGCCGTCCGCCTGCAGTTCGAGCGTATAGACGGCGACATAGCTGCGCCCGTCGGGACCGACCACATGAACCTCTTGCAGGATCGTGGTCTGGTTGAGTTCCTTCGCGGCGCCAAAGGCATAGCTCTGCGGCTGCCGCACGGGGGCGTAGCCGCGCTCGACCATCGTCATGAAGGCGCCGACCGTGGGGTAGAGTTTCTTGATGGTCGGAGAGGCGTGACTGTAGGCGGCCGCGCCGTCATCCGCCTGGAATGCCTGCAACTGCTTGTCGATCGTCGACTGGGCCGCCTGAATTTCAGCCTCGCCGGCAAAGGCGGGTGCGGCGCCCAGAAGGGCCAGGGTGAGGGCGATTGCGCGATAGTGGGCCATTGTTCCGCTCCGGGCTTGGGCCGTCCGGCGGCCTTGCCGGACCAAACGGCCTTCTTGGTCATCGAAAACATATACGACAAAGAGAAGCTGCCGGTTTCATCCCGCCGGCGGCCAGGCCGTGGCGGGCCCGGCCAGGACGCCTCGCGACCGGCGGCAAAGATCGGCGCCCGTCTGTGCCCGGCAGGGTCGATGGATCGATTTTTGGCGCCCTGCGCTTGATTTCGTCCGGCGAACCCTTTGTTATGGATGCCACAGGGGAATTGTTGCGTGGTTGCATTCGATGAAATGCGGCCCGACGGCACCACGGTCCGCGGGCCTTACGCGAGCTACAATGACTGGCTGAAAGCGCAGGACGCGGCGCGTCTGGCGGAAAAGGCGAGCGACGCCGAACAGGTTTTCCGCAAAACCGGCATCACCTTCGCCGTCTACGGCGAGGCCGAGGCGGCCGAGCGGCTGATTCCGTTCGACATCGTCCCGCGCATCATTTCCGGCAGCGAGTGGCGCCGCCTGACCCAGGGCATCGAACAGCGCGTGATGGCGCTGAACGCATTTCTCGACGACATCTACCACCGCCAGGAGATCCTGCGCGCCGGCCGGGTGCCGAAGGAGCTGATCGCCAACAACGAGGCTTTCCAACCCGAAATGATCGGCGTGCGCCCGCCGGCCGGCGTCTACACCCACATTATCGGCGTCGACATCGTCCGGACGGGCGAGAACGAGTTCTTCGTGCTGGAGGACAATGCGCGCACGCCGTCGGGCGTGTCCTACATGCTGGAAAACCGCGAGACGATGATGCAGCTCTTTCCCGAGCTGTTCCAGTCGATCAGCGTGCGGCCGGTGGAGAACTATCCGCAATTGCTGCGCCAGTCGCTGTCGCGCGTCAGGCCGGACGGCTGCCGCAGCGAGACGCCGCGCGTGGCGGTGCTGACGCCCGGCATCTACAATTCGGCCTATTTCGAACATGCCTTCCTGGCCGACCAGATGGGGGTCGAACTGGTCGAGGGCTCCGATCTGAGGGTCGTCGACGGCCGGGTCGCCATGCGCACGACCGAGGGCTACAAGGCGATCGACGTGCTTTACCGCCGTGTCGACGACGCCTTCCTCGATCCCTTGACCTTCAGGCCCGATTCCGCGCTCGGCGTGGCAGGCATCATGGACGTCTACCGCGCCGGCAACATCACCATCGCCAACGCACCGGGTACGGGGATCGCCGACGACAAGGCGATCTATTCCTACATGCCCGAGATCATCGAGTTCTACACCGGCCGCAAGCCGCTGCTGGGCAATATCCCGACCTGGCGCTGTGCGGACAAAAACAGCCTCGCCTATGTGCTGGAGCATCTCGGCGAACTGGTGGTCAAGGAGGTGCACGGCTCCGGAGGCTACGGCATGCTGGTCGGGCCGGCGGCTTCGAAGAAGGAGCGCGAGGCGTTCGCCGAAAAGCTCGCCGCCAGGCCGGGCAACTATATCGCCCAGCCGACCCTGTCGCTGTCGACCTGTCCGGTTCTGACCGGGGCCGGTCTGGCGCCGCGCCATGTCGATCTGCGCCCGTTCGTGCTGGTCTCCGACAAGATCCAGATCGTGCCGGGCGGGCTGACGCGGGTGGCGCTGAAGGAGGGCTCGCTGGTCGTCAACTCCTCCCAGGGCGGCGGCACCAAGGACACCTGGGTGCTCGATGATTGAAGGGGGTGAGTAGGGAGTAGGGAGTAGGGAGTAGGCTTGTGGGTCGGGAGGAGGAAACAAGATCATTAGGCAACATCAATTCCTACAGGGACCTCCTCATTTGGCAGGTGGCAATCGACATTGCGGTGGCATGTTACGAGGCGACGAAATCACTGCCGCCAAGCGAACTTTACGGCCTGACCAGCCAAATTCGTCGTGCGGCAACGTCGATCCCCGCCAACATTGCCGAGGGCTATGGCAGGGAGAGCCGCGCCGCGTTCATTCAGTTTCTGCGCATCGCCCAAGGATCGCTGAAGGAACTCGAAACGCATTTGTTTCTGGCGACCAAGCTGGACCTGCTTGTCGACGACGTCTCCGGCGCGATTCTTTACCGAACGGACGAATTGGGGCGCATGTTGCGCGGCATGATTCGCAGTCTTCAGCGAAAACGATGACACCGTTGCTTTCGATCTGGCCATGGCCGAGCAGGGCTCAGGGCTCCCCGAATCCAGGAGGGGCGTTTCCGGGCTTGACCACCACTACCACCTATTTTCTACGTACTATTCACTGCCGTTACGGAGCGGGCTGCCATGCTGCTCGGTAGAACCGCCAACGGGCTCTACTGGATGAACCGCTATATCGAGCGGGCCGAGAACATGGCCCGGCTCGTCGATGCCGGCCTGCGCCTGTCGCTGACGCGCACCACCACGCCGGCCGAGGAATGGGCCTCGGTGATCGTCAGCGCCGGCCTGAAGGGGGAGTTTGAGGCCCGCCACGACGAAGCCACCGTGGAGACCGTGTCGGAATTCCTGCTGCGTGATCTGACCAACCCGTCGAGCGTGATGGCCTCGATCGAGACGGCGCGCAACAATGGCCGCATGGTGCGCACGGCGCTGACGCGCGAGACCTGGGAAAGCCTCAACGAGGCCTGGATGGCGATGAAACGCATGCTGGCCCGCCCGGTCGACGCGCGCGAATTGCCCAAGGTGCTGGACGCCATCAAGCGCGAGACGGCGCTGATCCGCGGCGCGTTCTACGGCACCATGCTGCGCAACGAAATCTTCGACTTCGCCCATATCGGCACCTTCGTGGAGCGCGCCGACAACACCGCCCGCATCATCGACGTGAAATATTACGTGCTGTTGCCGTCGCTGTCCTGGGTCGGCTCGACGCTCGACAATTACCAGTGGGAATCGATCCTGCGCTCGGTCGCGGCCTATCGCTCCTACGGCTGGGTCTACGAGGGCGAATACAAGCCCGCCAACATCGCCGACTTCCTGATCCTCAACAACCGCATGCCGCGATCGCTGGCGTTCTGCTACCGCAACATTGCCGAGAGCCTCAATTTTCTGGCGGCTGAATACGGCCCGCGCCACAGCTGCCACGACATTGTCGAGACCACGCTCGGCAAGATCAAGGACAACTCGATCGAACATATCTTCGACATCGGTTTGCACGAGTTTCTGTCCGACTTCATCGTCGAGAACGACCGGCTGGGCAACGAGATCGCCCGCGACTACCGGTTCTACTGAACAGCGGGACTGGAAGAATGCGTCTCAAAATCAGCCACCACACCGAATACAGCTACGATGCGCCGGTAGGCTATGCGCTGCAGCGGCTGCGGCTGATTCCCAAGCAGGATCCCGTCCAGACCGTGCATGGCTGGGAGCTGTCGATCGAGGGCGCGCGCGAGGAGGTGCGCTTCCGCGACCAGTTCGCCAACGAAACCGTGCTGATCAGCGCCGAGGGCGGCCGGCACGCCATTACCGTGGAAGCGCACGGCGAGGTCGAGACCAGCGACACGGCCGGCGTGGTCGGCGAGCATCGCGGCTTCGCGCCGCTATGGCTGTTTCGGCGTGAAACGGCGCTGACGAAGGCCGGCCCCGGCGTGGCGCGCCTCGTCGAGGCGATGGGCGCGGCCTCCGACGTGGAGCGCCTGCACACGCTGATGGCCGCGATCGCCGACACCGTCGCCTACCAGACCGGGACCACCGACGCCGAAACGCCGGCCGAAGAGGCGATCAAGCGCGGCACCGGCGTGTGCCAGGACCACGCCCACATCTTCGTGTCGGCGGCGCGCCGCACCGGCCTTCCGGCCCGTTATGTCAGCGGCTATCTGCATATGGACGGCACCGACGAGCAGGCGGCGAGCCACGCCTGGGCCGAGGTCCATGTCGACAGCCTGGGCTGGGTGGGCTTCGATCCGGCAAACCGCGTCTCGCCCGACGCGCGTTACGTGCGCGTGGCGACCGGCCTCGACTATCGCGACGCCTGTCCGATTTCCGGCATCCGCCATGGCAGTGGCGAAGAACAGCTTGCGGTTCGCGTCACTGTCGAGCAGTAATCTGCGCCAACCGAGTTTTCAGGCGGATTCTCCCGATGACCTATTGCGTCGCGCTCAACATGGATTGCGGGCTGGCCTTCATGTCCGACACCCGCACCAATGCCGGTGTCGACAGCATCTCCACCTTCAAGAAGATGTTTTCGTGGACGAAGCCGGGCGAGCGGGTGATCGTTCTGCTGGCGGCCGGCAATCTGGCGACCACCCAGTCCGTCGTCAGCCTGCTCGACGAACGCGCCAAGGCGCCGCACGAACGCTCGCCCTCGCTGTTGGAAACGCCGTCCATGTACCAGACCGCGCGGGTGGTCGGCGATCTGTTGAAGGAGGTCATTTCCGGCTCCGTACCGGCCGGCCAGAACCAGGACGCGTTCGGCGCCTCCTTCATCCTCGGCGGCCAGATCCGCGGCACCGACCCGCGGCTGTTCATGATCTATCCCGAGGGCAATTTCGTCGAGGCCGGCGCCGACACGCCGTTTTTCCAGATCGGCGAGATCAAATACGGCAAACCGATCCTGGTGCGCGCCTTCGATGCGGGCATGAGTTTCGCCGAGGCCGCCAAGCTGCTGCTGGTTTCGTTCGATTCCACGGTGAAATCCAACCTGTCGGTCGGATTGCCGCTCGACATGCAGTTTTACGAGCGCGACAGTTTCGCCCTCGGCAAGCAGATCCGCGTCACCGCCGACGATCCCTATTACCGTACGATTTCAGACGGCTGGTCGGACGCGCTGAAGACGGCCTTTCGCCAACTGCCCGATTTTCCGCTTTAATCCGGCGCGCCGGATCGACAGCGGTCAGAAAATCCTTGCAATCGGCCGCCTTTCGTTTTTTCTTTATTCGAAAGAAAAACGAAAGCGAGCTTACGCCGATGTATCTGACGCCGCGCCATACCGCCATCATCGACCGGGCCAAGCAGCACGGGCGGGTGACGGTCGAGGACCTGGCCGCCGCGTTCGGCGTCACGCCGCAGACGATCCGCAAGGATCTCAACGATCTGTGCGATCAGCGCCATCTCACCCGCATCCATGGCGGCGCGCTCTACCCGTCGGGCATCGAAAACATGCAATACGAGGCGCGGCGCAAGATCGCGGCCGACGAAAAGGCGGCGATCGGCCGCGCGGCCGCGCGCCTGATCCCCGACAGCGCCTCGCTGTTCATCAATATCGGCACCACGACGGAGGCGGTGTCGCGGGCGCTGCTCGATCACAACGGATTGATGGTGATTACCAATAATATCAACGTTGCCAATAGGATGCGGGTCTACCCGTCGATCGAGGTGGTGATTGCAGGCGGCGTCGTGCGCGGCGCCGACGGTGGCGTTGTCGGCGAGGCGGCGGTCGATTTCATCCGCCAGTTCAAGGTCGACTATGCCGTGATCGGCGCGTCGGCGATCGATCAGGACGGCGCGCTGCTGGATTTCGACTTTCGCGAGGTCAAGGTCGCGCAGGCCATCATCGCCAATGCGCGCCACGTCATTCTGGTCGCCGATTCGACCAAGTTCGAACGCACCGCGCCGGTGCGCATCGGCCATCTGTCGCAGGTCGACACCTTCATCACCGATCAGTGCGGCTTCAAGGCGATCCGCGCCATCTGCGCCGAGGCCGACGTGCGGCTGATCGAGTCGGGCCAATAGCGGCACGCTAACGGAAACTTTCGTTTGACACGCGCTTTTATTTCGATTTAGTTCTTTTTAACGCTTTCGTTTCGCGTCTATGTTGCATTGCGAAAGCCGGGAGGAATTCTTGAGCAACGACCGGCTCTACGACATCGCCGTCATCGGCGGCGGCATCAATGGCTGCGGCATCGCCCGCGACGCGGCGGGGCGCGGCTATTCGGTGTTTCTGGCCGAGCAGAACGATCTCGCCAGCGGCACCTCGTCCTGGTCGACCAAGCTCATCCATGGCGGCCTGCGTTATCTGGAATTCTACGAATTCCGGCTGGTGCGCGAGGCGCTGATGGAGCGCGAGGTGTTGTGGCGCCTGGCGCCGCACATCATCTGGCCGATGCGGTTCGTGCTGCCGCATCACAAGGGCCTGCGGCCGGCCTGGCTGCTGCGGCTCGGCCTGTTTTTGTACGACCATATTGGCGGGCGCAAATTGCTGCCGGCCACCAAAACGCTCGACATGCGCCGTGACGCGGCCGGCAAGCCGCTGAAACCGCTGTTCTCGCGCGCCTTCGAATATTCCGACTGCTGGGTCAACGATGCCCGCTTCGTGGTGCTCAACGCCCGCGACGCCGCCGATCGCGGCGCCGAGATTCGCACCCGAACCAAGATCGTGCGCGCTGTCCGCGACGGCGACGTCTGGCGCATCGAAACCCAGGATCGCGACACCGGTTTCAAGCAGACGCTGCGCGCGAGCATGCTGGTCAACGCGGCCGGTCCCTGGGTCGACGAGGTGCTGGCGGGCGCGCTCGGCAGGAACGGCGTCGCCAATGTGCGACTGGTCCAGGGCAGCCATATCGTCATCACGCGCAAATTCGACGATCCGCGCGCCTATTTCTTCCAGAACCGCGACGGCCGCATCATCTTCGCCATCCCCTACGAGGAGGATTTCACCCTGATCGGCACCACCGATCGCGATTATGACGGCGAACCCGGCAAGGCGGCGATCAGCGAGGAGGAAATCGACTATCTGTGCGCGGCGGCCAGCGAGTATTTCGCCGAGCCGGTTCGTCGCGCCGACATCGTGTGGACCTATTCGGGCGTGCGCCCGCTCTACGACGACGGCGCCTCCAAGGCGCAGGAAGCAACGCGCGACTACGTGCTGAAGGGCGAGGGCGGCGACGGCCAGGCGCCGCTGGTGAATATTTTCGGCGGCAAGATCACCACCTATCGGCGGCTGGCCGAGGCGGTGCTGGAGCGGATCGGCGCCGAGATCGGCAAGAAGGGCGCACCGTGGACGGGCGCAGAGTGCCTGCCCGGCGGGGACTTTCCGGTCACGGGTTTTGCCGACGCGGTCGAAGGGCTGCGCGCGGATTACGCCTTTCTGGAACCCGCCCATGCCCGCCGGCTGGTGCGTCTTTACGGCACGCGCGCGCGCACCATACTCGGCGCCGCGCGCACGCAGGCCGATCTGGGCCGCTGTTTCGGGGCCGACCTTTACGAGTGCGAGGTGCGCTATTTGATGGAAAACGAATGGGCGGTCAGCGCCGAGGACGTGCTGTGGCGCCGGACCAAGCGCGGGCTGCGGCTGTCGGAAGAGGCGGCGGCGGGCCTGGAGGCGTTCATGCGCGAGACCGGCGCCCGGGCCGGCAACGCGGCCGCGGGCTAGGCTGGAGCGGGCGGATGCTTGAACTGAGGAACGTGTCCAAGATCGTCGGCGGCGACACGCATATCCGCGACGTGTCGCTGGCGATCGAGCGCGGCACGCTCAACGTTCTGCTCGGCCCCACGCTCGCCGGCAAGACGACGCTGATGCGGCTGATGGCCGGGCTCGACGTGCCCACCGCCGGCAGCGTGTGGTTCGACGGCGCCGACGTGACCGGGGTCGCGGTGCAAAAGCGCAACGTCGCCATGGTCTACCAGCAATTCATCAACTACCCGGCGATGACGGTCTACGAAAACATCGCCTCACCGCTCAGGGTGGCCGGCACCGCCGCCGACCAGATAGACAAGGAGGTGCGCCGCGCGGCCGAATTGTTGCGGCTGACGCCCTATCTCGAGCGCACCCCGCTCAACCTGTCGGGCGGGCAGCAGCAGCGCACCGCGCTGGCGCGCGCGATGGTCAAGAATGCCGGCCTGGTGCTGCTCGACGAGCCGCTCGCCAATCTGGACTACAAGCTGCGCGAGGAATTGCGCGACGAACTGCCGAAGATCTTTGCCGAATCCGGCGCGATCTTCGTCTACGCCACCACCGAGCCGCACGAGGCGCTGCTCCTGGGCGGCAACACGGCCACGCTGTCGCAGGGCCGGGTGACGCAGTTCGGCCCCACGATCGACGTGTTCCGCAACCCGGTCGACCTCGTCACCGCCCAGACCTTTTCCGACCCGCCGCTGAACACGATCGACGTGGTCAAGACGGGCGCGGCCTTCGAACTCGGCGACGGCGTGCGCCTGAAAGCCGTCGACGGGTTTGCGGCACTCGCCGACGGCGCCTACCGCGCCGGTTTCCGCCCGCACCATCTGACGCTGGAAAGCCCATCGCCGGAGGCCGGCGAACTGACGGCGACGGTGACGGTGACCGAACTCACCGGCTCGGAAAGCTTCGTGCATCTGGATTTTGCCGGCCAGAGCTGGGTGATGCTGGCGCCGGGCATCCACGATTTCGAGGTCGGCAGCCAGATCAGGGCGTTCATCGACACGCGCCATGTGATGATCTTTGACGCGCAGGGACGCACGGTTGCCGGTGTCGACGCTCTGACGGGGCGGGGAGGACACGATGGCCAGGATTGAACTCGACCATATCCGCCACTCCTATCTCGCCCAGCCGGCGCGCGACGACGATTATGCGCTGAAGGAAGTGCACCACGTGTTCAACGATGGCGGCGCCTATGCGCTGCTCGGCCCGTCGGGCTGCGGCAAGACCACCTTGCTCAACATCATCTCCGGGCTGCTGCACGCCTCCGAAGGCCGGCTTCTGTTCGACGGCGAGGACGTCTCGCACTACCCGACCGAAGCGCGCAACATCGCCCAGGTGTTCCAGTTCCCGGTCGTCTACGACACGATGACGGTCTACGACAATCTCGCCTTTCCGCTGCGCAATCGCGGCGTCGGCGAGGCCGAGGTCGAGCGCAAGGTGCGCGAGACGCTCGACATGATCGACCTGAACGACTGGGCCGACCGCAAGGCCCAGGGCATGACCGCCGACCAGAAGCAGAAAATCTCGCTCGGCCGCGGCCTGGTGCGCTCCGACGTCAACGCCATCCTGTTCGACGAGCCGCTGACGGTGATCGACCCGCACATGAAATGGGTGCTGCGCTCGCAGCTCAAGCTGCTGCACAAGCGCTTCGGCCACACCATGGTCTATGTCACGCACGACCAGACTGAGGCGCTGACCTTCGCCGATTCCGTGGTGGTGATGTATGAGGGCGAGATCGTCCAGATCGGCACGCCGGCCGATCTGTTCAAACGGCCCAGGCACACTTTCGTGGGCTATTTCATCGGCTCGCCGGGCATGAACGTGCTGCCGGTCTCGGTCTCCGGACGCCAGGCGCGCTTCGGCGACGAAACCATCGAACTGCCCGGCGCGCCGAAAACGCCGATGGGCGGGGCGATCGAGCTCGGCGTACGTCCCGAATTCGTGCGCATCGGCCGCCAGGGCATGCCGGCGACGATCCACAAGGTCGAGGATATCGGCCGCCAGAAGATCGTGCGCGCCGTGGTCGACGGCCATGCGTTGGCGGCGGTTCTGCCGGAGGACGGCGAGATACCGGCCGAGCCGCGCATCAGCTTCGCGCCCGAGGGCATCAACATCTATGCCGGCTCCTGGCGCGTCGACTACGACAACGCGGCCGAGGGAGACGCGGCATGAACAAGCCCTGGAACAACAAGGCCTGGTTCCTGGTGCTGCCGGTGCTGGCGCTGGTGGCGTTTTCTGCCGTGATTCCGCTGATGACGGTGGTCAACTATTCGGTCCAGGACACGTTCGGCGGCAACCAGTTCTTCTGGGCCGGCACGGAATGGTTCGAGGAAATCCTGTCGTCCGACCGGTTCTGGGCCGCGATGGGCCGCAATCTGGTGTTTTCGGGGATCATTCTGGCCATCGAGGTGCCGCTCGGCATCCTGATCGCGCTCAACATGCCGCGCCGCGGCTGGGGCGTGTCGGTGTGCCTGGTGCTGATGGCCTTGCCGCTGCTCATTCCCTGGAACGTGGTCGGCACGATCTGGCAGGTTTTCGGCCGCATCGATATCGGCCTTCTCGGCCGGGCCACCTGGGCGCTGGGCATCGACTACAATTACGTCAACGACCCGTTCGACGCCTGGATCACGGTGATCGTGATGGATGTTTGGCACTGGACCAGCCTGGTGGTGCTGTTGTGTTATGCCGGGCTGGTCTCCATTCCCGACGCCTATTACCAGGCCGCGCGCATCGACGGGGCCTCGCGCTGGGCGGTGTTCCGCTACATCCAGCTGCCGAAGATGAAGCGGGTTTTGACCATCGCCATCCTGCTGCGCTTCATGGATTCCTTCATGATCTACACCGAGCCGTTCGTCGTCACCGGCGGCGGGCCGGGCAATTCGACGACGTTTTTGTCGATCGACCTGGTCAAGACGGCGATCGGCCAGTTCGACCTTGGCCCGGCGGCGGCGATGTCGCTGATCTACTTCCTAATCATCCTGCTGTTGTCGTGGGTGTTTTACACCGTCATGACCAATTACGACGCGGAGAAGTGAGATGGCCGCGACCGATAACGCCATGACCGCAACCCGCGCCCCGGCCGTGCGCATCCGCCGGCGCGGCGAGCGCGCGCGCTTCGCCTGGCTGGTGCCGACGCTCTATATCGTCTTTTTGATGCTGCCGATCTACTGGCTCGCCAATATGAGCTTCAAGACCAATCAGGAGATCCTCGGCGCGTTCTCGCTGTGGCCGCAGGAGCCGACGCTGCGCAACTACGCCGTCATCTTCACCGATCCATCCTGGTATTCGGGCTACATCAACTCGATCATCTACGTGGTCATGAACACGGTGATCTCGGTCACCGTGGCGCTGCCTGCGGCCTACGCGTTCTCGCGCTACCGCTTCCTCGGCGACAAGCACCTGTTCTTCTGGCTTCTGACCAACCGCATGGCGCCGCCGGCGGTGTTCGCGCTGCCGTTCTTCCAGCTCTATTCGGCCTTCGGCCTGATCGACACCCATATCGCGGTCGCCATCGCGCACTGCCTGTTCAACGTGCCGCTGGCGGTGTGGATCCTGGAAGGCTTCATGTCCGGCGTGCCCAAGGAGATCGACGAGACCGCCTATATTGACGGCTATTCGTTCCCACGCTTCTTCGTCAGGATCTTCATGCCGCTGATCGCCTCGGGCATCGGCGTGGCCGCCTTCTTCTGCTTCATGTTTTCCTGGGTCGAGCTGCTGATCGCGCGCACGCTGACGACCACCGACGCCAAGCCGATCGCCGCGACCATGACGCGCACCGTGTCGGCCTCCGGACTCGACTGGGGCGTGCTGGCCGCCGCCGGCGTGCTGACCATCATCCCGGGCGCGCTCGTGATCTGGTTCGTGCGCAACTATATCGCCAAGGGTTTCGCCCTGGGGAGGGTGTGATGGAGCGCACGCGCAACTGGAAACTGCCGCTGGCCGGCCTGCTCGCCGCCTATGGTCTCGCTGCCTGGCTGCTGGCCAACCGGCTGCCGGTCAAGGACGGGGCGATCGACTGGCAGGCCTCTTTGTTTCCGGGCTCGTGGATGGCGTGGTCGTTTCCGAGCGCGCTGTTTTTCCTGACCATTTTTCTGTTTCTGGCGCTGATGGCGATCTGGGAATATGCGCGCCCCGGCGGCCATCCGCGCGTCGGCATCCTGCGTTTCGAGACGACGCGCGGCGACAGGCTGTTCGTTTCGCTGCTCGGCAGCGCCTTCATCCATCTCGCTTGGCTGGGTCTTGTCGGACCCGGCCTGTGGTGGGCTCTCGCCCTGTCGGCGGTCTACGCGATCGGCGTATTCCGTTTCGTCTAGGGCGGGGAACTGACCGGCCGGGCGCAAGGCCCGCGTTCGGATTTCATCGGTAACCTTGGGAGGAATTGATGAGACGCCATTTAATGACATCGACCGCGGCGCTGGCGCTGCTTCTGACGGCGGGGCCGGCCTTCGCCGACATGGAGGCCGCCAAGGCCTTCCTCGACGCCGAGATCGGCGACATGTCGTCGCTCGACCGGGCCGCGCAGGAAGCCGAGATGCAGTGGTTCATCGACGCGGCCGAGCCGCTGGCCGGCATGGAGATCAAGGTGGTGTCGGAAACGATCACCACGCATGAATACGAATCCAAGGTGCTGGCGCCCGCCTTCACCGCCATCACCGGCATCAAGGTCACGCACGACCTGATCGGCGAGGGCGACGTGGTGGAGAAGCTGCAGACGCAGATGCAGTCGGGCGAGAACATCTATGACGGCTACATCAACGATTCCGACCTGATCGGCACCCATTGGCGCTACCAGCAGGCGCGCAATCTGAGCGACTGGATGGAAAACGAGGGCAAGGACGTCACCAATCCGAACCTCGACATCGACGACTTCATCGGCAAGTCGTTCACCACCGCGCCGGACGGCAAGCTGTACCAGCTTCCCGATCAGCAGTTCGCCAATCTGTACTGGTTCCGCTACGACTGGTTCAACGACGAGAAGAACCAGGCCGAGTTCAAGGAGAAATACGGCTACGATCTCGGCGTGCCGGTCAACTGGTCGGCCTATGAGGACATCGCCGAGTTCTTCACCGGCCGCGAGATCGACGGCAAGAAGGTCTACGGCCATATGGACTACGGCAAGAAGGATCCGTCGCTGGGCTGGCGGTTCACCGATGCGTGGCTGTCGATGGCCGGCAACGGCGACAAGGGCATCCCCAACGGGCTGCCGGTCGACGAATGGGGCATCAAGGTCGACGAGAATTCGCGTCCGGTCGGCTCGTGCGTGGCCCGCGGCGGCGACACCAACGGCCCGGCCGCGGTCTACGCCATCCAGAAATATCTCGACTGGATGAAGGCCTACGCCCCGGCCGCGGCGCAAGGCATGACCTTCTCGGAGTCCGGTCCCGTGCCGGCCCAGGGCGAGATCGCCCAGCAGATGTTCATGTACACCGCCTTCACCGCCGACATGGTCAAGGACGGGCTGCCGGTGGTCAACGAGGACGGCACGCCGAAATGGCGCTTCGCCCCGTCGCCGCACGGCGTCTACTGGAAGGACGGCATGAAGCTCGGCTATCAGGACGCCGGCTCCTGGACGCTGATGAAATCGACGCCCGACGACCGCGCCAAGGCGGCCTGGCTCTACGCCCAGTTCGTGACCTCGAAGACCGTCGACGTGAAGAAGAGCCATGTCGGCCTGACCTTCATCCGCCAGTCCACGCTCGATCATGAAAGCTTCACCGACCGCGCGCCCAAGCTCGGCGGCCTGATCGAGTTCTACCGCTCGCCGGCGCGGCTGCAATGGTCGCCGACCGGCACCAACGTGCCCGACTATCCCAAGCTGGCGCAGTTGTGGTGGCAGGCGATCGGCGATGCCTCTTCGGGCGCCAAATCGGCCCAGGAGGCGATGGATTCGCTGTGCGCGGAGCAGGAGCGGGTTCTGGAACGCCTGGAGCGGGCCGGCGTGCAGGGCGAGTTCGGCCCCAAGCTCGCCGAGGAGCACGATCTCGAGTACTGGAACAAGGACGCGGTTGAAAAGGGCAACCTGGCGCCGCAGCTCAAGGTCGAGAACGAGAAGGAACAGCCGCAGACCGTCAATTACGACGATCTGGTCAAGAGCTGGCAGTAAGTCCGGCCTGGCCGGCGGCGGGGGCGGCGTGGCCGCCCCCGTTCCTGTCCCGTGCCGGGCAGACCGGCAGGGGCTGCGTCCTTCAACCCGCATGTGATACGACCGTCCCATGAGCAGACATATTCTCGCCATCGACCAGGGCACCACCTCCTCGCGCGCCATCGTGTTCGACGCCGACATGAAGATCGTCGCGATCGGCCAGGAGGAATTCGCACAGCATTATCCGGCCTCGGGCTGGGTCGAGCACGATCCCGAGGACATCTGGACGACCGTGGTGTCCACGGTGAAGACGGCGCTGGAAAAGGCCGGGCTTGCGGCCGGCGACATCGCCGCGATCGGCATCACCAACCAGCGCGAGACCGTGGTGGTGTGGGACAAGGCGACCGGGGAGCCGATCCACAACGCGATCGTGTGGCAGGACCGGCGCACGGCGCCGCTATGCGCGCGGCTGAAGAAGAAGCGGCTGGAGCCGAAATTCACCAAAAAGACCGGCCTGCTGCTCGACCCCTATTTTTCCGGCACCAAGATCGCCTGGCTGCTCGACAAGGTGAAGGGCGCGCGCGCCCGCGCCGAGCGCGGCGAGCTTCTGGCCGGCACGATCGACAGTTTCCTGATCTGGCGGCTGACCGGCGGCGCCGTGCACGCCACCGACGCCACCAACGCCTCGCGCACGCTGGTCTACAACATCGCCGACAATCTCTGGGACGACGAGCTGCTCGAAATTCTGGGCATTCCCGCCGCCATGCTGCCGGCCGTCAAGAACTGCGCCGACGATTTCGGCGCGACACGCAAGGATTTGTTCGGCGCCGAAATCCCGATCCGCGGCGTGGCCGGCGACCAGCAGGCGGCGACGATCGGCCAGGCCTGTTTCGAGCCGGGCATGATGAAGTCGACCTACGGCACTGGCTGTTTCGCGCTGCTCAACACCGGCGCCGACATGGTGCGCTCGAAAAACCGGCTCCTGACCACCATCGCCTACCGGCTCGACGGCCGTACCACCTATGCGCTGGAGGGCTCGATCTTCATCGCCGGCGCGGCCGTGCAATGGCTGCGCGACGGGCTAAAAATCATCGAGAAGGCGGACGAGACCGGCGCGCTCGCCGAGCGGGCCGACCCGACCCAGGACGTCTATGTGGTGCCCGCCTTCGTCGGGCTGGGCGCGCCGCACTGGGACGCCGACGCGCGCGGGGCGATTTTCGGCCTGACGCGCAATTCGGGACCGGCGGAACTGGCCCGCGCGGTGCTGGAATCGGTCGCCTACCAGACCCGCGATCTCTTGCAGGCGATGCGCAAGGACTGGAAGGCGGGCGCCTCGCAGACCGTGCTGCGCGTCGACGGCGGCATGGTCGCCTCCGACTGGACGATGCAGTGCCTTGCCGACATTCTCGACGCCGCCGTCGACCGGCCGCAAATCCTGGAAACCACGGCGCTCGGGGCGGCGTGGCTGGCCGGCTCGAAGGTCGGGCTGTGGCCGAACGCACAGGCCTTCGCCGAAAGCTGGGCGCTCGATCGCCGGTTCAAGCCGCGCATGGAGGCGGCCGAACGCAAGCGCAAGATCCGCGGCTGGACGGACGCGGTCAATCGCACGCTGTCGCGCTGAGGCAGAGCGCGCGGGCACAGCGCCTGTCGCGGCCGCAAGATGGTGGCGTTCAAACCCCGGCGCAGGGACCCGGACGAGCGTTTCCTTGTGATCGGTTAGGGATAAGCACCATCGTCGCGCGCTCATCTTGACATGCGGCCCTCCAAAACTACCCTTGCGGCAGTGGAGGAGGAACAGATGCGGATTGGCATGTCGGCCGCGGCGCTTACGGCGCTGGCCTCGATCTTCGCGCTCGCCGGACCCGGCCTGGCGGCGGATTTGGTGATCGCCGAGCCCAACTGGCCGTCGGGGCGCGCCACCGCCCATATCGTGTCGGCGGCGATCGAGCGCGAATTCGGTCTCGACGTCGAGACCCGCGAACTCGGCACGCTGACGGCGTTTGCCGGGTTGGATTCGGGCGAGGTCGACATTCATCCGGAAGTCTGGCGCCCCAATCTGGACGATCTGATCAAGCGCTACGCCGCCGATCGCGGCAGTGTGACGGTAAGCCTGTTCGGCGTGCCGGCCTGGCAGGGCCTGTGCGCCACGCCGGACGCGGCCGCCGCAGGCCTGCGCGACGTCAAGGATCTGAGCGATCCCGAAAAGACCGCGATCCTCGATACCGATGGCGACGGGCAGGGCGAGATGTGGGTCGGCGCTGCGACCTGGTCGTCGACCGGCATCGAGAAGGTGCGCGCCAACAGCTATGGCTACGCCAAGAACCTGACGCTGGTCGAGGCCGAGGAGGATGTCGGCATGGCCGCCGTCGACGCCGCGGTCGCGACAGCACGGCCGATGGTGTTTGCCTGTTATGCGCCGCATCACGTTTTCAAGCTGCACGACATCGTGCGGCTGAGCGAGCCGGATTACGACCGGACCAAATGGAACATCGTCTCGCCGGCCGAGGACCCGCTGTGGATCTCCAAATCGAGCGCGCCGGTGGCCTGGAACATCGCCCATTTCCACATCGCCTACGCCACGGCGCTGGCGACAAAGCGGCCCGAGGTCGCGGCGTTTCTGGAAAAGATCGATTTCACGCCGGCCGAGATCACGGCGATGACCTATGCGCTGCAGGTCGACCGGGTCGAACCTGAGGCGCTGGCCGCGCAATGGATCGGCGCGCATGAGCAGCGGGTGAAGGGATGGGCCAAGCCATGATGACGAGCAAGACCTTCTCCCGTCGTTCCGCAGCGGTGGCGCTGCTGACGGCCGCGCTCGGGCTCGCCAGCGTGGCCGTGGTCGCCGCGCAGACCCAGATATTCGACCCGATCACCCGCAAATGGATCGATTACGACCGCAAGAAGGCGCACAAATATTATGCCGCGCACAAGCAGGTGCCGGAGGCCTTCCGGCGCCAGGTGGTGAAATTCCGCACCGCCGAAAAACCGGGCACCATCATCATCGACGGCAACCAGCACTTTCTCTATCTGGTCCAGCCCGGTCACAGGGCGATCCGCTACGGGATCGGCGTCGGCCGCGAGGGGTTCGGCTGGGCGGGCATCGTCAAGGTCGGGCGCACGGCGGAATGGCCGACCTGGACGCCGCCGGCCGAGATGGTGGCGCGCGACCCGAATGCGGCCAAATGGGCCGGCGGCATGCCCGGCGGACCGGACAACCCGCTCGGCGCGCGCGCACTTTATCTCTACGAGGGTGGCCGCGACACGATCTACCGCATTCACGGCACGCCGGAACCGTGGACCATCGGCCTCGACGTGTCGTCGGGCTGCATCCGCATGAACAATGACGACATCGTGCATCTGCACGAACGGGTCCAGGTCGGCGCCAAGGTGATCGTGCTGATGCAGGGGGCCGCGCTCTACAAGGGCGTGTGAGGCCGGGTCCGCGAAAAGGACTTGCCGTCCCGACCCGACACGGCGGAGCGCCACCCAGAAGGCGGCCGCAAGGCAGACAGGAAAAAAGGCCGCGAGAGGGGACCATGCAGCACAAAAAACCAAGACCGGGCCGGTCGGGATCGGTAGCGGCGGCGCTTGCGAGCGTTGCGCTGGCGGTTGCGCTTTCGGCATGCGCCACCAGCGATCCCGAACCCGACCAGCGCGCGCGCACCACGCTCAACACCGCACCGGCCGACCTGCAATTGCTGTGCGCGGGCGCGGCCGCCGAGGCCACCGGCGCGCCGGGCGACAAGGTGCTGCCGGTTTCCTCGCGCCAGCTCGATTCGCAGAACTATCAGGTCGAGGTCGACGCCAACGGCCAGCGCACGAGCTGCATCGTCGACAGCGACGGCAACGTGAAATCGGTGCAGCCGGTGTAAACGGCGCTTTCGGCGCGGTGGCTCAGGTAATCGCGGCTTGCATCAGTACGCCGGGAAACGCCGTGCCGTCCGGCAGGGTGATCGCCATCGCCTCGGCACGCTCGAAGCCGAGCCGGCGGTAGAACGTTTCGGCCGGCAGGCTCGACTGGCATTCCAAACGGGTGAAGCCGCGCGCGCGGGCCTCGTCGCGGCAACGCAGGAAGAGCGCCCGGCCGATACCGCGGCGCATCGCTGCCGGATCGACGGCGAAATGGCGCAGATGGGCCGTGCCGGCGTGTTGCCGGCCGTCGGGTGCGCAGGGCGACCAGCCGCCACAGCCGGCGAGCCGCCCGCCGAGAAAGGCGACATGGAAGGTTCCGGACGCGATCAGGCCCGGATTGGCGCGGGTCATGAAGGGCAGGGCGCGGGCAAGCAGCTCCGCCTCGTACCAGCCGGCATAGGCGGCCGGGTAGGAGAGCGCCAGGAGAGCGGTGATCGCCGCGCTGTCGGCCGCCGTTGCCGGCCGCACCGTAACCGTGCCGCTTTCGTCGTCTCGCCGCGTCTCGCCCATCGTTTGCTTCCCGTTCGCCGCCGGCAAGCATAACGCGCGATCGCCGCGCGGTCATAACGCGCGATTGCGGCCGGCTGCGGGGGGGCTGGGCGCGGCGGACCGGCAGCGCCGCGAGGGGGCAAATGGCGCTGCCGGCCGTTGCCTGGCCCGACAAAGCGAGAGCAGACAGATGACAACGCGCAAGCGGCGCGGAAGGTTCCCTGGCGCGCACTCGACCGGCCGGTTCGTTCGTGCCGGGATTTGCCGCCGGCGCGCGTGCTTCCTATCTTAAGGGATGTCGCGCCGCCGCGAAGGAGCCCTCAATGTCCGGCAAGCCATCTGCCCCGAAACCAGACACGCCGCGCTCGTCGCCGGCCGCCGACGCCTTTCGCAAGGCCCGCGCCGCCGGCGGCAACGACCTTGCCGAGAACCTGGAGGAGGAACTGCAGGAAGGGCTGGAGGATACGTTTCCCGCCAGCGATTCCATTTCCGCCATTTCCTCCTCGGTTGCCGGAGCCAACCGCAAGACATAGCGGCCTGCCCCTTGTGGAACTCTCTGTCTTTCAAACACCCACCGGCCCGGAAGACGCGCCCTGGGTGCGTGCCGCGACGAGCCGGGTGCGGATGAAGGCGGCGATAAAAGTCGCCGTCATCAAAAGCACGATCGTCGGGGCCGGCGCGCTGTCGATGAAAAACGACAGATAGACGCCGAAGAAGCTCGACCCGACCCCCACCAGCGCCGAGATCGCCATCATCGGGCCGAAGCGGCGCGCCAGGAGGAAGGCGGTCGCACCCGGCGTGATCAGCATGGCGATCGCCAAAATGATGCCGACGGCCTTGAGCGCGCCGACGATCGTCAGCGACAGTACCGCCAGGAGCCCGTAATGAAGCAGGCGCACCGGCAGACCGATGGCGCGCGCGTGCTGCTCGTCGAAGGACAAAAGCAGCAGGTCGCGCCGGCGCAGCAAGAGCAGGCCGCACACCAGCGCGGCGATCACCGCGCTTTCGGCCACGTCGGCCCACACCACGCCCAGCATGTCGCCGAACAGGATATGGTCGAGATGCATGTCGGTCTCGATCGACAGATAAAGCACGATGCCGAGGCCGAACATGCCCGAAAACACCACGCCCATGACCGTGTCTTCCTTGACGCGGCTGTTTTCCTTCAAGAATCCGGTCGCGACCGCGCAGATCATGCCGGCGGCGAAGGCGCCTATGGCCAGCGAGATGCCGGCCAGATAGGCCAGCACGATGCCCGGCAGGACGGCGTGCGAGACGGCGTCGCCCATCAAGGACCAGCCCTTGAGCACCAGAAAGGTCGACAACAGCGCCATCGGCAGCGCCACCAGCACGGCGATGATGAAGGCCTGCTGCATGAAGGCAAAGGCGAATGGCAAAAGCAGCGTGTCGATCATGATGGCGTTGCCTCCAGGACGGCGCGCGCCTTGCGGCGGGCGGCCAGCATGCCGTGCTTGGGCGCGAAGACGAAGGCGGCGAGAAACACCAGCGTCTGCATGACGACGATGATGCCGCCGGTGGCGCCGTCGAGAAAATAGGACAGATAGGCGCCCGTCAGGCTGGTGAGCGCGCCGATGGCGACGGAGACCAGGATCAGGCGCGGAAAGCGGTCGCACAGCAGATAGGCGGTGGCGCCGGGCGTGACCACCATGGCGATCACCAAAAAGGCGCCGACGGTCTGCAGCGCGGCGACCGTGGACGCCGACAGCAGCGTAAAAAACACCGCCTTGAGCCAGAACGGGTTGAGGCCGATCGAGCGGGCGTGGTTTTCGTCGAAAAACACCACCATCAAATCCTTCCACTTGGCCAGGAGCACGACCAGCGAGACGCCGGCGATCAGGACGAGCTGCAGCGTGTCGCCCGGCGTGATCGCCAAGATATTGCCGAGCACAATGGTCTGGATGTTGACCGAGGCCGGCGACAGCGAGACCATGAACAGGCCGAGGCCGAAGAACGAGGTGAAGATCAGCCCGATGACGGCGTCCTCGCGCAATTTGGTGCGCTGGTTCAAGAACAGCATCGCGCCGGCGGCGAGCCCGCCCGACAGGAACGCGCCGAGCGAAAACGGCAGGCCCAGCATATAGGCGCCGGCCACGCCGGGCACGATCGAATGGGACAGCGCGTCGCCGATCAGCGACCAGCCTTTCAGCATCAGATAGGCCGACAGGAAGGCGCAGACGCCGCCGACCAGCGCGCTGACCCAGATGGCGTTGATCATGTAGCCGTAGGAAAACGGCTCGAGCAGCGTCGCGATCATGAGTTTGCCCGCCCGGCGGGGCCGTCGGCTTCGGTTTCGGCGTCGAGCGCCGTCGGCCGGCTCGGCGCGCCGTCCTCGCCCTTTTCGCCGTAAAGCACGAACGGGCGCTCGTCGTCGGTGATGACGGTGACCTGACGGGTGTCGGCGTCGTCGTGCAGGTCGGCGCCGCCGAGCACGAAATGGCGCAGCACGCCGCCGAAAGCGGCTTCCAGATTGGCTCTGGTGAAGACTTTTTCGGTCGGTCCGGCGGCCAGAACCGTGCGGTTGATCAGGATCGCGCGGTCGCAGAATTCCGGCACGCTGCCCAGATTATGGGTCGACACCAGCATGACGCGGCCCTCGTCGCGCAGTTCCTTCAACAGCGTGACGATGGTGGCCTCGGTGGTGACGTCGACGCCGGTGAACGGCTCGTCGAGCAGGATGATTTCGCCCTCCTGGGCGAGCGCGCGCGCCAGGAAGACGCGTTTTTTCTGCCCGCCGGAGAGTTCGCCGATCTGGCGCTTGCGAAAGGCGCTCATGCCGACGCGCTCGAGCGCGGCGTCGACCAGGCGGCGGTCCTGGCGCGAGGCGAGGCGCAGAAAATTCATGTGGCCGTAACGGCCCATCATGACCACGTCCTCGACCAGGACCGGAAAATTCCAGTCGACCTCCTCCGATTGCGGCACATAGGCGACCACGTTGCGCTTGAGCGCGCGGCCGGCCGGCTCGCCCAGGATGGAGACCGAGCCCCGGGCGAGCGGCACGAACCCCATGATCGCCTTGAACAGGGTCGACTTGCCGCTGCCATTGACGCCGACCAGGGCGGTGATCGTGCCTTTCGGGATCGCGAAATCGACGTCGAACAGCGCGGTGTGGCCGTTGCGGTAGGTCACGGTGACCTTGTCGGCGACGAGGCCGTCCAGACCGGCGGTCGATCTGGTTTTGGGACGTGTGGCGAGGTTCATTCCGAAAGCCCCTCGGCGATCGTCTCGGTCGTCACCCGCAACAGGTCGAGATAGGTCGGCACCGGCCCGTCCGGATCGCTGAGCGAATCCACGTACAGCACCCCGCCATAGGCCGCGCCGGTCTCGCGCGCCACCTGCCTGGCCGGTTTGTCCGACACGGTGTTTTCGGAAAAGATCGCGGGCACCTTCTGCTCGCGCATGGTGTCGATCACCTTGCGGATCTGCTGCGGCGTGCCCTGGCTGTCGGCATTGATCGGCCACAGATAAAGCTCCTTGAGGTCGAAATCGCGCGCCAGATAGCTGAAGGCGCCTTCACTGGTCGCCAGCCAGCGACGCGCCTCGGGAATCCGCCGAAGCCTGTCGCGGATCGGCGTGATCGTGGCCATGATCTCGTCGGCATAGGCTTTTGCGTTGGCGTCGTAGGTCGCCGCGTTTTGCGGATCGCGCTCGACCAGCGCCTTGCGGATATTGTCGACATAGATCAGCGCGCTGGTCGGCGACATCCAGGCATGCGGGTTCGGCTTGCCGGTATAGGGCCCCTCGGCGATGCCCATCGGCTCAACGCCCTCCGACACCACGACGCTGGGCACGTCGCGCAGATTGCGGAAGAAGCGTTCGAACCACAATTCGAGATTGAGCCCGTTCCACAGGATGAGATCGGCGTCCTGCGCCTTGAGGATGTCGCCCGGCGTGGGCTGGTAATTGTGGATTTCGGCACCCGGCTTGGTGATCGACACCACGTCGGCGGCGTCGCCGGCGACGTTGCGGGCCATGTCGGCGATCACGGTGAAGGTGGTCACGACCTTCAGCCGTTCGGCAGCGGCCGCAGCGGACGAGGATGCCGCGAAGGCGAGGAGGGTGGCAAAGGCCAGGGTGGTCAGGCGCATATATGTCTCCGGTGCGGATCGGGAAGAATGAGGTCGATCATGACAATACCGCTTCGGCCTTGCTTGTCAATGCAAATGCAAATCGTTTGCAACAAATGATGTGGGACGACGCGCGGCCTCATTTGCAACTGATTGTCATCTGGACCATAGTCCGGCGATGACGGAACGCATGACAGGACGGGTCGACCACGAGACGGAGCTGCGCAAGGCGGGCATTCGCATCACACGCCCGCGCCGCATCATTTTGCGCATCGTTTCGGAAACCGACGACCATCCCGACGCCTACGAGATTTTTCGCCGCGCGGTGAAGGAGGACAAGAACATCTCCCTGTCGACCGTCTACAGGACGATGAAGCTTCTGGAGGAGCACGGCACGATCCAGCGCCATGCCTTCGCAGGCGGACCGTCGCGGTTCGAGCATGCCGGCGAGGAGCACCACGATCATCTGATCGATGTGGAAACCGGCGACGTGATCGAGTTCCGCTCCGACAAGATCGAGAAACTGCAGGACGAGATCGCGCGCGAACTGGGCTACGACATCCTGCATCACAAACTGGAACTCTATGGCCGCAAAAGGCGCTCCGCATGAGTTTTTCGCCGCTGGCCCAATAGCCGTAAAACCAGCCGAGGCCGGGTTTTCGCCGCAATTTGGCGATACCGGCCACAATTGAAGGACCGTCCGTCAACGGCGGTCGACGAGGAGAGGGATTTTGATGATCAACAAGAAAATCGTGGCCGCCGCCTTTGTCGCGGCCTTCGCGGCCAGCGCCTGCACGACCGACCCCTATACGGGCGAGCGCAAGGTTTCAAACACCGCCGGCGGCGCCGCGCTCGGCGCGCTCGCCGGTGCGGGCCTGGGAACGCTGGCCGGCGGCAACGACCGCCGCAACGCGCTGATCGGCGCCGGCATCGGTGCGCTCGCCGGCGCGGCCGTCGGCTCCTATATGGACCAGCAGGAAGCCCAGCTGCGCGCCGATCTGCGCGGCAGCGGCGTCGGCGTCACCCGCCAGGGCGACCTGATCGTGCTCAACATGCCCTCCAACATCACCTTCGACAGCGACCAGGATGCGGTCAAGCCGGGCTTTTACGGCACGCTCAATTCGGTGGCGCTGGTGCTGAAGAAGTACAACCGCACCATTGTCGACGTTTACGGCCACACCGATTCGACCGGCGACGACAATTACAATTTGAACCTGTCGCAGCGCCGCGCCTCGTCGGTGGCCGGCTATCTGAGCGGCCAGGGCGTCGATCCGCGCCGCTTCGCCATTGTCGGCCTCGGCGAGACCCAGCCGATCGCCTCGAACGCGACGGCGGCCGGCCGGGCGCAGAACCGGCGCGTGGAAATCCACCTGGCGCCGATCACCTGAAGCCGCCCCGCACGGCGATTTTTCCGACAATAAAAGGGCCGCCCCGCGCGGCCCTTTTTCATGGCCACCCGCGCCCGTGGCGGGGCGCAGAAACCTAGAGCCGTTCTGCTTTTCACGGAATCGCAGACCGGCCCTAACTTATTGTTTTGACGCGTTTTTGAACGGCGAACCGGCTTCCACTTCGCCTGGAAACCCTCTAGTCGTCGAAAAGCATCGAAACCCGGTTGCCGGGGTGGCGTTCGATGCGGCCGGCGAGGTCGAGCTCCAGCAGGATCATGAACACCTGGGCGGCGTGCAGGCCGGTATGGCGGATGATGTCGTCGACGCCGGTCGGCGTCGGCCCGAGCGCCTCGATCACCCGGGCGCGGTCGGCGTCGCCGGGCGGCGGCGTGGCGGCGAAATCGGGCGGTTCGTCGAGCGTGTCGGCCGGCGGCACGGCGCGTCCGAGCAGCGGCGCGACCTGGGCCAGAATGTCGTCCACGTCGGTGACCAGCAGCGCACCGTCCTTCAAAAGCCCGTTGGTGCCGGCCGCGCGCGGATCGAGCGGCGAACCCGGCACGGCAAAGACCAGCCGGCCCATCTCGCCGGCAAGCCTGGCCGAGATCAGCGAGCCGGAACGCCGCGCCGCCTCGACCACCACCAGCCCGTGGGCGAGCCCGGCAATCAACCGGTTGCGGCGCGGAAAGTCGCGCGAGCGCGGCTCCCAGCCAAACGGCATTTCCGTCATGACCGCGCCGCCATGTCGGGGAATTTCTTCGTAGAGCCCGTGATTTTCGGGCGGGTAGGGCTTGTCGATGCCGCCGGCCAGGACCGCGATCGTGCCCGTCGACAGCGCGCCCTCGTGCGCGGCCGCGTCGATGCCGCGCGCCATGCCCGAGGCGACGGCGTAACCTTCGCGCCCGAGCGCGGCGGCAAACGCGCGGGCGAGCTTGATGCCGGCCAGCGAGGCGTTGCGGGCGCCGACGATGGCGAGCGTGGGCAGGGCGAACACGGCCGCAACGCCGATTACCGTGATCAGCGGCGCGGGATGTTCCATCACCCGCAGCAGCGGCGGATAGTCGGGCTCACCGACGGCGATCATGCGCGCCCCGTGCGCTGCCGTCGCCTCCATCTCGGCCTCGGCCGCCTCGGCCGTGCACACCGCCACCCGGCGCGCGCCGCCGCTGCGCATCAGCTCCGGCAGCGCCTCGAGCGCGCGCTCGGCCGAGCCGAACCGGTTGATCAGGTCGCGGAAAGTGGCAGGTCCGACATTGTCGGTGCGGATCAGGCGCAGCCAGGAGAGGCGCTGACGGTCGCTGAGACGACCGGCACCGGCGGCGCCGGCCATTACCCCTTGGCCCCGATGCGCGTTTCGGTGCCCTTGAACAGGCGGGCGATGTTGGCGCGGTGCTTGAAAAACACGATCACGCTCATCAGCGTGAACAGTTCGGCCGCCTGGACATGGTTGAGGAGGTAAAGGGCGACCGGCACGACGACCGCCGCGACCAGCGCCGCCAGCGAGGAATAGCGGGTGAGGACGGCGACCGAAAGCCAGGCAAGCGCGAAGGCGAGCGCGCCCTGCCAGGCGAGCGCGACCAGCACGCCGAGATAGGTCGCGACACCCTTGCCGCCCCTAAAACCGAGCCAGACGGGAAACAAATGGCCCAAAAAGGCCCCGAGCCCGGCCGCGACCGCCTGGTCGGGCCCGTAAAGCCCGGCGACAAGCACGGCGACGACGCCTTTCAGCGCGTCGGCCAGTAGCGTGAGCGCCGCCAGCCCCTTGCGGCCGGTGCGCAGCACGTTGGTGGCGCCGATATTGCCGGAGCCGATCTTGCGCACGTCGCCGAGGCCGGCCAGCCGGGTGATCACAAGGCCGAACGGGATCGAGCCGAGCAGATAGCCGAAGACGAGGGCGGCGATAAGGTAGGGAAGGGCCAATTGCCAGCTGATCGGATCGGGCATGACGGTTCCTGTGCGGGGCGGCGGCCGATGTCAGGTTGCAAACACTGTGCGGCCTGCCACCATGGTTTGCAAGACCTGGCCCTGCATGCGCGCGCCTTCGAAGGCGGTGTTCTTGGATTTCGAGCGGATGTCCGCTTCGCGCACGATCCACGGCGCATCGAGATCAACCACGATCAGGTCGGCCGGCGCGCCCGGCGCGAGCCGCCCGCCGGGCAGGCCGAAGCGCCGCGCCGGGGCGCTCGACAGAAGCTCGGCCAGGCGCAGGAGCGGCACCTCGCCATTGTGGTGAAGCCGCAGCGCAGCCGCCAGCAGCGTTTCCAGGCCGATGGCGCCGTCGGCCGCGTCGGCGAATGGCAGCCTTTTGGTGTCGACGTCCTGGGGGTCGTGCGAGGATACGATCATGTCGATCGTGCCGTCGCGCACCGCCTCGACCATGGCCAACCGGTCCTCCTCCGCGCGCAGCGGCGGCGACAGGCGGAAGAAGGTGCGGTATTCGCCGATATCGAGCTCGTTGAGCGAAAGATGGTTGATGGTCACGGCCGCCGTCACGTCGGCACGGTCATTCTTGGCGCGGGCGACAGCGCTGGCCGACAAGGCGGTGGAGATCGAGGCGGCGTGATAGGCGCCGCCGGTCAGCCGCGCCAGATAAAGGTCGCGCTCGAGCGGGATCGCCTCGGCCTCGCGCGGGATGCCCGGCAGGCCGAGCCAGCTGGCGAACAGGCCCTCGTTCATCACGCCCGACGCGGCGAGGTCGCGATCCTGGGTGTGATGGGCCAGCACGATGCCGAAATCGCGCGCATAGGTGAGCGCGCGGCGCATCACCAGCGCGTTGGCGATCGTGCGGCGCCCGTCGCTGAGCGCAACCGCGCCGGCCTGGCGCAGCAGGCCGAACTCGGTGATCTCGCGCCCGTCCAGGCGCCGCGTGATCGCCGCGGCCGGCCACACATTGACCATCGCCGTGTCGCGCGCGGTGCGCAGGACGAACTCCACCAGCGACACGTCGTCGATCACCGGGTCGGTGTCGGGCATCATCACGATCGAGGTGACGCCGCCGGCCGCGGCCGCAGCGCTCGCCGAGGCGATGGTTTCGCGGTGTTCGGCGCCCGGCTCGGATACGAACACGCGGGCATCGACCAGACCCGGCATGACGACGCGGCCGCCGCAATCGACGGTGTTCGCCCCCTCGGGCAGACCCTGGTTGCGGGCCCCGGCGCCGGCGGCCGCGATGACGGCGCCGTCGACGATCACCGTGCCCGACTCGTCGAGGCCGCGCGACGGATCGACGACCCGTGCGTTGGTGAAGGCGGTGATCATGGCGCCTCGTCCCGGCTGCGGCGCGGGTCGAGCAGCGCCTCCATCACCGCCATGCGCACCGCCACCCCCATTTCCACCTGTTCCTCGATCACGCTTTGCGGCCCGTCGGCGATCTCGGAGGCGATCTCGACGCCGCGGTTCATCGGGCCGGGATGCATGACCAGCGCGTCCGCGGCGGCGCATGCCAGCTTTTCGGCGTCGAGGCCGAAATAGCGGAAATATTCGCGCACCGACGGCACCAGCGCCCCGGCCATGCGCTCGCGCTGCAGCCGCAGCATCATCACCACGTCGGCGCCGGCAAGACCCTCGGCCATCGAGCGATGCACCTCAACGCCCATCTGCGCGATGCCGGCCGGCAACAATGTCGAGGGCGCGACGACGCGCACGCGCGCGCCGAGCGCGTTTAGAAGGATGATGTTGGAGCGGGCGACGCGCGAATGCAGGATGTCGCCGCAGATCGCCACCGTCAGCCGGGCGATGCGCCCCTTGGCGCGGCGGATGGTGAGCGCGTCGAGCAGCGCCTGGGTGGGATGCTCGTGCGCGCCGTCGCCGGCATTGACCACCGAGCAGGCGACCTTCTGCGCCAGAAGCGCGGCCGCGCCGGCCGCGCCGTGGCGGATGATCAAGATGTCGGGCCGCATGGCGTTGAGCGTCATCGCCGTGTCGATCAGGGTTTCGCCCTTTTTGACCGACGAGCTGGCCACCGCCATGTTCATGACGTCGGCGCCGAGCCGCTTGCCGGCGAGCTCGAACGAGGACTGGGTGCGGGTCGAGGCCTCGAAGAACAGGTTGATCTGGGTGCGCCCGCGCAGGCTCGAGGTCTTTTTTTCCGGCTGGCGCGAAATCGCCACGGCGCGGTCGGCCCGGTCGAGCAGCAGCTCGATATCCTGCGGCGACAGCCCCTTGATGCCCAACAGATGGCGGTGCGGGTAGAGCGGAAGGGCCGGGTGCTGGGTCATCTCAAGGCGCTGCTATAGGGCCGGGCGCGGCCGGCCGCAAGCCGCCGCCGCCGCGCCGGCGGCTTCTCCCCAGGGAATCGACCCGCCGAAACGCCCGGGTGCTTGCGCCCGCGACGGAATAGTGTTCGCGTACAAGGCGATGCCTAGGCTATAACAGCCTGACCGGTGTCGCGAATCCGCAACGCGCCGCCCGATCCGGCGGTCGGCACGGATTAAGACGTCGACCGGGCCAAGGGGCTGTGCAACCATCCGGGCGAGGGTTTCGCGGCCATGCATATCGATGCCTGGAACCCGGCAAGGCCGGGCGCCGGCCATACCGCGCCACAGATGAGGGGATTCGTCGTTGACGCATGAGGTGACCAACCAGCCTCCGCCTTTGTCGGGCGCCAATGCCTGGCGCGGCGATCCGCTGCTCGTCCAGCTATGCGAGGATTTCTCCGCCGAGGTCAGGAAGGATCTCGACGCCGTCGGCCGTTTCGCGATGTCGGCCGAGGCGCAGGACCTGGCGCGGCTGGCCAATTCGGAAGCGCCGCGGCTGCGCACCCACGACCGCTACGGCCACCGGCTCGACCAGGTCGAGTACCACCCCGCCTATCACGCGCTGATGCGCCGCTCGGTCGCCAACGGGCTGCATGCCTCGATCTGGGAGAACGGCCAGGCCGAGACCGGCCAGCGCCACCAGGTGCGCGGCGTGCGCTTTTTCATGACGGCGGGCCTGGAATGCGGCCATCTGTGCCCGATCACCATGACCAGCGCCTCGCTGGCCGCGCTGATGGCCTCGCCAAAACTGTTTCGCGAATGGGCGCCGCGCGTGACGACGCGCAAATACGACCAGTCGCAGCGTCCGCCGGTTGAAAAGGCCGGCCTGACGCTCGGCATGGGCATGACGGAAAAGCAGGGCGGCACCGACGTGCGCGCCAACACCACCCGGGCCGAACCGGTCGGCAAGGGGTTTTACCGCATCACCGGCCATAAATGGTTCATGTCGGCGCCGATGTGCGACGCGTTCCTGGTTCTGGCGCAGGCGCCGGAAGGCCTGTCCTGCTTCCTGGTGCCGCGGCTGCTCGGCGGCGGCGATAGCAACGGCTTCCGCCTCCAGCGCCTGAAGGACAAGCTCGGCAACCGCTCCAACGCCTCCTCCGAGGTCGAGTTCGTCAACGCGATCGGCGAACTGGTCGGCGAGCCCGGCGGCGGCGTGCGCACGATCATGGACATGGTCACCATGACCCGGCTCGACTGCGCCCTGGCGTCGGCCGGCATCATGCGCGCCGCGCTGGCGGAGGCCGTGCACCACACGCGCCACCGCGCCGTGTTCGGCGACAAGCTGGTCGACCAGCCGCTGATGATCCGCGTTTTGGCCGATCTCGCCCTCGACGTCGCCGCGGCCACGGCGCTGTCGTTGCGCCTGGCCCGCGCCTTCGACGAGGCGGCCGAGGATCGCGGCGCGGCCGCCTTTGCCCGCGCGATGACGCCGGTGGTCAAATACTGGGTGTGCAAGATCTGCCCGAGCATCGTCTACGAGGCGATGGAGTGCCTCGGCGGCAACGGCTATGTCGAGGAAGCGCCGCTGGCGCGCCATTACCGCGAGGCGCCGCTGAACGCGATCTGGGAAGGGTCGGGCAACGTGATGGCGCTCGATCTTTTGCGCGTCATCCAGCAGGCGCCGAGCCTGCTGGAAACGGTTTTGGACGGCATCGCCGCCGATCTCGGCGCGAGCGGACCGGGCACGACCGAGGTGCTGCGCGCGGCGATCGGCGTGGCGCGGTCCGACGAAGGGGCGGGCCGGATCCTGGCCGAGCAGCTCGCGCTTGCCGCCGCGGCCGCGGAACTGCGCCGGCTGGGCGCCGGCCACATCGGCGACGCCTTCGTGGAGACGCGGCTCGCCGGCCAGTGGCGCAGCACCTACGGCATGCTCGACGCCCGCCACGACGCGCGCATGATCGTCGACACGCTCTATCCCGAGCCGATATAGGCCACGAGCGTCAGCACGGCCGGGATCGACAGGAACGACACCGCCGTCTGCAGGGTGGTCACGGTGGCGTAGAGTTCGGCGTCGCCGCCGAGCTGGCGCGCCAGCAAAAACCCGTTCATCGCCGTCGGCACCGCCGCGCACAACGCCAGATAGCGCAGTTCGGGGCCGGTGACGCCGCACAGCATCGCCAGGCCGATCAGGAGCGCGGGATAGACGGCCAGTTTCAGCACCACCGGGATCCACACCGCCATGCGCGGGCGCAGCATCTCCGACGGGCGCAGGCCGGCGCCGATGGTCAACAGCCCCATGCCGAGCGCGGCGCGGCCGACCAGGTCGAAGGTCTGGTTGAGCGGGCCGTAGAGGTCAAACGGGGCGGCGCGCAGCACAAGCGCGGCCGTTGAGGCGAGAATCAGCGGGTTGCGCGCCACCGAGCGCACGACATAACCCCACGGCGCGCTCCGGTCGGCAAAACGCGTCACCACCGCGACCGACTGGACGTTGATGGGAATGATGATCGCCGCCATCACCAGCGCGACGACGGCAACGCCGGCGGCGGGAAAGATGCGCTCGGCGATCGCCAGCGCCATAAAGCCGTTCCAGCGCACCGAGGTCTGGAAGATGGAGGAAAATTCCGGCGCCGTCGCCAGCCCGCCGGCGCGCAGCACCGGCCACAGCGCCAGGGTGAGGGCGCCCATCGCCACGATCGACAGGACCAGCGCCAGGATCATGGCATCGAGCTGCAGGCCGGAAAAATCGGCGTTCAGGATCGTGACGAACAAAAGCGCGGGATAGAGGAACCAGAAGCCGAGCTTTTCCAGCCCCGGCCAGGCCGCGTCGTCGACCAGCGGCAGCCGGCGCAACAGATTGCCGGCGACCAGAAGCAGAAAGATCGGCAGGGTGCTTTCGAAGGTGGCGAGCATGCGGGCAGGGACTTTCCGGTGGATGTTGCCGGGTTTTAGTGCGGTTGACCGCGAAATGGAAACGCCCGTCGGCCCGATCCCGCCACCGGGCCCGCGCCGGGCCGACCCCGTTAACCTTAACAAATGGTTTGCATTGCGGCCGTGCGGCCGGCCCGGCACTGTGCGGCGGACAGATCGGATGACGATGAAGAAGATTCTTTCCCTATTTGTTCTGGCCTTCTGGTCGGCGTTTTTCGGCATGTTGGCCTTTATCGCGCTCACCGATGACGGCGGCGCGGCGGCGCTCGTTTACCGCGCGCTCGACCTCGGCCCGTGGACGGCGCGGCCGACGCCGATCGATTCGCCGCTATACGCCAGCGCGCTCGCCTTCGGCGCGATCCTGGCCGCCGTGCTTTTTGTCTGGACCCTACTGTCGGCCCTGTTCGAAAAGGCCGATGCCAACAGCGATACCGACGACCTTGCGCGGCTGGCCTTCGGCGCGGGAACCGGCCTGATGACGGTGCTGATGGCGGCAGGTACGGCGATCGGCGGGCAGGGCGCGTTCGTTGCCGCCTCGATCCACGTCGTTGCGCTGCTGGTGTCCTTTCTGGCCATGCGGGCTGAAGCGCGCCACGCCGTCGCGGCCAGCCCGGCAAGGCCGCAAATCCACCCCGACGGCCTGTCGCAGCAGCCGGCCGTGCGCCTGATGGCGCTCGGGGCCGCGCATAATTCCATGCTTTCGAAACTCTCGGGCCGCCCCGGCGCGAGCGGAAAACGGCAGAGCTGATGCGATACATTCTGGGTTTCTGGGCGGTGCCGATGGGCCTTTTCTGGTCCTGGTTCCTGCTTGCGTCGAACGACTGGAATTTCGGCATGCTGTTTTTCAGCCGCGTGCTTTTCGATCATGTCTTCGACGTCTACGGCCAGATCACCGGGATCGCGCCGGACCAGTTGCCGGCGCTGATCGCCCGCGCCTGCGTCGTCGACACGTTTTTGATCTTCGGCATCCTCGCCTTCCGCCGCAGAAAAAAGATCGCCGCCTGGATCGCGGCCCGGCGCGAGGCTCAGCCGCAGGAAGCGGCCGCGCCCAGGGCCTGAAGCCTGTCGAGCACGCCCTGCAGGATGAAGGCGGCCGCGGCCGAATCGATGCGCCCGCTGCGTTTCTTGCGCGACACGTCCATTTCGATCAGCGCCCGCTCGGCCGCGACCGTCGACAGTCTCTCGTCCCAGAAGGCGAACGGCAGCGCGCTTACCCGCTGCATGTTGCGCACAAAAGCCCGGCTTGCCTGCGCGCGCGGACCCTCGCTGCCGTCCATGTTGATCGGAAGCCCCATGATCACCGCGCCGACGTCGTCGGCGGCGAAGGCGCGCGCCAGCGCCTCGGCGTCGCGGCTGAACTTGCCCCGCGCCAGCACCTGACGCGGGTGGGCAAAGGACAGGCTCTTGTCGGACACGGCAAGCCCGACCGTCTTTTCGCCGAGATCGAGCGCGGCGAGCGTGCGCCCCGGCTCGAGGGCGGCGGGCAGGTCGTCGATCGAAATTATCGGCATCGGGCCAAGCATCCTTTTCTCCACGCGCCGTCATGGTCTAAACCCTACGTGGCGCGACAATCATAGTCATAGTGGAGAGGTTTGATGAAAATCACCTGGTACGGTCATTCGGCGTTTCGCGTCGAGGCGGGCGGGGCCACGATCCTGATCGACCCGTTCTTGACCGGCAACCCGTCCTGCACCGCAACCGTGAACGATGTCGCCGAAGGGGTCAGCCATGTGCTCTTGACCCACGGCCACAACGACCATGTCGGCGACACGCTCGCCATCCTGGAAAAGACCGGCGCCATGCTGGTCGCGAATTTCGAGATCTGCATGTATCTGGTCGGCCAGGGCGTGGACGACGGCAAGATCAACCCCGGCAATCATGGCGGTACGGTGGAGTGCGGCGGTTTCACCACCACCTTCGTCAACGCGCTGCATTCCTCGTCCTTCGGCGGCGAGGGCGGCGCCAACACCTATCTGGGCAATCCGGCCGGTCTGGTGCTGCATTTTCCAAACGACAAGACGCTCTACCACATGGGCGACACCGACATCTTTTCCGACATGGCGCTGATCAACGAATTGCACGCGCCGCAGATCGGCCTGGTGCCGATCGGCGACCGCTTCACCATGGGCGGGGCGGTGGCCGCGCTCGCCTGCCAGCGTTTTTTCAAGTTCGAGAGCGTGATTCCGTGCCATTACGGCTCCTTCCCGGTGATCGACCAGACGCCGGACAAGTTCGTCGCCGGCATGGACGGGTCCGGGGTCAAGGTCATCGTGCCGCAGAGCGGCGAAGCGGTGCAGCTTTAACGGCCGGCCCGGCGCCGGCGCACGCGGTTGCACCGGCCGGCGCCGACGGCTATAGCGCGGCTGGTGCCGTGCGCCGCGAGGCGGGCGGCTCAGGTCCGTTGAGGAGAACAGAATGTCCGTCGATCCCGACACCGTCAAGCGCGTGGCGCGTCTTGCCCGCATCGCCGTCACCGGCGAGGAGGCCGAGCGCATGACCGGAGAACTCAACACGATTCTGGGTTTCGTCGAGCAGTTGAACGAGGTCGACGTGACCGGCGTCGAACCGATGACCTCGGTCATTCCGATGACGATGAAAAAGCGCCGCGACGTCGTCACCGACGGCGACCGCGCCGAGGATGTCGTCGCCAACGCGCCGGCCTCGGAAGAAAACTTCTTCCTGGTTCCCAAGGTCGTCGAGTAGCGCCGATGGAGGTGTCGATCGCCATCGAGACCCCGCTGCAGGACGATGTGCGCGCGCTGGTTGCCGACCTCAACGCCTATATGATTCCGCTGACGCCGCGCGAGTTCCAGTTCCAGCTCACCGTCGAGGAGATGGCGGCCCCCGACATCACGCTGTTCGTGGCCCGGGACGCCGAGGGCCGGGCGGTCGGCATGGGCGCGCTCAAGGATCACGGCCGGGGGCTGGGCGAGGTGAAGCGCATGTATACGCTGCCGAGCCTGCGCGGCCACCGGCTCGGATCCCGGTTGCTGGAGGCGATCGAGGCGCTGGCGCACAAAAAGCGGATCGGGCTTCTGGTTTTGGAGACCGGCGACGCGCCGGGCTTCGAGCCGGCCTGGCGGCTCTACGAGCGCGGCGGGTTCGCCCCCTGCGGCGCCGTGCTCGACTATCCCGATTCCGGCTACTCGAAATTCTATCAGAAAAGCATTGGCCAATGACCGTGAGCGAACTGACCCGACTGACCATTGCCGAGGCGCGCGCCAGGCTGCGCGGACGCGACGTCTCCGCCGCCGAGCTGACCGAGGCCTATCTTGAGGCGATCGAGGCCGCCAACCCGGCGCTCAACGCCTATGTGGTGGTCACGCACGACAAGGCGCGCGCGATGGCGGCCGCCTCCGATGCGCGGCTGGCCACCGGCGAGGGCGGCGCGCTGGAAGGAATCCCGCTCGGCATCAAGGACCTGTTCGCCACCGAGGGCGTGCACACCCAGGCCTGCAGCCATATTCTCGATTCCTTCAAGCCGCGCTACGAATCCACCGTGACCGCCAATCTGTGGGCCGACGGCGCGGTGATGCTCGGCAAGCTCAACATGGACGAGTTCGCCATGGGCTCGTCGAACGAGACCTCCTATTACGGCCCGGTCAAGAACCCGTGGCGGGCCAAGGGCTCCAATCTCGACCTGGTGCCGGGCGGTTCGTCGGGCGGCTCGGCGTCGGCGGTGGCTGCGTTCCTGTGCGCCGGCGCGACCGCGACCGACACCGGCGGCTCGATCCGCCAGCCGGCCGCCTTTACCGGCACGGTCGGCATCAAGCCGACCTATGGCCGCTGCTCGCGCTGGGGCACGGTCGCGTTCGCCTCCTCGCTCGACCAGGCCGGCCCGATCGCCCGCGACGTGCGCGACGCGGCGATCCTGCTCGGCTCGATGGCCTCCGTCGACGACAAGGACACGACCTCGGTCGACCGGCCGGTGCCCGACTACGAGGCCGCGATCGGCAAGTCGGTGAAGGGCATGCGGATCGGCGTGCCGAAGGAATACCGCCTCGACGGCATGCCCGAGGAGATCGAGGCCCTGTGGCAAAAGGGCATAGACTGGATGCGCGATGCCGGCGCCGAGATCGTCGACATCTCGCTGCCGCACACCAAATACGCGCTGCCGGCCTATTATATCGTCGCCCCGGCCGAGGCCTCGTCCAACCTGGCGCGCTACGACGGCGTGCGCTACGGGCTGCGCGAGACCGGCGCCGACATCACCGCCATGTACGAAAAGACGCGCGCGGCCGGCTTCGGCCGCGAGGTCAAGCGGCGCGTGATGATCGGCACCTATGTGCTGTCGGCCGGTTATTACGACGCCTATTACGTGCGCGCGCAAAAGGTGCGCACGCTGATCAAGCGCGATTTCGAAACCGTGTTCGCCGACGGCGTCGACGCCATCCTGACGCCGGCGACGCCATCGGCCGCCTTCGGCATCGCCGACCAGGACATGGCCGCCGATCCGGTGAAAATGTACCTGAACGACATTTTCACGGTGACGGTCAACATGGCCGGCCTGCCGGGCATCGCCGTGCCCGCCGGTCTCGACACAAGCGGCCTGCCGCTCGGCCTGCAGCTGATCGGGCGGCCGTTCGAGGAGGAAACGCTGTTTCAGGCCGGCCACGTCATCGAGCAGGCGGCGGGCCGGTTTGCACCCGAGCGCTGGTGGTAGGGCCGGCCTAAATCGACCCGGCCGCGGCGGCCGCGGCCTCTTCAATCCGGCACGGAAAGGTTCTAGCGTGCCGGCGAGGGAGGATCGCCGATGCCGAAAAACACCGCGCCGCAGCCGGGCGAGGGGCGCTTTGCGCCCGTGGACGAGATCTGCCGGCTGGGCGTGGCCGATCTGGTGGAAAAAATCCGCGGGCGGTCCGTGTCGGTCGCCGAGGTCGCGGCCGCCTATCTCGACCGCATCGAGATCGTCAACGGCCACGTCAACGCGCTGGTCTCGCTGCGCCCGGCCGCCGACGTCCTGCGCGAGGCGGACCGGGCCGATGCGCGGCTTGCCGCCGGCGAGAGCGTCGGCGCCCTGTTCGGCGTGCCGCTCGCGGTCAAGGATCTCGCCCAGACCAAGGGGCTGCGCACCACCTTCGGCTCGCCGCTTTTTTCCGCCCACGTGCCGGATGTCGACGACTATTTCGTCGAGCGGCTGCGCGCGGCCGGCGCGATCCTGATCGGCAAGACCAACGTGCCGGAATTCGGTTTTGGCTCCAACACCTATAATCAAGTCTTCGGCGCGACGGCGAATGCCTACGATTCCGCGCTGACGGCCGGCGGGTCGAGCGGCGGCGCGGCGGTGGCGCTGGCGCTGCACATGCTGCCGGTTGCCGACGGCAGCGACATGGGCGGCTCGCTGCGCAACCCGGCCGCCTACAACAATGTCTACGGCTTCCGCCCCTCGCAGGGCCGGGTGCCCGGCGGCCCGGCGCCGGACGCGTTCGTGGCCCAGATGGGCGTCGACGGGCCGATGGGCCGCAGCGTGCGCGACATGGCGCTGCTGTTGTCGGTGCAGGCCGGCTACGACCCGCGCGCGCCGCTGTCGCTGGGCGGCGACGGCGATTTCGCGGCCGGGCTCGCGCCGCGGGTCGAGGGCGCGCGGATCGCCTGGCTGGGCGATCTGGGCGGGCATCTGGCGCTCGAGCCCGGCATTGCCGAATTGTGCACCGCCGCGCTGCGGCTTTTGCAGAACGAAGGCGCGCAGGTCGATGATTTCACGCCGAAATTCGATTTCGAGGCGCTGTGGCAGGCCTTCGTCACGCTGCGCCATTTCACCAGCGGCAGCGCGCTCAAGATCCACTATGACGACCCCGAAAAACGCGCGCTGATGAAGCCGGAGGCGATTTTCGAGGTCGAGGGCGGGCTCGACCTGCGCGCCGAGCGGATTTTTGCCGCCTCGCAGCGGCGCACGGAGTGGTATCGCCACGTGGTCGGCCTGTTCGAGCGCTTCGACTTTCTGGCCGCGCCGACGGCGCAGGTGTTTCCGTTTGCCCTCGAGCGCCACTGGCCCGACGCGATCGCCGGCCGGGCGATGGACAGCTATCATCGCTGGATGGAGGTCTGCGCGCTCGCCACCATGGCCGGCTGTCCGGCCGTCAACGTGCCGGTCGGCTTCGACGCGCGGGGACGGCCGATGGGCATGCAGCTGATCGGGCGCCCGCGCGGCGACCAGGCCGTGCTCGATCTTGCCGCCGGCTACGAGCGCCTCACGCCCTGGGGCGTGCGCTGAGGCGCTTCGGCAAGGGCGCGGCTCAGGCGCCGATCGGCACTTTCAGCTCCTGGCCGACGACGATCAGGTCCGGGTCGCTGATCAGTTGCGGATTGGCGCGGGCGATCCGTTGATAGAGGCCGGCGTCGCCATAAGCGTCGCGGGCGATCTTCGACAAGGTGTCGCCGGCTTCGACGACATGCAGCCGGTAGCCGACATAATTCGCCACGATGCGCGGGCCGTAGATCACCGGCACGATCACCTTGTTGATCTCGGCGCCGTCGCGCGCGCTCGTCTCGAACAGTTCGACGAACAGCCGGTCGAGCTGGAAGGCGGCGTCGCCGATCGCGGCCGCGATCTGGAACTGGCCGTGCTCGCCGGTGCCGCCGCCGACGGTGACGAAACCGGTGCGTTCGTCGTGGCCGTCATGGACGCGCCAGTCGAGCGTCGCCTCGAAGCCGCTGCCCGCGCCGGCGATCCGTACCGGATCGCCGACGAGGTCGAAGGGTTGCGGCTGCTGGACGCGATTTTTCACGATCAGGGACATGGCGATACCTCCATGCCGCGATCCTAAAACCTCCTGTGCGCCCGTCTGCGACGAACTTCACGCAATGGCGGCGGCGCAGCCGCTCACAGCGGGATGTTGTCGTGTTTCTTCCAGGGATTTTCGAGGTCCTTGTTGCGCAGCATCCTGAGCGCGCGGGCGACGCGCTTGCGGGTCGAATGCGGCATGATCACCTCGTCGACATAACCGCGCTCGGCGGCCACGAAGGGCGACAGGAACCGGTCCTCGTACATCTTGGTGTGGGCGGCGATCTTGTCGGGGTCGCCGAGATCCTTGCGGAAAATGATCTCCACCGCGCCCTTGGCGCCCATCACCGCGATCTGCGCCGTCGGCCAGGCATAGTTGATGTCGCCGCGCAGATGCTTTGACGCCATCACGTCGTAGGCGCCGCCGAAGGCCTTGCGGGTGATGATGGTGATCTTGGGCACGGTCGCCTCGGCATAGGCAAACAGGAGCTTGGCGCCGTGCTTGATCAGCCCGCCATATTCCTGGCTGGTGCCGGGCAGGAAGCCGGGCACGTCGACGAAGGTGACGATCGGGATCGAGAAACAGTCGCAAAACCGCACGAAACGGGCCGCCTTGCGGCTGGCGTCGCTGTCGAGCACGCCGGCCAGCACCAGCGGCTGGTTGGCGACGAAGCCGACCGTGCGGCCCTCGACGCGGCCGAAGCCGGTGACGATGTTCTTGGCGAAGGCTTCCTGGATCTCGAAGAAATCGCCCTCGTCGCAGGTTTTCAGGATCAGTTCCTTGATGTCATAGGGCTTGTTGGCGTTGTCGGGCACCAGCCGGTCGAGCGACAGGTCCGGCTCGTCGATCGGCTGATGAACCTCGATCTCCGGCACGGGCGCGGTGTTGGAGGCCGGCAGAAGGTCGATCAGGCGGCGCATCTGCAACAGCGCCTCGACATCGTTATCGTAGGCGCCGTCGGCGATCGAGGACTTGACCGTGTGGATGGAGGCGCCGCCGAGTTCCTCGGCCGTCACCGTCTCGTTGGTGACGGTCTTGACCACGTCGGGACCGGTGACGAACATATAGGCGGTGTCGCGCACCATGAAGATGAAGTCGGTCATCGCCGGCGAATAGACGTCGCCGCCCGCGCACGGGCCCATGATCACCGAAATCTGCGGGATCACGCCGGAGGCGAGCACGTTGCGCTGAAAAATCTCGGCATAACCGCCGAGCGCGGCCACCCCCTCCTGGATGCGCGCGCCGCCGGCGTCGTAAATGCCGATGATCGGCGCCCGGTTGCGCAGCGCCATGTCCTGGACCTTCTGCACCTTTTCGGCATGCGCCTCCGACAGCGAGCCGCCGAACACGGTGAAATCCTTGGCGAAGATGAACACCGTGCGGCCGTTGACGGTGCCCCAGCCGGTGACCACGCCGTCACCGGCGATTTTGGTCTTGTCCATGCCGAAATCGGTCGAGCGGTGTTCGACGAACATGTCGAACTCCTCGAACGAGCCCTCGTCGAGGAAGATGTCGATGCGCTCGCGCGCCGTCAGCTTGCCGCGCTTGTGCTGGGCGTCGATGCGCTCCCGGCCGCCGCCCTGGCGGGCGATGCTGCGACGACGCTCGAGCTCTACCAGGACTTCCTTCACCGACGATCCTCCCCTGCGCGAATAATACGGGCTTTCGTCTAGCATGCGCGACGGCATTGGCAAGCCGGTAGGGTAGTGTCGGCCGACGAAAAAGACCGGCCGCGCGGGCCGGGTCCCGGACGCGGGCGGGGTGTCTGCCCTACCAGGTGCCGGTGTTGGGCATCGACGCCCACGGTTCCTTTGCGGGCAGGGGATCGCCCTCCTGCAACAATTCGATCGAAATTGCGTCGGGCGATTTGACGAACGCCATGTGGCCGTCGCGCGGCGGACGGTTGATCGTCACGCCCTTGTCCATCAGATGCTGGCAGGTCTGGTAGATATCGTCGACCCGGAAGGCGAGATGGCCGAAATTGCGCCCGCCCTGATAGGTCTCGGGATCCCAATTATAGGTCAGCTCCAGCAGCGGGGCGCTGGTTTCGGCCGCCTGCGCCTTGTCCTTCGGCGCGGCCAGGAAGATCAGGGTGAAGCGGCCCTTTTCGCTGTCGACGCGCCGCACTTCCTCGAGCCCGAGCGACCCGCAATAAAAAGCCAGCGATTGATCGATGTCGGAAATCCGGACCATCGTGTGCAGATAACGCATGTTTTGGTTCCCTGTGCGCGGTTGAAGGTGATGCCGCTGATATGGGCCGGGCCGGCCGGGTTGGCAACACGCGCGCGCGGCTCCCGGCGGGCTCTCCCCGATCCGGACTTTTGCCGCGCGGCGACCGCCGCGGCGATTTTCACCGTTCTGGCCGCAACCACGGCCAATTCAGGCATTCGGCGACAAATTCTTGGCGAAGCTTGCGCGGGGCTTGTATGAACTGGCGATAACTTCAAAAAAATGGTGGCAAGCTGCTGACAGCGGCCGGCAGGGTGTTATCCTTTCATCAAGAATCAGTCTGGTCCGTGATGGAAGGTGCGTTCGGATGGGGGACAAGTCCTCTTCTGGGGAGAGGGATGCGGTCAGGTCGGCGGCGCTGGGCGCAGCGGATAGCGGGCAGGCCACCGACCTTGTCGAGATTGCCGGATCGATCAAATGGTTCGATGTCGCCAAGGGCTATGGCTTCATCCTTCCCGACGAGGCCCATTACGGCGACGTCCTCATCCACGTGACATGCCTGCGCCGCGACGGCTTCGGCACCGCCATGGAGGGCGCGCGCGTGGCCTGCCTGATCAGGCGCGGCGAGCGTGGTTTCCAGTGCTTCAAGGTCCTGTCGATGGATTTGAGCACGGCCACGCACCCCCAGGACCAGGAGGCCGCGCGCACCCGCACCACGGTGACGCCGCAAAGCGGCATCGAACGCGCCATCGTCAAATGGTTTAACCGCACCAAGGGATTCGGCTTCCTGACCCGCGGCGAGGGGACCGAGGACATTTTTGTCCACATGGAGACGCTGCGCCAATACGGCATTGCCGAATTGCGGCCGGGCCAGGTGGTGCTGGTGCGCTACGGACAATCCGACAAAGGCCTTATGGCTGCCGAAATCTACCCGGATGTTGGGACGCTTCCGCTCACCAACTGACCGGGTCCGAACCAAATGACATTGTTTTTCAGGCTGGCGCTCGCGGTGACGTTGCTTGCCTTGTCGGCGCTGGCGGCGCCGATCCATCGCCCAGCCACGGCGCAGACCGGCGGCCGGGCCCAGCAGCTTGCCGTCCACCCGTCGGCGCTGGTCGTCGAGGCGGCCGGCGGCGAGCGGGCGTTTTCGGTCGAGATCGCGGCCCGTCCCGACGAGCGCAGCCGGGGGCTGATGTACCGCAAGACGATGCCGGCCGACCGGGGCATGCTGTTCGTGTTCGAAGAGACCCGCCCGGTCGGGTTCTGGATGCAAAACACCAGCCTGCCGCTCGATCTTGTGTTCATATCCGAGCGTGGTCGCATCCGGGCGATCCTGCCGGGCCGGCCGTTCTCCACCGATCTGATCTCGGCCGGCGAGCCGGTCCGATTTGTGCTTGAACTCAATGCCGGCATTGCGCAAAAGACGGGGATCAAGGTCGGCGATCGCGTGCGCCATCCGATCATCGAGTCGGTTACGCGCGGGCGTTGACCGCACGCACGGAAGCCGGATCGCGCATGCAGCATTTTTCCCATGACGGTTTCGATCTGGCCTATCTGGACGAGGGCGCGGGCGAGCCGGTGCTGCTCGTTCACGGCTTTGCCTCCAACATGCGCGTCAACTGGGTTTCGCCCGGCTGGGTCAAGACGCTGACGGAGGCCGGCTACCGGGCAATCGCGCTCGACAATCGCGGCCACGGCGCCTCCTCAAAGAGCCATCGCAGCGCCGACTACCATCCCGACAAGATGGCTGCCGACGCGGCGGCGCTGCTCGACCATCTCGGCCTCGAACGGGCGCATGTGATGGGCTATTCGATGGGCGCGCGGGTTGCCGCCTTCATGGCACTGGCCTTTCCCGAAAAAGTGGCCACGCTGGTGTTTGGCGGGCTGGGCAGCGGCATGGTGGAAGGCGTGGGCGCATGGGACACCATCGCCGACGCGCTGACCGCCGCTGATCCGGCGACGATCACCGATGCGCGCGCCAAAATGTTCCGCAGCTTCGCCGACCAGACCAAGAGCGACCGCCAGGCGCTTGCGGCCTGTATCGAGACGTCGCGCCAATTGCTGGCGCGCGAGGACGTGGCGCGCATCGCCCAGCCGACGCTGGTCGCGGTCGGCACCACAGACGACATTGCCGGCTCGCCCGAGGCGCTGGCCGCGCTGATGACCAACGCCAGCGCCTTTGCGATCGAGGGCCGCGATCACATGCTGTCCGTCGGCGACCGTACGTTCAAGAAACGGGCCCTGGCGTTTTTCCAGGAGAATCCGCTGTGAGCGAACCGCATCGTCTGGAATTCTCCGGCGTCGAGAACAACCGGCTTGTCGCCGATTTCTGGGACGGGCGCGGGCACCCGGTGCTGTTTTTCCACGGCGGCGGCCAGACCCGCCGCGCCTGGGACCTGACCGCGCGCCGCGTTGCCCAGGCAGGCATGCGCGCCATCACCGTCGACCTGCGCGGCCATGGCGAAAGCGCCTGGGTGGAGAGCGGCAGATACAGGTTTTCCGATTTCGCCGACGACGTCGCCGCCGTCATCCGCCAGACGGCGGAGCGTTTTCACGCCGCGCCCTCGGCGGTCGGCGCCTCGCTGGGCGGCCTGTCGGCGCTCGCCGCGGAGGTGGGCGGCGGGCCGCTGCTGGAGGCGCTGGTGCTGGTCGACATCACCCCGCGCATGGACCCCGACGGCGTCGCCAAGATCCAGGGCTTTATGGCCGAGCGCATGGACGAGGGCTTCGCCACGCTGGAGGACGCCGCCGACGCCATCGCCTCCTATCTGCCGCATCGCAAGCGGCCGCGCTCGCTCGAGGGGCTGCGCAAGAATCTGCGCCTGGGCGAGGACGGCCGCTATCGCTGGCACTGGGACCCGGCCTTCATGCGCGGCGACCACACCATCAACGACAATGCGCGCGAATTCGCCGAAGGCCTGATCGGCGCGCTGCCGCAACTGCACCTGCCGGTGCTTCTGGTGCGCGGCATGAATTCGGAACTGGTGCAGGAGGATTTCGCCCGCGAATTCGTCGAGCAGGCGCCGAACGCGTCCTATGTCGACGTATCGGGAGCCGGCCACATGGTGGCGGGCGACAAGAACGATCTGTTCTGCAACGCGGTGCTGGAGTTCCTGACCGACCGCGAGGCGGCCTGAGGGTTTTCGTCAGCGCCGGTCTTCCAGCCTCTCTTTCAGGAATGCGAGATAGCGCCGGCGGCTGTCGGCGGCCGCCGCCGGATTGCCGCCGACAGTCTTCGCGCCGCCCACGCCGGGAACTTTTTGCCGCGGCAGGCCGGGCAGGTCGAAGGAATGGTGCGCGCCGCGATAGGCAACGATGCGTGCCGGACGGGAGCCCGAAACCGGGCGCAGGCGCGTGCAGCGATCGGCCGGCGTCCAGTCGTCGGCGAGGCCGGCCAGGATGAGCACCGGCGCGGCGAAACGGCTCCTGCCGTTCCCGCCATAACCCTCGGCGCACCAGGGATAATAGGCCACGATCGCCGCGAAGCGGCGGCCGGCGCCGGCCGCTATTTCGAGCGCGACCGAACCGCCAAAACTCTGGCCGAGAAAGGCCAGCCGCCGCGCATCGACGCGCCGAAGCCGTCCGAGCCGCGCCGCCGCGTCGGCGATGTCGGCTGGAACCGCTTGCGTCAACCGCGCCAGCAGGGCCGGGCGGGCGCAGATCGTGTCGAGCCCGCGCGGCGACAACACATCGACGATCGCCGCCGCGAAGCCGGCCGCATTGAGCGCGCGGGCATGGGCGCGCAGACCGCGCGCGACGGCCGGCGGGCGGTTGCCGCTGCAGCCCGGCATGACGATCACGGCCGGAACCGGGCCGTCGCCGGCCGGATAATGCACCGTCATCGCCCAGCCGTCGCCAGCGATCCGTTCCGACGCGGCCGCAGCCGGCGGTATTGCGGCGCCCAGCGCCAGAACAACGACCAGGATGAGAAACGATGTCAGGCGTTCGGGTCTGCTCATGCGGTTTTAAACCACGGTTTGCCTTCTGGCGCACGCGGTCCCTGGAGAGCCGGGTCGCGGACGCTTTTCGGCTTGGACCAAGACCCGATGCTTTCGCAAGGCCGGTCCGGGTTTTAAACTCAAGCGAACACTGGCAAGAAGGCGAACGCTCGCAAGAAGGATGACATGATGGCCGCTCCCGATTTTCCCGTCTTCGACCTGTCGCGGTTCGAAAACGCCGCGCCCGAGGAACGTCGGCGGCTCGGCGCCGAGGTCGACGCGATCTGCCGCAATACCGGCTTTCTGGCCGTCAGTGGCCACGGCGTTCCGCAGGCGACCATCGACAAGGCCTGGAACGCGGCCCGCGATTTCTTCGACCGCCCGGCCGAGGAGAAAAACGAGGCGCGCGCGCCTTATGCCGGTTATCCCTACGGCTATCTCGGGCCGCAATCCGAGGCGCTGGCCAAGTCGCGCAATGTCGACACGCCGCCCGACCTAAAGGAGAGTTTCAACGGCGGGCCGGCCGCCGTGCCCGGTGGACTGACCGACAAGGACGCGCTCGCCTTCTGCTATGCCGAGACGATCTGGCCGGTGGCGCCCGACGGGTTTCGCGAGGCCTGGCAGGCCTATTACGCGGCGATGGAGGATCTGGCCGCGCGCATCATGCGCGTCTTCGCCGTGGCGCTCGACCTGCCGGAAAGCTTTTTCGCCGCCGCGATCGACCGGCCGATCAGCGCCCTGCGCGCGCTCAACTATCCTGACCAGGAGACGCCGCCCGAGCCGGGACAATTGCGCGCCGGCGCCCACACCGATTACGGCAGCCTGACCATCCTGCTGCCGCAGGCCGGTTCGGGCGGGCTGGAGATTTTTACGCCGGAAGGCGAGTGGCGCGCCGTGCCGCCGGTGCCGGGCGCCTTCGTCATCAATATCGGCGACCTGATGGCGCTGTGGACCAACGACCGCTGGGTCTCGACGCTGCACCGGGTGGTCAACCCCGAGCCGGACGGATCGGGCTCGTCGCGCCGCCAGTCCTTCGCCTTTTTCCACCAGCCGAACTGGGACTACGAGATCGCCTGCATCCCGTCCTGCCTGGAGCCCGGCACGACGCCGAAATACGAGCCGGTTCTGTCGGGGCCCTATCTGATGGGCAAGTTCAAGTCGACGGTGAAGGCGGCCTGACAGGGGCTGCCCGGTGCCGGCCAGTCCCGTGGCCGCAGACGGGGCGCGTTCCGGCCCCCGCTGTGGCGCGCCGCGCATTGCCTTTTGACCGGCTTGCGTTAAGACAAGCCCGATTTTCCGCCGCAGCGAGGGATACCCGACCATGACCGCCATCATCGACATTATCGGCCGCGAAATTCTCGACAGCCGGGGCAACCCGACCGTTGAGGTCGACGTGGTGCTGGAGGACGGCTCGATGGGCCGCGCCGCCGTGCCCTCGGGCGCCTCGACGGGCGCGCACGAGGCGGTCGAGCTGCGCGACGGCGGCCAGCGTTATCTCGGCAAGGGCGTCGAGCGCGCCGTCGACGCGGTCAATGGCGAGATTTTCGACGCGCTGTCGGGCATGGAGGCCGAGCAGCAGCTTCATCTCGACCAGATCATGATCGAGCTCGACGGCACGCCCAACAAGAGCCGCCTGGGCGCCAATGCCATTTTGGGCGTGTCGCTGGCGCTGGCCAAGGCGGCGGCCGAGGCCTCCGGCCTGCCGCTCTACCGCTATGTCGGCGGCGCCGGCGCGCATGTGCTGCCCGTGCCGATGATGAACATCGTCAATGGCGGCGCGCATGCCGACAACCCGATCGATTTCCAGGAATTCATGATCATGCCGCTCGGCGCCGACAGTTTCCGCGAGGGGCTGCGCTGGGGCGCGGAGATCTTCCACACGCTGAAAAACGCCCTCAAGGACGCCGGCCACAACACCAATGTCGGCGACGAGGGCGGGTTTGCCCCCAACATCAAGAACGCCCAGGCCGCGCTCGACTTCGTCATGGCCTCGATCGAAAAGGCCGGTTACCGGCCCGGCGACGACGTGGCGATCGCGCTCGACTGCGCGGCGACCGAGTTCTTCAAGGACGGCGACTATGTCTATGCCGGCGAGAAGAAGACCCGCAACCCCAAGGCGCAGGCCAAATATCTGGCCAAGCTCGTGGCCGATTATCCGATCATCTCGATCGAGGACGGCATGGCCGAGGACGACTGGGAGGGCTGGAAGCAGCTGACCGATCTCGCCGGCAAGAATTGCCAGCTGGTCGGCGACGATCTGTTCGTTACCAATTCGGCGCGGCTGCGCGACGGCATCAAGATGGGGGTCGCCAACTCGATCCTGGTCAAGGTCAACCAGATCGGCACGCTGTCGGAAACGCTCGACGCGGTCGAGACCGCGCACAAGGCGCGCTACACGGCGGTGATGTCGCACCGCTCGGGCGAGACCGAGGATGCCACCATCGCCGACCTGGCCGTGGCGACCAATTGCGGGCAGATCAAGACCGGCTCGCTGGCCCGCTCCGACCGGCTTGCCAAATACAATCAGCTGCTGCGCATCGAGGAAGAGCTCGGCCGCCAGGCGCGCTACGCCGGCACGTCGATCCTGCGCGGCTGATTATGGTGTTTTGACGCGGCGCAGGGAGCGCCGCGTAACCGGGCGTTAAGCACGCCGCAGGCATGGTGGCGGGGAAAGGATTCCCCGCCCATGTGGACGCGTCAGCACAAGAAGCGCAACAGCGGCAAGTTGATCGTGCCGGCGCTGGCCGCGCTGTTTTTGAGCTATTTCGGCTATCACGCCTTCAACGGCGAGTTCGGCATCTATGCCAAATACCGCCTGGAAGAGCGCACCCTCGAAATGCAAAAGACGCTCGCCGAAACCACCGCGCGCCGGCTGGCGCTGGAGGAGCGCGTGGCGCTGATGCGCGACGGCACGCTGGAGCGCGACATGCTCGACGAGCAGGCGCGGCGCGCGCTCAACATGTCGGCCGCCGACGAGATCACCATCATGCGGCCGTTCGAAAACCTCAATTAACTCAAACCGAGTTAATATTTGATAATTTCAAGGATTAGAACGGTTTAGCTGCATGTCAGCCATGCGCATTTTCGCATGGCCGTTTTCGATCGCCCATGCTAGCTTCCTAACAAGAATGTGGGAGGTAGGATCATGCCGCCTCCCGTGTGTCCGCCAAAGAGACGCCATCAGGGAGTGATGCATGACCGCAGCGCCGAAACGGACGAAGCGCAGCCCGTCGAAATCCAAATCCGAAAGCGGCCTGGCCCCGGCCATGAGCGCGCCCAAACCCGCCAGTTTCTCCAAGCAGGACGAGCTTGACGCCTATCGCGGCATGCTGTTGATCCGCCGCTTCGAGGAAAAGGCCGGCCAGCTCTACGGCATGGGCTTCATCGGCGGTTTCTGCCACCTCTATATCGGCCAGGAGGCGGTGGTCACCGGGCTGAAGATGGCGATGGAGGACGGCGATCAGATGATCACCGCCTATCGCGATCACGGTCACATGCTGGCCATGGACATGTCGCCGCGCGGGGTGATGGCCGAGCTCACCGGGCGCCGCGGAGGTTACTCCAAGGGCAAGGGCGGCTCCATGCACATGTTCTCCAAGGAAAAGAACTTTTACGGCGGCCACGGTATCGTCGGCGCGCAGGTCTCGCTCGGCACCGGGCTCGCTTTCGCCAACCGCTATCGCGACGTGAAGGCGGTGTCGCTGACCTTCTTCGGCGACGGCGCGGCCAATCAGGGCCAGGTCTATGAAAGCTTCAACATGGCCTCGCTGTGGAAGCTGCCGGTGATCTACGTCATCGAGAACAACCGCTACGCCATGGGCACCTCGGTGGCGCGCTCGTCGGCCGAAACCGATTTTTCCCATCGCGGCATTTCCTTCAAGATCCCCGGCATCCAGGTCGACGGCATGGACGTGCGCGCCGTCAGGTCGGCCGGCGAGATGGCGCTGGCGCATTGCCGCGACGGCAAGGGGCCGATCATCCTGGAGATGATGACCTATCGCTATCGCGGCCATTCCATGTCCGACCCGGCAAAATACCGCTCCAAGGACGAAGTGCAGAAAATGCGCTCCGAGCACGATCCGATCGAGCAGGTCAAGGCGCGTCTCGTCGACAAGAAGTGGGCCGACGAGGACGAGCTGAAGGCGATCGACAAGGAGGTGCGCGAGATCGTCGCCGACGCGGCCGAATTCGCCCAGACCGACCCGGAACCGGACGTGTCCGAGCTCTATACCGACATCGTGATCTGAGGGAGGGGCGCCATGCCGATCGAAATTCTCATGCCGGCCCTGTCTCCGACCATGGAAGAGGGCAACCTGGCCAAATGGCTGAAGAAGGAAGGCGACGCCGTCAGCGCCGGCGACGTGATCGCCGAGATCGAGACCGACAAGGCGACCATGGAGGTCGAGGCGGTCGACGAGGGCACGCTGGGCAAGATCCTGGTCGAAGAGGGCGCGGAGGGCGTCAAGGTCAACACGCCGATCGCCGTGCTGCTTGAAGAGGGCGAAAGCGCCGACGATATCGGCAAGGCGGGCGGCGCCAAGCCGGACGGCAAGGCCGATCAAGAGGCCTCCGAGCCGGCGGCCGCGGAAAAACCGGCCGCAACCGGCGATGACGCAGTCGCCGACATGGACGCGCGCCGCGTGCCCGGCGAAGGCAAGGTGCATCCCGAGCCGAAAAAGGTGGATGTGGCCTCCGATCCCGACATTCCCGAGGGCACGGAGATGGTCGCGACCACCGTGCGCGAGGCCCTGCGCGACGCCATGGCCGAGGAGATGCGCCGCGACGAGGACGTCTTCGTCATGGGCGAGGAGGTCGCCGAGTACCAGGGCGCCTACAAGATCACGCAAGGGCTCTTGCAGGAATTCGGCGCCCGGCGCGTCGTCGACACCCCGATCACCGAACACGGCTTCGCCGGCGTCGGCGTCGGCGCGGCGATGGCCGGCCTGAAGCCGATCGTGGAGTTCATGACCTTCAACTTCGCCATGCAGGCGATCGACCAGATCGTCAATTCCGCCGCCAAGACGCTTTACATGTCGGGCGGGCAGATGGGCGCGCCGATCGTGTTTCGCGGGCCGAACGGCGCGGCCGCGCGCGTCGCCGCGCAGCATTCGCAGTGCTATGCCGCCTGGTACAGCCACATCCCCGGACTGAAGGTCGTGCAGCCTTATACGGCCGCCGACGCCAAGGGGTTGTTGAAGGCGGCGATCCGCGATCCGAACCCGGTGATCTTCCTGGAAAATGAGATCCTCTACGGCCAGACCTTCGACGTGCCCAAGCTCGACGATTTCGTGCTGCCGATCGGCAAGGCGCGGGTTCAAAAGCAGGGCACGGACGCCACCATCGTCTCGTTCGGCATCGGCATGACCTATGCGGTCAAGGCGGCCGAGGAACTGGCGGGCGAGGGGATCGACGTCGAGGTGATCGATCTGCGGACCATCCGGCCGCTGGATCTCGAGACGGTGATCGAATCGGTCAAGAAGACCAACCGCCTGGTGACGGTGGAGGAAGGTTTTCCGCAATCCTCGGTCGGCGACCACATTGCCAGCCAGGTCATGCAGCGCGCCTTCGACTGGCTCGACGCGCCGGTGGTGACGATCTGCGGCAAGGACGTGCCGATGCCCTATGCCGCCAATCTGGAAAAACTGGCCCTGCCCAACGTGGCCGAGGTCGTCCAGGCGGTGAAAGCCGTCAGCTACAAGGCCTAGGGAGGGCGAGACGATGCCGATCAACATCACCATGCCGGCGCTTTCGCCCACCATGGAAGAGGGCAATCTCGCCAAGTGGCTGGTCAAGGAGGGCGACCAGGTCGCGCCCGGCGACGTGATCGCCGAGATCGAGACCGACAAGGCGACGATGGAGGTCGAGGCGGTCGACGAGGGCACGGTGGCGAAAATCGTCGTGCCGGAAGGCACCGAGGGCGTGAAGGTCAACGCGCTGATCGCCGTGCTGGCCGGCGAGGGCGAAGACGCCGCCGACGCGGCCAAAGCCGCCGCGAGCGGCGGCAACGGCGGCGGCAAGACCGACACCAAGGCCGAGCCGAAATCGGACGCCAAAGCCGAAGCGAAGGCGGAAAATTCCGACGCGGCGCTGGCCAAGCCGGCCGCAGGTTCTGGCGGCGCGGACAAGGAAGCAGCGGCCAAGGCCGCGATCCCCGACGACGTGAAGGCCGGTCCGGCGCCGCGCAAGGACGGCGAACGGATTTTCGCCTCGCCGCTCGCGCGCCGCATCGCCCAGAACGAGGGTGTCGACCTGGCCGCCATTGCCGGATCGGGGCCGCACGGGCGGATCGTCAAGGCGGACGTGGAAGCGGCCGCCGCCGACGGTGGCGCCCGGAAGCCGGCCGAGGCCAAGGCGGCGCCGGCCGCCGCGCCGGCGGCCAAGCCGATGTCGGACGACGCGGTGCTGAAACTGTTCGAGGACGGTTCCTACGAACTCGTCCCGCACGACAATATGCGCAAGACGATCGCGCGCCGGCTGGTCGAGGCGAAGTCGACGATCCCGCATTTCTACCTGACGATCGACTGCGAGATCGACGCGTTGCTGGCGCTGCGCAAGCAGCTCAACGACGCCGCGCCCACGGTCAAGACCGACAAGGGCGAAGAGCCCGCCTACAAGCTTTCGGTCAACGACATGGTCATCAAGGCGATGGCGCTGGCGCTGAAGGCGGTGCCGGAGGCGAACGTGTCGTGGACCGACGCCAATATGGTCAAGCACAGCCATGCCGATGTCGGCGTGGCGGTGTCGATCCCCGGCGGGCTTATCACGCCGATCGTGAAAAAGGCCGAGCAGAAGACGCTGTCGACCATTTCCAACGAGATGAAGGACCTGGCCGCGCGCGCCAGGACCCGCAAGCTCAAGCCCGAGGAATATCAGGGCGGCACGACGGCGGTGTCCAATCTGGGCATGTTCGGCATCAAGGATTTTTCCGCCGTCATCAATCCGCCGCACGCCACCATCCTGGCGGTCGGCGCCGGCGAACAGCGCGCCGTGGTCAAGGACGGCGCGCTGGCCGTGGCCACGATCATGTCGGCGACGCTGTCGACCGACCATCGCGCCGTCGACGGGGCGCTGGGCGCTGAACTGCTCGCCGCCTTCAAGCGGTTCGTGGAACATCCGATGTCGATGCTGGTCTAGGGGTCAATTCCTCGGGCTTGCCGTCTTAATCATCCAGGGAGGCGACTATGAGCGAGACGAAAATACAGGGCGCCACCGCCGGCCGGTCGTGGGTTTGGATGGCGCTGTTTGCCGTCATCTCGCTGATCGGCGGCGTGATGGCGCTGCTCAACCCGTTCGCCGCGACGATGGCGGCGACGCTGCTCGCCGGCTGGACCTTCGCGCTGGTCGGCATCCTGCAGATCGTCCAGGCCTTCCAGGACAAGGGCTGGGGCGGCTTCGTGTGGGCGCTGCTGTTCGGCATCCTGACGCTGGTCGTCGGCCTGTCTTTGATCTTCAACCCGCTCGCCGGCATGGTCTCGCTGACCCTGCTGGTCGCGGTGCTGTTTCTGATCATGGGTGCGATCAAGCTGATGTACGCGTTTTCGCTGCGGCCGCTCTCGGGCTGGGGCTGGGTGCTCGCCTCCGGCCTGCTGGCGGTTGCGCTCGGCATCATGATCCTGGCCGATTTCCCGGCCTCGGCCGCCTCGATCCTCGGCATCCTGCTCGGCGTCGAGCTGTTGTCGAACGGCGTCCTGTTCCTGTTCGTCGCGCTCGGCCTGCGCCGGCTGCGCCAGGCGACCTGAAAGACGGGGGCCGCGTAAGCGCGATGAAAACGATCCTGGCCTATGGCGATTCGCTGACCTGGGGTTATGACCCCGCCGGGCCGGGTCGTCATGCGCTCGAAAATCGCTGGCCGAGCGTGCTCCAGACCGCGCTCGGTGGCAAGGCGCAGGTGATCGCCGAGGGGCTGAACGGACGCACGACGGCCTTCGACGACCATGTCGGGCCGGCCGACCGCAACGGCGCGCGGCTGCTGCCGAGCCTGCTGACGACGCACGCGCCGCTCGATCTCGTCATCATCATGCTCGGCACCAACGATATGAAGCCGTTTCTGGCCGGCGCGGCTGTTGCCGCCAAGCAGGGCATGGAGCGGCTGGTCGCGATCGTGCGCGGCCACGCCTGGCCGCTCGACCAGGAGACGCCCGAAATCCTGATCGTCGCGCCGCCGGCGATCCGCGAGACCGGCGATCCCGATTTCGCCGCGCTGTTCGCCGGCGCCATCCAGCAATCGCATATGCTGGGCAGCCTCTATTCCGACCTGGCCGACGTTGCCGGCTGCGGTTTTTTCGATGCCGGATCGGTGGCCGAGACATCGCCGCTCGACGGCGTTCATCTCGACGCGCCCAACACCCGCGCCGTCGGGCGCGGCGTCGAACCGCTGGTGCGCATGATGCTGGGGTTGTGAAACGCGTGAGACTTGTTCGAAATCAAGGAAAGAGGCAGCAGACGCGGTAGCGTGAAGTCATTCCAACCAAGGAGAATCGGAATGTCGCACACGCCGCACGAATTGGCCGAGGAGTTTCCCGACTTTGTCGCCGTCATCCGTCACCTGCGCGAGAAGGACGGGCATTTTCTCCGGCTGTCGGACGCGTATCACGACGTCAACAAGGCGATACACCGCGCCGAGACCAATATCGAGCCGCTCGACGACATGCACGTCGCCGATCTGAGGAAGGAACGCCTGCGGCTCAAGGACGAAATCTACGGGATGTTGGCCAGGCACGAGCCGGAGCCGGCACCCGTGGCAAAGGAGTAGGGCCGGCGGGCTTGCGCTCCTTCGCCGCGTGACGGCAGGCCGGTCCGCAAGGGCGGCCCGCCGGCACGGCAACGCCGCAAAGGAGTGGAAGCAGTAATGTCGGAAAGCTATGACGTCATCATCATCGGCGGCGGTCCGGGCGGCTACGTGACCGCCGTGCGCTCAGCGCAACTCGGTTTGAAGACCGCGATCGTGGAACGCGAGCATCTGGGCGGCATCTGTTCCAACTGGGGCTGCATTCCCACCAAGGCCCTGCTGCGCTCGGCCGAGGTGATACATCTGGGCGAGAACGCCGCCGATTACGGGCTGAAGCTGGAAGGCAAGCTGACCGCCGACCTGAAGGCGGTGGTCGAGCGCGCGCGCGGCGTCGCCGGGCGGATGAACAACGGCGTCGGCTTCCTGATGAAGAAAAACAAGGTCGACGTCATCTGGGGCGAGGCCAGGCTGAAGGGGCGCGGCGAGATCGTCGTGTCGAAACCGACCAAGAAACCGATGCAGCCGCAGCATCCCGCGCCCAAGAACACCAAGGGCGAGGGCACCTACACCGCCAAGCACATCATCGTGGCGACCGGCGCGCGGCCGCGCGCGCTGCCGGGCATGGAACCGGACGGCGACCTGATCTGGACCTATTTCGAGGCGATGGTGCCGAAAACGATGCCGAAATCGCTGATCGTGGTCGGCTCCGGCGCGATCGGCATCGAGTTCGCCTCGTTCTACCGCACGCTCGGCGTCGAGGTGACGGTGGTCGAGCTGATGCCGACCATCCTGCCGGTGGAAGACGCCGAGATTTCGCAGCTGGCCAAGAAGCGTTTCGAAAAACAGGGCATGAAATTCCTGCTCGAGGCCAAGGTGGTCAAGGTCGACAAGGCCAAGGATGCCGTCACCGCCCATGTCGAGACCAAGGGCGGCAAGGTGGAAAAGATCACCGCCGAGCGCCTGATCTCGGCCGTCGGCGTGACCGGCAATATCGAAAATCTCGGGCTGGAGGAGCTCGGCGTGAAGACCGAGCGCGGCTGCATCGTCATCGATGATTACGGCCGCACCAATGTCGAGGGCGTCTACGCGATCGGCGATGTCGCCGGCCCGCCGATGCTGGCCCACAAGGCCGAGCACGAGGGCGTGATCTGCGTGGAAAAGATCGCCGGCCAGAAGGGCGTCCATCCGCTCGACAAGAACCTGGTTCCCGGCTGCACCTATTGCCACCCGCAAATCGCCTCGGTCGGACTGACGGAGGCCAAGGCCAAGGAGGCCGGCCGCGACATCCGTGTCGGACGGTTTCCGTTCGTCGCTAACGGCAAGGCGGTCGCGCTCGGCGAGGACCAGGGGCTGGTCAAGACCATCTTCGACAAGAAGACCGGCGAACTGCTCGGCGCGCACATGGTCGGCGCGGAAGTGACCGAACTTATCCAGGGTTTCGTGGTGGCGATGAACCTGGAGACCACCGAGGCCGAGCTGATGCACACCATCTTCCCGCATCCGACCCTGTCGGAAATGATGAAGGAAAGCGTGCTCGACGCCTACGGCAAGGCGCTGAATGCCTAGGACCGGCCGGTTCAATCGGCGCGCAAATGCCTTATATGCACGGTATGAAGCCAGGGCCCGGACGGGCGAAGGCCGACTGACGGGATGAAGAAATGCAGGAGATGCAAGGTTTGATGGGCATGCCAGGCGTCGGCTTCTTCGGCATGCTTCTGGTCGGGTTCCTCGCCGGCTACGTCGCCGAGCGGACGATGAACCGCGATCACGGCCTGTTCACCAACGTCTTGGTCGGGATCGCCGGCTCGTTCGTCGGCGGCACGCTGGCAGGCTTGCTCGGCATCCACTATCAGGGCTTTCTCGGCAATCTGGTCGTCGCCATTGCCGGCGCGATCCTGATTCTGTGGATTTTCGGGCGCTCGCAAGCGCGCCCGCGTCGCTAATGCCCGGTAACGTCGCCCCATAAGTCGCAAGGACACGCAATGGTCACCGTCATCGACACCCTCGCCAACCGGCCGCGCCCGCGCCATCCCGAAAAGGCGCACCGCCCGGACCAGGACGTGGCGCGCAAGCCGGACTGGATCCGGGTCAGGGCGCCGACCTCGCCCGGCTATCTGGAAACCCGCGACATCGTGCGCACCAACAAGCTGGTGACGGTGTGCGAGGAGGCCGGCTGCCCCAATATCGGCGAGTGCTGGGACAAGAAACACGCCTCGTTCCTGATCATGGGCGAAATCTGCACGCGCGCCTGCGCGTTTTGCAACGTCACCACCGGCCTGCCCAACGCGCTCGACGCCGACGAGCCGCAAAACGTCGCCTCCGCCGTGCGGCAGATGGGGCTCAACCATGTCGTCGTCACCTCGGTCGATCGCGACGACCTGGCCGATGGCGGCGCGCGCCATTTCGCCGAGGTGATCCGCGCGATCCGCGCCGAATCGCCAGAAACCACCATCGAGGTGCTGACGCCCGACTTCCTGCGCAAGGACGGCGCGCTGGAGATCGTGGTCGAGGCCAAGCCCGACGTCTTCAACCACAATCTGGAGACCGTGCCGTCGCATTATCTCACCGTCAGGCCCGGTGCGCGCTATTTCCACTCGATCCGGCTGTTGCAGCGCGTCAAGGAGCTCGACCCGACCATGTTCACCAAGTCGGGCATCATGGTCGGCCTCGGCGAGGAGCGCGCCGAGGTGCTGCAGCTGATGGACGATCTGCGCACCGCCGATGTCGACTTCTTGACCATCGGCCAGTATCTCCAGCCGACGCGCAAACACCATCCGGTCAAAAAATTCGTCACGCCGGAGGAGTTCAAATCCTACGAGACGGTCGCCTATACGAAAGGCTTCCTGCTCGTCTCGGCCAGCCCGCTGACGCGCTCCTCGCACCATGCGGGCGAGGATTTCGCCCGGCTGCAGGCGGCGCGCGCGGCGCAACTGGCGAAAACCGCCGGCCGGTAGGACGCCATGCCGAAATACGAAACCGTCCGCAACGTCGCCCACACCCCGCAGCAGATGTTTGCGCTGGTCGCCGATATCGAGCGCTATCCCGAGTTCCTGCCGATGTGCGAGGCGCTTTCGGTGCGTTCGCGCAAGCAGGCGCACGGCGTCGTGGTGTCGATCGCCGACATGACGGTGGGTTACAAGGCGATCCGCGAAACCTTCACCAGCCAGGTGATCGCCCGCGAGGCCGACAACGCCATCAACGTCAAATATCTCGACGGGCCGTTCCGATTCCTCGACAATCGCTGGCGTTTCGAGCCGGACGGCGCGGGCGGCACGAACATCAATTTCTACATCAACTACGAGTTCAAGAGCCGGATTCTCGGTGCGATGATGGGGGCGATGTTCGACCGCGCCTTTCGCATGTTCGCCGGCGCCTTCGAACAGCGCGCCGACCAGATCTACGGCGCTCCGCTCAGCGCGTCAGCCTCGCAAGGATAAGCTCCAGCGCGGTCCCGACGGTATGCTGGCGCACCGCGTCGCGATCCTGGCCGGCGAAAATTTCACGGTGCGTTTCCGTTTCCCGGCCTTTTTCCGCGACCCCGAACCAGACCAGTCCGACCGGTTTTTCCGCCGAGCCGCCGCCGGGGCCGGCGACGCCGGTAACCGAAACGGCGAGATCGGCCCACGAGCGGGCGAGCGCGCCGGACGCCATTGCGCGCGCGGTTTCGGCCGAGACCGCGCCGTGGGCGGCGAGGGTCGCGCCGGTCACGCCGAGCATCTCCATCTTGGCCTCGTTGGAATAGGTGACGAAACCGCGATCGACCACCGCCGAGGAGCCGGCGATGTCGGTCAAGGCGGAAGCGATCATGCCGCCGGTGCACGATTCGGCCGTGGCCAGCATCAGGCCCTGCCGCTTGCAGGCCGCCAGCACCGCCTCGGCCAGCGCGTTGTGCGGGCTCATGCCGGCACCGCGCCCGGATAGATCACGCTGGCCGTGGCGATGGCGGCGATGCCCTCGCGCCGGCCGACGAAACCGATCCGCTCATTGGTGGTGGCCTTGACCGACACCCGGCCGGCGTCGAGGCCGAGCATCGTTGCCATCGCCGCGACCATCGCCTGGCGATGCGGGCCGATCTTCGGTGCCTCGCAGATCAGTGTCACGTCAACATTGGCGATCCGCCCGCCCTTGTCGCGCACCAGCCGGGCGGCGTGTTCGAGGAAGATGTGCGAGGCAGCACCCTTCCACTGCATGTCGGAGGGCGGAAAATGCGTGCCGATATCGCCGGCCGAACAGGTGGCAAGCAAGGCGTCGGTCAGCGCGTGCAGGCCGACATCGGCGTCCGAATGTCCCGACAGCGCCCTGTCGTGCGGGATCGCCACCCCGCACAGCGTGACGTGGTCGCCGGGGCCGAAACTGTGCACGTCGTAGCCGTTGCCGGTCCTGACGTCGGGAAAGCCGGTTCGAGCGGTGCCGAGGCGTTCGTCCGCCATCGCGATCTCCCGTGCGAAAGTGAGTTTGACGTTGTCGGGCGCGCCGGCCACGATCCGCACCGGGATCCTGGCCCATTCGGCGATCGCCGCGTCGTCGGTAAAATCTGCCAGGCCCGCCGCGTCGGCGCGCCGGTGGGCGGCCAGGATCGGCGCAAACGAAAAACCCTGCGGCGTCTGGGCCGCAAACAGGCCGTCGCGCGGCACGGTTGCCACCACACATCCGGCGCCGTCCGCCTTCTTCAACGTGTCGGCGACGGCGAGCGCCGGCAGCACCGCGGCGCACTCGGCCAAGCCGCCCACGACCCGGTCGATCAGGGCGGCGTCGACGAACGGGCGCACGCCGTCATGGATCAGCACATGGGCGGGCGCGGCATCGGCCAGGCTTTCCAGCGCCAGGCGCGTGGAGGCCTGCCGGCTGGCGCCGCCATGCACGACCGAGACCTGGCGGCCGGGATCGGCGACGGCGTCGCGAAACAGCATCTGGTCGTCGGGGTGGATCGCCACCACGATGCGGCCGACCGCCGGATGGTCGCGAAACGCGGCGATGGTGCGGTCCAGCACCGCGCGGCCGCCGATACGGCGATATTGTTTCGGCCCCTCGGCCGATTGTCCGGCGCGCTCGCCGCGTCCGGCCGCCACGATCACGACGGCGACGCCGCCGGTCTGCGGATCGAGCATGACCCTTATCCCTGTTCGTTCGCGCGAGGCGCAAAGCCCGGTCTGTCGAAACCGCAAAGCGCCGGACCTCCGGGCCGTCGCGGTCCCGACCGTCGCACTGCTACCATCCCGAGACGAACGGCTCTAGCGAGCGGGCCGGACAATGGCCAGCAATTTGTACGGCCCGACGTCCGTCGCCCGCGTTTTGCATTGCAACATGGCGGGCGTTTGTCTAAAGAATATGCAGATTGATTGACTGCGTGGAAATTGTGCATGTTGGCATTCGAGGCGCTTTCGCGCCCCTTGGCGATTGGCGACGTGACGATCCGCAATCGCGTGTTCCTGGCGCCGCTGTCGGGCGTCAGCGACAGCGCCTTTCGCGCGCGCGCGGCCGCGCACGGCGCCGGGCTGGTGGTGTCGGAAATGATCGCCAGCGGCGAGCTGGCACGCGGGCGGTCTGAATCGGCGCGTCGGCTCGCGCCGGCCGGCGACGGGCCGCATGTGGTGCAACTGGCTGGCCGCGAGGCGCGCTGGATCGCCGAGGGCGCGCGCATCGCGGCGGGCGAGGGGGCCGAGATCGTCGATATCAATATGGGCTGCCCTGCCAAGAAAGTGACCGGCGGTTATTGCGGCTCGGCGCTGATGCGCGACCTCGACCATGCCGAGGCGCTGATCGCGGCGGCCGTCAACGCCGTGCCGGTTCCCGTCACCGTCAAGATGCGGCTCGGCTGGGACGACACCGAGTTCGCCGCGCCCGAGCTGGCGCGCCGGGCCGAGGCTGTCGGCGCGCGCATGGTGACCGTGCACGGGCGCACGCGCTGCCAGTTCTACAAGGGCAAGGCCGACTGGCGCGCGATCGGTGAGGTCAAACAGGCGGTGACGATCCCGGTGGTGGCCAATGGCGACGTGGCGAGCGCCGCCGACGCAGCCGGCATCCTCGAACAATCGGGCGCCGACGCGATCATGATCGGCCGCGCCCATTACGGGGCGCCGTGGACGGCCGGCGCGATCGCGGCGGCGGCTGCGGGCGGCACCGCTCCAGCCATTCCGACGACGCCGGCCGCGTTCGCCGATTATGTCGGCGCGCATTACGAGGCGATGTTGTCGCTTTACGGCAGCGCACGGGGCGTGCGCCACGCCCGCAAACATCTCGGCTGGTATTTCGACAGGCACGCCCCGGCAGTGGCCGCCACCGACCGGCAGGCGATCATGACCGCCGACGATCCGGCCACGGTGCTGGCACGGCTTGCCGACCTGTTTACGGCCGGCGCCGACTATGGTGCGGGGATCGCGGCATGAGGCCGGTTTCGGCGGCGGCAACGCAGCTCGGTCTGGCCGAGATCGTGCTCAACACGATCCGCCATCCCGTCATCATGCTCGACGCCGACGGCCGCATTGCTTTCGCCAATGCCGACGCGGAAGTGTTTTTCCGCTCCAGCGCCGTCATCCTTTCGCGCAACAGGCTCGATCATTTCGTCCCGTTCGGCAGCCCGCTGCTGACCCTGATCGAGGAGGTGCGCGCGCGCCAGTCGCCGGTCAACGAATATCGCGTCGACATCTCCTCGCCGCGGCTCGGCGGCGACAGGCTTGTCGACATCCTGGTCGCGCCGGTGCCCGAAATGCCGGGCTCGGTCGTGGTGATGTTCCAGGAACGCTCGATGGCCGACAAGATCGACCGCCAGATGACCCATCGCGGCGCGGCGCGCTCGGTGACCGGGCTGGCGGCGATGCTGGCGCACGAGATCAAGAACCCGCTTTCGGGCATACGCGGCGCCGCGCAGCTTCTGGAGACCGCCGCGTCCGACGAGGACCGCGCGCTGACCCGGCTGATCACCGACGAGACCGACCGCATCGTCGCGCTGGTCGACCGCATGGAGGTGTTTTCCGACGAGCGGCCGATCGAGCGCGGCCCGGTCAACATCCATGTCGTGCTCGACCACGTCAAGGCGATCGCCCGCAACGGCTTTGCCCGAAAAATCCGTGTCGTGGAGGATTACGATCCCTCGCTGCCGCCGGTGTTCGGCAATCGCGACCAGCTCGTCCAGGTGTTCCTGAACCTGGTCAAGAACGCCGCCGAGGCGATCGCGGCGCGCCCGGACGGCGAGATCACGCTGTCGACGGCCTTCCGCCCCGGTATCCGGATCGCCGTGCCCGGCACGCGCAACCGGGTGTCGCTGCCGCTCGAATTCTGCGTGCACGACAATGGCGGCGGGGTGCCCGACGATATTCTGCCGATCCTGTTCGACCCCTTCATCACCAGCAAGCCGAACGGGTCCGGCCTCGGGCTCGCCCTGGTCGCCAAGATCGTCGGCGAGCATGGCGGGGTGATCGAATGCGATTCCACGCCGCGCGGCACCACCTTCCGGGTGCTGATGCCGGCCTGGAAGGAGGAGGCCGGCCGGAACGGGGACGAAAAAAGCACCGGAGAGGCGCCATGACGCAAGGCAGCATTCTCGTCGCCGACGACGACGCGGCGATCCGCACCGTTCTCAGCCAGGCGCTGTCGCGGGTCGGCCACACCGTGCGCGTCACCTCGAACGCGGCCACGCTGTGGCGCTGGGTGTCGGCGGGCGAGGGCGATCTGGTGATCACCGACGTGGTGATGCCGGACGAAAACGCCTTCGACATGCTGCCGCGCATCAAGAAGGCGCGGCCGCAACTGCCCGTCATCGTCATGAGCGCGCAAAACACCTTCATGACCGCGATCCGGGCCTCGGAAAAGGGCGCTTACGAATATCTGCCGAAACCGTTTGACCTGACCGAGCTGCTGGCGATCGTCAACCGCGCCCTGGCGGAGCCAAAACAGCCGGCGGAAAAACCGCGCGCCGACGACCAGCCCGAGACGATGCCGCTGGTCGGCCGCTCGGCCGCCATGCAGGACATCTACCGCATGCTGGCGCGGATGATGCAGACCGATCTGACGGTGATGATCACCGGCGAATCGGGGACCGGCAAGGAGCTGGTGGCGCGCGCGTTGCACGAATATGGCCGCCGCCGCAACGGCCCGTTCGTGGCCATCAACATGGCCGCGATCCCGCGCGACCTGATCGAATCGGAGCTGTTCGGCCACGAAAAGGGCGCCTTCACCGGCGCCCAGCACCGCTCCACCGGCCGTTTCGAGCAGGCCGAGGGCGGCACGCTGTTTCTCGACGAGATCGGCGACATGCCGATGGAGGCGCAGACCCGGCTGCTGCGGGTGCTGCAGCAGGGCGAATATACCACCGTCGGCGGGCGCACGCCGATCCGTACCGACGTGCGCATCGTGGCCGCGACCAACAAGGACCTGCGCACGCTGATCAATCAGGGTCTGTTTCGCGAGGATCTGTTTTACCGCCTCAACGTCGTGCCGCTGCGGCTGCCGGGCCTGCGCGAACGGGCCGAAGACGTTCCCGACCTCATCCGCCACTTCTTCGCCATCGCCGAACAGGAAGGCCTGCAGGCCAAGCGCATCCTGCCGGCCGGGATGGACCTGCTGAAGAATTATGCCTGGCCGGGCAATGTGCGCGAGCTGGAAAATCTCGTGCGGCGGCTGGCCGCGCTCTATCCGCAGGAGGAGATCGGCGCCGAGATCATCGAGGCCGAGCTGAACGGCACGGGCAGCCCGCAAGACGATGCCGGCCCGCGTCCGGTCACCGAAACCGTCTCGATCGGCCAGGCCGTCGAGGACCATTTGCGGCGCTATTTTTCGTCCTTCGGCGAGGAGCTGCCGCCGGCCGGGCTCTACCAGCGCGTGCTCGCCGAGGTCGAGTACCCGCTGGTGCTGGCCGCCATGACCGCGACGCGCGGCAACCAGATCCGCGCCGCCGAACTGCTCGGCCTCAACCGCAACACGCTGCGCAAGAAGATCCGCGAACTCGGTATCAACGTCTATCGCACCACGCGCGGCGGCAGCGCCGCCTCCTGAGCGCGCCTCTGGTGGCGGGCCTGCGGCGCGCGGTGCAATAAATTACCCTGCGCCCCGATTTTGTTGCAGAATCGCCACAATGCGTTGCATCATTGCCACGCAACCGCGTGGCAGGCGAATGACGAACCAAACCGAAACCATGCCGGCCGGCACCATGCTGGAGCCGGCGGCGCCGGAAGGGCGCAGGCTGATGGCCTTGCCCGGCATCGTCGCCGTCGCGGCGGCGCTGATCTGCGCGGCCGTCTCCTTCATCATTCTCGTCGGGCTCGGGCCGATCGCGCCGTCCAAGCAGGTCACGCTGACGCTGATCGCCATCAACGTGCTGCTGATTCTGGCGCTGGTGCTGCTGATCGGCCGCGAGGTGCACCGCATCGTCGCGGCAAGGCGCCGCGGCAAGGCGGCCTCGCGGCTGCATGTGCGCATCGTGGCGCTGTTTTCGCTGGTCGCGGCGGTGCCGGCGCTGGCCGTGGCGATCGTGGCCTCGATCACGCTCGATATCGGCCTCGACCGCTGGTTCGAGATCAAGACCAAGGCGATCGTCAATTCCTCGCTGTCGATCGCGGAGGCCTATGTCCAGGAAAACGCCCGTAATCTGCAGGGCACCGCCTTGTCGATGGCGATCACGCTCGACCAGAACCGCACGCTCTACGGCCTCGACCGCACCGGGTTCCTGCGGCTGATGACCCAGCAGGCGGTCGGGCGCGGACTGGCGCACGCCGCCCTGATCCGCGACGACGGCAGCGTCATCCTACAGGCCGACACCCGCGCCGAGTTTCCCATGCCCGAGCCGCCGGCCGGCGCGGTGCGCGACGCCTCCGGCGGCGATCCGGTGCTGATCGAACCGCGCACGCGCAACATCGTCGGCTCGATCATCAAGCTGCGCGACATCGAGGGCAGTTATCTCTACACGATCCGCCTGATCGATCCGCAGGTGATCCGCGCGCGCCAGATCGTGCGCGCCAATTCCAGCGACTATCGCGAACTGGAGGCGAGCCGCACCACCGTCCAGGTGGCGTTCGCGCTGGTCTATCTGGGGCTGACGCTGATCATCGTGCTGTCGGCGATCTGGACCGGCATCGCGGTCGCCGACCGGCTCGTGCGCCCGATCCGCCAGCTGATCGGCGCGGCCGACGAGGTGGCGACCGGCAATCTCGACGTGGCGGTGCCCGTGCGCGCCTCTGACGGCGACGTCGCCTCGCTCGGCGACACGTTCAACAAGATGCTGCAGCAGCTCAAATCGCAGCGCAACGAGCTGATCTCGGCCAAGGACCAGATCGACGAGCGGCGCCGCTTTTCCGAAGCGGTGCTGGCCAGCGTGACCGCCGGCGTGATCGGCGTCGACCCGGACGGCGTCATCACCATCGTCAACCGCTCTGCCGAGACCATGCTCGCGCTGAAGGCGCAAAAGGCGCTCGGCCAGACACTGTCGGCGGTGCTGCCGCATATCGGCCGCGTGTTCGAAATGGCGCGCAGCTCCGGCCGCACGGTCTATCACGAGCAGGTGACGTTTTTCCGCACCGGCGCCGAACGCACCTTCAACGTTCAGGTGACGATCGAGGAAGGCGACAAGAACTCGGACCTTCCCGCCTATGTCGTCACCATCGACGACATCACCGACCTGATGCAGGCGCAGCGCGCCTCCGCCTGGGCCGACGTCGCCCGGCGGATCGCGCACGAGATCAAGAACCCGCTGACGCCGATCCAGCTTTCGGCCGAACGCATCCGCCGGCGCTACGGCAAGGTGATTACCGCCGACCGCGAGGTCTTCGACCAGTGCACCGACACGATCATCCGCCAGGTCGGCGACATCGGCCGCATGGTCGACGAATTCTCCGCCTTTGCGCGCATGCCCAAGCCGCTGATGGAGGTCACCGACCTGCGCGAGGCGCTGCGCGAGGCGACGTTCCTGATCGAGGTCGGCCATTCCGAGATCAATTTCGAGCACGATTTCGGCAAGCAGGCCCTGACCGGACGTTTCGACACGCGCCTGATGAGCCAGGCCTTCGGCAATATCGTCAAGAACGCGGCCGAGGCGATCGAATCCGATACCGATGCAGGCGGCAGCCGCGGCAGCGGCGAAATTCGCGTCACGGCGCGCAAGACCGACGAGTGGATCACCGTTGACGTGGTCGATAACGGCAAGGGTCTGCCGCGCGAAAACCGCCAGCGGCTGCTCGAGCCCTACATGACGACGCGCGCCAAGGGCACCGGCCTCGGCCTGGCGATCGTTCGCAAGATTGTCGAGGATCATGGCGGGCGGCTGGAGCTGCACGACGCGCCGAAGGATTTTCACGACGGCAAGGGTGCGCTGGTGCGCATCGTCCTGCCCGCGCTGGGCGAAGGCGCCGCCAGGGGCGACGCCAACATGACGAAAAAGAAGGTCGACCATGACGTCTGATATTTTGGTCGTCGACGACGAAGAAGACATCCGCGAACTCGTCGCCGGCATTCTGGAAGATGAGGGCCACGACGCGCGCACCGCCCATGACAGCGACAGCGCGCTGGCCGCGATCGCCGAACGCGTGCCCTCGCTGATCTTTCTCGACATCTGGCTGCAGGGCTCGCGGCTCGACGGCCTGGCGCTGCTCGACGAGATCAAGACCATCCACCCGCACGTGCCGGTGGTGATGATTTCCGGCCATGGCACGATCGAAACCGCGGTTTCGGCGATCAAACGCGGCGCCTACGATTTCATCGAAAAACCGTTCAAGGCGGACCGGCTGATCCTGATCTGCGAGCGCGCGCTGGAAACGCTGAAACTGAAGCGCGAGGTGAGCGAACTGAAAAAGCGCACCTCAGACACGTTCGACCTGATCGGCATGTCGGCGGCGATGAACCAGCTGCGCCACGCCATCGACCGGATCGCGCCCACCAACAGCCGCGTCATGGTGATCGGGCCGTCGGGCTCCGGCAAGGAAGCGGTGGCGCGCGCCATCCACGCGCTGTCGGCGCGCAAGGAGGGGCCGTTCATCTCGCTCAACGCCGCCACCATCACCCCCGAGCGCATGGAGATCGAACTGTTCGGCACCGAGCCCAACGGCGCCGAGCGCAAGATCGGCGCGCTCGAGGAGGCGCATCGCGGCACGCTTTATATCGACGAGATCGCCGACATGCCGCGCGAGACGCAAAACAAGATCCTGCGCGTGCTGGTGGAGCAGAAATTCGAGCGCGTCGGCGGCGCCAAGCGCGTCAAGGTCGACGTGCGCGTCATCTCCTCGACCGCGCAGAACCTGGAAGCCATGATCGCCGAGGGGCGGTTCCGCGAGGATCTCTACCACCGTCTCGCGGTGGTGCCGGTCATCGTGCCGGCGCTGTCGGAGCGGCGCGAGGACATTCCCTATCTGGTCGATCATTTCATGAAACAGATGGTGCGCCAGTCCGGCATCAAGCCGCGGCGGATCGCCGACGACGTGTTCGCCGTGCTGCAGGCGCACAACTGGCCCGGCAATGTCAGGCAGTTGCGCAACAATGTCGAGCGGCTGATGATCCTGGCGCGCGGCGACGACGCCGACACGCCGATCACCGCCGAGCTCCTGCCGGCCGAGATCGGGGACGTTATGCCACGGGCGCCAAATCAGTCCGACCAGCACATTCTGGCGCTGCCGCTGCGCGAGGCGCGCGAGCATTTCGAAAAGGAATATCTGATCGCCCAGATCAACCGATTTGGCGGCAACATCTCGCGTACGGCCGAGTTCATTGGTATGGAACGATCCGCACTGCACCGGAAGCTGAAATCGCTCGGCGTTTGAGGCCGGCTGGACGGGATAGACCATGCGCGTGATCATCTGCGGCGCCGGCCAGGTCGGCTACGGCATTGCCGAGCGGCTCGCCGCCGAGCAAAACGACGTCTCTGTCATCGACACCTCGCCCGAACTCGTGCGCACGATCCGCGACCAGCTCGACGTGCGCGGTTTCGTCGGTCACGGCGCCCATCCCGACGTGCTGGAGATGGCCGGCGCGCAGCAGGCCGACATGCTGATCGCCGTCACGCTCTACGACGAGGTCAACATGACCGCCTGCCAGGTGGCGCATTCGATCTTCAACGTGCCGACCAAGATCGCGCGCATCCGCGCCCAGTCCTATCTGCTGCCGCATTACCAGAACCTGTTTTCGCGCGAGCATCTGCCGATCGACGTCATCATCTCGCCGGAGATCGAGGTCGGCGAGATGGTGCTGCGCCGCATCGCGCTGCCGGGGGCGAACGACGTGGTGCGCTTCGCCGACGGCAAGGTGGCGATGGTGGCGATCGAGTGTCTGGAAGAATGCCCGGTGATCGACACGCCGCTGTCGCAATTGACCGAGCTGTTTCCGGATCTGCCCTCGACCGTGGTCGGCGTGTCGCGCAACGGGCGCCTGTTCATTCCCCATTCGGCCGACCAGCTGGTGGCCGGCGACCTTGCCTATGTGGTCACGACCACCGACCAGGTGCGCCGCACGCTCGGCCTGTTCGGCCACGAAGAGGTCGAGGCGATGCGCATCGTGATCGCCGGCGGCGGCAATATCGGCCTTTACGTCGCCCAGGCGCTGGAGGCGCGCCAGTCGCGCACCAAGGTCAAGATCATCGAGGACACGCGCGAACGCGCGGTGGCGATCGCCGACAAGCTGCGCCGCACGATCGTTTTGAATGGCAGCGCGCTCGACCAGAAGGTGTTGTTGGAGGCCGACATCCAGGACGCGGACCTGATGGTCGCGCTGACCAACAACGATCAGGTCAACATCCTGTCGAGCGTGATGGCCAAGCGGCTGGGATGCAAGTCGAACCTGGCGCTGATCAACAATCCGACCTACCAGGATTTCACCCGCACGCTCGGCATCGACGCCCACGTCAACCCGCGCACGGTGACGATCTCGCGGATCCTGCAGCATGTGCGTCGCGGCCGGATCCGCGCCGTGCACAGCGTGCAGCGCGGTCTGGCGGAGATCATCGAGGCCGAGGCGCTCGACACCTCGCCGCTGGTCGGCTCGCCGCTGCGCGATCTGGAACTGCCCGACGGCATGCGGCTGGGCATCGTGTATCGCGACGGCCAGGCGATCAAGCCGAACGGCGCGTTCGTGGTCCGGCCCGGCGACCGGATCGTGATTTTTGCGCTCGCCTCGGCCGTACGCCAGGTCGAGCAGATGTTCCGGGTCAGTCTCGAATATTTCTGAACACGCGAAGGCCGGCCCGCGCCGGGACGAAACGAGGGGAACCATGCCGCGTATTTCCTATGTCAACGGGCGTTATCTGCCCCACGCCGACGCCAAGGTTCACATGGAGGACCGCGGCTATCAGTTCGCCGACGGCGTCTACGAGGTGTGCGAGGTGGCGCGCGGCCACATCATGGACATGAGCGGCCATCTCGATCGGCTCGACCGCTCGCTGGGCGAACTGGCGATTGCCTGGCCGCTCGAGCGCCGGGTGCTGCCGGCGATCATGCGCGAGGTGGTGACGCGCAACCGGGTGCGCGACGGGCTGGTCTATCTGCAGATCACGCGCGGCGTGGCCCCGCGCGACCATGCCTTTCCCGCGCCGAGCACGCGCCCCTCGCTGGTGGTGACCGCCAAGCGCTCCGACCCGCAGGCCGCGCGCCGGCGGGCCGAAACCGGCATCGCCGTGATCACCGTGCCGGAAAATCGCTGGGACCGCGTCGACATCAAGACCGTGGGGCTGTTGCCCAACGTGCTCGCGCGCCAGAAGGCCAAGGACGCCGGCGCCCAGGAAGCCTGGTTCGTCGACCCCGACGGCACGGTCAAGGAGGGCGCCTCGACCAATGTGTGGATCGTCACCGGCGACGGTCGTTTGGTCACCCGCCCGGCCGATAGGGGCATCTTGCGCGGCATCACCCGCGCGACGGTGTTCCGGATCGCCGAAAAACTCGGATATACGGTTGAGGAACGCGCCTTTACCGTCGAAGAGGCCCAGCAGGCCCGCGAAGCCTTCGTCACGGCGGCCACGACGGTGGTCATGCCGGTGGTGCGGATCGACGACAAGCCGGTGGCCAACGGCCATCCCGGCACGGTCGCCCTTTCCCTGCGCGAGGCCTTTTTTGACGTTGCGGAAAAAACCCAAGCCTGATAACCGCTGGGGAGCAGGCAATTCCATACCTGAGGGACGGGTCAGTTCCGGCGCTTGGTTTGTGCGTGTTGCGAACGAAAAGGTTCGTCCACGGCGCCACATTTGACCGAAGACAGGGCACGGCGGAAGAGAAGAACAATGGCGGAAAGATCGCAAAACCTTCAGGACCTCTTCCTGAATACGGTTCGCAAGAGCAAAAACCCCCTGACGATATTTCTGATCAATGGCGTGAAGCTCACCGGGGTGGTGACGTCGTTCGACAATTTCTGTGTGCTGCTGCGGCGCGACGGGCATTCGCAGCTCGTCTACAAGCACGCTATTTCCACCATCATGCCGAGCCAGCCGGTTCAGATGTTCGATGGTGAAGACAACGGCCGGGACGGTTGATTGGACATAGCGGGACCGGGCGGCGGCGGACCTAAGGCCGTACTGGCAACGGCGGAAGGCGGCGCATCGTCGACCATGACGCGCGCGGCCGTGATCGTTCCCGTCCTGTCGCGCCAGCAATCCGTTACGCCTGCCGATCCGGCGGGCCGGCCAAGGACTCCGCGTGGCCCCGAGGCGCGCCTTGCCGAAGCGATCGGTCTGGCGCGCGCGATCGATCTCGATCCCTGCCATACCGAAATCGTCACCATTGCCGCCCCGCGTCCGGGCACCCTGCTGGGCAGCGGCAAGGTCGAGGAACTGGCCGAGCGGCTGCGCGACGGCGACATCACGCTGGTGATCGTCGACCATCCGCTGACGCCGGTGCAGCAGCGCAATCTCGAACGCGCGCTCAGCGCCAAGGTGCTCGATCGCACCGGGCTCATCCTGGAGATTTTCGGGCGCCGCGCCCGTACCAAGGAAGGCACGCTTCAGGTCGAACTGGCCCATCTGAATTATCAGCGTGGCCGCCTGGTGCGCAGCTGGACCCACCTGGAGCGGCAACGCGGCGGCGCCGGGTTTTTGGGCGGTCCGGGCGAGACCCAGATCGAGGCCGACCGCCGGCTCCTGCAGGACCGCATCACCCGCCTCAAGCGCGAACTGGAAACGGTGCGCCGCACCCGCGACCTGCACCGCGCCAAGCGCAAAAAGGTGCCGTTTCCCGTCGTCGCGATCGTCGGCTACACCAATGCCGGCAAATCGACCCTGTTCAACCGGCTGACCGGCGCCGGCGTGCTGGCCGAGGACATGCTGTTTGCCACGCTCGATCCGACCCTGCGGCGGGTGCGGCTGCCGCACGGCACGATCATGATCCTGTCGGACACGGTCGGTTTCATCTCGGATCTACCGACCCATCTGGTCGCCGCCTTCCGCGCCACGCTGGAGGAGGTGGTGGAGGCCGATCTGATCCTCCATCTGCGCGACCTGTCCGATCCCGACGCCGCCGCCCAGGCCGAGGACGTGGAGGAGATCCTGCGCGACCTGGGCATCGACGCCTCCGACGAGACCAGGGTTCTGGAGGTCTGGAACAAGGCCGACGCGGTCGAGACGCAATCCGGCGCCAACGGCAATGCCGTGGTGATCTCGGCCCTGACCGGGGCCGGTATCGAGACCCTGACGGCGGCCATCGAACAGCGCCTGTCGGGACATCTGCGCGAAACGACGATCGTGCTGCGGCCCACGGAGATGAGCCAGCTCGACTGGCTCTACCGCAATGGCGCGGTGCTGGCGCGCGAGGATCTCGACAATGGCGGCGCCAGGCTGAACGTGCGCCTGACGCAAGCCGCCGCCGAGGAACTGGCCCGCCGCCGCGAGGCCTGACACCGGACCCCGCGCCGGTCGCGGCCGCGCCCCTGCAGTATCCCCCAACCGTAAAAAAGACCGATTCTGGCTTTGCCCCGTTATTCACATGGGCCAGACAATGTCTTGTATTTGCAGCCTAAAACCGTCATTGCCCGATAGAACGGCCGTTCTGGCGCCCCTGACCGGGCAATCCCCGCCCGCAGGCGCTCCCTGCATCAAAACCGTAACGATCCGAAGGAGACATAATGTCCGAAGACAGCCTGCTCGACCACGCGCTGGTTCGCCTCGATCAGGCGGCATCCCATCTCAGCATTGATCCGGACGTGATCGAGAAACTGAAATATGCGCGGGAGACCACCAAGGTGCGCCTGATGATCCGTATGGACGACGGATCGCGTAAATCCTTTCTTGCCTGGCGCTGCCGTTATGACGACACGCGCGGCCCCACCAAGGGCGGCATCCGCTTCCATCCCGGCTCCACCGCCGACGAGGTCGAGACGCTGGCCTTCTGGATGACTTTCAAATGCGCTGTGATGAACCTGCCTTACGGCGGCGGCAAGGGCGCCGTCCAGGTCGATCCGCGCACCCTGTCGAAGGCCGAACTGGAACGGCTGTCGCGCGCCTATATTCAGGCCTTTTCCCGCATTATCGGGCCCGACCGGGACATTCCCGCTCCCGACGTCTATACCAATTCCATGATCATGGGCTGGATGGCCGACGAATACGCCCAGATGGTCGGGCAGGCCGAGCCTGCGGTGATCACCGGCAAGCCGATCGCGCTCGGCGGATCGCTCGGGCGCGGCGACGCGACCGCGCGTGGCGGCTTTTATCTCGTGCGCCATCTGGCGGAGAATCTGGGGCTCGGACAGACCATGCGCGTCGCCATCCAGGGCTTCGGCAATGCCGGCCAGCACATTGCGCGCCTTTTAGCCGGCGACGGCCACAAGATCGTCGCGGTGTCGGATTCCGAAGGCGCGGTCTATTCGGAGGCCGGGCTGCATGTCGATATGCTGTTCGAGGCCAAGGCCGATGGCCGCTCGGTCGCCAGCGCCGCCGGGCAGGGCGGCCATGAAGGCATGTCGGCCGCCGATCTGGCCGGGGTCGACTGTGATCTCCTGGTTCCGGCCGCGCTGGAAAACATGATCCATGCCGGCAATGCGGCCTCGGTGAAGGCGACGCTGGTGCTGGAACTCGCCAACGGCCCGGTGACGCCGGAAGCCGACGCCATCCTGGCCCGAAACAACGTCATCGTGCTGCCGGATATTCTGGCCAATGCCGGCGGCGTCACCGTTTCCTATTTCGAATGGGTGCAGAACCGCCAGGGCTATTACTGGACGGAGGAGGAGATCCACGACAAGCTGCGCGTCATCATGGAGCGCGAGGGGCGTGCCGTCTGGGACGTGTCGCGCGCCAAGGACGTGACGATGCGCACGGCGGCCTATGTCCACGCGCTCGGCCGGCTCGCCGAGGCGATCGAGGCGCACGGCACCCAAAACTTCTTCACCAGCTGAGCCGTTCGCAGATCGTTCCCGCGGCCGCGCCGCCGCGGGAGCGTTTTTCCGTGGCATAAAAGGCGGGGGGCCGTGGCGATCCCGTGATCGCGGCCCTATTCGGCGGCTTTCGACTCCTGCCAAATCGCTTCCATTTCCTCCAGCGAGGCGGCGTCGAGAGACCGCCCCCGGGCGGCGAGCGCGCGTTCGACATGGTGGAAACGCCGGCGGAACTTGTCGTTGGTGCCGCGCAGGGCGGTTTCGGCGTCGGCGCCGACATGGCGGCCGAGATTGACCAGCGCGAACAGTACGTCGCCGAACTCGTCCTTCACCCTTGCCTGATCGCCGCGCTCCAGCGCCTCGCGCAATTCGCCGATTTCCTCGGCGATCTTGTCGAGCACCGGACCGGCCTCGGCCCAGTCGAAGCCGACCCTGGCCGCCCGCTGCTGCAATTTCAGCGCGCGCGTCAAAGCCGGCAGGCCGAGCGGCACGTCGTCGAGATAGCCGCCGCCGGCTTCCGACGCCTCCAGGCCCCGGCCGTCGCGCCGGCGCTTGCGCTCGGCCTTTTCCTCGGCCTTGATCGCGTCCCACATGCCTTTGGCCGCGCCGGCCGCGCGCGCGTCGGCATCGCCGAACACGTGCGGATGGCGGCGGATCATCTTGGTGGTGATGGCCTCGACCACGTCGCCGAACGAAAACGCCTCTCGTTCCTCGGCCATACGGGCGTGGAACACGACCTGCAGGAGCAGGTCGCCCAGTTCCTCGCGCAGATCGTCGAGGTCGTCGCGCGCGATCGCGTCGGCAACCTCGTAGGCTTCCTCCAGCGTATAGGGCGCAATGGTGGAAAAATCCTGCTCGATATCCCACGGGCAGCCGGTTTGCGGCGTGCGCAGCGCGGCCATGATCTCGAGCAGGCGTGAAATGTCCTTGGAGGGTCGCATGGCGCAGACACTAAGCCGCCGGGCCCGAAACGCCATCGGCATGGCGGTGCCGCGACGCCTTATCCACAGACGCGGCTATCGATCGGTCAGTCCATGGCGGACTTTTTCCAGCAAGCGGCGAAATTCCTGCTGTTCGGAGGCGCTGAGATTCGAGCCGATGGCGCGGTCGCCGTCCTGGACCGCCGGTATCGCGCCGGCAAGCACCTCGCGGCCGCGCTCGGTGATCCAGATCGTGCGGATGCGCCGGTCGGTCGCCAGCGGGCGCCGCTCCACCATGTTGTCGCGTTCGAGCCGGTCGATCATCGGCACCAGCGTCGATTTGTCGAGCCCGCGCGCCTTGGCGAGCAGGCTCTGGCGCGAACCGGGATTACGTTCGACGATGGTCAGCAGGGAAAATTGCTGCGGCGTGATGTTGAACGCGGCGAGCCGCTCTTCCACCAGCCGGAACGCGGCGAGATAGGTGAGCCGGATCTGACGGCCAAGCAGACCAGGCAAAATGCCCTGATCCAGCTCTTCCATGGCGCTCGCAGGAGCGTCGGTGTCGTGTGGTGCGCTGAACATGATGCCTCAACCGTTGTCGCCCAGGGAATTGGATACCCACATTCCCGTTCAATGGCTATCGCTTATTTAGCAATCCCTTGCATTCATCCCCAGTCCGGATGCATGCCATGCGTTGCAGCGATCCTGGAACCGTGTCCGGATCGCAAAAACGCGAACGCGCCCGACCATTTCCGTCTAAGATAGGCATCTTCAGTGCAACCGACAAAACATGCCAATCAGCCACACCGACCGAGATGATCGGCCACGCGCCGAACCAGGACGCGACTTTCTAGCCGGTCCGGCGCGCAATCGCCGCCGCGCGTTGCCATTGGCCGTCGGCCTGCTGACGGCAGGCGCGGCGCCGGCCTTTGCCCATGTCTCCGATCGCGCCTATGTGCTGCTCTTGCCGACCGGCTATTATCTGATCGGCGGCGGGCTGGCCGTGTGGCTGAGTTTCGCGGTGCTGGCGCTGGTGCCGCCGGCGTCGCTCGACCGGCTCGCGCGCTGGCGATCGGCCGGCCTTGCGATGCCTGTCGATCCGCGCGCGGTCACCAGCAGCGTCTCCTTCCTGGTTCTGCTTGCCTTGCTCGCCGCCGGGATTCTTGGCAGCCGCGACCCGCTTTCCAACCCGTTGCCGCTGGTGTTTTGGGTGTTCGTATGGATCGGCGTGGTGCTGGTTCAAGGATTGTTTGGCAATCTGTGGAGGTGGATCGAGCCCTGGTACGGGCCATGGCGCCTGATCATGCGCCTGCTGGGGCGGCCAGACGGGCGGCCGTTTCTGCGCTATCCGGCGCGCGCGGCCAGCTGGCCGGCCTTTTTCGGCTTTGCGGCTTTCGTCTGGTTCGAACTGGTCTTCATCGCGCCGGCCGACCCGGAAAAGCTGGCGATCGCAATCGCAATCTACTGGGCCGTCGCCTTCTGCGGCATGGTCGTCTTCGGCCATCCAAGCTGGAGCCGGCGGGCGGAATTCCTGTCGCTCTTGATGACGATGGTCGCCCGCATGGCGTTTGTCGAGCGCCGCCGCGACAGGTCGGGCCGGACCGTGCTGCGGCTTTGTCTTCCCGGCGCGAGGCTGGCGAGCGCGCCGGCGCTGGCAACGAGCGCGGCCGCCTTCCTGCTTCTGGCATTGAGCGCGATCTCCTTCGACGGGCTGATGCGGACGTTCTTCTGGCTCGGCCTATTCGGCGTCAATCCGCTCGAATTTCCGGGCCGGTCGGCGGTGGTGTGGTCAAACAGCATCGGCGCCGCCGGCGCGTTCGCGGCGCTGTGGGCGCTGTTTCACGGCGCGGTGCGGCTCGGGGCGCGCATGGCCGGGCAGGGGCCGCGCCATGCCGTGCTCGCCGGGCGGCTGGTCTGGTCCTTGATCCCGATTGTGCTCGGCTATCATTATTCCCACCATCTGCCGGCGCTGCTCGTCGACGGACAATACGCGCTGGCGGCGATTTCCGATCCGTTCGCGGCGGGCTGGAACCTGTTCGGCACCGCCGGGCTGCACGTGGCGGCCGCGCTGACGGCCGGCGCCGACACGGCCTGGCTGATCTGGAATATTCAGTCGGCGGCGATCATCGGCGGACACCTGCTCGCCGTGGCCGCAAGCCATGTCATCGCCTGGCGCTGCTACGGTTCGGCCCGCCGCGCCGCCGTCAGCCAGGTACCGCTTGCCGGGCTGATGGTGGCCTATACGGTTTTCGGCCTGTGGCTTTTGTCGACGCCGACCGGATATTGACATGCGCGCCGACTCCTTCCCTACGCAGGGTGAGCGGCGGTTGCCATGCCCGGGGTTTGATGATTTGATTTCTACACAATCGATTTTCTTTCCGCGTCGCGGCCCGGTTCCGGCACGCGCCGCGCTCGGTCGAAATCGGAAACCAAGAGGAAAACGGCATGAGTGAAAAACGTAGCAAAACCAGCCTTCTGACGGGCAGGCTCAGCCGTAGAACCGCCCTCAAGGGGCTCGGCGCATCGGCCGGCCTGACGCTGGCGCCGGGCTTCGTGCGTTATGCCCAGGCGCAGTCGTCCGAACCGATCCGCATCGGCTTCCAGGCCCACCGCACCGGTATCGGCGCCGCCTATGGCCGCTGGTACGAACGCACCACCATGGCGGCCGCCAAGGCGATCAACGCGGCCGGCGGCATCAATGGCCGCCCGCTGGAGATCGTGACCGAGGACGACGGCACCGATCCCAAGCGCGGCGCCGAGGTGGTGGAGAAATTCGCCAGCCAGCACAAGGTCGACGTTGTTTACGGCACCTTGTTCAGCCATGTCGTGGTCGGTTCGGCGCCGACGGCGGGCGAGTTGAAAATGCCCTATTACGTCGTCAGCGAGGGCTATCACGTCGCCTCCGGCAAGCTCAATCGCTACGTCTTCCAGCCCGGCATCACCGACGTCAAGGCGCAGGTCTCCTCGATGGCGCCGTGGGTGACGTCGAATCTCGGCAAGAAGGTCACGATGATCTTTCCCGACTACGCTTTTGGCCACGACCACCGCGACTTCTTCACCGAAGCGGTCAAGGCGCAGGGCGGCGAGGTGATCAAGCACGTGCCGATCCCACCGACCGAAAGCTCGTTCACCCGCTATTTTCCGCAGATCCCGTCAGACACCGAGGTGCTCTACCATGTCATGGTCGGACCGGCCGTTCTGACCTTCGTCAAGGAACTCGGCGAGTTTTACGGCGGCGGCGGCCCGAAACTGTTCGGCTTCATCGATTCGCTCGAGGCGGTCGACATGGCCAGCCCGGGTCTGGAATTCCTCGACGGCAGCCATTTCTGGGAAGGCATGCCGCGCTATCTGCAGGCCGATGCGCCCGACTACGTCAAAGCCTATCGCGACGCGGTCGGCATCGATCAGAACGGGGCGTCGGTCGACGATCCCAAGGACGTGTCGACGGCCGCCCACATGTTCGGCTGCTGGGAGACGCTCTACGTCATCAAGGCGGCGATGGAGGCGGCCGGCTACCAGGGTCCCGACGACCGCCAGAAACTGGTCGAGGCGACCGAGGCGATGACCGAGTTCGCGGCCGGGCCGGAGCACCCGCAGGGGGACAAGAAGTTCAACGGCAAGCTGCACCAGTGTTTCGGGCACCAGTACATCTCGCAGGTTTCCGGCGGCAAGCTGGAGGTCGTGCACCGCACCGAGATCGAAGACGGCATGTACGAGCCGGAAGGCGACTACACCAAACAGTCGCTTTGACCCGCCGCGCCCGTCGCCCCGCTCTTTCGTAGACGGGGCGACGGGATTTGCCGTAGCCCGGCCGTTGCCCCGAGGGGAAACGGCTCGAAAAATCCCCGTTCGCTTCCGCCACGCTCCGCCTCATCCCTGAAACGCGCCGCAACCGCGGCAGGTGCAGAGACCGCCTCGCAATGTCCTTTGGCCCGCATCTTCTTCTGGCCACGCTGGAAGGCCTGGTCACCGCAGCCGTGCTGGCGCTGACCGCGCTCGGCCTGTCGCTGGTGTTCGGCGTCATGCGCGTGGTCAACGTCGCCCACGGCGAATTCTTCATGCTGGGCGCCGTGCTCGCCTGGTTCTTTTCCACCCTGGTGACCGGCAGTCCGGCGACGGGTTTCCTGCTGGCGCTGGTGCTGTCGCCGCTCGTCGTCGGGCTGGTCGCGCTGCTTTGCGAGCGAACGGTGCTGCGCCGGCTCAACTACGATCCCGAGGCCACGATCGTGGCCACGATCGGCATGCTCTACATCATCCAGCAACTGGCCTTGACCTTTTACGGGCCGGAGGCGCGGCCGGTGCAGGCGCCGTTCAGCCTGCGCATCGCGCTGCCCTGGTTCGGGTATTCCGGTTACAAGCTGGCGGTGATCGCCGCCTCGATCGGGCTGATCGTGGCCACCTGGCTGGTGCTGACGCGCACCCGCATCGGCCTGGTCATGCGCGCGACCCAGTTCGATCGCGAGACGGCGCAGAATTTCGGCATTCCGGTCGACAAGGTCTATGCGGCCGTGTTCGCGCTCGGCGCCATGCTGGCGGCGGTCGCCGCGGTGCTGATCGTGCCGATCCAGCAGGCGCATTATCTGATGGGGCTCGACCCGCTGCTTCTGTCCTTCATCGTCGTCATCATCGGCGGGCTGGGCTCGCTGCGCGGCACGGTGGTGGCGGCGGTGCTGATCGGCCTGTCGGACGGCATCATCTCGGTGTTCTTTTCGCCGACGCTCGCCAAGATGATCGCCACGCTGCTCGTTGCCCTGGTGCTGGTCTTCCGCCCGCAGGGTCTGTTCGGCCAGGCGGCGCGCTGATGGCGGGCCGGGCGACGACACGCGCGCTGGTTTTGCACCTGGCGGTGCTGGCGGTCCTGGTGCTGCTTTACTGGATCCTGCCCGACTATCATCGCGGTGTTCTGGCCAGGGTGCTTGTGCTGGCGGTGTTCGCCGCCGGCTACAATATCGTGTTCGGTTATGCCGGCCTGCTCAGCCTCGGCCACGCGATGTTCTTCGCCGCCGGCATCTACGGCGCCGGATTGCCCGTCTACCATCTCGACTGGGGCGTCGGCGCGGCCTTTGCCGCCGGCGTCGGCGCCGGCGCGCTGCTGGCGCTGGTGGTCGGCATGCTGGCGCTGCGCACGACCGGCGTCGCCTTCATGATCGTGACGATGATGTTTTCGCAGGTGTTTTACCTGACCACGCTCTATTTCACCCAATGGACCCGCGGCGAGGAGGGGCTGGTGCTGCCGCAAGCCGCGCGCCGGCTGGCGCTGCCGGGCCTGGAGATCGACCTGAGCGATCCCGCAAGCCGCTATTTCGTCGCCGTGGCGCTGTTTGCGGTCGTGCTGATGGCAAGCCTGGCGATCGTGCGCGCGCCGTTCGGGCGCGTGCTGGTGGCGATCCGCGAAAACGAGGAGCGGGTGCGCATGCTGGGTTACGACGTGTTTTCCAACAAGCTCGCCGCCATGGTGATTTCAGGCGCGTTCTGCGCGGCGGCCGGCGCCGCTTACGCGGTGCTGTTCGGTTATGTCGGTTCCACCTTCGCCACGATCCAGTATTCGATCCTGCCGCTTTTATGGGTGTTGCTCGGCGGCGCCGGCACGGTGCTGGGGCCGCTTCTGGGCACCGTGTTCATGTTCTACGTGGTCGACATCACGTCAGGCTACACCTCCGCCTATCTGCTGATCGTCGGCGTCGCGCTGATCGTTCTGGTGCTGTTTTTCCCCAAAGGCGTGCTCGGCACGATCCGCGAAAGGTGGCTTAGATGGCTGCCGTGAGCCCGTTGCTGCAGACGCGTGGCCTGAGCCGGTCCTTCGGCGGGTTGCGCGCCGTCGACAGTGTCGATTTTTCGCTCAACGAGGGCGAAATCCGGGCGATTATCGGCCCGAACGGGGCCGGCAAGACGACATTCGTCAGCCTGGTCTGCGGCCGCATCGCGCCGAGCGCGGGCACGATCCTGTTCGAGGGCGTCGACGTGACCCGGCTGCCCGCCCATCAAAGGGTCAAGCGCGGCATCGCCTACACGTTCCAGATCACCTCGATCTTCGCCAATCTGAGCGTGTTCGACAATGTGGCGCTTGCCGCCCAGCGCCGGCTGATCGACCATACCGAGCGCGGCGGCAGCCGGTTTTCGCCGGCCGATCTGCGCCGCGGCGTCGCCAGCGCGCTGGAGCGGGTCGGGCTTGCCGACCGCGCCGAGCAGGCCGCCGGCAAGCTCGCCTACGGGCATCAACGCCTGCTCGAGGTCGCGATGGGTCTGGCGCTCGAACCGCGGCTGTTGATCCTCGACGAACCCACCCAGGGCCTGTCGGACGCCGAGATCGACGGCTTCATCGCGCTGGTGCGCGACATCGCCCGCGCGGCGACCGTGCTTCTGATCGAGCACAACATGCCGGTGGTGATGGCGCTCGCCGACCGGATCACGGTGATGAACAATGGCGCGGTGCTGGCCGAGGGCACGCCGGCCGAAATCCGCGCCGACAGCGCCGTCCAGCATGCCTATCTCGGGACGCCCGACGATGACTGACATCCTCACCATCAACAAGATCAATTGTTTCTACGGTGATGTTCATGTGCTGCGCGACTTTTCTCTGACCCTGCGGCAAGGTGAGGTTCTGTGCCTGCTCGGCCGCAACGGCGCCGGCAAGACCACCGCGCTAAAAGCGGTCATGGGGCTGGTGCCGGTGCGTTCGGGCGAGATCCTGCTAGGCGCGGACGATCTCGCGCGCCTGCCCGCGCACGAGGTGCCGCGCCGGGGCGTGGCCTATGTGCCGCAGGGACGGCGGCTGTTTTCGGAACTGACGGTGGCTGAAAATCTCGAGATCGGCCTGATGACACGCGGCCGCGGCGACGACACGCGCGAGGCGGTTTTGGCGCTGTTTCCGGTTTTGCGCGAGCGGCTGGCCCAGCGATCGGGCACGCTGTCGGGCGGCGAGCAGCAGATGCTGGCCATGGCGCGCGCGCTGTGCGTGGAGCCCTCGGTGCTTTTGCTCGACGAGCCGACCGAGGGGCTGATGCCGTCGATGATCGCGCGCATCCGCGAAACGGTGACGCGGCTGCGCGAACAGGGCGTGTCGACGATCCTGGTCGAGCAGCGCGTCGACGCGGTGTTGCCGGTCGCCGACCGGGTCGCCTTCATCGAAAACGGCGTCAACCGCGACGTGGTCGACGTCGACCGGCTGCGCGCCGAGCCGGAACTGGTGCGCCATTATGTCGGTCTGGGATAGAGAGTTTTCCCGCGGCCGCCCGAACCGGCCCAAACCGGTTCAGACCAAGCGCACCCCGGCCTCCTTCATCATTCCGGTCATCGCCGCCAGCGAGCCGCCGAGATCGATCGCCCGGCAGGCCTCCATCACGACTTTGACGGAAAACCCTTCCTGGACCGCGTCGAGGGCGGAGTAGGCGACGCAGAAATCGGTCGCCAGCCCGACCATGGTCAGGTCGGCGATGTTGCGCTCGCGCAGATAGCCGGCAAGCCCGGTCGGCGTTTCGTGATCGTTTTCGAAAAACGCCGAATAGCTGTCGATCTCGCGTCGAAACCCCTTGCGCACGACGAGCTCGGCCTTGGTCCAGACGAGCCCGGCGTGAAACGCGGCGCCGTCGCTGCCCTGCAGGCAATGGTCCGGCCACAAGGTCTGCTCGCCATAAGGCATGTCCACCGTTTCGAACGGCGCCTTGCCGGCATGCTCGGAGGCGAAGCTGGAATGGCGCGGCGGATGCCAGTCCTGGGTCATGATGACGTGATCGAAGGTCTCGATCAGCCGGTTGACCACCGGCACGATCTCGTCGCCGCCGGTAACGGCGAGCGCGCCGCCGGGGCAGAAATCGTTTTGCAGATCGATCACGAGCAGGGCTTTGTCGGCCATTTGTGTCCTCTTGCGGCTGGGCTGGAGCGGCGCGCGGCAGGCGCGACCGGCGCCATGGTGACGGCAGCGGCCGGCTTTGACAAGTCACGGCGGACTGATATCATTTGCATACGAATGAATTTGCCGCGCCGGAAACGCCTGTTCGAAACCGGCGGCTATGAGGGAAAACCCCGTTGGCAAACTACGCCCGACCGCAGACGCTGGAGGAGGCTCTCGATCTGCTCGCAAAGGGGCGGTGGCGGGTCCTGGCCGGCGGCACCGATTTCTATCCGGGGCAGGGCGCGCGCCCGATCCGCGAGAACATTCTCGACATCAACCGGCTCGACGACCTGCGCGGCATCGCCCGGACGGACGATGCCTATGTCGTGGGCGCCCGCACCACATGGTCCGAGCTGATCGCCCACGATCTTCCGCCCTGTTTCGACGCGCTGAAGGCGGCCGCGCGCGAGGTCGGCTCGGTCCAAATCCAGAACGCGGCCACGGTGGCCGGCAATCTGTGCAACGCCTCGCCGGCCGCCGACGGCGCGCCGCCGCTGCTGGTGCTCGACGCCAGTGTGGAAATCGCCGCCCGGGCCGGCCGCCGCCGGGTGCCGCTCGACGCCTTCGTGCGCGGCAATCGCGAGACCGCGCTGGCGCCGGACGAAATGGTGGTCGCCCTTGTCGTGCCCAGGGCCGCGACGGCCGGAAGCAGCGGTTTCGTCAAGCTCGGCGCGCGGCGTTATCTGGTGATCTCGATCGCGATGGCGGCCGCGCGCGTCGCGTTGGCCGAAGACGGCACGATCGGCGAGATCGCGCTGGCGCTCGGCGCCTGCTCGCCCGTTGCCCGGCGCATGACGACGCTTGAAGGGGCGCTGCGCGGCCGCCGCCCGGACGCAGCGCTCGCCTTCGGCCCCGACCAGCTTGTCGAATTGTCGCCGATCGACGACGTGCGCGCCAGCGCCGCCTATCGGCGCGAAGCGGCCGCCGAGATCCTGCGCCGGGCGATCCGGCAGTCCTGCAACGATGGCGCGGGCGGGGAGATCGCCGCGTGAACGCGCCCCTCGAAACCATCGGCTTCACGCTCAATGGCACACCGGTTGCGGCCGAAGTCTCGCCGGTGGCCAGGCTTTCCGCCGTGCTGCGCGACGAACTCGGCGCGACAGGCACCAAGCTCGGCTGCGACGCCGGCGATTGCGGCGCCTGCACGGTGCTTGTCGACGGCGCGGCGGTCTGCGCCTGCCTGATGCCGGCCGCGACCGCGGCGGGCCGGCGCATCACCACCGTGGAGGGGCTCGCCAACGGCCGGCTGTCGGCCTTGCAGGCTTCGTTCCTGCGCCACGGCGCGGCCCAGTGCGGCATCTGCACGCCGGGCTTTCTGGTCGCCGCGACCGCGCTCCTGGACCGCAATCCCGCCCCGAGCGAGGAAGAGGTGCGCGACGCGCTCGGCGGCGTGTTGTGCCGCTGTACCGGCTACCGCAAGATCATCGCCGCCGTGATCGACGCCGGTCTGCCCGAAACCGGCCGCGACAGCCCGCCGCCCGAAACCGGCCGAGCGGTCGGCGCGGCGGTCATGCGCCTCGACGGGGTGGCGAAAGTCACCGGCGCGGACAGGTTCGGTGCCGACGAACGCCCGGCCGGCGCGCTTTCGGTGCTGGTGATCCGCTCGCCGCACTGGCATGCGCGTTTTTCCTTCGGCGACCTCGACGGGTTCGTGGCCGCGCGCCCGGGCCTCGCCGCCGTCTTCACCGCCGCCGACATTCCCGGCCGCAACCGCTTCGGCGTCATCGGCCCGTTTGCCGACCAGCCGGCTCTGGCCGAGGGCACCGCGCGGTTTCGCGGCGAGGCGGTGGCGCTGGTCGCCGGCGAGCCGGCGGCGATCGCGGCCCTCGATCCGACAGAATTTCCGGTCGACTGGCACGCATTGCCGCATGTGCTCGACCCGGCCGAAGCCGTCGCGGAAGGGGCCGGCCTCGTGCACGAGGATCGTCCGGGCAATATCCTGACCCAGGGCCTGGTCGCGCGCGGCGATGCCGAGGCGGCGATCGCGGCCGCCGCGGTGTCGGTCTCGGGCACGATCGAGACCGCCTATGTCGAGCACGCCTATATCGAGCCGGAAGCGGGTTATGCGCTGCTTGACGGCGACACGCTGGTCGTCAGGGCGTGCACGCAGGCGCCCTACATGGACCGCGACGACACCGCCGCCGTACTCGGCCTGCCGCCGGACAAGGTGCGTATCGTGCCGGCGGCGACCGGCGGCGGGTTCGGTTCCAAGCTCGACGTCTCGCTGCAGCCGCTGATCGGGCTGGTGGCGCTGAAGACCGGGCGGCCGGCGGTGCTTGCCTATACGCGCACCGACTCGATGGCCTCGACCACCAAGCGCCATCCGGCCTCAATGCACGCCACGCTGGCCGCCAATGCCGAGGGACGGATTGCCGGGCTGGCATTTGCCGGCGATTTCAACACCGGCGCCTATGCGAGCTGGGGGCCGACGGTCGCCAACCGCGTGCCGGTGCACGCCTGCGGGCCCTATCTGACGCCTAATTATCGCGCCTGCGCGCGGGCGATCCACACCAACGGCCCGGTCGCCGGCGCGTTTCGCGGTTTTGGCGTGCCGCAGGCGACCATCATGCTCGAAACGCTCTACGACGCGCTCGCCGCGAAGCTCGGCCTCGACCGGCTGGAACTGCGGCGCCGCAACGCGCTTGCCGACGGCGACAGGACCGCGACCGGGCAGGTGCTGGCGTCCGGCGTCGGCATCCGCGCCTGCCTGGCCGCGCTCGAACCGCATTGGCGGCGCGCGCTGGCCGACGCCGAAACGGCCAACGCGGCGGCCGGCGACGGTCCGGTGCGGCGCGGCGTCGGCATCGCGTCGTGCTGGTATGGCTGCGGCAACACCTCGCTGCCAAACCCCTCCACGATCCGGGTCGGCATTTCGGCCGCCGGCCGGGTCGTGCTGCACCAGGGCGCGGTCGATATCGGCCAGGGCTCCAACACGGTGATCGCCCAGATATGCGCCGACGCCGCCGGCCTGCCGCTGGCCGCCTTCAGCCTCGTCGACGGCGACACCGGGAAGACCCCCGACGCCGGCAAGACCTCGGCCTCGCGTCAGACCTATGTCAGCGGCAAGGCGGCGGAAAAGGCCGGCCGCGCCCTGCGCGAAAAAATCCTGCGTTATGCCAATGTCTCGCCGCAGGCCCGCATCGAGATCGAGCCCGGCCTGCTGGTCGTGCGCGAGGGCGAGGCGCGCCGGCAGATCGCGCTCGACACGCTGCCGCTCGATGCTCGCGGTTACGTGTTTTCGGCCGAGGAGAGCTACGACCCGCCGACGACGGCGCTCGACGAGAACGGGCAGGGGGTGCCCTATGCCGTTTACGGTTACGGCGCGCAGATCGTCGAACTTGCGGTCGACCGCAGCCTCGGCACGGTCGCGCTTTTGAAAATCACCGCCGCGCACGATGTCGGCCGCGCCATCAACCCGCAACTGGCCGAAGGCCAGATCGAGGGCGGCATCGCGCAGGGGATCGGCATGGCGCTGATGGAGGATTACGTGCCCGGCCGCACGGAAAACCTGCACGACTATCTGATCCCGACCATCGGCGACGTGCCGCGGATCGAGACCATTCTGGTCGAAATCGCCGACCCGGAAGGCCCGTTCGGCGCCAAGGGGCTGGGCGAGCACGTGCTGATCCCGACCGCGCCGGCGATCCTGAACGCCATTCGCGACGCTACCGGCGTTTTGGTCGACAGGCTGCCGGCGACGCCGAGCCGGGTTCTGGCCGCGATCCACGCGGCGGAGGCGGAACGATGAGCCAATTGTCGGAACGGTTCGAGCCGTCGCCCGAAAGGCCGGATCCCAGCGGCGAAAAAATCCGCTGCGATGCCTGTCCGGTGATGTGCTACATCGCCGACGGACGCACCGGCGCCTGCGACCGCTACGGCAATGTCGGCGGCAAGATCGTGCGCACCGATCCGCTGACCATCCTGCACCACGCCGCCGAGGAGGGCACGCCGCTGGTGCCGTTCCTCGACCCGGAGGAGCCCTGGGACGGCGAACTCCTCAACACCGGCCGCCGCTTCGTCTCCGCCATCGGGGCCGGCACCACCTATCCCGACTACAAACCCGCCCCCTTCATCGTCAGCCAGGAGGTCGAGGGCGTCGATCTGGTGACCGTGGTGACGGAGGGGATTTTTTCCTATTGCGGGGTCAAGGTGAAGATCGACACCGACCGCCATATCGGGCCCGAGACGGCGACGGTACGGGCGAATGGCGAGCCGGTCGGCCATGTCACAACCGCCGAATACGGTTCGCAGATGCTTTCGCTCGGCGGGGTGCGCCACCTGACCGGCGGCTCCAAGGCCGAGGGACGGGTGACCTGCGACACGCTGCTGGCGCTGTGCAACCGCGAGCCGGTTGAGCTGACGGTCGACGACGGCGCGGCGCTGGTGGTGGAGGCCGGCAAGGCGCCGGTGATCGACGGCCGCCAGGAACAGCGCATGCGGGTCGGCTGCGGCTCGGCGACGATCGGCATGTTCGCCAGCCAGTGGCGCGACCTTGTCGACGAGGTGGTGGTGGTCGACGACCACATCACCGGCGTGGTGTCGGAACACCAGGCCGGCAAGGTGCTTGGCTGGCCCGACACCGGCATCAAGATCATCGGCCGACGCTCCACGCCCGGGCGCTATTTCAAGGTCTCCGAACCCGGCCTCGGCTGGGGCGGCACCACCATCGCCGACCCGCTGGAGATTCTCGGCCCCTTCAACGCCAGGAAGGGCGCGAGGCCCGGCCTGTCGCTTTTGATGGTGTCAACCACCGGCGAGCAATTCGCCTATTACGAGCTCGACCAGGACTTAAAGCCGGTTGCGAAGCCTTTTCCGGATCGCTTGAAAAAATCCGTCGATCTTATTGAAGATAATTGTGAACCGGCTTTGTGTACGGTGCTGTTCATGGGCGGTGCCGGCGGGTCGCTCCGCGCCGGCGTGACAGAAAACCCGGTCAATCTCACCCGCTCGGTCCAGGGTCTGAACACCTATGTCACCTGCGGCGGCGCGCCGGTCTATGTCTGGCCGGGCGGCGGCATCACCATCATGGTCGACGTCACCCGCATGCCGCAAAACGCCTTCGGCTACGTGCCGACGCCGGCGCTGGTGGCGCCGGTCGAATTCACCCTGCGCCGCGACGACTATATCCGGCTTGGCGGTTACGCCGACGAGATCCGCTCGGTCGACGACATCGTGGCGCGCGGCGGCGCGTATCACAATCCGCGCCGGGATAGGCCCGCGCCGGGCGGCAATCCCTGGCCGCCGCTCCGCCAGAGGCGGCGGGAACGGCGATGAGCGGGCCGCGGATCGCCTGGCTGCCGGACGGGCGGCGCCTGCACATGCAGCACGGTCCGATCGACCTGATCGTCGAGGCGTTCGGCGCGCCGGCCGAGCGCGCGGCCGGCTACCGGCAGGCGGCGGCCCGCTTTTCCACCGTGCTCGACGAGCTGGCCGGCGAGCTCGGCGCCCTGCGCGCGCCGTCGACAAACACCCCGCGCCATTTTGCCGGCGCCACCGCGCGCCGGATGGAGCAGGCGGCGTGCCGGCATGCCGGCCGTTTCGTCACCCCAATGGCCGCCGTCGCCGGCGCGGTCGCCGACGAGGTGCTGGCCGCGCTGGTGGACGGGCGCGAACTGGAGCGGGCCTATGTCAACAATGGCGGCGACAGCGCAATCTTCCTCGCGCCCGGGCAAATGATCCGTCTTGCGGTCGCCGGCACGGGGCACGGTTTTTCCGACCGGGTGACGATCTATGCCGACGATCCGGTGCGCGGGATCGCGACCTCGGGCTGGCGCGGCCGCAGCCATTCGCTGGGCATCGCCGACGCCGTCACCGTTTTGGCCGCCAACGCGGCCGCGGCCGACGTCGCCGCGACCCTGATCGCCAACGCCGTCGACCTGCCGGGACATCCCGCGATCGCGCGCGCGCCGGCCAATACGCTTTCGCCCGACAGCGATCTCGACGCGCGGCCGGTCACGACCGGGGTCGGCGCGCTCGATGCGGCGGAGATCGACACGGCGCTGGCGCGCGGCCTTGCCGAGGCGGAGTCCTGCCGCGCGCGCGGCCTGGTCGTCGCGGCGGCGCTTTTTCTTCGCGGCGCCCGCCGCCTGTCCGGTTCCTTCGGCGCCATACCGGCCGGGACCTTTCAAGGAGATTTGCTCGATGCCTGACTTTCCGATCCGCAAGCTGGCGGTGTTTTTCGAGGAGATCGTCCACGACGGCGGCCCGGCGGCGGCCGAACCGCGCCGGCGCGCGGCGGCGATGGCGCTGGTCAAGAACCCGTTCGCCGGCAAATATGAAGAAGACATCGAAGCAGCGATGGACGACCTGAAACCGCTCGGGGCGACGCTGACGGAACGGTTGATCGCCGCGCTCGGCGGCGACGCGGAGAAGATCGACGGCTACGGCAAGGGCGCGATCGTCGGCACGCAGGGCGAGATCGAGCATGGCGCGCTGTGGCACGTGCCGGGCGGATACGCGATGCGCGAGCGATTGCCGAAATCGATGGCGATCGTGCCCTCTGCGATGAAGGTGGCAGGCTTCGGGGCGACGCTCGACATTCCGCTCGGCCACACCAACGCCGCCTATGTGCGCAGCCATTTCGACGCCATCACCGTCAGCGCGCCCGACGGGCCGCGCCCCGACGAAATCCTGTTCTGCCTGGCGATGAGCCGCGGCGGGCGCGTCCACGCCCGCATGGGCGGTCTGGCCGCCGGCGAGGTCAAGGGACTGGACGGGTTGCGATGAGCGAGCCGGCGAAGGCGGTCCGGCCGGAAAGGACGGCGGCGGAACGACCCTACAGGCTCGAAGACCATATCGGCTTCGTGCTGCGCAAGGCCAACCAGCGCCATCTGGCGCTGTTTTCCGCCCGTATTTCCGACCTGACGCCGCCGCAATTCGCGACGCTGGCCAGGCTGGAGGAGGTCGGCGAGGCCTCGCAGAACCAGCTCGGCGCCCTGATCGCCATGGACGCGGCCACGATCAAGGGGGTCATCGACCGGCTGAAGGCGCGGGGTCTGGTCGAGCTCGACACGCACAAGGAGGACCGCCGCCGGCTGGTCGTGCGGCTGAGTACCAAGGGGCGCGAGACGCTGGCGCGGCTGCGGCCGCTTGCCTTTGCCATCACCGAGGAGACGCTGGCGCCGCTGACCGGGCGCGAACGCACCAGCCTGATGCGGCTCCTGGCCAAGATCGACTGAACGGGCGACGACACGCCTGCGGCGCTTCAGGCCTCGTCGTCGGCGAGGTGTTGGGCCGTGACGCCGAATTTTTCCATTGCCTCGGCTTCGGTGTAATAACCGAGCGCGACGTCGCGGCGCACCAGGGCGGGATCGCGTTCGCGCGGGTTCCCGTAACCGCCGCCGCCCGGCGTGCCGACACTGACGCGGTCGCCGGGTTTGAGCGCGATGTCCTGTTCCTTCGACAGATGTTGCGGCACGTGGGCGATCCCGTCGCGCCACACGGTGACGGTGTTGACGCCGCCATCGGCGCCGCCGAGCACACCCTGCGGGCCGAACCGGCCATGGTCCATGACGAAGGAGGCGCGCGCCTCGCCGCGCAGGAGCTCGACCTCGTAGGCGAGCCCGAAGCCGCCGCGATGCCGGCCGGCGCCGCCGGAGCCCTCGCGCAGCGCGTAGTGGCGGTAGAGGATCGGATAGGCCTGCTCCATCACCTCGATCGGCGGCGATTTGGAGATGCCGATGGTCGAACAGCCATTGCTGAGCCCGTCATGGTCGCTGTTGCCGCCATAACCGCCGCCGGAAATCTGGTACATCACATAATCGCGCCCGCGCGCCGGATCGTGGCCGCCGAGCGCGAAATTGCCGGACGAGCCGGCCGGTGCGGCCGTCACGTGCTCGGGCAGGGCCTGGACCAGGGCGGCGAACACCGCCTCGGCGATGCGCTGCGAGACCTCGGCCGCGCAGCCGGAGACCGGGCGCGGATAATGCGCGTCGAGAAACGTGCCCTCGGGGCGGCGGATCTCCAGCGGCTCGAACGCGCCGGCGCTGAGCGGCACGTCGGGGAAGATATGGCGCATGGCGAGGTAGACCGACGACAGCGTGGTGGCGAGCACGCTGTTCATCGGCCCCGCGCAGGGCGGGCTCGAGCCGGCAAAGTCGAACACCAGCCGGTCGCCGGTCTTTTCGACCGCCAGCGCGATGGTCAGCGGCCGGTCGACGACCCCGTCGGAATCGACATGGGCCGTCGCGCGATAGACGCCGTCGGCGATGTCGGCGATACGCGCGCGCATCTGCTCGGCCGCGCGCCGGCGCAATTCGGCGATCGCGGCCAGAACGGTGTCGTCGCCGTAGCGGTCGAGCAGGGCGCAAAGCCGCTCCTCGCCGACCATCAGCGCGGCGGCCTGGGCCTTGATGTCGCCGATGCGCTGGTCGGCGACGCGGATATTGGAGGCGATGATGGCGTGGATTTCGGGATCGAGTTCGCCGCGCTTGAAAAGCTTGACCGGCGGCAGCCGCAGCCCCTCCTGCTCGACGGCGGTGGCCGACGCCGAGAATCCGCCCGGCACCGAGCCGCCAATGTCGGGCCAGTGGCCGGTATTGGACAGCCAGCAGAAAATCTTGCCGTCGCGCCACACCGGCCGGGCAAAACGCACGTCCATCAAATGCGTGCCGCCGAGATAGGGGTCGTTGACGATATAGATGTCGCCCGGCTCGGGCGGCAGGCAGCGCCCGTCGGCGATCATCTCGATCAGCGTGCGGGTGGAATATTCCATCACCCCGACAAACACCGGCAGGCCGCCGACGCCCTGGGCGATCAGCGCGCCGTCGTCGGCCGCATAGATGCCGTCGGAGCGGTCATTGGCCTCGGCGATCACCGGCGAGAACGCCGCGCGCGAAAAGGCCAAATCCATCTCGTCGCAGACCTGTTGCAGCGCGGCCTGGATAACGGTCAGGGTGATCGGGTCGAGCTCGGCCATCGCTCACGCCTTTGCAACGGTGATGATCAAATTGCCGTCGCCGTCGCTCACGGCCCGGTCGCCGGGTTCCAGAACGGTGGTCGCGTCCATCTGTTCCAGGATCGCCGGGCCGTCAATGCGGGCCTCAAGCGGCAGTTGTTCGCGGGCGTAGACGGGCGTGTCCAGCCAGTCGCCGGCGAACCAGACCGGCCGCGTTGCCGCCAGCGCGCCGGCGAGCGTGTCGGCCCGCCCGGCCGGATCGATCAGCGTCGACAGGTCGAGTTCGGGACGGATGCCGATCACCGAGGTGTTGAGATTGACCAGATTGGCGCGGATTTCCGGCAGTTTTACCTTGAAACGGGCGAAATATACCTCCTCGAACAAAGCCTGCAGCATGGCGCGGTCGACGGTGGGGCCGGGCAGGGCGACATTGAGCAGATGGGTCTGGCCGACGAACTGCATGTCGGCGGAATGGACGATCTCGATGCGTTCGGGCCGCACCGCCTCGCGCGCGATCAGGTCGCGGCCCTCGCCGGCCTGTTCGTTGAGGATCGTATGCACCGCCGCCATGTCGACATCGGCCAGCGGCCGGTTCAGCGTGCGCACGAAATCGTGCCTGAGATCGGCGACCACGCAGCCGAGCGCGTTGGTGATGCCGGGCCGGGCCGGCACGATGACGCGCGGAATGCCGAGTTCGCGGGCGAGCGCGCAGGCATGCAGCGGGCCCGCGCCACCGAAGGCGAACAGCGAGAAGTCGCGCGGGTCGTGCCCCTTGGCGATCGAGACCATGCGGATGGCGCCGGCCATCCTGAGATTGCCGATCCTGAGCACGGCGCCGGCCGCCCCGGTCGCGTCGAGGCCGAGCGGCGCGCCGAGCGAGCGCGCAAACACGTCGCCGATCGCGTCGAGATCGGCCGCCCCATCGACAGCGAGCAGCTTTTGCGCATTGAGCCGGCCGAGCAGCAGATTGGCGTCCGACACGGTCGGCCGGGTGCCGCCGCGGCCGTAGCAGATAGGCCCGGGCACCGCGCCGGCGCTCTCGGGGCCGACCTCCAACAGACCGGCATCGTTGACGCGGGCGATCGAGCCACCGCCGGCGCCGACGGTGCGCACGTCCACCATCGGCACGTGGATCGGCATGGCGTATTCGATCTCGATCTCGTTGGAGACCGCCGGGCGGCTGGCGCGCACCATGGCGACGTCGGTCGAGGTGCCGCCCATGTCGTAGGTGACGACGTCGCCGAAGCCGGCGCGCCGCGCGGTATAGGCGGCCGCCATCACGCCGGAGGCCGGACCCGACATCACCGTCTTGGCGGCCTCGCGCGCCACCAGTCCGGCCGAAATCATGCCGCCATTGCCGTTCATGACCAAAAATTCGCGCTTGTAGCCCTGACCGCGCAGGTCGCGGCGCAGCCGCTCGACGTATCGCTGCAGGATCGGCTGCACGGCGGCGTTGACGGCGGCCGTCACGCCGCGTTCGAACTCGCGCGCTTCCGACAGCAATGCGTGCGCCATGGTGATGTGGTCGTTGGGCCAGAGCTCGGCCGCGATCTCGGCCGCGCGCAACTCGTGGCGGGGATTGGCGTAGGCGTGCAGGAAATGAATGACGAGCGCTTCGCAGCCGCGGTCGCGCAGCCGGGTCACGGCGGCGCGCAGTTCGTCCTCGTCGAGCGGCGTGTGCACCGTGCCGGCCGCCGTCATGCGCTCGCCGACCTCGAGCCGCAGGTCGCGCGCGATCACCGGCTCGAAGCGGCCGGTCATGCCGTAGGGCTGCGGCCGGGTGCGCCGGCCGAGCTCGATAATGTCGCGAAAGCCGCGCGTGGTGATCATGCCGGTGCGCGCCAGCCGGCGTTCCAAGACCGCGTTGGTGGTGGTGGTGGTGCCGTGCACGATCAGGTCGATCGCCTCGACGGGAAATCCGGTCTGGGCGAGCGCGTCGACCACGCCCTCGGCCTGGTTGGCGCCGGTGGTGGGGGTCTTGGCGAGCCGGACCCGGCCGCCCGATGCCGCGTCGATCAGGATCAGGTCGGTAAACGTGCCGCCGACGTCGATGCCGGCCACGGTTGAGGCGGGGCCGGCGCGGTTTTTTTCGTCCATCTCGGTTTTCCCGAACGCGCGGCCTAACAATGGCCGGCAATTTGGAACAGCTCTCCCGGTCTCGATCTTGACCCGATATTCATTTGTATACTAATTAATTTCGCGAGCAAGAGACAGGGACGAACAACCCCGCGAACGGGCCTGGCTGGGCACCGTTTGCCACAACCGGCCGCCGACGCGGCCATTTCAACCGACGCTTGCCAGGAAGGTGCACCGGATGACGAATGTCGCCGCAAACAGCAACGAGATTGTCCGCCAGTCGGATTTTCCCATTCCCGCCGGCGTGCATGCCGAGACCGTGGCTTCGGTGAAACATCATACCGACCGGCTGTTTTCCTTCCGCATCTCCCGCCCACAGAGCTTCCGCTTCCGCTCCGGCGAATTCGTCATGATCGGTCTGCCCAACGCCGAAAAGCCGGTGTTCCGTGCCTATTCGATCGCCAGCCCGGCCTGGGACGAGGAACTGGAGTTTTATTCCATCAAGGTGCCGAACGGGCCGCTGACGTCGGAATTGCAGAAGATCGTGCCCGGCGACACCGTGCTGTTGCGCCAGAAATCGACCGGCACGCTGGTCAACGACGCGCTGAGCCCGGCCAAAAGGCTCTACATGATCGCCACCGGCACCGGCATCGCGCCCTTCGCCAGTCTGGTCCGCGACCCCGACACTTATGAAAAATTCGACGAGATCGTGCTGACCAATACCTGCCGGGACGTCGCCGAGCTCGCCTATGGCGACGAGCTGATCGCCGCGTTGCGGGCCGATCCGCTGATCGGCGAGCTGGTCGCCGGGCGCGTGCATTATTATCCCACCACCACGCGCGAGGACGGTGAGCGGACCGGCCGCATCACCACGCTGATCGAATCGGGCAAGCTGTTCTCCGATCTCGGCGTCGCGCCGTTCGACCCCGCCAGCGACCGGGTGATGATCTGCGGATCGCTCGACATGATCCGCGACGTCAAGGCGCTGGTCGAAAAATCCGGCCTGGTCGAGGGGTCCAACGCCGCGCCGGCCGATTTCGTCGTCGAGCGCGCCTTCGTCGGCTAGGTCGCCGAATCCCGGGCGACACGGAACGACATCGTAAAAAACCGCCTGGCGTCGCCTGACGCCGGCGGTTTTTTCGTGAAAACCCCTGCCCATGCCTCGTCCACGGGCAGGGGACGGACCGTGCCACCCGAATGTTGCCAGATCGCGTGGGAGATACGCTTTCGGGAATCACGGTCCGCAGCCGCAAACTCACCCATGACGCCCGCCGCGTGTATGGCGCGATCACGGACCCCGTCGTCACGGCGCGCCTGACATCAGGCCATAGACGATCGCGAGCACGACCAGGCCGCCAGCATAGACCGACGGCCGGATCTTCCGTTGAATCGTCAACCAAAGTCCCCAGGCCATCCAGCCAAGAATCGCCATCACCATGAGAGTGGGAATCGACGGCATCATGCGTGTCACACTGGCACAGCATGCCGGCGGCGGCCAGCGGCCGGAACGGGGCGTGAACGCCGTGCGAGAAAACCTTCTCGCACGGCGGCTTTTTCTCGCACGGCGTTCCGGTTTCGTTTCTTCTGAAATGTTGATTTTATTGGGAATTTTTGGTGAGCGCGCAGGGGCTCGAACCCTGGACCTACTGATTAAAAGTCAGTTGCTCTACCAACTGAGCTACGCGCTCCCGCGGGGCCGTTGCCGCCCCGAAAGTGGGCGGAAAATAGGGAGGCGCCATGCTCCGGTCAACCGCAAAAGCGCGTCCGCGCCGATCTTGTTGGTGAAAGGCGGGACACGGTGCCTGGACCGGGACAATTCGCCCACGAAAGGGTGATTGGCAGGCCCCGTCCTGGGAGGCTATAGCCGGATCGCACGCTCTGGCCGGCACGGGCCGGGCGCGCGGGCAGGAGGTGTAAGGGCCGTCATGGCGATCGATGTCGGATATGCGAGCGCGGTCGGGGCAGGGGCTTTGTCCTTCCTGTCGCCCTGCGTGCTGCCGCTGGTGCCGCCTTATCTGTGTTACATGGCCGGCGTCTCGGTGGAGGATTTCCGCAACGGCAACGCGGCCACGCAGGTCACCGGCACCAAACTTGCCCTGCTCGGCGCGGCCGCAGCCTTCGTGCTCGGCTTTTCCACCGTCTTCGTCGCGCTGGGCGCAGGCGCCTCGACCATCGGCGGCCTGTTGCGGGCCTGGCAGCAGGAACTGGCGATCGTCGCCGGCATCCTGATCATCCTGATGGGGCTGAATTTTCTCGGCCTGATCCGCATTCCCTTCCTGTCGCGCGAGGCCCGTTTCCAGGCTGGCGGCGCGCAGGCCGGGCCGGCCGCGGCCTATCTGATGGGGCTGGCCTTCGCCTTCGGCTGGACGCCGTGCATCGGTCCCGTTCTCGGCCCGATCCTGACCCTGGCCGGCGGGCGCGGCACGATCGGCGAGGGCGCGGCACTTTTGTTTGCCTATTCGCTCGGCCTCGGCATTCCCTTCCTGCTGGCGGCGCTGTTTTCGGGCGCCTTCATGCGCTTCCTTAGTCGGTTCCGCCTGCATCTGGGACGGGTGGAAAAGGTGATGGGCGGGCTGCTGGTGATTGCCGGCGTGCTGTTTCTGACCGGCGGCATCCAGGCCGCCTCCTACTGGCTTTTGGAAACCTTTCCCGCGCTCGGCCAACTGGGATAGGCTCCCGCGCCCGCCAGGGCGATTGGATTGCCAGGCGCGCGATGATAAAGACGGCGCGAACCGACCCCAATCGCGATACGGAATTCCCCATGAGTGAACGCAGCTGCCTGTCGATCATCCTCGCCGCCGGCGAGGGCACGCGCATGAAAAGCGATCTGCCGAAAGTGCTGCACCCGGTCGCCGGCCTGCCGCTGGCCGCCCATGTACTCGGCGCGGCGCGCGCCGCCGGCAGCGGCGCGCTCGCCCTGGTGGTCGGCCATGGCGCCGAAACCGTCTCCGAAACGCTGAAGACCCACGCCGCCGGCTGCCGGACCTTCGTCCAGGCCGAACGGCTGGGCACGGCCCATGCCGTGCTCGCCGCCCGCGACGCGATCGCCGACGGATTCGACGATATTTTGGTGATGTTCGGCGACACGCCGCTGATCGAGGCCGAGGCGCTGGCCGAGGCGCGACAAGGCCTGGCCGACGGCGCCGCCGTGGTGGTGATGGGCTTTCGCACCGACAAGCCGGCCGGTTATGGCCGCCTGGTGGAACAGGGCGGCGAGCTGGTGGCGATTCGCGAGGACCGCGACTGCAGCGCGGCCGAACGGGCGATCACGTTTTGCAATGGCGGGCTGATGGCGATCGACGGCGCCCGGGCGCTCGGCCTGCTCGACGCGGTCGGCAACGACAACGCCAAGGGCGAATATTACCTGACCGACATCGTCGAGATCGCGCGGGCGCAGGGTCTGCGCGTGGTCGCGGCCGAAGTGGCGTTCGAAAACGTGCTCGGCATCAACAACCGCGCCGAACTGGCCGAGGCCGAGGCGATCTGGCAGACCCGCCGGCGCCGGCGCATGCTGCTCGACGGCGTGTCGATGACGGCGCCCGAGACGGTGTTTTTCGCCCACGACACGGTGATCGGCCGCGACACGGCGATCGAGCCGCATGTCGTGTTCGGCCCCGGCGTGCAGATCGGCGACCGCGTGCGGGTGCGCGGCTTCTCCCATATCGAGGGCGCTACGATCGCCGATGGTGCCGAAATCGGACCGTTCGCGCGACTGCGGCCGGGCGCGGATCTCGGCGACGGCGCCAAGGTCGGCAATTTCTGCGAGGTCAAGGCCGCCGAGATCGGTCCCGGCGCCAAGGTCAATCATCTCACCTATATCGGCGACGCCACGATCGGCGCCAAAGCCAATATCGGCGCCGGCACGATTACCTGCAATTATAACGGCTTCACCAAGGACCGCACCGAGATCGGCGCGGGCGCCTTCATCGGCTCGAATTCCTCGCTGGTCGCGCCGGTTTCGATCGGCGCCGGCGCCTATGTCGCCTCCGGCAGCGTGATCGTGGCCGACGTGCCCGACGACGCGCTTGCCTTCGGCCGCGCCCCGCAGACCGTCAAGGAAGGCCGGGCCTCCAAGCTGAAGGCGCGTTACCAGGCCGAAAAAGACCGCCGCGCGGCCGAAAAGGCCGCCAGGAGCCAAGCCGCGACCGGGTAACCACCCGCGCCGCCGCCGGCTCTACAGCCGCGACAGGAATTTCGCCAGCAGCAGCGAACCCTCGGGCCAGGGCCCGTATCCCGATTCGGCGTTGAGATGCCCGGCCTCGCCGGCATCGACGAACAGCGACCCCCAGGCGGCGGCGATATCCTCGGCGACGTCGAAGGCGCAGAACTCGTCGTTGCGGCTCGCCACCACCACCGAGGGAAACGGCAGCGGCTCGCGCGGATAGGGTCCGAAGGTCATCAGATGTTTCGGCCTGATCTTCGGGTTGGCCACGTCCGGCGGGGCGACGAAAAACGCGCCCGCGACCGGCTTTTCGATCGCCGGCAGAGCGTGGATGGCGGTCGGAATGCCGAGTGAATGCGCCACGAGCAGGATCGGCCGCTCGGCCCGGTTGGCCTCCTCGGCGACGCGGGCGATCCAGTCGTCGCGCACCGGCTTCGACCATTCGCGCTGCTCGACCCGGCGCGCCGTCGACAGTTTCGACTGCCAGCGGCTCTGCCAGTGGCCGGGGCCGGAATTGGTGTAGCCGGGGATGATCAGGATATCGGTGTCTTTGGCCTTCATGGCCGCCCATGTAACGAGGCCGTCCGCGCCGGGCAAGGCCGCCCGGCGTCACGGAGGCATCCCAGGACGGATGCCGGCGCGGCGATCGCCTCAGGCCTGCCCGAACACACGGGCAAAAATCGTGTCGACATGCTTGGTGTGATAGCCGATGTCGAATTTTTCACGGATTTCGTCTTCCGAAAGCGCGGCGCGCACTTCGGTGTCAGCAAGCAATTCTTCAAGGAAATCCTTGCCTTGCTCCCAGACCTTCATGGCATTGCGCTGCACCAGCCGATAGGCGTCCTCGCGCGACACCCCGGCCTGGGTCAGCGCCAGCAGCACGCGTTGCGAGTGCACCAACCCGCGGAACCGGTCGAGATTCTTTTGCATCGTCTCGGGATAGACCAGAAGCTTGTCGACGACCCCGGTCAACCTGGCGAGCGCGAAATCGAGCGTGACGGTGGCGTCGGGCCCGATCATGCGCTCGACCGAGGAATGCGAGATGTCGCGCTCGTGCCACAACGCGACGTTTTCCATCGCCGGCAGCGCGTAGGCGCGCACCATGCGGGCAAGCCCGGTGAGATTTTCCGTCAGCACCGGATTGCGCTTGTGCGGCATGGCCGACGAGCCCTTCTGGCCGGGCGCGAAATATTCCTCCGCCTCCAGCACCTCGGTGCGCTGCAAATGGCGTATCTCGACGGCGAGCCGCTCGACCGACGAGGCGATCACCCCGAGCACGGCAAAAAACATCGCGTGGCGGTCGCGCGGGATCACCTGGGTCGACACCGTCTCCGGCTCCAGCCCCATCTTGTCGGCGACATGCTCCTCCACGCGCGGGTCGATATTGGCGAACGTGCCGACGGCGCCCGAGATCGCGCAGGTCGCGACCTCCTTGCGGGCGAAGACCAGCCGCTCGCGGCAGCGCGAAAATTCCGCATAGGCCTGGGCGAGCTTGACGCCGAAAGTGGTCGGTTCGGCGTGAATGCCGTGCGAACGGCCGATGGTGATCGTGTCCTTGTGCTCGAAGGCGCGTTTTTTCAGCGCCGCGAGCAGGGCGTCGAGATCGGCCAGGAGCAGATCGGCGGCGCGCACCAACTGCACGTTGAAACAGGTGTCGAGCACGTCGGACGAGGTCATGCCCTGGTGGACGAAACGCGCCTCCGGCCCGACGATCTCGGCCAGATGGGTCAAAAAGGCGATAACGTCGTGTTTGGTCTCGGCCTCGATCTGGTCGATGCGTTCAATGTCGAACGTGGCCTTGCCGCCCTTGTCCCAGATGGTTCTGGCTGCCTCTTTCGGGATCACGCCGAGTTCTGCGAGCGCGTCACAGGCATGCGCCTCGATCTCGAACCAGATGCGGAACTTCGTCGCGGGCGACCAGATTGCGACCATATCGGGCCGCGAATAGCGCGGGATCATGCTTGTATCCTGTGAACGGAAAGAGTGGCTGCGTCGTAACAGAGCCGCCGGCCCGGCTCAACGCGCTTTCGCGGCATGCCACAGGGCAAACAGGCAAAGCGCCGGAATGCCGATCGGCAGATAGAGCCGCATGCCGAACGCGGCGAACTGGTAAAACGCGCCGGCCACGGTGAAAAAATACTGGATCGACCAGGTCACGGTGAACGGCGCGGCGTGCCATTGCGAGAAATAGGCCCGATGGTCGAGCCCGTAAAACGCCGCCGTCAGCCCGAGCGTGCCGGCGCCGAGCAGGAAGAGATAGGCGGCAAGCCGCGTGTCGAATTTCTTGCCCCTGCTTATCCAGCCGGCCAGGATCACGGCAATGGGATAGGCAAGAAAGCCCGACAGGCCGAACAAGACCGCGACGGCGCGGATGTGGGCCGGTTCCTGCCAGCCGTCGCGGTAAAGCGTCAAAACGGCGCTGGCCGCCATCAGCAGCGACCAGGCGAGCGCGCCGGCCGCCAGGGTGGCGAGCGTCCGCCTGCCGGTGCTCTGGGCGCGGGACAACGGCACGGCCGGCTGGTTTGTTCTTTCAGCGTTCACAGCCGGCCGGTCACGGCCAACCAGCGGATGTCGGGCCCTTCGAAGCCGAAGCCGCGCACGGCGATCATCACCGCGAAGGAGGGCGGCCCGCCCTGCGGATAGACCGTCTGCACCGCGCCGAGCCGGTATCCGAACGGGCAGCCGCGGCTTTGCGGGATCGTTTCGTCTTGATGCAGGCGCACGAACGCGCCGCCGGGTTCCAGATCGACGCGCGACAGGCGGTAACCGACGACGGGACCGAAGGCGGCGCATCGTTCCGGCGCGGCGATGCCGATCTCCTCGAGATGGAAGGCGACCGCCGCGTCGATCGGCGGCAGAACCGGGCGCGGATTGACCACCATCCGGCCCGGGTCTCCCGACAATTCGGTGACCGGGCTGTAGGCGACGAGCCAGCCCTTGTTGCGTGCCAGCTCGGCATCGCCGACGATGGTTTCGGCGGCGGCCTTGACCTGGGCGCGGGCGGTATCGAGGCTAACCGTTTCGTCCCTGACAAGCACGCGGAACGGCGAACCGGGCAGGAAGCTGTCGTTCTCGACGTCGATGTAATAGCGGTTGGCATAGGGAAAACCCGAGCCGTCCTGAACGCCGTATTCCTCGAAGGCGAAGATCGAAGCGTCGTCCGAGAAGCCGAGAATCTCGAGCTCGGCGACATCGCCGGCCGAGGCCGCCGGCGCGCCCAGGAAAAAGGCGGCGGCACACAGCATCGCGGCGGCACGGTAGAACATGACGAAATCCTTGTTGCGGGCCGATCCTGGACCGATTCTAGAGCGAGTCTATCACGGGCAGCCGCCGGGCAGGAACGGTGCGGCCCGCCCCGTGCGCCGGCTTTTCGCAACCAGAGCCGTCCAGCCCCAGGCTATTGTTTTGACGCGTTTTTGGACGGCGAACCGGTTTCCATTTCGCCTGCCAACGCCTTAGCCCAGCGTCGCCCAGGCCGGCATCAGGTCGCGCGGACCGGGGCGCGCCGCATAGACGCCGCGCGCGATCGCGCGCGCCAGCGTGGCCGCGCCCGCGGCGTAAAGCTCCATCATCGCCACGCTGTCGGGCGCAGGCCGGGCGCCGGTCGAAAGCGCGAAGACGAGATCGCCGTCGGCCGGCGTGTGGGCGGGCCAGATCGCACGGGCGATCCCGTCATGGGCGGTGACGGCCAAGCGCTTGGCCTCGGCCTTGGTCAGGGCGGCATCGGTGGCCACCACCGCGATGGTGGTGTTGGCGGCAAGGCCCGGATCGCGGAACTTCAGCCGCACCTCGCCGGCATCGTCGGGCAGCGGGCTGGGCAGGCCGAGGCCGCCGAATTCGTAGCCGGCTTCGAACGGGGCCGCCCAGAAATGGCGCGTGCTGCCGACCGTCACCGAGCCGACCGCGTTGACCGCGACCAGGGCGGCGACCGTGGTGCCGTCGGCAAGCCGCGTCGAGGCCGAGCCGAGCCCGCCTTTCAACCCGGCCGTCAGCGCGCCGTAGCCGGCGCCGGCCGTGCCGAGGTCGAACGTGCCCGCTGCGTTCTGCGCCGCCTGGTAGCCGAGCTCGCGATAGGGCGGGTAGCGCCCCCAGCCCTTGTCGCCGCCATTGACGAGGTCGAACAGGATCGCCGCCGGCACGATCGGTACGCGCTGGTCGTGCACCTGGAGCCCGATATCGTGCTCGCGCAGCCAGGCCTGGACGCCGGAGGCCGCGTCGAGACCGAAGGCCGAGCCGCCGGAAAGCACAAGGGCGTTGACGGTTTCGACGCTGTTGTGCGGTTCCAGAAGATCGGTCTCTCGGGTGCCGGGCGCGCCGCCCATTACGTGCACCGAGGCCACGGCCGGCGTGTCGCACAGAACCGCGGTGACGCCTGAATTGAGGGCCTCGTCGTGAGCCGCGCCGACACGCAGGCCGTCAATGTCGGTCAAGAGATTGCGGGGACCGGGGGTAAAACTCATTCCAGATCGACCTGCTTGAAATCCTGGCCATCATAGCGAAACAGCCGGTAGCGCGTGCCGGCCCAGTCGCCGATATCGTTGAAGCGCACGGCGCCGAGCGCGGTCTCGAACCGCGTCGCGGCGAGCACGCCGGCGAGCGGCGCGTCGGCGGCGGCGCGTCTTGCCGCCAGCGCGACCTCGACGGCGGCATAGGCCGGCAGGACGTAACCGTCGGGCTCGGTGCCGGCGCCGCGCAGGGCGGCGACGATTGCCGGGTCGGCGATGTCGGCCCAGTCGGGCGGCGCGATCATCAAGGTGCCGGCGACAAGATCGGCCTCGTCGCGCGCGGCGCGCAGGGCCTCGCCGCCGGCGATTTGCACGTCGTAACCGAGTTCGGCCGCCGCCTGGCCGAGAAGGGCGATGTCGGCCCGGTCGCCGCCGGCAAACACGTGGGTCGCGCCCGCCTTGCGCAGCCGGCCGGCGAGGGCGATCTGGTTGGGCAGTTGCGGCCGGAACGTATCGATGAACACCGGCTCGAGCCCGGCCAGTTCGGCCGCCACGCGCAGGCTTTCGGCCAGTTCACGCCCGTAAATGGTGCCGTCGTCGATAATGGCGAACAATTCGCTTCGCCACGCCCGGGTCAGCATTCGGGCAACGGCCTGCGCCTCGGCGTCGGCGCGCGGGGCGAGGCGAAACACCGGCCAGCCGGTCTTGTCGCGCCGGTCGGTGAGCGCGTCGACGCGCACGCCGGTGACGATGACGGGAACGCCCGCGGCCGCAAGCGCCGGCATGGCGGCCTCGACCGCCGCGATGCACACGAAGCCGGTGACGATATCCACGCCCTCGGCGACCAAGGCGCTGGCGGCGTCCGCGCCGCCTTCGGCCGAACAGCCGGTGTCCTTGACCACCAGCGTCGCCTTGCCGTCGGACGCGACGGCGGCCGACGCGCCGGCCTCCATCTGCGCTCCGAGCAGGGCGCTTGCCCCCGACAACGGCGCGGCCAGGCCGATGCGCGGCTCGGCCGCGCGGGCCGGCAGCGCGCCCAACATGACGGCAAAGAGAATCGCCAATCGCTTCGTTATGCGCATCGCGTGATGGTTTCCGCTTGCGGGACCGCTCCCGGCGTTTCGTAAAGAAGCCGCTGGACCAGCGCAACTCGTCTTGCGCCCACCCGGCTTGTGGCTTAAGCGCGCGGGCCTATATTGCATGTCAGCAGGGCCAGCGCATCGCTGGCGGAAAGGCCGGGCGGCAGGTGTTGAAGAAAAGCGAAATCGAACCACGCCATTATCGCGACGCGATGGCGCAGTTTGCCGGCGCGGTGCATGTGGTCACCACCGACGGGCCGTTCGGCCGGCGCGGCGTGACGGCGATCGCCGCCTGCTCGGTGACCGACAATCCGCCGACGATCCTGGTCTGCCTCAATCGCGAAAACGAAAACAACGACTGTTTCCTGCGCAACGGCGTCTTCGCTCTCAACACGCTGGCGGCCTCGCACGAAGCCCTGTCGTCGGATTTTTCCGGCCTGACCGGCAAAAGCCAGGACGCGCGCTTCGCCGCAGCCGAGTGGGACCGCATTTCAACCGGCGCGCCGGTGCTGAAAGGCGCGCTGGCGGTGTTCGATTGCGAAATCGTCGATACCAAGGAACTGGGCACCCACCGGGTTTATTTCGGCAGGGTGACAGGCCTCGATATCGGCGATAGCCTTGAGCCGCTTGTTTATCACAACCGCACCTACCGCGTGCTCTGACGGTCGGGCGGCAAACCGCTTCCAGGGTCGATCCCTTATCCGGAGACGCAATGACGCGCCCGAAACCGCCCGCCCTTCCGCAATCGATCGATGAAACGCTCGCCCTTTTGCAAGGCGCCGACTACGTCGCCGACCGCGCGCTGGCGACCGTGCTCTTTCTTGCGCTTCGCATGCAGCGGCCGCTGTTTCTGGAAGGCGAGGCCGGCGTCGGCAAGACCGAGATCGCCAAGGTATTGGCGAGCGCGCTCGACCGGCGCCTGATTCGCCTGCAATGCTACGAGGGCCTCGACGTCGCCTCGGCCGTCTACGAGTGGAATTATGCCGCCCAGATGATCGAGATCCGCATGGAGGAGGCCGCCGGCGCGGTCGACCGCGGCACGATGGAAAAGAATGTTTTTTCCGAAAAATACCTGATCCGCCGGCCGATCCTGGACGCGCTCTCCGGCACGGACGGCCGCGCGCCGGTGCTTTTGATCGACGAGCTCGACCGCACCGACGAGGCTTTTGAAGCGTTTTTGCTCGAAATCCTGTCCGATTTCCAGGTCACCGTGCCCGAGCTCGGCACGATCCGCGCCGCCGAACCGCCGATCGTGGTGATCACCACCAACCGCACCCGCGAGATCCACGACGCGCTCAAGCGCCGCTGCCTCTATCACTGGGTCGACTATCCCGACGCCCAGCGCGAGCTGGAGATCGTCCACCGCAAGGTGCCGCAGGCCAATCAGCGCCTGTCGCAGGAAGTGGTCGGCTTCATCCAGAGATTGCGCCAGATGGACCTGTTCAAGGCGCCGGGCGTGGCCGAGACGATCGACTGGGCGAGCGCGCTGACCGAACTCGACAAGGTCGCGCTCGATCCCGAGACCGTGTCGGACACGATCGGCGTGCTTTTGAAATACCAGGACGATATCGCCCGCATCGAGGAAGGCGAGGGGCGCAAGCTGCTCGACGAGGTGCGCAGCGAACTCGCGGCGAGCGACTAGGGCCGGCCGGGGCCATGGATCAGCAGGTTTCCGCTTCCCGCACGCCACCGCCGGACGGGCGCATCGCCGACAATATCGTCTATTTCGCCCGCGCGCTGCGCAAGGCCGGCATGCGCGTCGGCCCGGCCGCGGTCAAGGACGCGATCGAGGCCGTGCTGGCCGGCGGCATCGGCACCCGCGACGATTTCTACTGGACCCTGCATGCCGTGCTGGTGACGCGCCGCGAGGACCACGCGGTGTTCGACGAGGCGTTCCGGCTGTTTTGGAAATCGCGCGAGCTGGTGGAAAAGATGCTGGCGATGTTTTCGCCGCAGGCGGTCGACCAGCGCGAGAAGGAACGGCCGCGCGCGGCCGAATCGCGCGTCGCCGACGCCATGTTCGAGGGGCACGAGAAAAACCGGCCGCGCGAGGAGATCCCCGAGATCGAGGTCGACGCGCGGCTGACCACCTCGACCAGCGAGATCCTGCGCGCGAAGGATTTTTCCCAGATGACGGCGGCCGAACTGACCGAGGCGAAGCGGGCGATCGCGGCGTTGCGGCTGCCTTTCGACCAGGTGCGCACCCGCCGCTGGCGCCCGGACCCGCGCGGCGCGCGCACCGATCCGCGCGCCATGCTGCGGGCCGGCTTGCGCACCGGCGGCGAACTGATCCTGCCGAAATTCCGCTCTGTGCGCGAAGTCCATCCGCCGCTGGTGGCGATCGCCGATATTTCCGGCTCGATGAGCCAGTATACCCGCATCTTCCTGCATTTCCTGCATGCGCTGAGCGAGCAGCGCCAGCGCCTGCACTCCTTCGTGTTCGGCACCAGGCTGACAAATCTGACCCGGCAGATGCGCCATCGCGATCCCGACGCGGCGCTGGCCGACTGCGCAGCGGCGGTCAAGGACTGGTCGGGCGGCACGCGCATCGGCCATACGCTTTACGAGTTCAACCGGCTGTGGTCGCGCCGCGTGCTGGGTCAGGGCGCGATCGTGCTGTTGATCACCGACGGGCTCGAGCGCGACGACATCGACCTGCTCGGGCACGAGATGGAACGGCTGCACAAATCGTGCCGGCGGCTGATCTGGCTCAATCCTTTGTTGCGTTTCGACGGGTTCGAGGCGCGCGCCCGCGGCGTGCGCGCCATGCTGCCGCATGTCGACGAGTTCCGCGCCGTGCATACGCTGGAGGCGCTGGACGATCTGTGCGCGGCGTTGTCGACACGGCGCGGCGCGCGTGCGGCCAATCCGCGCCGTTTTCTGGACGCGGTTTCCCTTGGCAAGCGTGCGGCGTAAACCTAGTGTCGGGCAAAGGAGTGCAGTCATGGAGAACCTCTCGGCCCTCGACGACCGTCGCGATCCGCTGCTGATCGCCGAACGCTGGATAAAGGACGGGCGCGCGCTCGCGCTCGCGACCGTGGTGGAAACCTGGGGCTCGGCGCCGCGCCCGGTGGGCAGCCATCTGGTCATCGACACCGAGGGCAATTTCGAGGGCTCCGTCTCCGGCGGCTGCGTGGAAGGCGCGGTGGTGGCCGAGGCCGCCGACGTGATCGAGACCGGCGCGCCGCGCCTGCTCGAATTCGGCGTCGCCGACGAGACGGCCTGGGAGGTGGGACTGTCCTGCGGCGGGCGCATCAAAGTCTATGTCGAACCTCTCGGTTGAGCGGAGGACGCCATGCGTGCTGAAGCCCTGAGAGCGCTGAATGCCGAACGGCGCGCGCGCCGCGCGGCGATCCTCGTCACCGACCTTGCGCACGGACAGGACTGGCTGGTGCGCGAGGGCGATGTGCTGTCCGGACCACTCGGCGAGGCACTGCAGCGCGCGTTCCGCTCCGGCAAGTCCGGCACAGTCGAGACCGAGGGCGGGTCGTTCTTCCTCAACGTCCATCTGCCGCCGCCGCGCATCGTGGCGATCGGCGCGGTCCATATCAGCCAGGCGCTGGCGCCGATGGCCCGGATCGCCGGTTTCGACATCGAGATCATCGACCCGCGCACCGCCTTTGCCACGCCGGAACGCTTTCCCGAGACCCGGCTTGCAGCCGAATGGCCCGAGGACGTCTTCAAACGGCGGCCGCTCGATGCCTATACCGCGCTCGCCGCACTCACCCACGATCCCAAGATCGACGATTTTCCGCTCAGGGCGGCGCTGGAGACGGGCTGTTTTTATGTCGGCGCGCTCGGCAGCCGCAAGACCCACGCCAAGCGCCTGGCCCGGCTCGCCGAAGCCGGCGTGACGGATGAGGCGAGCGGACGCATCCAGGCGCCGATCGGCCTCGATATCGGCGCGGCAAGCCCGGCCGAGATCGCCGTGGCGGTCCTGGCCCAGATCGTCGCCGCGCTGCGTTCGCGCGGACTGGCGGCGGCCACCGAGAGCCGCGCGGCATGAAGTTCGGTCCCGTACCGGTTCGTGATGCGCTCGGCGCGATTCTCGCTCACGCCACCCAGGCCGGGACGCGCCGGATCAAGAAGGGCACCCGCCTTGGCGAAGTCGAGATCGCGGCCTTGCGGGAGGCCGGTATCGCGGAGGTCGCCGCGGCCGTGCTCGACCCCGGCGACATGGACGAAAACGAGGCCGCCCGCCGGATCGCCGCAGCGCTGAAAAGCCGCGCCGTCGAGATCCGCGACGCGGCGACCGGACGTGTCAATTTGCATGCCGGGCCGGCAGGCGTGTTTTGCGTCGACCGGGCGCTGGTCGACGCGATCAACGCCGTCGACCCTGCGATCACCATCGCGACGCTGAACGACCATGTGCGCGTCGAGCCGGGCCGGATGGTCGCCACGGTCAAGATCATACCCTTCGCGGTCGCCGGCCGGCTGGTCGACGCGGTCGAGGCGATCGCCGCCCGCGGCGAGATCTTTTGCGTGCATCCGTTCACCGCCCGACGCGTTGCTTTGATCCAGACCAGCCTGCCGGGCACCAAGCCGGGCGTGCTCGACAAGACGGTCAAGACGATGCGCGCCCGGCTGGAGCCCTCGGGCAGCGCGATCGCCTTCGAGCGCCGCACCCCGCACGACGCGGCGAGCCTGGCGCGAGCGCTGGCCGACGCCACCGCCGGCAGCGACATCGTGATCGCCTTCGGTGCGTCGGCCGTCAGCGACGGCGACGACGTGATTCCGGCCGCGATCCGCGCCGCCGGCGGCACGGTCGAGCGCTTCGGCATGCCGGTCGATCCCGGCAATCTGCTGGTCAAGGGGCGCATCGGCGCGGTGCCGGTGCTCGGCGCGCCGGGCTGCGCGCGCAGCCCGAAGGAAAACGGCTTCGACTGGGTGCTCGACCGCATGCTGGCCGGTCTGGACGTCGATGCCGGCACGATCGCCGGCATGGGCGTCGGCGGGCTGTTGATGGAGATCGCCACCCGGCCGCAGCCGCGCGAGGCGCGCGCGCCTGCCGACACGCCGGCAGCGCCGCCGAATGTGCACGCCGTGCTGCTGGCGGCCGGACGCTCGAGCCGCATGGGCGGACCCAACAAGCTTCTGGCCTCGTTCGACGACACACCGCTGGTGCGGCGCAGCGCCGAGCGCGCGCTGGCCAGTCGCGCGGACGGCCTGACCGTCATCGTCGGCCATCAGGCCGAGCGCGTGGCCGCGGCGCTCGCCGGGCTTGCCGTCGAGACGCGCCAGAACCCCGATTTCGCCCAGGGCCTGTCGACCTCGCTGAAGGCGGGCCTGCACGCCGTGCCGGAGGCGGCCGACGGCGCGCTGGTGCTGCTTGCCGACATGCCCGCGATCGGCACGGCGGCGCTCGACGCGCTGATCGACGCCTTCGAGCGGTCCGGCGGGCGCGCCGTGGTGCGCGCCACCCATAACGGCAAGCGCGGCAACCCCGTCATCCTGCCGCGCGCGGTGTTTGTTGCCGTCGACGGACTTGCCGGCGACACCGGCGCCCGCCATCTGGTCGAAAGCGGGCTTGCCGAGGTGATCGACGTCGAAATCGGCGCGGCGGCGAGCATCGATGTCGACACACAGGACGCGCTCGCCCGGGCCGGCGGCGTGCTCGAGGAATAGCAGCGCGGCAACGCCCCATGCCGGGCTTGCCAAGCCCGGCGGCGGACGGCACAGTCGCGGCGATGACCACGCCCCTTCGCCGTTTTCTGCTTGTCGCCGCCCTGTCGCTTGCCGCCGGCGGCGCCAACGCTTTCGAACTCGCCCCCCACAAGGACCGTCTGTTTGCCTATCCGGCAACGCTCGCCTCGGCCGACGGCGGTCGATACCGCGTCGTCGACTATCGCGAGATGCGCGACATCAACGGCCGCGACGCCGTGCCGGAACGGCGGGTACGCGACGACTACGTGTCGCTGCGCGTGCGCGCGTTCCAGCAGCAATACGCGCTCGGCGATCTGCGCCACTACGCGGTCGGCCGGCGCGAGGGCGCCAAGATCATCACCATCTATCTGCACGGCCAGGGCGGCAGCCGCAGGCAGGGGGTCGACGACTTCACCTTCGGCGGCAATTTCAACCGCATCAAGAACCTGATGACGCGCAATGACGGGCTTTATCTGTCGCCCGACTTTCCCGATTTCGGCGCCGGCGGCCAAAACGCCATTGCCGCGCTGATCGCGCATTACGCCACGCGCTCGCCGGCCGCGCCGGTCTTCGTCGCCTGCGGCTCGATGGGCGGGGCGCTGTGTTACGCGCTGGCAGAGGACGCGCGTGTCGCGTCGCGGCTGGGCGGGCTGCTTCTGCTCGGTTCGCACTGGGATACGGGTTTCCTGAAAAGTCCCGCCTTCAAGCGAAAGGTTCCCGTCTTCATCGGCCAGGGCAGCCGCGACACGGTGTTTCCGGTCGAAAAGCAGGAAACCTTCTTCCGCGCCATCCTGGCGGCGGCACCGGACTATCCCGTGCGCTTCGTGCGTTTCGAAACCGGCACCCACGGAACGCCGATCCGCATGACCGACTGGCGCGAGACGCTCAACTGGATGCTGGCGCAGCGCTGACACGACCCGTTTGATTTTTTGGAGATCGCCCATGACCGGCTTTGTCGATCCGACCCGCGAGACATTCGGCACTTTCCGGAAAATGGCGGAGGAGGGGCCCGTCCACATGCTCAATCTGGTGCGGCTGCGCGCGCAGGCGGCCTATCCGGACGGACGCCCGGCGACCGGCGCGCAGGCCTATGCCGCCTATGGGCGCGAGAGCGGCCCGATCCTGCGCCGGGTCGGCGGCAGGGTGGTGTGGGCCGGCGATTTCCGGCTGATGCTGATCGGTCCCGAAAACGAGCACTGGGACCGGTGCTTCATCGCCGAATATCCCTCCGCCGCCGCCTTCGTGGAGATGGTCAAGGATCCCGACTACCAGAAGGCGGTGGTGCATCGCCAGGCGGCGGTCGCCGATTCGCGCCTAATCCGCCTGGCGCCGAAAGCGACCGGCAGCGGCTTCGACGGCTGAATTTCTGGCCGGCTACGGCGCGGAATAATAGTCCAAAAGCAGTTCGGGATTGACCGCGCCGTCATAGGTCGCGTCGACCTCGTATTTGACCAGCGAGAACTGGCCCTGGCGGAACAGCCACGTGCCGGAGGCGGCGGCATCGCCCAGCCCGCGCCATTTGGCGTAGGCGGTGACGACGAAGTTTTCCGGGTCGTAATCCGAGTTCACGAGCTCGCTTTCAGCGGTGAAGCCGACGATGCGCATCGAATCGACCGGACCGTCGCTGTCGTCGTCCTGGTAGCGGATGTCGAGCTCGGGCGTGGAAAAATGCAGCGCGCGCACGCCGTCGATCTCGTCTTCGGTGAAATAGACATGCATCTGGTTATAGGCGCCGGCCCGGCAGTAGAACCGGAACAGCCGCATTTGGCGTTCCGGCGCATCGGCGTCGTCGGTGCTGTAGCGGAAGCCGATCGTGTGCACATCCGGCGCGCGCGGTCCGTCGCCGCCGGGCGGCGCCCCGCCGCAACTCTGGGCGTAACTCGCCTGAAACAGCGCCTTGGCGCGCTCGAGTCCGGCATCGCCGGCCGGCCCGGCCGGTGCATCGCCGCATTGCGCCGGCAGCGCATCCTCCAGCGGTTCGGAGGCGGGCTCAAGGCTGGCTGCGACGATGAACAGCGGGCGGAACGGCTCGTCCTGGATCCGCGGATCGATCAGCCGTGCCGTGTAGCAGCCGGCAAAGAGTTTTTGGGCGCCGCCTGCCTCCGTCGCACGGATCCCGACCGGGACCTGGAAGAACACGCTGCCGGCCGCGCCGTCTTCGCCCGCCGCGCCGACGACGACGTCCACGCTTTCGGTCGCGGCGTAGCCGTCGGCGAAGGCGTCGAGGTCGGCGGCCGGCTTGTCGTCGCCGAAATAGCTCCAGGCGCGGGCATATTCCCTGCGGTTGACGGCGTTGTAATAGGATGCGATCAGCGCCGCCGCATCGGAACGATCGTCCAGATAGGGCCGGTCCTGCGCGGCAGCCGGCGCGGCGGCCGCTAGCGCGGCGACAAGGCAAGATAGACTGGTGCGCATGCTGTTCCTCCTGCGATCACGGTGTTGCGCTCGCCGCCAAGCATAGGCGGCCATCGGGGCGGGGCTGTGAACAGTCTCACCCAGTGCGCGCGAGACGCAAGCCCTCCGCCGGGCGATGACTCAAATTGGCCCGGTTTTTCGGTCAGCTTGTTAATCCCTTGTGCCTATCGTGTCGGTGCGTTCGTGGCGAAACCCTTGGAGCAGGTGGTTTGAGCGGCTTCTCGACCAGCGAGTTTGCGACCCTTCTCGACGAGCTCATCGCCGCCAAGGCCGACGAGAGCGAGGCGGAGCGCGCCGGACCGTCAGTGCCGTTCGGTTTCGTGCCCTCTTCCGAGGCCGTCGAGGAATTGTGGGCCAATGTCCCCGGCGAGGTGGTGGCGAGCCTTTACCGCCGCACCGGCCTGGAGAGCCTGGCCGAGAACGCGCCCGGCATCGAAACGCCCGATCCGCCGGAGGACCCGTTGCCGCCGGCCGATCCGGGCGCGATCGCCGCCGAACTCAAGATCGCCTATGCGCGCTGGCCGAAGGATTTCGACCGGATCCGGCGCGAATTCGCCCGCGACAACCACCCCGACACGGTGGCGCCGCATCGGCGCGAACGGGCGCTTGTGCGCATGCAGATCGCCAACATGCTGATCGACCGGGCCAAACGCAACGCGGCGGCCAAGCGCTGACCATCGCCGGTGCGCGCCGGCACGCGGAAAACCCGGCAGCGCATGCGCGCGGTGATCGCCAGCCATCCCGTCCGTTTCGCCGCCCGCGCGTCGCCGCGATCGGGCAGCGCTGACGCGGACACTTTTGCGCACGCCGATCGGCCGTTATAACTGCCTCTCCAAGATCCGCCCGGATCGACCAATCCCGGAGAGTCTTCATGCAAAAGCGCCGCATCGGCCGCACGGACCTGCACGTTTCGCAAATCTGCCTCGGTTCGATGACCTGGGGCGAGCAGAACACCGAGGCCGAGGGCCACGCGCAGATGGATCTGGCCTTCGCGCGCGGCGTGAACTTCATCGACACCGCCGAGCTCTATCCGATCCCGCCCAAGGCCGAGACCCAGGGCCGAACGGAAGCGATCATCGGCAGCTGGATGAAGGCGCGCGGCAATCGCGGTGATGTGGTTCTGGCCTCGAAAGTCGTCGGGCGCACGGCCAACGACTGGTTTCGCGGCGGCCGGCCGTCGAAACTCGTGCGCGCCGACATTTTTGACGCGATCGACAAGTCGCTCGCAAGACTCCAGACCGACTATCTCGACCTTTACCAGATCCACTGGCCGGAACGGCCGATCCCCTGGGGCTCCAATCCAACCCGCGTCGGCGCCGCGGACAAAGCCGACGGGCCGGCGGACGAGACGCCGATCGCGGAAACGCTGGCCGTGTTCGACGAATTGGTCAAGGCCGGCAAGATCCGCCATTTCGGCCTGTCGAACGAAAGCAGCTGGGGCCTGATGCGGTTCGTTGCCGAAAGCGACCGGCATGTCGGTCCGCGTGTGGCCTCGATCCAGAACGCCTACAATCTCGTCAACCGCACGTTCGAGGTGAATCTCGCCGAGGCCTGCCGCCGCGAGGACGTCGCGCTTCTGGCCTATTCGCCGCTGGCGCAAGGATATCTGACCGGAAAATACCAGGACGGCGCGTTGCCGAAGGGCTCGCGCAAGCAGCTCTTCGACAGGCTGCAACGTTACGAGACCCCGAACGCGGCCGAGGCCTTTGGCGCCTATAACGCGCTCGCCCGGCAGTTCGGCATGGAACCGGCGCTATTTGCCAACGCGTTCGTCACCCACAGTCCCGTGGTGACGTCCAACATCATCGGCGCTACGTCGATCGCGCAACTGGAAACCGCTCTGGATTCCGCCGAGGTGGATTGGAGCGAGGAGATGCGGGACGCCGTTGACGCCGTTCATCAGCGGGTCGGAAACCCCTGCCCGTGACGATGCTGCCCGTCCCGGCCGGCCGCAAGGCGCGGCGGTCGGGACGGGCGCTTTTCAGCGGTTGTCGAGCTGCGCGCGCACCAGGGCAAGCCCGCGCCGTGTGATGCGGTAGGGGCCGCCCTGGCTTGAGGCGATGGCGCGCTTGCGCCTGAGCTTACGGAACAGGAACTGGTCGAAATGCGTGAACATCCAGCCTTCGCGGCTGTAGCATTCGATCTGTCCGATCTTACCGTCTTCGTTGCGCGCCAGACGGATGAATCCGCCCTGCGCCAGCACGTGCAGCACGCGCTGTTCCTTGCGTGAAATATCCATTTGTCGGTGAAATCCACGATGCGCGGCGCATATGCGCCGCGGCCACGACAAGCAGCGGCGTGCCACCGGGCGCGCCGTGCCGGCTCATGGTCGGGCCCGATCCGTCGCCGGATCGGGCTTTATCGGGATTCAGACAAGGTGGACATAAAAGCTCCGAATTGCCGGGACATAGACGAAAACGGCGTCGGGTCAATCCGCTACGACAGTTGCGAATTGTCGAAGGCCGCGAGCGTTGATAATTTGCAACAGGGGCATGGGTGGGAAGACGGACATATGAGTGATGCGACGGATCGGGCCGACGGCATGCCGGCGCGCCGACAGGGGCGGATTGTCATCCGCGAAACCGAGGACGGCATCGGCGTCTACAACCCCGCCCGGCGCGAACCGCTGGCCTTAGGGTTCCTGTTGTTCTGGCTGATCGGCTGGGGGGCAGGCGAGGTCTTCGTCGTGTGGCAAGTGCTGAGCGGCGGCCCGGCGGCGCTCGACCTCTTCTTGCTGTTTTGGCTTGCCGGCTGGACCGCCGGCGGTTTCATGATCGGCGGGGTGGTGCTCTGGCAATTGATCGGCGTCGAAAAACTGTTCCTGGTCAGCGCCGGCGCGATCGTCGTCGAACGCGGCTTCCGGCCGTTCGGCCGCAAACAGGTCTATCCGGTCGAAGACGTGTCGTCCGTCGGGCTGATGCCCGACAAGCCGCCGGAGGTGCCGAGCATTTTCGCCCCGCGCCGGATCGGGTTCGTCGTCGACGGCAAGACGCAAAGCTTCGGCATCGGGCTCGACGAAGCCGAAGCCGCCGCCGTGCTTTCCGAGTTGCGGCAGTTCGTCGACCGGTTCGCCCCGCCGGAACCGGATAGGACCGAACGGCCGAAAACGGACGAACGGGAAAGCCCGGCTCGGCCCTGAGCCGGTCGGGCCCCGATGCGCCAGGGGAGAAATCCAGCTTGTTTTACGTCGTATCGAAGGTCTTCTGGGCGCTGGCCAATCCGTTGAGCCTGGCGGTCCTGCTGCTGATAGCCGGGCTGATCGCCGCCTTGGCGGGCTGGCGGCGCAGCGCCGGAACCGCGACGGCCGCCGCGGCCGTCATTCTGCTTCTCGGTGGGTGGACGACGGCGGGTGCGCTTTTGCTGCAACCGCTCGAAGACCGGTTTCAACGCCCCGGCGCGCTGCCCGACACCGTCACCGGCATCGTGGTGCTCGGCGGCGGTTTCGAGGGCGGGGTCAACCGGGTGCGCGGCGGCTACGAACTCAATCGAGGTGGTGACCGTTTCGTGGAAACCGCGATCCTGGCCCGGCGTCTGCCCGACGCCAAAATCCTGATCTCGGGCGGCAGCGGCGCCTTGCGGCTGAAGGGCGAAGGCGACGCCGAGACCGCACCGCGGCTCTTGCAGGCGCTCGGTATCGAGCCCGGACGGCTGCTTTTGGAAACCCAGTCGCGCAACACCTACGAAAACGCGCAGTTCTCGCAGCGCCTGGCCGATCCCCAGCCGGGCGAGCGCTGGCTGCTGGTGACCTCCGCTTTCCACATGCCGCGCGCCATGGGCCTGTTTCGCCGGGCCGGTTTTGCCGTCATCCCCTGGCCGACCGACTACCGCACGAGCGGTCAGGAAACGCCCGGCCTGGCGCAGGACAATCCGATCGATTCCCTGCACAATCTGGTGATTGCCGTTCGCGAATGGATCGGCCTTGCCGCCTACCGGCTGACCGGCCGGACCGACGTATTGCTGCCGGCGCCGCGCCGGGAGGAACCGGCCGGGCAAGGTTGAAAATGGGTACTGCGACCTAAGTCTGTGACGCCAGGGCCTCGCGTGCCCTGGAAAAATACTGCCGCCGCACCAGCACGGTGAGAATGAACAGCGTTGTCGCCGCCAGCGCGATCGGCCCGAGAAACCAGCCCAGATAACCGATCGAAAAGAACATCGCCCTGAGGCCGGCGTTGAAATGGCCGCCAGCCACGACATTCATGCCGATGGCGCGCGAAACGCTGCGTTCGAGTTCGTCCGGATCGACCGCATCGCCGGCCTGGGGCACGGCGCCGATCAGGATCGAGCAATAGTTGAACAGCCGGTAGGCCCAGCCGAACTTGAAGAAGGCATAGGCCAGGATGACCACCAGCCCCAGCACCTTGTCCTCGAACAGGGCCCGCGTCGGTTCGGGCGAATAGGGCACGTCGGCAAGCACGGCGAGCACCGCGTCGGAGGACTGCAGCAGCGCGAAGCAGCCACCGAGCGCGATCAGCGAACTGGAGGCGAAAAACGCCGTGCCCTGCTGCAGCCCGGTCATGATGCCGGTGTCGACCATGCGCATCTCGCGCGCGGCCATCGTGCGCAGCCAGGTCTCGCGCTGGGCGTTCATCAGCTGGCTGAGACAGGGGCGCGAAAAGACGTGTCCGGCCGTCGTCAGAGCATGGCCGACCCAGGCGACGACAAAGAACGCGAACGCCGCCAGGTCGGGGGCGGAAAGGGAATCACCGATCATGGTGAGGAGCATAATCCGATCCGGTCGAAAATGCCGTCCTTCTCGCTGCCTTGATTTCGTCCAATCTGTTGCGGATTCCTTTCCGAGGATGGAAACTGCAATCCATTGACACGAAAGGGAATTTTCAATGGGAGCTCGGTGGTCGGCAGCACTTGGCCGCATTTGCGCCGCTTTTGGTGTTGCAGTGCGGCAGGCGAGGGGCTAAAGCACGGGCCTCGAAAGCGGCGCGTGCGGGACACGACGGTGGCGCGCCGGGGGCAAACACAACAATATGGATTATCATGGACGATAGCGTTCAAAAGTCGTGCTGGGGTGTGACTGCCAAGGCCATTGCCGGCTTTGCATTTGTCATACTCGTTGCGTGGCTGATCGGCGGCGCCGAAACGGCCGTGATCGCGACAGCGGGTTAAGCGCGAGCAAGATACAGAAATTGGTTCAGACCAGGGCGCGGCAGCCATGCCGCGCCCTTTTTGTTTGCGCGCGCCGGGTGTATGTCGCGCACGGACCAGGGGCCGTCGGGCTGCGTGAAGCGGGCGGCGCCGAAACGGCCGACAACGGCGCGTAGCACCGGGAATGCGAAAAATGTTCCTCTCCGTCTTCGATCTCTACAAGGTCGGCATAGGCCCATCGAGTTCGCACACGATGGGACCGATGAGCGCGGCCGGCCGGTTTCTCGACGAGATCGCCGGCGACGACTGGCCGCGCCCGAGCGGCGTGGCGGTGGCCAGGCTTTCGGCCAGCCTGCACGGTTCGCTCGCTTTCACCGGCGTCGGCCACGGAACCGACCGGGCGGTGATTCTGGGCCTCGCCGGCGAAAACCCGACCACGGTCGATCCGGACGGCATGGACGATATTCTTGCCGCCGTGCGCGCCGAAAAGACGGTCAGGCCGCCCGGGCATCCGGCCTACCGGTTCGATCCCGACGCCGACCTGGTGCTGGACAAGTCCGCGCCGTTGCCCGGCCACGCCAACGGCATGGCGTTTTGCGCGCATGACGGGGAAGGCCGCGTCCTGCTGCGACGGGTCTATTATTCGATCGGCGGCGGCTTCGTCGTGTCGGAGGAGGAATTGCAGCGGCTGCAGGCGCACGGCACGCCGCCGCCGGGCCCCGACGTGCCCTATCCGTTCCGTACGGCCCGCGAAATGCTCGAGATGGCCAGGACGAGCGGGTTGTCGATCGCCGAGATGAAGCGCGCCAACGAGCAGACCCGCCAGACCGGCGAGGCGCTCGACGCCGGCCTGGAGGGCGTGTGGGAGGCGATGGAGGCCTGTATCGACCGCGGCCTGTCGAAGGACGGCATCATGCCGGGCGGGCTGAAAGTGCGCCGGCGCGCCCGCGTGCTGCACGACCGGCTCGAGCAGGACTGGCGTGAGAACCGTCCCAACCCGCTGCTTGCCAATGACTGGCTGGCGGTGTTCGCCATGGCCGTCAACGAAGAAAACGCCGCCGGCGGGCGCGTGGTGACGGCGCCGACCAACGGCGCGGCCGGCGTGGTGCCGGCGGTGCTGCGCTACTGGCTGAAATTCCACGTCGACGCCGACGCACGCGGCATCAAGGACTTTTTGCTGACCTCGGCCGCGATCGGCGGCATCATCAAGCACAACGCCTCGATTTCCGGCGCCGAGGTCGGCTGCCAGGGCGAGGTCGGCTCGGCCTCGGCGATGGCCGCGGCCGGGCTGGCGGCGGTGATGGGCGGCACGCCCGAACAGGTGGAAAACGCCGCCGAGATCGCGCTCGAGCACCATCTGGGCATGACCTGCGATCCCGTTGGCGGCCTGGTCCAGGTGCCGTGCATCGAACGCAACGCGCTCGGCGCGGTCAAGGCGGTCACCGCCGCCTCGCTGGCGCTCAAGGGCGACGGAACGCATTTCGTGCCGCTCGACGCCGCGATCGAGACCATGCGCCAGACCGGCCTCGACATGAACGAGCGCTACAAGGAGACCAGCCAGGGCGGGCTCGCGGTCAACGTCGTGGAGTGTTGAGGCCGGGCAGGGGCTTTGTGGAGAACCGATGCTTTCGCTTGACCCGGACCGGATCGGCGCTACACCCTTTCGGGCATGGCTCTTCACTTGGTCAAACTGTGTGTCGGCGCCGACAGCGTCGAGGATCTTCAGGCCTGGATCGAAGCCCGGCTCGACGCCATGCGCGGCGCCGGCGAGACCCCGGAGCATTTCCACACCACCCGCATGATCCCCAAACGCCGCGACGAACTGCTCGACGGCGGCTCGCTCTATTGGGTGATCAAGGGCAATGTCCAGTGCCGGCAACGCCTGGCCGATATCAGGCCCTTCACCGACAAACAGGGCGTGTCGCGCTGCCGGCTGGTCTTCGATCCGCAGATCGTGCTGACCGAGTGGCAACCCCGGCGCGCCTTCCAGGGCTGGCGCTATCTGCAGCCCAAGGACGCGCCGCGCGATATCGACGACAGAAGCGACGGCTGGCAGACCCTGCCGCCCGAATTGCGGCGCGAGCTCGCCGAACTCGGATTGCTTTAGGCTTCATTCACCACGCTGCAAGAACAGTCGCCCGTTTGGACGAAAGCAGCCGGGCGCTTTACCAAAAATCGCAGTTCTTGGCGTAGTGCAGCGGAAATGATTGATGCTGCGGACAAAAAGAGTCAGTCTCGCCGTTGGGTGGAGTGACAACGATGTTCTTGTCGGGGGTGAAGGGACATACTGGCGAGCGCCGTGACCGCGGCGCGCATGTCGTCGTTTGCGGCAACGAAAAAGGCGGCTCCGGCAAATCGACCACGGCGATCCATATCGCCATCGCACTGCTTAAATCCGGCTATTCGGTCGCTACCGTCGACCTCGACGGACGCCAGCTCTCACTGACGCGTTATGTGGAAAACCGGCGCCGCTGGGCACACAAGGCCCAGATCGCGCTGGATATCCCGCATCATTTCCACGTCCCGCCGGCCCGGCACGACACGATTTCCGACGCCGAGGGCGAGGAATTCCGCAAGCTCGCCGGCGGGCTGGCCGATATCGAGAACGCCTACGACTTCGTGATTATCGACACGCCCGGCTCCGATACGTTCTTAAACCGGCTGGCGCACCGCATCGCCGACACGCTGGTTACGCCGATGAACGATTCCTTCATCGATTTCGACGTGCTGGCGCGCATCGACCCGGTAAGCTACGACATTCTGGAGATTTCCCAATATTCGGCATCGGTGCGTGATGCGCGGCGCGAGCGCCGGCAGACCGACAATGCGATCCTCGACTGGGTCGTGATGCGCAACCGCATGTCCTCCTTCACCTCGCGCAACGAGCAGAAGGTCGACGGGTGCCTGAAAAACCTCGCCGCCCGGCTCGGTTTCCGGCTCGCCGACGGCATTTCCGAGCGCGTCATCTTCCGCGAGTTCTTCCCGATCGGGCTGACCGCGCTCGACGATTTCGAAGAACACGTTCTGGGCACCAAGCCGACCCTGTCGCACCTGGCCGCGCGCCAGGAAATCCGCCTGCTCCTGGCCGCGCTGCGGCTGCCGACCAGCGAGATGGGCCGCAAGCGCCTCGACATGCGCCGCAAGCTGGCCGATGCGTCGAGCCGGCCGCTCGAACTGCCCGATATTTTCGTGAACTGAGACGCCGGCGCGCCGAGAAGCCTCGCGATTGCCCACATCTTTGGCCGGTCGACGGGCTTGCAACTTCCCCCGCCACGCCACATTTTCCAAAGGTGATGAAAAAACACGACAAACCGCTCGCGCGCAGGCAGGCCGGACGGCCGGCCGAACCGCGTTCCGACGCCGGAGCAGTGGACGCTTTTCTGCGCCAGGCCAAGGCGTTGCGGACCGTGTCGGGACTGGCGGGCGGGCGGCTGGTGCTTGCCCTCGACGCCACGATGAGCCGCCAGCCGACCTGGGATCTGGCCTGCCGGCTGCAGGGCGAAATGTTCCAGGCGGCCGGAAAGTCCGGAAAATTGCGGGTCCAGCTGGTCTATTTCCGTGGGTTCGGCGAATGCCGTGCGTCGAAATTCGTGCTCGATACCGAGGAATTGACCCGGTTGATGACCGGGATCGATTGCCGCGGCGGGCGCACCCAGATCGGCAAGGTACTGTCGCACGCCCTCAAGGAGACCGAACGCGAGAAAATCGACGCGCTGGTCTTCATCGGCGACGCGATGGAGGAAAACGTCGACGAACTCGCCGATCAGGCCGGCCGGCTCGGCCTGCGCGGCGTGCCGGTGTTCGTCTTTCAGGAAGGCCATGACGGCGCGGCCGAGGTGGCGTTGAAGGAAATCGCGCGACTGTCGCGCGGCGCCTGGTTCCGCTTCGACCGCAACGCCGCCGGCCGTCTGGCCGAATTGCTGTCGTCGATCGCCGTCTATGCCACCGGCGGGTTCGCCGCCCTGGAGGCGCGCGACAGCGCCGGCGACCGCCTCCTGATCGAACATCTGGGCAAGAAACGGTAGCGGACGCGCGACATGACGGTGCTGTTTTACCTTGCGGCGATCCTGCTTGTCGCCGTTCTGGGCGCGCTGGCCTTCATGCGGGCCAGTCCCGCGCGGCTTGCCGCGGGGCTGACGATGGTCGGGCCCGCGCTTGTCGGGCTGGCCGGGCTCGGCCTGATGCTGGCCGGCCGCGTCGGCACTGCCGGGGTGCTCATATCGATGGCGGCGGCCTGGTTTTTGTCAGCACGCCGGCGCCGGCAGGCGCGCCCGTCTCCGGGGCGCGTGTCGACCGTACGCACGGCGGCGCTGGAAATGGAGCTCGACCACGATTCCGGCGCCCTTGAGGGCGCCGTGCTGGCCGGCCGCTACGAGGGACGCGCGCTCGGCGGCATGGATCGCGGCGAGCTTCTGGAGCTTCGCGCCGCGCTGACCGCCGACGCGGAGAGCCTGCAGCTATTGGAAACCTATCTTGACGGCCGATTTGCCCATTGGCGTGAAGGCCTTGACGGTGACGCGGACGGGCGGGAGCGAGCCTCTCCAAGCACGGGCCCCATGACAAAGGAGGAGGCCTACGAGATCCTTGGTCTTGAAGCGGGGGCCGGAGCGGCGGACATCCGCGAGGCGCATCGCCGCCTGATGCAGCGTGTGCACCCCGACCTCGGCGGCTCGTCCTTCCTGGCCGCCCGCATCAACGAGGCCCGCGATGTCCTGCTGAATGGTCATGACTGAAATCTCCGTCGACTAGGAACTGCCCAGGAGAGGGGCGGTAGATTGGGGGAGGGGCGCGGCCTACTGCTGCGCGGCGTAACACTCGATTTTCTTGCGTTTGAGCGCCTTGCAGGCGTTCCACGCGGCCGTCTTGGTGGTGAAACCGCCGAAGCGGGCGCGGTGATAGACGGTTCCCTCATGTTCGAACGGAACCGTGAAGGGAGACGCCTCCGACAGGATGTTGCCGGCCGCGGCCCGTGTCTGCGACAGGGCGAGGAGGGCGTCCTTCTGGTTGGGCGAGGAGGCGACCTGAACCACCCATCCCGACACGGTTGTCGAGGCCGTCTTGACCGGATCCACCCGTGTCACGGAATTGCGGATTTCGGTCGCCGCGTCACCGTCGGCGCCGGGCAGCGGAGCCGCGGGCCTTGGCGCGGGTTCGGGCGCATAGGCGGCCACGACGACCTCCTGCGGCCGCGCCCGCGGCGTGGGAATGTCGGCCTTGGGCAAAGCGAGCATGCCGGCAACGGCGATCGAGCCGGGCTTGACCGTACGCTTGGCCACCAGCGGACCGCCGTCGCGCGTCGAAGCCCTGGGCAGATATTTGCCGATCAACTCGGCCATGTGAGCATCACGGGTGCGGCCGGTCCGGCCGCCCATGACCACGGCCACGATGCTGCGCCCGCCGGTCTCGACCGAAGAAACCAGATTGAAGCCCGAAGCCCGCGTATAGCCGGTCTTGATGCCGTCGACGCCCTTGATGCGGCCGAGCAGCTTGTTGTGGTTGCGCATCCGGCGCTTGCCGAATTTGAACGAGCGGGTCGAGAAGTACCCATAATATTTCGGAAAATGCTCGCGCAGCGCGATGCCCAGAACAGCCATGTCGCGCGCGGTGGTTTTTTGGGCCGAATTCGGCAGGCCGGAGGCGTTGCGGAACGTGGTTTTCGTCATGCCGAGCTGGCGGGCCTTGGCCGTCATCTTGCGCGCGAAGCCGGATTCGGTGCCGCCGAAATATTCGGCCAGAGCCGCGGAGGCGTCATTGGCCGACTTGGTGACCAGCGCGTAGATCGCCGTCTCCAGCGAGATCGACCCGCCGGCGCGCACGCCGAGCTTGGTGGGCGGACGCGCGGCGGCATGCTTGGAAAACGGAATCCGCGTGTTCTTGTTGACCTTGCCGGCCTCCATCGCCTCGAAGACCATGTAGAGCGTCATCATCTTGGTGAGCGAGGCGGGATAGCGCGGCGCGTCGGCATTGGCGGCATGCAGCGTCTTGCCGGTATTGGCGTCGATAACGATCGCGGCGTATTTCGACGCATGGGCCGGCGCCAGGACGAACGCGGCCAACACGACCAATGTTGCTGAAATCGTCCGGATAACGGATCGGACACCCGATGAACCAAATACGCTCACGCTAGCCACCTTCAAAAACCTTCCGGTGTTTGTTTCGGGTCGCGCACCGTCCAGACCGCGACACCATTTCCCGGACGCTAAAGGCGACGCCGTTACCATTCCGTTTATGGTAACCGAGTTCTTCACCATTTTCCGCGCATTCGCCGCGCATTTGAACGGACCGGCCGCCGGCGCGCCGGGCCTCGACGACACGCGGACAGCGGCCCGCGCCGAAAGGCCGCGTGCGGGATTTGCGATTTCCGCTTCCGCGACGCGCGCCTGCGCGCAATATTGACATTTGCTGCAGTGCAAACTAGATTGCTGCATCGCACATAGGTGCATGCAGCATCCTCCAACACGCCGGGAAAACACCATGATGCAGTCGTTCGAAGACACCAACAAGCTTGGCAAGGAATATATCGACAGCGGCCTGCAGAGCGCCGCGGCCCTGTCGAAGGGGTTTCAGGCCATTGCCGTGGAAACCACGGAATTCTCCAAAAAATCGTTCGAGACGGCGACCGCCGCGATCGAGAAGCTGGCCGCGGCCAAGTCGCTCGACACGGCGATCGAGGTCCAGAGCGACTACGCCAAGCAGGCCTATGAAACCTTTGTCGCCGAGGCCACCAAGCTCAGTGACCTTTATGCCGACCTGGCCAAGAACGCTTACAAGCCGTTCGAATCGGTCGTGTCCAAAACCGTCTGACGCGCACGGTCCTCGCGCCCGAAGAGAGATTGCCTGCTTTTCTTGCGGGCTCCGACGAAACCCGGTCGCAGATTGCGGCCGGGTTTTTCATTTCCGGGCCGTGACCGGTCAATCGTGACCGGAATTCGTCCCGCCAACGCCAACGCTCATATTGTCAGCGCCCGAGAAGGCCTTAAAATTGGCATAGGAGTGACTACATAGATCGTTCTGTCCCGCAATCGAGATAAGGGCTTCCAAGACTTGACGACAGGTAAGGCTGCCATGGGAGACCAGGCCGTAAGAATGCAGGGCGACGACGGCGATCGGGGCACCCCCGGGCGGGGGACCACGGTCATCACGCGCACCAAGCCCAAGACGAAGAAGCCGAGCCTTTACCGCGTGCTCATCCTCAACGATGACTACACGCCGATGGAGTTCGTCGTGCACGTCCTGGAACGGTTTTTCCAGAAGGATCGCGAAGCCGCCACACGCATCATGCTTCATGTTCACAATCACGGCGTGGGCGAATGTGGCATATTCACCTTCGAGGTGGCGGAAACGAAGGTATCACAGGTGATGGATTTTGCCCGCCAGCACCAGCATCCGCTACAATGCGTGATGGAAAAGAAGTGAGGTTCTAATGCCGGCTTTCTCGCAAGGCCTCGAACGGGCGCTGCACCAGGCGCTGACCTACGCCAACGAGCGGCATCACGAATATGCCACGCTCGAACATCTGCTGTTGTCCCTGATCGACGATCCGGACGCGGCCGCGGTGATGCGCGCCTGCAATGTCGACCTCGACGAGCTGAAGCAGACCGTGCTCGGTTATATCGACACCGAGCTCGACAATCTGGTGACCGGCTACGGCGAGGATTCCAAGCCGACCGCCGGTTTCCAGCGCGTCATCCAACGCGCCGTGATCCACGTCCAGTCTTCGGGCCGCGAGGAAGTGTCGGGCGCCAACGTTCTCGTGGCGATCTTCGCCGAGCGCGAGAGCCACGCCGCCTATTTCCTGCAGGAACAGCAGATGACGCGCTACGACGCCGTCAACTACATCTCGCACGGGATCGCCAAGCGTCCCGGCGCCACCGAGACGCGCGCACCGCGCGGCGCCGAGGAAGAGCAGGGCCATACCGGCGGCGAGGCCGAAGAGGGCGCCAAGAAGAAACAGCAACAGCAGGACGCGCTGAGCGCCTATTGCGTCAATCTCAACGACAAGGCGAAGGCCGGCAAGATCGACCCGCTGATCGGCCGCGAAAGCGAGATCAACCGCACCATCCAGGTGCTGTGCCGCCGTTCCAAGAACAACCCGCTTTATGTCGGCGATCCGGGCGTCGGCAAGACCGCGATCGCCGAAGGCCTGGCCAAGCGCATCGTCGAGGGCGACGTGCCCAACGTGCTGGCCGAATCGACCATCTTCGCGCTCGACATGGGCACGCTGTTGGCCGGAACCCGTTATCGCGGCGATTTCGAGGAGCGGCTGAAGCAGGTCGTCAAGGAGCTGGAGGATTTTCCGGGCGCGATCCTGTTCATCGACGAGATCCACACCGTCATCGGCGCCGGCGCCACCTCCGGCGGGGCGATGGATGCGTCCAATCTTTTGAAGCCGGCGCTGTCGTCGGGCACGATCCGCTGCATCGGCTCGACCACCTACAAGGAGTTCCGCCAGTTCTTCGAGAAGGACCGCGCTCTGGTGCGCCGCTTCCAGAAGATCGACGTCAACGAACCCACCGTCGACGACGCGATCGAGATCATGAAGGGGCTGAAGCCCTATTTCGAGGAATTCCACAAGGTCAAATACACCAACGAGGCCATCAAGGCCGCGGTGGAACTGTCGGCGCGCTACATCAACGACCGCAAACTGCCCGACAAGGCGATCGACGTCGTCGACGAGACGGGCGCCTCGCAAATGCTTCTGCCGGAGACCAAGCGCAAGAAGACGATTTCGATCAAGGAGATCGAATCGACCATCGCCACCATGGCGCGCATCCCGCCCAAAACGGTGTCGGCCGACGACGAAAAGGTGCTGGCCGGTCTTGAGGCCGAGCTCAAGAGCGTCGTCTACGGCCAGGACCGCGCCATCGAGGCGCTGGCCTCGTCCATCAAGCTGGCGCGCGCCGGCCTGCGCGAGCCGGAAAAGCCGATCGGCGCCTATCTGTTCTCCGGCCCGACCGGCGTCGGCAAGACGGAGGTCGCCCGCCAGATCGCGTCCTCGCTGGGCGTTGAGCTGCTGCGCTTCGACATGTCGGAATATATGGAGCGCCACACGGTCTCGCGGCTGATCGGCGCGCCGCCCGGCTATGTCGGCTTCGACCAGGGCGGCTTGTTGACCGACGGCATCGACCAGCATCCGCATTGCGTGCTTTTGCTCGACGAGATCGAGAAGGCGCATCCCGACCTGTTCAACATCCTGCTGCAGGTGATGGATCACGGCAAACTGACCGACCACAACGGCAAGCAGATCGATTTCCGCAACGTGATCCTGATCATGACCACCAATGCGGGCGCGGCCGATCTCGCCAAGCCGGCGATCGGCTTCGGCTCGTCCAAACGCGACAGCGACGACATGGAGGCCATCAACCGCATGTTCACGCCGGAATTCCGCAACCGGCTCGACGCGGTGATCCCGTTCGGTTCGTTGCCGGTGCCGGTGATCCACAAGGTGGTGCAGAAATTCGTCATGCAGCTCGAGGCCCAGCTTTCCGAACGCGGCGTCACCTTCGACCTGTCGCAGGAGGCGGTCGCCTGGCTGGCCGACAAGGGCTATGACGAACGCATGGGCGCGCGCCCGCTGTCGCGCGTGATCCAGGAAAACATCAAGAAACCGCTCGCCGAGGAAGTGCTGTTCGGCAAGCTCAAGAAGGGCGGCACGGTCCGTGTCAGCGTCGAGACCAAGGAAGACGGCGAGACCGGCCTGAAGCTCGACGCGATCGCCGACACGGTGCCGGTCAAACCGAAGAAGGAAGTACCGGCCAAGCGCAAACCGGCCAAGAAGCCGCGCGCCAAGCCGGCGGCGAAAAAGGCCAAGCCGGCGCCGGCGCCGAAGGGTAAGGACAAGGAGCCGCCCAAGCGCAGCCTTGTGCCGCAAATGCCGCGCAAGAGCTGACCGGGCCGGCGGCGTAACGGCAATGAACGCGCTGCGCGACCGGCTGGCCGAGAACGCCCGGGGCGAAATCGGGCAGGCGAGCGCGGTCGCGCGGGAGCTTCTCGATTGCCCCGCGCGCCTCGACGAGCTGGTCGCGCTACTGGGCGACGAGGACGCGACCGTGGTCGCCCACGCCGCGCACGCCGCCATGCAGGTTGCACTCGACCGGCCCGACCTGTTCGAAGGACGGGCCGAGCGCCTGATGACCCTGCTGGCGCGGCCGGGCCCTTGGGAGCGCGGAGAACAAATCCCGAAAATCCTCGCCCGTCTCGATCTGGACGCCGGCCAGGCTGCACGGCTGGCGGAAATTCTCGCCGCCAAGCTGGACGAGCGCTCGACCATTGCCGCCGCCTCGGCCCTGTCGGCCCTGGTGGATCTGGCGCGCGCCGGCCGGATCGAGGCCGCCGTGGCGCGCCGCGCACACAGCCTTGCGCTGGCCTCTCCGCGCAAGGCGCTGGCGGCCCGGGCCCGCCGTCTCTCGCAACAGGTGCTGGACCTTGGCTGAGCGTCGCGGCGCGCGCTCCGCCCGCACCCGGCAGGCGCACCGGGGATGAACGGCGCCGATATCCCCGCGACCGAGGCCGACGGCGCCGGCCCGTGGCGCTGGTTCCTGCGCGGCGTCGCGGCGTCGTTTTCGATCCCGGGCCTGATCCTGGCCAGTGCCTTTGTCGGCTTTGCCGGCCTGGCGCGCGAGGCCGGCCTGACGATGGCCGAGACCGTGTTCATGGTCGGCATCGTGTGGGCGTTGCCGGGCAAGGTGGTTCTGGTCGGCGCGATCCTGTCCAACACCACGCTTCTCGCCGCCGCCTTCGCGGTCGCGCTCTCCTCGGTGCGGCTGATGCCGATGGTGGTCGCGATCGTTCCGGAAATGCGCGCGCCGACGACACGCAAATGGGTGCTCTACGCGCTGTCGCACTTCGTCGCCGTCACCTCCTGGGTGGTGGCGCTGGAACGTTTCCCGACCGTGCCCAGGCACCGGCGCACGGTTTTCTATGCCGGGCTGGGCGCGACGCTGGTGGTCGTCAACATGGTCGTGGTCGCGGTGGTGTTCAGCCTGGCGCAGAACCTGCCGCCGATCGTCGGCGCGGCGCTGTTTTTGTTGACCCCGATCTATTTTCTGACCTCGCTGTGGGGATCGGCGCGCGAGCGGGCCGGCCATCTCGCGATGATGTTCGGGCTTGCGCTGGGACCGGTCTTCCACCTTGTCGCGCCAGGCGTCGACCTGTTGGCGGCGGGCCTGCTCGGCGGCCTGATGGCCTATGGCTGGCACCGCTTCGCCCGCCGCAGAGCGCGCCAATGAGTTTCGCCGCGATCGACGCCTGGTGGTGGCCCTATCTGTTCATCCTGCTTGCCGGCTGGCTGGCGACGGATTGCTGGCGTTATCTCGGCGTCTATCTCGGCGACCGGCTGTCGGAGGACGCCGACATTCTGGTTCTCGTCCGGGCGGTGGCGACCGCGCTGGTGGCGGCCGTGATCGCCAATCTGATCATCTTTCCCGCCGGCGCGCTCGCCGCCACGCCGCTCGCCCTGCGCATCGCCGCCGCCATCGCCAGTTTCCTGGCCTATCTCGCCGCCGGCAAGCGCGTCTTCGTCGGCATCCTGGCCGGCGAGGCGGTGCTGCTGGGCGGGATTTTCCTGTTCGGCTGATTTTTTGCGCCAAGCCCGCTGCAAGACGCGGGTCGGCTTGTTCCGACCGCGGGCAGAGGCGAGTGTACAACATCGGCGCGAATCGGCGCACTGCGGGCCTTTTGGAAAAAACCGACCGCATGCGTGGACGCTTTTGCGCGGGGTCGGCAAGGAGAATGGTGGTGGTCAAACACTGGTCGCGGGTCGAATACCTGCACGAGACCGTATCCAATCCGAACATCCACATACGCGGGACGCACAGCTATTACAGCGATGCCTGGAGCGGCGGTTTCGAGGAAAGCGTCGTCCGCTATCTTTATGGGGACGAATACAGCCGCAACGCCTGGACTTCGCAATGGCCGGTCGATCAGCTTCATATCGGCGATTACGTGTGCATCGGCGCGGAAGCCGTCATCCTGATGGGAGGAAACCACACACACCGCATCGACTGGTTCAGCCTATATCCTTTTGCCGAAAACATCACGGACGCCTATATTGGCAAAGGCGACACCCATATCCACGATGGCGCCTGGATCGGAATGCGCGCCATGATCATGCCGGGTGTCGCGATCGGGGAGGGCGCCGTGATCGCTTCGGGAGCGATCGTCACCAAGGATGTCGCGCCCTATGCGGTGGTCGGCGGCAATCCGGCCGCCGAACTGCGCACACGCTTCGACGAAGAGACGACGCGACAACTGCTCGCCCTGGCAATCTACCGCTGGCCGGCGGAAAAATTCGCGGCCCTGCAAGCGCTGATCTGTTCCGGCGAAATCGATGCGCTCGTCGCCGCAAGTGCGTCCTGGGACGAACAACACGGCCGATGAGGATGCACTATCGGGCGATCAGGCGGGCGCGCGTGAAGATCACAGCGCGGCCAGGGCTGCCCTGATCTTTTCGGCCTGCTCGGCCAGGACAGCCTGATCGGCCATCTCGCCGGTATGCGGGCGAAGCGTCACCCCCTCGAAACGCGGAATGACGTGCATGTGCAGATGGAACACGACCTGCCCGCCGGCCGGCTCGTTGAACTGCTGGATCGTCACCCCGTCGGCCGAAAACGCCCTGGTGACGGCCTTCGCCAGCGTCTGGGTCGTCGCCATCACCGCCGCCAGGTCGGTGGCCTCGACGTCGAAAATATTGCGCGAGGGCTTTTTCGGGATCACCAGGCAATGGCCGTCGCCGCGCGGCATGATGTCCATCAATGAAAGCGTGTGCTCGTCCTCGTAGAGCTTGTGCGCCGGCAATTCGCCGCGCAGGATCTTGGCAAACACGTTGTCGGCGTCGTAGGCGGGCTGGCTCATCTCATCCTCGTTCCGTGACCGCTATCGCGGCCATGTTTCGGCGCTAGTTTCACTGTCGTCAACCGGGCAGGGCCCGAATCCGCGGAGCCGTCGATGACCTATTTTTATCTCGCCGCCGCCATCATGTTCGAGGTCGTGGCGACCACGGCGCTCAAGCAGACCGACGGTTTTACCAGATTGTGGCCGTCGCTGGTCACGATCGGCGGTTATTCGCTCGCCTTCTATTTCCTGTCCTTACCCCTTCGGGTGCTGCCGGTCGGCATCATCTACGCGGTCTGGTCCGGGGTCGGCATCGTGTTCATCACCGCGATAGGCTGGGTATGGTTTCGCCAGACCCTCGACCTGGCCGCCATTATCGGCATCTTGCTGATCGTCGCCGGCGTGCTGGTGCTCAATCTGTTTTCCAAGACGCTCGCCCACTGAGCGGCCAGCGCGATCCTATTTTTGAGCGGCCGTCGCGATCACGGTTTTCTGAACGGGGCGTGGTCCTCGAAATAGGCCCCGACGCGGGCGACATCGGCGCGCTCGTGGTCGAGATAGTCGGCGACCGCGCGCCTGAGCCCCGGATGGGCGATGAAATGCGCGGAATGGGTGGTGACCGGCACGTAGCCGCGCGCCAGCTTGTGCGGCCCCTGCGCGCCGGCCTCCACCACTTTCAGCCCGCGTTCGATGGCAAACGCGATCGCCTGGTAATAACAGACCTCGAAATGCAGGAACGGGTGGTCCTCGACACAGCCCCAATGCCGGCCGAACAGCGTGTCGCCGCCGATGAAATTGATCGCACCGGCGATATAGCGCCCGCCGCGCCGCGCCATGACCAGCAAAATGTCGTTGCCCATGCGCTCGCTGATCAGCGAAAAAAAGCGCCGGGTGAGATAGGGCCGGCCCCATTTGCGCCCGCCGGTGTCGATATAGAAGTGAAAAAAGTCGTCCCAGACCGCTTCCGTCAGGTCGCGGCCGTTCAGCCACTCGATCGTGATTCCCTCCCCAAGCGCGTCACGGCGCTCCTTGCGGATCGCCTTGCGCTTGCGCGAGGCGAGGCAGGCGAGGAAATCGTCGAACGACCCGTAATTCTGGTTGTGGAAATGAAACTGCTGGTCGGTGCGGCGCAGGAACCCGGCCTGTTCGAGCGCGTCGGCGTCGGCTTCCGGCGCGAAGGTGACATGGGCCGACGACACGCCGAGCCGCTCCGTCAGCGTCTTCAGCCCGGTCGCGAGCGCGCCGCGCACCGGCCCCGGATCGCGATCGCGAGCGACGAGCAGGCGCGGGCCGGTCGCCGGCGTGAACGGCACCGAGACCTGGAGTTTGGGATAATAGGCGCCGCCGGCGCGTTCGAACGCATCGGCCCAGCCGTGGTCGAAGACATATTCGCCCTGGCTGTGCGATTTCAAAAAACACGGCACGGCGCCGAGGAGGGCGCCGTCCGGCCCCTCCAGGCGCAAATGCTGGGGCTGCCAGCCGGTCTCGCGCACGGCGCAGCCCGCTTCCTCCAGGGAACTTAGAAATCCGTGCGAAACAAAAGGGTTGTAGGGCGTCTTATCATCGTTGCGGCAGGTGCCGGTGAGCGCCTGCCATTCGCTCTCGCCGAACTGGCTGAACGAGGGCACGACGCGAATGACGAAGTCGTCCGCCTTGGGAGAGCCATTGCATGCGCCGTCTATCGCCATCATGCCAAGATATGGTGCCCGGTCCGGCTTGCAAGGCAAAACCCGGCGTCTCTCCTCATCGGGCGGCGAGAGCGGGCTCGAAGCCCTCGAACGTCATCTGGTCGGCGAAGGCGACGGTGCGGGCGATGTCGTCCGGCGTGCGCACCGTCCAGGTGATGACCGGCATGGCGAGCCGTTCGCGGACGAAGGCGACGAACGGGTTCGGCAGATCGGCAACCCCGTAGGACACGAAGGCGATGTCGTGCGCCAGCATGGAAAAGTGCTTTTCCAGCTCCTCCGTCTGCGTCCCCATGGCCGTCAGCCCGGCGGGAATGCCCGGCGCGTCGGCCGAAAAGCGCCGCACCAGCCAGGGGTCGAACGACATGATCGCCGCCCGGCCGGAATAGGCGGCAAGATCGCGGCCCACGGTGCGCACCAGCCCCGCATCGGCGCCCTCGGCCCCTTTCAGCTCGATGACAAGCGGCACCCGCCCGGCAACGCAGGCGAGCGCCTGGGAAAGCGAGGGCACGCGGGCGTCGGTTTGCCCGACGCGCATCGCGCCCAGTTCGGCGGCCGTATGGTCCCGCACGAGCCCCGGCCGGCCGGTGAGGCGGTCCAGTTCGGCGTCGTGAAAGACCATCGCCACCCCGTCGGCCGAAAGCCTGACGTCGCATTCGATCGCGTAGCCCTTGGCGCAGGCCGCCTCGAAGGCCGGCAGGGTGTTTTCCCAGCACCTCCGGTTGAGGTCGTGCAGGCCGCGATGCGCAATCGGTCGCGCGGTCAGCCACGACAGGTCGTGCGCGACACGCTCAGCCAAGTTCGAACATCGCCTCGATCTCGACCGGCGCGTTGAGCGGCAGGACGGCGGTGCCGACGGCGGCGCGCGCATGCCGGCCGCGCTCTCCCAGCACCTCGGCCAGCAGGTCGGAGGCGCCGTTGGCGACCAGATGCTGTTCGGTGAAATCCGGCGTCGAGGCGACGAATACGGTGATCTTCACCAGCCGGGCGATGTTTTCCAGATCGCCGGCGCCCGCCCTGGCCTGGGCGAGCAGGTTCAAGGCGCATTGGCGTGCCGCCTCCTGACCCTGAATTGTCGTCAAGTCGCGGCCGAGCAGCCCGGTGGCGATCAGTTTTCCGTCCCTGAGCGGCAATTGCCCGGAGATCATCAAGAGCGAACCGGTTCGCACGAAGGGCAGATAGTTGCCGGCCGCAGAAGCGGCAGGCGGCAGATCGTAGCCCAAATCGGCCAGGCGCTGTGCGGCTGTCATGATCGTGCGGCTCCCATCCATTGTGGCGCTTCGCGTTGTCGTCGGCATCGTACCGGTGCGCAAACAGTGTAATTTGCTCTGGCGTCCGCCAAGCCATATTTAATACTGTGCCCAGGAATCAGCCGAATGACGGCGCAAACGCCACCGACCGTCATGCAAGATCCGCCGCGGCGGATGTCAGGGAGACTATCATGCGCGTCATCCGCGCTATCGCCACCTGCGCCCTGTGCGGGCTCGCCGCGACGCCGGCCATGGCACAGCCGGGCCTGGTTCCGCACCGGGCCGTCTACGACATCGCGCTCGACGAGGCCTCCGACCGCTCCGGCATCACGGCGGCGCGCGGACGCATGGTCTACGAGTTCAACGGATCGGCCTGCGAGGGCTATACGGTCAATTTCCGCTTCGTCACCCAGATCGACACCGCCGACGTCTCGCGCATGACCGACCAGCAGACTTCGACCTATGAGGGACCGGGCGGCGACAGCTTCGACTTCGTCACCAAGGCCTATGTCGACCGGGCGCTCGACCGCGAGGTCAAAGGCCGTGCCCGGCTGAAGGACGGCGCCACCGTTGTGGAGATCGACAAACCCGTGCGCAGCACCGTGACGCTGGCGGCGACACAGTTTCCCACGCGGCACCTGGAAGAGCTGATCGCAAAGGCCGAACAGGGCGAAACCTTCTACGAAACCGATCTGTATGACGGGTCCGAGGACGCCGACAGGATCATGACCACCACGGTGATCATCGGCCAGCAGGACGTCACCGATCAACAGGACGGCGAATTCCCGGCGGCCGGCGCCATCGAGCCGGCGCGCTACTGGCCGGTGTCGATCGCCTATTTCGATCTGTCCAAGGGCGAGGAACTGCCCGATTACCGGATCGACTTCAAGCTGCATCCCAACGGCATCACCCGCGACCTGGTGATGGATTACGGTGATTTTTCCATGACCGGAACGCTGGTCGACCTGGCGCTGTTCGACCAGCCGGCCGGCTGCGAGAACTGAAGGCGGCGTTGTGGCCGTCTATGTCGATCGCCCGCTGTGGCGCTTCGCCGGCCGCAAATGGTGCCATTTGCTGGCCGACAGCCCCGAGGAGCTGCACGGCTTCGCCGCCAGGCTCGGCATAACCCGGCTCTCCTACCAGGGCCCGCCGAAGACGTCGGCGCCCCATTACGACATCACCGGGCTGGAGCGCAGCCGAGCGCTGGCGCTGGGCGCGGTCGCCTGCGGACGCGAGGAAATCGTCGCGGTGTTCCGCCGGGTCCGGGTCAAGAACGGCAAGCGGCGCGAACGGCCGGACGAACAGCGGCTGCCCGTAGCGCGGGCAGGGCGCAGAACCTCCAGCGGGCGGTAAAAGGCGGGCCGCGGCGGACCGGCACGACGGCAAATGGGCGTCGGGCTTGCAATAGCAGGCAAAATCGCCTATTTGCGCGCTCATTCCACACACGGGGATAGGTAACGAGCCGGGAGAAATCCGGTCGTCGCCGCCGGTGGCGCCATCGCGGACGCGGTGTCGTCGTTCACCCGTGGAGGCCAAACCGGAAAGGAAAATCCTATGGCACTGCCCGATTTCAGCATGCGCCAGCTCCTGGAAGCTGGTGTTCACTTCGGCCACCAGACCCACCGCTGGAACCCGAAAATGGCGTCCTACATCTTTGGCGCCCGCAACAATGTCCATGTCATCGACCTGTCGCAGACCGTCCCGCTGCTGCACCAGGCGCTCAAGGTCATCTCCGACACGGTGGCGGCCGGCGGCCGCGTGCTGATGGTCGGCACCAAGCGTCAGGCATCCGAGATCATCGCCGATTCGGCGCAGCGTTCGGCGCAGTATTTCGTCAATGCGCGCTGGCTGGGCGGCATGTTGACCAACTGGAAGACGATTTCCCATTCGATCCAGCGCCTGCGCAAGCTCGACGAATTGCTGGCCGGCGACGCCCAGGGCTTCACCAAGAAGGAGCGCCTCAACCTCGAGCGCGAGCGCGAGAAGCTCAACAAGGCCCTCGGCGGCATCCGCGACATGGGCTCGACGCCGGACCTGATGTTCGTGATCGACACCAACAAGGAAGCGATCGCCATCCAGGAAGCCAAGCGCCTGGGCATTCCGGTCGTGGCGATCGTCGATTCCAACTGCGATCCGGACATCGTCGATTACCCGATCCCGGGCAATGACGACGCCGCGCGCGCCATCTCGCTTTATTGCGACCTGGTCGCCAAGGCGGCGATCGACGGCATCGCACGCCAGCAGGGCGCGCTCGGCGTCGATGTCGGCGCGGCCGAGGAAGCACCGGTCGAGCCCGCGCTGGAACCCGAACCCGCGCCGGCGCCCGAAGCCGGCAAGAGCGCGTAAAAAATCCGTCGCAGTAATCTGCGAGGCGGACCGGCATGGTGCCAACCGTGCTGGCCGCGAACAAGGGCATTTCCCGGGCGTGCGCGACAGGTGCACAACAGCGCCTGACGGCGTCCGACCCGACTTGGTACGAGAGGTAGAGATGAGCATTTCGGCTGCACAGGTGAAAGAGCTCCGCGAGATGACCGGCGCGGGCATGATGGACTGCAAGAGCGCGCTGACGGAGACCGGCGGCGACATGGAGGCCGCGGTCGACTTCCTGCGCAAGAAGGGCGTCGCCAAGGCGGACAAGAAGGCCGGGCGCACCGCCGCCGAAGGCCTGATCGGCGTCGCCGCCGACGCCAATGCCGGCATCGTCGTGGAAGTCAATTCCGAGACCGACTTCGTCGCCCGCAACGAGGCCTTCCAGGATCTGGTCCGCAACATCGCCACGGTGGCGCTGTCGACCGACGGATCGACCAGCGCCGTCGCCCAGGTCGCCTATCCCGGCACCGGCAAGCCGGTGGTCGACCAGGTGCGCGACGCGATCGCGACCATCGGCGAGAACATGAGCCTGCGCCGCTCGGCCAAGCTGACCGTGGGGCAGGGCGTGGTGGCGACCTATGTCCACAACGCCGTCGGCGACAATCTCGGCAAGCTCGGCGTGCTCGTCGGCATCGAGACCGCCGGCGACGCCGAGGCCGCGCGCGGTTTCGCGCGCCAGGTCGCCATGCATGTCGCCGCGACCAACCCGATGGCGCTGACCACCGAAGAGCTCGATCCCGCCGCCGTGGCCAGGGAACGCGACATCTTCGCCGACCAGGCCCGCGCCTCCGGCAAGCCCGACAACATCATCGACAAGATGGTGGAAGGCCGGTTGCGCAAGTTCTACGAGGAAGTGGTGTTGCTGAAGCAGGCCTTCGTGATCAATCCCGACCTGACCGTGGAACAGGCGCTGAAGGAAGCCGAGGCAACGATCGGCGCGCCCGCCAAGCTGACCGGCTTCGTGCGTTTCGCGCTCGGCGAGGGCATCGAGCGCGAGGAAAGCGATTTTGCCGCCGAAGTTGCCGCAGCGGTCAAAAAATAACCCAATCTTAGCACCGCAAACACTATCAGGGCGTCGCGTGACAACGCGACGCCCTTCGTGTATCGCAAGCCGCGCAACGGTTTTCCGAACGATAAAGAGTGTGTGATGCCTGCCAAACCGCCCTATCGCCGTGTCCTGCTCAAAGCATCCGGCGAGGCGTTGATGGGCAAGCAGGGTTTTGGCATCGACGTCTCGGTCGCCGATCAGATCGCCGCCGACATCGCCGAGGCGCGAAAGCTCGGCGTCGAGGTCGGGCTGGTGATCGGCGGCGGTAATATTTTCCGCGGCGTGGCCGTGGCCTCGGCCGGCGGCGATCGGGTGACCGGCGACCATATGGGCATGCTGGCCACCGTCATCAATTCGCTGGCCATGCGCACCTCGCTGGTCAAGATCGGGGTCGACGCGGTGGTGCTGTCGGCCATCGCCATGCCCGAACTGTGCGAGAGCTTTTCCCAACGCAAGGCCACCGCCTACATGAACGCCGGCAAGGTGGTGATCTTCGCCGGCGGCACGGGCAATCCCTTCTTCACCACCGATTCGGCCGCCGCGCTGCGCGCCGCCGAAATCGGCGCCGATGCGCTGTTCAAGGGCACCCAGGTCGACGGCGTCTATTCGGCCGATCCGAAAAATCACCCCGATGCGCGCCGCTACGAGCACATCACCCATCGCGAAGTGTTGCAAAAAGGCCTGGCGGTGATGGATACCGCAGCGATTGCGCTTGCGCGCGAAAACAACATTCCGATAATCGTCTATTCGATACATGAAAAAGGCGGCTTCGCAGCGATTCTCAAGGGAGAAGGCCGCTGCACCGTTGTTTCCGACGAGTGAAACACGGTCCGCGAATGCCACCGGGAGACGGAGCCAGACAATGAGCAGCGGGTATGACTACAAGGATTTGCAACGGCGCATGGAGGGCGCGGTCAACGCCTTCAAGCACGATCTGGCCAGCCTGCGGACCGGACGCGCGTCGGCGAACCTGCTCGATCCGGTCATGGTGACGGCCTATGGCTCGCCGATGCCGGTCACGCAGGTCGGCACCGTGACCGTGCCCGAACCGCGCATGATCCAGATTTCCGTCTGGGACAAGACCCTGGTCGGCGCCGTCGACCGCGCGATCCGCGAATCCAATCTCGGCTTCAATCCGATCGTCGACGGCACGACGTTGCGCATCCCGCTCCCCGAACTCAACGAGGAGCGGCGCAAGGAACTGGTCAAGATCGCCCACCAATATGCCGAGAGCGCCCGCGTGGCCGCCCGTCACGTACGCCGCGACGGCATGGAAGGGCTCAAGAAGATGGAAAAGGACGGCGACCTCGGACAGGACGAGGTGCGTTCGCGCTCCGACCAGGTGCAAAAGCTGACCGACGACACCATCGCCACGATCGACAGCGTGCTCGCCGAGAAGGAAGCCGAGATCATGCATGTGTGATCGTGTGAACGGGGCTGTTTGCTGATCTGGAAGGCGACGATGACCAAACCGGCTCATATCGCGATCATCATGGACGGCAACGGCCGCTGGGCCAAGGCGCGCGGCATGCCGCGCACCGCCGGCCATCGCGCCGGCGTGGAGGTGCTGCGCAAGACCGTGCGCGCTGCCGGCGAGGCCGGGATCGACTGGCTGACGGTGTATGCGTTTTCGTCCGAGAACTGGTCGCGTCCCGCCTCGGAGGTCAACGATCTGATGGGGCTCTTGAAGCTCTTTATCCGGCGCGACCTGGCCGAACTGCATCAAAACGGCGTCAAGGTGCGCGTGATCGGCGACCGCAAGGGCCTCAAACCCGACATCAAGGCGCTGCTTGAGGAAGCCGAGGCGCTGACCCGGGACAATATCGCGATGAACCTGGTCATCGCCTTCAATTACGGCGCGCGCGACGAGATCGCCCGCGCCGCCGCCAAGATCGCGCGTATGGCGGCGCGCGGCGAGATCACGGCCGACCAGGTTACCGAAGACACGTTCGCCGCCTTTCTGGACACGGCCGGCATTCCCGATCCCGATCTGATCATCCGCACCGGCGGCGACCAGCGGCTGTCGAATTTCCTGCTCTGGCAGGCCGCCTACGCCGAATTCGTCTACCTGCCCGGGCATTGGCCCGACTTCACCCGCGACGACCTGCTTGCCGCCATCGAGATCTTCGCAAACCGGGACCGGCGCTTTGGCGGCGTTGCCGCCAGGGACGTGGCTTCGTGAGCGCCCGTCCGGGCCCGTTCCCGGCCGGACACCGGGTAGAGCGATGAGCAATTTTTACCTGCGGCTCGTTTCGGCCTTGGTCCTGGCCGGCGTCGCGCTCGGCCTGACCTATCTCGGCGGCGCGGCCTTTCGGGTGCTTGCCGTCGTCGTCGGCGCCGCGATTTTCTACGAATGGTGCCTGTTGAGCGACCAGCGCCGCCACATGGCGCATTTCGCGCTGATTTGCGGGGTGGCTTGCCTGCTGCTGGTCATGGTGCTTGCCGGCCTGCAGCCCGCGACGCTGCTGGTCGCGCTTGCCGCCGGCACCGGGTTGGCGCTGATCTCCGGCCTGGTTTCGGGGCAGGGCCTGTGGGGCGCCGGCGGCGTCGCCTACGCGCTTTTGCCGGTGATCGCCGCGACCGCCATTCGCGGCGACGGGCAGCCGGGGCTGGTCGCGGTGCTGTTTTTGTTTGCCGTCGTGTGGGCGACCGACATTTTTGCCTATTTCGTCGGCCGGCTGGCAGGCGGGCCGAAGCTGGCGCCGGCGATTTCGCCGGGCAAGACCTGGAGCGGCGCTTTCGGCGGCGTGCTGTTTGCCGTGATCGCCGGGCTCGGCGTGGCGACGGGGGCGGGCCTGCCCATCGGCTGGCTGGCGATCGCGGCGATCGTGCTGTTGAGCGCGGTCTCGCAAATCGGCGATCTGTTTGAATCCTGGCTCAAGCGCCATTTCGGCGCCAAGGACTCCTCCAGTCTCATTCCGGGCCATGGCGGCGTCATGGATCGCGTCGACGGTCTTGTCGCCGCCGTGATTGCCCTTTACCTGATCGGCGTGGCCGCATCGGGACCGAACGATCCCCTGGCCGCATTCGCGTCAGGCTGAACAGCGGCGTGACCTTGCCGAGACAGCGGACCGGCGCATGCAGGGGCAACAGTTAGATGGAAGTGGGCGGCATGCTGGATTCGATCATCGGCACGAACGGTCTTCTGATCGGGACGATCGTGCCGTTCCTGTTCGTGTTGACGGTCGTCGTCTTCGTGCACGAGATGGGGCACTACCTCATCGGCAGGCTGTGCGGCATCGGCGTCAACGCGTTTTCGATCGGCTTTGGTCCCGAACTGGTCGGCTTCACCGACAGGCACGGCACCCGCTGGAAGCTCTCGGCCGTACCGCTGGGCGGCTACGTCAAGTTCGTCGGCGACATGAACGCCACCAGCCAGCCTGGTTCAGAGGAAATGGAAGCGCTCAGCGAAAGCGATCGCGCGCGCGCCTTCCACCTGCAGCCGGTCTGGAAACGCGCGGCCACCGTGGTTGCCGGACCGCTGTTCAACTTCCTGCTGACGATCGCGGTGTTTGCGGTGATGTTTGCCGCTTATGGCCGCTTCGTCTCCGAACCGATCGTGTCGGAAGTCCGCGCCGACAGCCCGGCCGCCGCGGCCGGTTTCCTGCCCGGCGACCGTTTCGTTTCCGTCGACGGCAGCAAGGTCGAGACCTTCGCCGATGTGCAGCGGCTGGTCTCGGGCCGCGCCGGAGACGAGCTGACCTTTGTCATGCTGCGTCAGGGCGAGGAGGTCTTGCTGCGCGCGACGCCGGAGAGCACCGAACAGACCGACGCGCTCGGCAACACGATCAAAGTCGGTATCATCGGCGTCGTCAGCTCGCCGGAAGCCGGCCAGCCGCGCGCGGTCGAGTACGGTCCGCTGGAAGCCGTTGGCGAAGCCGTGACCGAAACCGGCTACATCATCGTGCGTACCGGTCAATTTTTGAAACGGTTTGTGGCAGGGCGTGAGGACCGCTGTCAGCTTGGCGGGCCCGTTCGGATCGCCGACATGGCCGGCAAGGCGGCAAGCAAGGGCTTCGAATGGTTGATACAACTCGTCGCGCTTCTGTCCGTGGGCATCGGTGTGCTAAACCTATTGCCGATCCCGCCGCTGGACGGGGGGCACCTGGTGTTTTATGCCGTTGAGGCGGCGACCGGCCGGCCGGTGTCCGAACGCGTGACGGAGGCGGTTTACCGGGCCGGGCTGCTGCTGGTACTGGTGTTTATGGGATTCGTGTTCTGGAACGACATATTCGGGTGCTGAGGTGCGAGAACGGCGGGCGACAGCGTATTGGATTGACTAGCCATTTACCATTTCCGGCAAATTGCGTGACGTGAAAGCCACGCAATGCGGATTAGTAAATGCAAATTAACCAGAAGCCTTGCGTGTATGGAATTTCCGGGTAATAGGGTATCAGGCACGATCAGATATCCGGTTTCTCGCCGTGGGGACTACGAGAACAAGGTAATTTAGCCCGATGAAGGCAACTAAGAAATTTTTGAGCGCCGCGTCGGCGGCCGCTCTTTCGGCCGGCATGATTGTGTCCGGCTCTTTGGCATTTCAGATGGCCAGCGTGGTGGTCGCCGAGGCGGCCGTGGTCCGTTCCGTCGATATCCGCGGCAACAGCCGCGTCGACAATGAAACCATTCGCAGCTACCTGAACATCCGCCAGGGGCAGAACTATTCCGGCGCCGACATTGACGAAGCCGTCAAGCGGCTGTTCGGCACCGGCCTGTTCGCCGACGTGCGGATCAATTTCCGCGGCTCGACGCTGGTGGTCGAAGTCGACGAATACGCCATCGTCAATCAGGTCATTTTCCAGGGCAATCGCAAGCTCAAGGACGCCGACCTCGCACGGGCCGTCCAGATGCGTGCCCGCGGGTCGTTCTCCAACGCGGCGATGGAAGCCGACGTCGAGACCATCCGCCAGGCCTACGCACAGATCGGCCGCGAGGACGCGATCGTCACCGCGCGCACGATCGATCTCGGCGAAAACCGCGTCAACGTTGTCTACGAGATCACCGAAGGCGGCCGTACCAAGATCGCGTCGGTGAGTTTCGTCGGCAACAACGCCTATAGCGACAGGCGGCTGCGCGACGTGATCTCGACCAAGAAGTCGAACCTGCTGTCCTTCCTGTTCCGCGACGACATTTACGACGAGAACCGGCTGCGGGCCGACGAGGAGGCGCTGCGCCGCTTCTACTACAATCGCGGCTACGCCGATTTCCGGGTGATATCCGCTTCGGCCGATCTCGACGAGACCACCAACGAGTACACCGTCAACATCACCATCGAGGAAGGCGACCGCTACACGTTCGGCGACGTCTCCATCGAGACCACGCTCGACGGCATCGACACCGGCGCGTTCGATTCGCTGCTGGAAACCCGTCGCGGCAATGTCTATTCCGCCAAGGACGTGGAAGACACGATCATCGCGCTGACCGAGCGCGCCGTGGGCATGGGCTACGCCTTCACCCAGGTCACGCCGCGCGGCAATCGCGATTTCGAAACCCGCACCATTTCGGTCGTCTATTCGATCGACCAGGGACCGCGCACCTATGTCGAGCGCATCGAGATCCGCGGCAATGACCGCACGCGCGACTATGTGATCCGCCGCGAGTTCGACATCAGCGAAGGCGACGCCTTCAACCAGGTCCTGGTGCAGCGCGCCAAGCGGCGCCTGGAGCGGCTCGACTATTTCACCGCGGTCAACATCTCCACCGTGCCCGGTTCGCAGCCGGACCAGGTCTATCTGGTCATCGACGTGGTCGAGAAGTCGACCGGCGAGTTTTCCGTCGGCGCGGGCTATTCCACCGGCGATTCGGCCCGCGGACGCGAAGGCGTCAACATCGAGGGTTCGATCGCGGAGAAGAACTTCCTCGGCCGCGGCCAGTTCATCAAAGTGTCGGTCGGCGGCGGCAACGGTTCGCGCGATTACGGCCTGTCGTTCACCGAGCCCTATTTCCTGGGCCGGCGGATCTCGGCCGGCTTTGATATTTTCCGGCAGACGCGCTCCTTCGACAACTACACGTCCGAACTGACGGGTGCGACGGTGCGCTTCGGCCTGCCGATCACCGAGGCGCTCACCGGACAGGTCGCCTATTCCTATTCGGTCGAGGAATACGGCCTCACCGGCGCGTGCGACAGCATCACCAACGGAACCGGCGTCGCCCCGCCCGACGGCATTCCCGATCCGGGCTGCGTGATCTCGCCGGCGATCGTCACAGCGGTCGGGCAGAGCCCGTGGGTGAAATCGGCGGTCTCGGGCACGTTGCTCTACAACACGATCGACGACATGAAGAACCCGCGCGAAGGCATCTACTCGACCTTCTCGGTCGAGGTCGCAGGCCTTGGCGGCGATGCCCAATATGTCAAGCTGACCGGGCGCGGCACCTATTACCACACGCTGCTCGACGAGCAGGACGTGGTCGGCGTTCTGGTCGCCGGCGCCGGTCACATCATCCCCACCGGTCAGACCCTGCGCCTGTTCGATCACTTCCAGAATACGGACCGCATCATTCGCGGTTTCGAGGGAAGCGGTATCGGACCGGCCTCGTTGACCTCTCCGACCGACCATCTCGGCGGCACGACCTATTTCCATGCCTCGGCCGAGGCGCAGTTCCCGCTGCCGCTGGTGCCGTACGGCTTCGGTCTGAAGGGCGCGCTGTTCGTGGACGCTGCGACGCTTTACGGCAATACGCTGCTCGACGCCGATCCGTCGACGACGGGCATGAAATGGCGGGCCTCGGTCGGCGCCAGTATTCTGTGGTCGTCGCCGTTCGGTCCGATCCGCCTCGACTACGCGTTCCCGATCGTCAAGGAACCGACCGACGAGGTGCAGAATATCAACTTCGGCGTTTCCACCCGCTTCTAGGGTGGAAATCCGCGACCGCGAGCCCGGGACATCTGAGCCCGCGCGACCGAGGGTTCGGATCCAGTATGGCTGAGCCGCAGTTCTACGTGCCGTCGCGCCGCTATACGGCCGGCGAGATCGCCACGCTGGCCGGGGCGGAGATCGCCGATGAAACGCTTGCGGGCAACGAGATAAGCAGGCTGGTGGCCGCCGAGGAAGGCGGCCCCGGCACGCTTGTCTATGTCGAGAAGGGCCGCCACGCCAAGCTGCTGGACACACTGACGGCCGCTGCCGTGTTGTGCCCGGTCGAGCTGGCCGCAAGGGTGCCGGCCGGCATCGCCGCTCTGACGACGCCTTCGCCGGCGCTCGCCTTCGCCGAGGTGGCCGGCGTCGTGTGCCCGGCCGCCGCCTCGCCGCAGGCGGTGACCTGCGAGACCGGCCTGTCGCCGGCCGCCCACATCGCCGCCGACGCGCTTGTCGAACCCGGCGCCATCGTGGAGGCGGGTGCCGTGGTGGGGCCGGGCGCCGCGATCGGGCGCGGCACCGTGATCGCCCCCGGCGCGGTGATCGGACCGGGATGCCAGATCGGTCGCGACTGCTATGTCGGCGCGTCGGCAAGCATTGTCGCCAGCCTGATCGGCGACCGGGTCATCATCCATGCCGGCGCACGCATCGGCCAGGACGGATTTCGTTTCATGCCCTCGCCGGGCGGCCTGAAAAAGATGCCGCAGCTTGGCCGGGTGGTCATTCAAGATGACGTGGAGATCGGCGCCAACACCACGATCGACCGCGGCGCGCTGAGCGACACGCTGATCGGCGAAGGGACCAAGATCGACAATCTGGTTCAGCTTGGCCACAATGTCCGGATCGGCAGGCATTGCGCGATCGCCGCCCATGTCGGCATCTCCGGCTCGGTCGTGATCGGGGACTTCGTCATGCTGGGCGGCCTCGTCGGCATCGCCGATCACGTCAAGATCGGCAACGGCGTGCATATTGCAGCGGCAAGCGGCGTGATGCATGACATTCCGGCCGGGCAGAAATGGGCGGGACTGCCGGCGCAACCGGCCAAGGACTGGTTTCGCGAGGTGAATATGATACGCAAGCTGGCGGGCAACAAGGCGCGAAAGGGCAACCGGGATGTCTGAGCCGCAGGCCAATCCAGTTCTCGATACGCTCGACATCCAGGCACTGCTGCGCTACCTGCCGCACCGTTATCCTTTTTTGCTTGTTGACCGGATCGAGCAGGTCGACGGCGACGATTCCGCCGTCGGCATCAAGAACGTCACCGTCAACGAGCCGCATTTCCAGGGTCATTTTCCCGAAATGCCGGTCATGCCGGGGGTCTTGATCGTTGAGGCGATGGCGCAGACGGCGGGCGCCATCTGCGTGCGCAATTCCGGCAAACACACGCCAAACCTCGTCTATTTCATGACCATTGACGGCGCAAAATTCCGCCGCCCAGTCGTCCCGGGCGATCAGTTGCGCATCGCGGTGCGCAAGCTGAAGCAGCGCGGGGCGGTGTTCAAGTTCGCTTGCGTGGCAACCGTCGAGGGCACCAAGGTAGCCGAGGCGGAGATATCCGCCATGATGACGCCCAAACAGAACGGCTGAATACGCAGCCCCATGCAACACCGGTCCGAAGATCTGATCCATCCAAGCGCGGTCATCGAGCCGGGCGCGTGCCTGGCGCCTGACGTGCGCATCGGTCCGTTCTGCCATGTCGGGGCCAACGTGGTGCTGGAGGCGGGCGTCGAGCTGCTCAGCCATATTTCGGTGACCGGCGCCACAACGATCGGCGCGGGCACGAAGATCTACCCGCACGCGGCACTTGGCGGGCAGCCGCAGGACACCAAGCACAAGGGCGGCCACACAACCCTGACGATCGGGCGCAACTGTGTCATTCGAGAGGCCGTGACCATGCATGTGGGCACCGACGGCGGACGCAAGGCGACCGTGGTCGGCGACGACGGCTATTTTCTGTCCTATTCCCATGTCGCGCATGATTGCATCATCGGCAACAACGTCACCTTGACCCACGGCTCGACGCTGGGCGGGTTCTGCGAACTCGGCGACCATGTGATCGTCGGCGGACTGACGGCGGTCCACCAGCATGTCAGGATCGGCGCCCGCGCCTTCGCGGCCGGCTGCTCGGCGATTGTCGGCGACGTCATCCCCTACGGCATGGTGGCGGGCAACCGGGCCAAGCTCAGAGGCTTCAACATTGTCGGCATGCGCCGCTCCGGCATGCCGCGCGCCCAGATCCTGCGCATGCGTGAGGCCTATCGGCAGATTTTCGATCCGCAGCGCCCGCTGACGGAAAACCTCGACATCGTCAGATCCGAGTTTTCCGACGTCGAGGCGGTGATGCAGATCGTCGCCTTCATGACCGATCGCGACAAACGCTATTTCTGCGTGCCACCGCGGGGGGAGAGCGATGCGGCCGCTGATGACGAGCACGCCTGAAGCCACCGGCGCCACCGAATTCACCCGGCGCGTCGCGATCGTCGCCGGCGGCGGCAGGCTACCGGCCGATCTCGCGCTCGGCCTGGCCGCGCGCGGACAGAACCCGTTCGTGGTCATTGTCGGCGGCGAGGTGAGGCCGGACTCGCCGCTCTGGCGGTTCGAACATGAAGTGATCGAACTGGAGGAGTTCGGCCGTCTTGTCGGGGTCCTGAAAACGGCGGGGGTGAGCCATGTCGTGCTTGCCGGCGCCATCGAGAGGCGGCCGGCCCTGTCGCGCCTGAAATGGACCGTCGACCTGATCGCGATGCTGCCGCGCGTTGTCGCCACGCTGGGGCGCGGCGACGACGGCATTTTGCGCGCCATCGTCGGTTTTCTGGAATCGCGCGGCTTCGCCGTGATGGGCGCGCACGAAATCCTGCCCGATCTGGTGGCGACGGCCGTCACGCTGACGCGTGCGCGGCCGACCGCCAAGGACCGCCGCGACATCAGCGCCGCACGGACCGCCGCACGGGCGATCGGCGCGCTCGATATCGGTCAGGCGGCGGTCGCCATTGGCGGGCGTGTGGTCGCGCTCGAAGGCATCGAGGGCACGGACGGGCTTTTGGCCCGGGTCGCCCACCTGCGTACGCATGGCCGCATCGCGGCGAGCAGCCGCGGCGTGCTGGTCAAATGCGCCAAGCCGGGCCAGGAATTGCGCGCCGACCTGCCCGCCATCGGTCCCAACAGCGTCGAAGGCGCCCATGCGGCCGGCCTGGTCGGGATCGCCGTCGAAGCCGGCCGCTCCATCATTCTCGATCAAGGCAAGGTGATCGAGACCGCGAACCGGCTCGGACTTTTCGTGACCGGGGTCGACGAGCGCGACCCATGAGCGCCGGCGCGCCATTGCGTGTCGCGGTGATCGCGGGCGAGGAATCCGGCGACCTTCTCGGCGCCGATCTTGTTCGCGCGCTGGCGATCAGCCTCGGGGAGGAACCGGAACTCTTCGGTGTCGGCGGACAGCATCTTGCCGGGCTTGGCCTGCGCACGCTGTTCGACCCGGAGGAAATCGCGCTGATGGGCTTTTCGGCCGTGGTCGCCAGGCTGCCGCAACTCGTCCGCCGCATCGCAACCACGGCACACGCGCTGGCCGACGCCAGGCCCGACGTGCTGATTACCATAGACAGCCCCGATTTCAGCCTGCGCGTGGCCAAGAAGGTGCGCGCGCTCGCGCCCGATATTCCCGTCGTTCACTATGTGTGCCCGAGCGTATGGGCATGGCGGCCGGGGCGGGCGGCGCACATGGCCGCCTTCGTCGACCATGTGCTGTGCGTGCTGCCGTTCGAGGTCGAGGTGCTGCGCCGCCTGGGCGGGCCGCCTGCGACCTATGTCGGCCATCGCCTGGTCCACGATCCCGCCGTCGTGACCGCAGCCGAGCGCCAGCGCGCAAAGGTTCCGCCCGCGGCGGGAGAAACGATCAGGCTGCTCGTTCTGCCCGGTTCGCGCCGCTCGGAGCTCAAGCGGCTGACGGAGCCGTTCGGCGAGACCGTCGCGATCATGCAGCAGCGCGGGCTGACGCTCGACCTGACCATACCGACATTGCCGCACCTGCAACAGACGCTTGCCGAGGCGACGCGCGACTGGGTGACGGCACCGACAATCGTCACCGGGGCGGCGCAAAAATACGCCGCCTTCGGCACGGCCGATGCCGCCCTTGCCGCCTCCGGCACCGTTTCGCTCGAACTCGCACTTGCCGGCGTGCCGCTGGTATCGTGCTACAAGGCCGACCCGCTGTTCAAATTCGCCTATTCGTTGCTGACGACATGGACCGGATCGCTGCCCAACCTGGTCGCCGACTACCCGGTCGTGCCGGAATATTACGATTCCTTCCTGAGCCCGGGTCTGGTCGCCAGGCAGCTCGAGCGCCTGGTCGCCGACACACCCCAGCGCGCCGCCCAGCGCGCAGGCTTTGCCGATATCGCGCGCGCGATGGCGACCGAGCGGCCGGCTGGCGAAATCGCGGCCGAAGCGGTCGCGAGCCTGCTTGGCCAACGAAAAACGGCGCCCTGAGGCGCCGTTCGAATCACAAAAGCGTTGCCACAGGCTAGCGCTTGGCAATCGCCACGTAGTCGCGCGTCGTTTCCCCGGTATAGAGCTGACGCGGCCGGCCGATCTTCTGATGCGGGTCTTCGATCATTTCCTTCCACTGCGCGATCCAGCCGACGGTGCGCGCGAGCGCGAACAGCACGGTGAACATGGTGGTCGGGAAGCCCATCGCCTTCAGCGTGATGCCGGAATAAAAATCGATATTGGGATAAAGCTTCTTTTCGATGAAGTACTCGTCCGTCAGGGCGATTTTTTCCAGCTCCATGGCCACTTCCAGCAGCGGATCGTCCTTGATGCCGAGTTCGGCCAGCACCTCGTGCGTGGTCTTTTGCATGATCTTGGCGCGCGGATCGTAGTTCTTGTAGACGCGGTGGCCGAACCCCATCAAGCGGAACGGATCGTCCTTGTCCTTGGCGCGGTCGATGAATTCCGGAATCCGGTCCGGCGTCCCGATCTCGGCCAGCATGTTGAGCGCGGCCTCGTTGGCACCGCCATGGGCCGGACCCCACAGGCACGCGATGCCGGCGGCAATGCAGGCGAACGGATTGGCGCCGGACGAACCGGCCAGACGCACCGTCGACGTCGACGCGTTCTGCTCGTGGTCGGCGTGCAGGATGAAGATCCGGTCCATGGCGCGCGCCAATACGGGATTGATCTTGTAATCCTCGCAGGGCACCGAGAAACACATGTGCAAAAAGTTCGCCGAATAGCTCAGCTCGTTCTTGGGATACATGAAGGGCTGGCCGATATGGTATTTGTAGGCCATGGCCGCGATGGTCGGCATTTTGGCGATCATGCGCATCGAGGCGACCATGCGCTGATGCGGATCGGCGATGTCGGTTGAATCGTGGTAGAAGGCCGACAGCGCCCCGACCACGCCGCACATCACCGCCATCGGATGGGCGTCGCGGCGGAACCCGGTGAAGAAGCGCGACATCTGCTCGTGCAGCATGGTGTGGCGCGTCACGCGATAGTCGAAATCCAGCTTCTGCGCCTTGGTCGGCAGTTCGCCGTAAAGCAGCAGGTAGCAGACCTCGAGAAAATCACCATGCTCGGCGAGCTGCTCGATCGGGTAGCCGCGATGCAAGAGCACGCCTTCGTCGCCGTCGATATAGGTAATCTTCGATTCGCAGCTTGCCGTGGAGGTGAAACCGGGGTCGTAGGTGAACATGCCGGAATCTTTGTAGAGGGACGCGATATCCACCACGCTCGGGCCGACGGATCCTGGCCTAACGTTCAAATCCAAACTTTTGCCGCCATATTCGAGCTTTGCGGTGGAATCTGTCATGGAGAACTCCTTCGTCTAAAATGGCTAGCCAAACGGGAAGCGCCGCGTGGGATTTCGCGGTGTCAAAAGTGCGCTTTAGCTATCCTATTTCCCGTTTCGTGCCAAGCTGGCCGAAACGGTAATGCTGCGGTGCAAAAGAGCCGGCCGGACCGGTTCTTTCACACCCATAATAGCGTTTCACGACACCGTCGCGCAAATCGCGATCAGCCAATGGCGTCGCCGATGCGGGCCAGACTTTCCTCGCGGCCCAGCACCGCCAGCACGTCGAACACGCCCGGCGAAACCGTGCGCCCGGTAAGCGCGGCGCGCAACGGCTGGGCGACCGCGCCCAGTTTCAGCCCGGCTTCGGCGGCGAAGTCGCGCACCGCCGCTTCCGCCGTCGCCGCGCTCCAGTCCTGACCGACGCCTTCCAGTGCGGTTCGGGCGCCGGCCAGCGTCCGGCGTGCGGGTGCGTCGAGCAGCGCGGCGGCCTTGTCGTCGAAGGATAGCGGGCGTTCGGCGAACAGATAGGCTGCGTTCTCAAGCAGCTCGACCAGGGTCTTGGCACGCTCCTTCAAGCCGGGCAGGGCGGCCAGCAGCATTGTTTTTTTCGCCGCGTCGAGCCGCTCGGCCACCGCCGGCCCGCCGTCCAGATAAGGCAGGGTGGCGATCAAAAGGTCGAGCAGCTCCGCGTCGGCCATCGACCGCAGATGATGGCCGTTCACCGCTTCCAGCTTCTTGAAATCGAACCGCGCCGCGCCCTTGTTGACGTCCTCGATCTCGAACCAGCCGATCATGTCCTCAGTCGACATGATCTCGTCGTCGCCATGGCTCCAGCCGAGCCGCGCCAGATAATTGCGCAGGCCCGCCGGCAGATAGCCCATGGCGCGATAGGCCTCTACGCCCAGAGCGCCGTGCCGCTTGGACAGTTTTGCCCCGTCCGGCCCGTGGATCAGCGGAATATGCGCCATTGTCGGCACCTCCCAGCCCATCGCCCGGTAGATGATGGTCTGGCGCGCCGCATTGGTGAGGTGGTCGTCGCCGCGAATGATGTGGGTCACCCCCATGTCGTGGTCGTCGACGACCACGGCCAGCATATAGGTCGGGCTCTTGTCAGAGCGCAGGATGACGAAATCGTCGAGATCCTTGTTCGGGAAACGGACCTCGCCCTGGACCCGGTCGGCGACCGGTGTCTCGCCGGTCCGCGGTGCCTTGATGCGCACCACCGGGTCGACGCCGGCGGGAGCCTCGGCCGGATCACGGTCGCGCCAGCGCCCGTCATAACGCGGCGGGCGGCCTTCGGCGCGGGCGCTTTCGCGCATGGCCTCCAGCTCGGCCTGGCTGGCGTAGCAATAATAGGCCTCGCCGCGCCGCACCAGTTCCTCGGCGATTTCTCGGTGTCGGTCGGCGCGCGCGGCCTGCGAGACGGGCTCGCCGTGCCAGTCGAGGCCAAGCCAGGAAAGCCCGTCGAGGATCGCGGCGGTGGCCGCCTCGGTCGAGCGTTCGCGGTCGGTGTCCTCGATGCGCAGCAGCATCTGGCCGCCCGTATGCCTGGCATAGAGCCAGTTGAACAGCGCAGTGCGTGCTCCGCCAATATGCAGATAGCCGGTGGGCGAGGGCGCGAAGCGCGTGACGACGGTCTTGGTCATGGCGATGTCCAGGAGGTTTGCGGGCCCGCCGCGCGATCGGCCGGCCTGCGGGTGATTTTGATCGGCGTTCATGTAGCATAGGTGACCGGTCGCGCAAGCGCCGGCCGCATCGTGAGGCAACGGCCCGATGAGCACGATGGAGACACAGCGCCTGGAAACGGCGACCGCGCCCGCGGCCGATGGCGCGCGTCTGCCGGCCGGTCGGCAGTCCGATCACACCCGGCCGGCATCCATATCGGGCGCTCTGGCGTCCGTCGGCCGCGCCCTTGCCGCGGCATTGGCGCTGGAAGACGCGCGCGGCACGCCCTTTCTCCTGGTTCCGGTGCTGTTCTGCGCCGGGGCAGCGCTCTATTTCGCGCTGCCCTTCGAGCCGGGCTGGCCGTTGCTTGCGGCCGCGCTTGTCGGGCCGGTGGCGGGCTGGTTTCTTGTCGCCCGACACGGGGTCGCGGCACGGCTTTGCGCGGCGTTCGCGTTTGCAGCGGCCGGCGCAGTCGCCGGCAAGGTTGAAACCGTGCGCGCCGACACCGCCATGCTGGGCTCCGCCGTCTCGACCGTCCTGACCGGACGGGTGGTCAGGGTCGAGCACCAGGCGAGCGGACGCACCCGCTACACGATCGATGTCGAGGCGACGCGCCGGCCGCTGCTGCGCTACGCGCCCGATCGTGTCCGCGTCACCGCGCGCGCCGATCCCGGCATCGCCGCCGGCGAGCGCATTCATGGCGTCGTGCGGCTTTTCCCGCCTTCCGGACCGGTCAGGCCCTACGGTTACGATTTCGCCTTCGAAAGCTACATGGCCGGCATCGGCGCGACCGGATTTTTCCTCGGCACGCCCGAAAAACGCCCGTCCGCCGGCACGGCCGGCGCGCCCGGGCGTCTCGCCGCCGGCTTGGCCAATATGCGCCAGGCAATCGCCGGCCGGATCCGGCGCCATATCGCGGGCGCGGAGGGCGAGATCGCCGCCGCGCTGATCGCCGGCACCCGCGCCGGCATTCCCGAGGAGGTCGACGAGGCGCTGCGCCGGGCCGGACTGGCGCATATCCTGTCGATCTCCGGGCTGCACATGGCGCTGGTCGCCGGCACGGTGATGCTGGCGCTGCGGGCGCTGTTCGCGCTTGCGCCGGGCTTTGCCTCGCGCCATCCGGTCAAAAAATACGCCGCCGCGCTGGCGCTGGCGGCAGCCGCCTACTATCTGGCGATTTCCGGCGCGGCGGTTGCCGCCCAGCGTTCCTTCATCATGATCGCGGTGATGCTGATTGCGCTGTTGTTCGACCGCGCGGCGATCACCATGCGTAATCTGGCGATCGCGGCGCTGATCATCGCCGCGCTGGCGCCGCACGAAGTGGTCGGGCCGAGTTTTCAGATGTCGTTCGCCGCAACCGCGGCGCTGATTGCGGCCTATGCCGGCTGGACAACCCGGACCTCGGCCGGCCGGCGCGCCGGCCGCGCGCCACCGCAGGGCGCGCTGCGCAAGGCCGGCCGCGGCCTGACCTATTTCCTATTCGGCATCGCCGCCACGTCGCTGATCGCGGGCGGCGCGACCACGGTCTACGCGATCTGGCATTTCCACCGCATCGCCCCGCTGGGGCTGATCGCCAACCTCGCCGCCATGCCGGTCGTCTCGACGCTGATCATGCCGCCGGCCGTCGCCGCCGGCGTGCTGATGCCGGTCGGGCTGGAGGGACCGGCGCTGGCGGTGATGGGCCAGGGGATCGCCATCATGGTGGCGGTGGCGCGCCGGGTCTCCGAGCACAGCCCGATCGACGCCGTCGGCGCGATGCCGCCGCTGGCGCTGATCCTGTTCACCGGCGCGCTTCTGGCCGCCACCATCGCCACCACCGGCCTGCGCTGGCTGGCGCTGCCGCTCGCACTGGCCGGAATTGCGGCGTTCGCCGCGCGCACGCCGCCCGACCTGATGGTGTCGGAGGACGCGCGACTGGCCGCGATCATGCGCCATGACGGCCGGTTCGCCGTCAACCGCGCGCGGCCGAACGGTTTTACCATCGGCATCTGGCAGAAGGCGCGCGCGGCGACGGGCTTCGTCAAGCCGCTCGAGCGCCCCGACCGGGCCGCGTCCGACGCAAAACCCGGCGGCAAGGCCGGCGCCGACCCGCGCTTTGTCTGCAACGCCGCGACCTGCGAGGCCGTCGATCCACGCGGCGCCATGGTGGTGCACGCCGAAACCCAGGCCGCGGCCGCGCCATATTGCAACCGGGCGGGCGTGATCGTGATCGCCGACGCGACCGCCGCCAATCCGTGCCGGTCAAGAAATGTTCTTGTCGTGACGGCCCGCGATCTCGCCCGCCGCGGCAGTCTCGAGGTGCGTTTCAAGCAGGTTGGAACCGAAGGCGCCAGCGCGAGCGAAGAACCGCTGCGCGCCGAAGCGCGCTTCGCCCTGCCGCGGAACGAACGGCCATGGTTCGCGCACCGCAAATTCTCGCGCGCAGCGCGCGGGCTCGCGCCCTACAAACGCGGCAAGAAAGGCACGAAGGACAAAAAACGCAAAGGCGGGAAGGACGCCACGGGCGGCAAGACCTGAGCCGTCAGCCGTCGCAACGGGATGGCTGGCCCGGAACGCGGCCGCGGACCGGCCGGCTCCGGCCGAAACCCGCCCGGCGCGCCCGGCGCCGGGGAAAAATCAGTAGCGGCGGATCAGGCCGACCAGCCGTCCCTGCACCTTGACCTGATCGGGGCCGTAGATACGGGTCTCATAGGCCGGGTTGGCGGCCTCGAGCGCGATCGAGGCGCCCTTGCGTCGAAACCGTTTCAGGGTCGCCTCGGCGTCTTCCACCAGCGCCACCACGATGTCGCCGGGATTGGCGGTCGCCGCGCTGCGAATGATGACGGTGTCGCCGTCGAGAATGCCGGCGTCGATCATCGAATCGCCGCGCACCTCGAGCGCGTAATGGTCGCCGGCCGACAGCATGTCGGGCGGCACGGTGATCGCGTGCGTCTGGTGCTGGATGGCGTCGATCGGCACGCCGGCGGCGATCCGCCCCATGACCGGCACCGACACGCCGCCGGCATCGTCATTGTCCGACACGGGCGGGGCCGGTTTGGGTTTCGGTTTGCCGAGACTGCCCTCGATGACGCTCGGCGAAAAGCTGCGCGGTCGCCCCAGCCCCGGCGAGATCGATTCCGGCAGGCGCAGCACTTCCAGCGCGCGGGCGCGATTGGGCAGCCGGCGGATGAAGCCGCGCTCCTCCAGTGCCGTGATCAGCCGGTGGATACCGGATTTGGAGGCCAGATCGAGCGCTTCCTTCATCTCGTCGAAGGAGGGCGGGATGCCGGTCTCCTTCAGTCGTTGATGGATGAACAGCAGCAGTTCGTGTTGTTTTCGGGTTAGCATGGTCGCCCCCAGTGGAATCATCGACAAACAAAACCAGAACAAACCCTATCTGTTCTCACCTTGTTCCGCAAGTGTCCGACCGTTGAATGTCCGAGGCGGACGCCGGCAAGGGCTGCGGGCGGCCAGTTGCGCACGACCTGCCCGTCAGCGCGATGCCCGCGGGGCCGGGGGCCGTCCGGTGTCGGGGCGCTCGGCGGTGTACGACCCGGCGTTACGCCACTCGTCCGTTGAGATAGTCGTCCGTGACCTGGTTTTGCGGCCGTTCCGACAGATCGGCCATCGTGCCGTGCTCGAGCAGATAGCCGGTCCCGCACCGCGTCCAAAACAGCGCGCACCGGTCGGCAATCCGTCTTGCCTGCGACAGATTATGCGTGACGATCACCAGCGTGATGCTGTCCTTGAGTTTCAGCAGCAGGCGCTCGATCGTCATCGTCGACATCGGGTCGAGCGCGCTGCACGGTTCGTCCAGAAGCAGAATTTCCGGCCGCGTCGCCAGCGCCCTGGCAATGCACAGGCGCTGCTGCTGACCGCCGGACAGCGCGCAGGCCGACATGTCGAGCCGGTGACCGATCTCCGCCTGGAGGCCGACGGCGCGCAGGCACTCGTCGATGCGCGCCTCGCGGTCGGCTCGCCGACGCACGCCGAACTCGCTCAACACGATATCAAAATTGCGGCGGATCGAGAACGGAAACGGGTTCGGTTTCTGAAACACCATGCCGACGCGCTTGCGCAAGCGCAGCAGGTCGGCATCCCGCCCCAGCACGTCGGTGTCGCGCACAAGGATGCGGCCCGTCACCCTGGCGCCCGGGATCAGGTCGATCAAACGGTTGAGGCAGGTCAGCAGGCTGGTCTTGCCGCAGCCCGACGGGCCGATCAGCGCGGTGATGCGTCCAGGCGGGATCGACAAGGTGACGTCGGACAAGGCGGTGAGGGCGCCGTAGGCAATCGTGAGGTTTTCGACGCAAATATGGCTCGCTTCGACGCGGCCCGGCGACACATCGATCGTCCGGGGGCCTGTGGTTTGCACGTTCATACGAACTCCCTGCCTTGCTTGCCGTCCAAAGCCGTAAACAGGGCGACGACGGCGGCGACCGAGACCAAGAGCACCGTGGCGGTCGCGAACGCGTTGCCGTCGCCGCCGGGAACGTTCATCGCCAGGTCGAGGATGTGGACCGCCATGGTCCGTCCGGAATCGAAAACCGAATCCGGCATGCGCACCACGTAGCCGCTGGTGAAGATCAGGGCGGCGCTCTCGGCGACCGCGCGTCCGAAGCCGAGCCCCAGCCCGGCGAAGATGCCCGGCGCGGCGGCCGGCAGCATGATCGACCAGACGATCCGCCGCTGCGGCAGGCCGAGCGCGTAGCCGGCCCTGCGGTCTTCGCCGTGCATGCGCAAGGTGGTTTCAGCCACGCAGGCCGCGATCGGCAGGATCATCAGCGCGAGCGTCAGCCCGCCGGCCAGGATGGAAAAACCGAAGCCGAGCCAGTCGCAAAAAATCATGTTGCCGGCCAGACCAAAGACGATCGAGGGAACGGCGGCGAGCACGCCGAGGCACCCCCGCGTCAGGCGCGCGGCCACGGTGTGCGGGCGCACCGCCTCGACCAGAAACACCGCCGCCCCGACCGCCAGCGGCAAGGCGGCCGCCAGCGCCACCGCCGTCACCGCCGCCGTCGACACAAGCACCGGCGCGATGCCGCCGGCGCGCCCGGCCGCGCGCGGCGCGGTGGTGAGGAAGTCCCATGACACCAGCGCAGCGCCGCGCGTGACCACATGCACAACGATGGCGGCCAGAACGAACACCACCGCCGCCACCGCCGCCCGCACCACAAGGTCGTTGACGAAAGGCCTAAGACTGCGCCGCATCGGCCCCGCCCCAGTACCAGCGCATGACAAGCAGCAACCCGACCAGCGCCATCAGCACCAGGCCCGATACGAACAGGGCCGAACGATGCACGTCGATGGCGTAGGCCATTTCGAGCGCGATGTTGGCCGGCAGCGTGCGCACGGACGCAAACGGACTGTCGGGCATGGCGACCGCGTTTCCGACCACCATCAGCACGGCCATCGTTTCGCCGAGCGCGCGGGCGAGCCCGAGCATGCAGGCGGCCGCGACCGCCCCCTTCGCAGACGGCAGCACGATGCGCTTGATCGCCGCGTGGCGGGCGCATCCGAGCGCCAGGCTGCCCAGATAGAGCGAGGCCGGCAGTTGGCGCAGGCCCGCCTCGGCCAGAACGGCCACGGTCGGTAGCACCATGATCGACAAGACGATCACGCCGGCCAGGAGCGACGTGCCCGGCGGCTGCCATGCCGCGATATGCGGCACGAGCACGGTCATGCCCCACAGGCCGTAGACGACCGAGGGGATGGCCGCCAGGGTCATCAGCACCACGCGAAAGGCGGCACCGGCGACATCGCCGGCGTAATAGCGGATATAGACCGCGCACAGGATTCCCAGCGGGCCGGCGACGGCAAGCGCCCCGGCCGAAACCGCGAGCGTGGCCGCGACCATCGCCACCAGCCCGAATTCGCCGGCGGTCGGATACCAGTCGCCATCGGCCATGAAGGCGGCCAGGCCCGCCTCGGTCAGCGCGGGCGCGGCGCCGATCGCCAGCACGATCAAGACGCCCGCCATCGCTCCGATCGCCAGAACGCCCGAAGCCCACAAAACGACGACGAAGACGAGGTCTTTCGGCGCGCGCGGGCCGCGAAACGGCCTAGTTCGATGCGGGCGAGAAATAATGGTCTGAAATAAGGTCATGCACCTGCTGTCCGGAGGCAAACCGCAAAAACGCTTCGACCGGCGCCGCCGGGTCGGGATGGGTGACCAGGTTCAGCTCTCGTCTGACCGGGTACGACCCGTTTGCGACATTGGCGGAGGTCGGGGCGACGGCACCGAGCGCGAGGGCGCGTATCGGGGTCATGGCGCTGGCGTGATATTCGGCCGCGCCGATCGAGATGTAGCCCACCGCCCTCGGGTTGCCGGCCACCACCTTCACCGCCTGCTCGTTGTCGCCGATAATGGTGTGGGCGCGGATATCCCGGATATCGAGGCCGAGATGGGCGAGGAATATCCCCAGCGTCGAGCGGCCTTCGGCCTTGCTGACGACGGTAATCGGCCCGTCCCAGGGGCCGAGCGCCTCCCAGCGCGTCACCTGGCCGGTGTAGATCGCCCGCACCTGGTCGTCGGACAAGCGCTCGAGCGGATTTTGCGCATGGACGATCAGCGCCACGCCGTCCCACGCGATCCGCGTCGCCGCGACGTCGTCTTCCTCCTCGCCGAGCGCCCGCGACACCATGCCGATATCGGCCAGTTTGCGCCGCACGTCCGACAGGCCCCTGGAGGAGCCGCCGGTCTGGACGTCGACCTGCACACCTGGATGCCAGGCCTCGTAGCGCTGGGCGATATCCATCATCAACGGCGCGATCGTGCTCGAGCCGGTGACGACGATGCGCACCTCCTGCTGGGCATGCGACACGGCCTGACCGGCCAGCGCCAGCGCGGCGGTCAACGCGGCGATAACGGATTTCGGGGCCGGCATCATGCGCTCCTTGTCGCCAGGGTTGCCGTTTGCGCCGGGTGCCGAGTATCCGCGCCTGTCTGCATGGGCTGTGTCAGCACCGCGGTGGTGGCCGCCTCGGGCAGGCTGCCATCGGCCAGAAGCCAGCGCGGGCGGGCGAAATGGCTAATTGCCGGCAGCCGGGCCTTCGCGGTTTCGAAAACCAGCCCGCGGCCATGCGAGAACGCGGCCCTGACCCCGCCCAACGGGTTCAAACCGGGCACCGGCCGCGCCAGCCCCGCTTTCAGGCAATGGGCGACATCCCAATCGCAACGGCGTCCCGCCGTCTCGGTGGCGATCCAGCAATGCATGCCGTCGGCGCGGCTGCCGGCGCGGTTCTGATCGAAATGAAACCCGGCGAAATAGGCCGCCCGGCGCCCGGCCGCCCGCAGGCAGGCAAGCAGGGCGGTGTTGATGTCGATGCAGTTGCCCGAACGCACGCCGCAAAACGTCGCCGGGCGCGCCAGCTCGGGATTTGGCCCGCCATAGCTGAACCGGCGCGCCACCGCCGCGACAATGTCGTCGTCGCCATGGCCAGCCGCGCATGCGGGTCGCTCGAGGGCGAGAAATTCGGACAGATCGCCGGCTAGCCGCGTATAGCCATTGTCGAAATCGGCGAAATCGTCGGTTTTGCCCGACCCGGTCCCGGCGGCGAAATGGAAGGAGAATTCAAGGCTTGCGCAAAACTCGCCCTGGAAAAGATAGGCGCGCTGGCCGGCCTGCCGTTCGCGGACGATTTGGTAGGGCAAGCGGCAGGGGGCACAGAAGCCGACCAGGGTCTGGTGCGCCGTGTCGGGCGGCTCCGGCACCAGCAGGCCGATCGCGGAGGAGCGTTCGTGCGGGTCGATGCGCAGCGTAATGATCATGCCAGGCTCCGTTGTCGGCAAATCAGCGCCGGCGCGTCGCCAATCCCGGCCGGATCGACGCCCAAGAGCGCGGCCATCGTCGGTGCGACATTGTCGAGCCCGCCCGCGCCAAACGCCCAGTCGGCCCGCCCGCCGTCGGCCGCGACGATGGTAAAGGGGACCGGATTTGTGGTGTGCGATCCGAAGCCGCGGCCCTGATCGTCCAACAGCCGTTCGGCGTTGCCGTGATCGGCGGTGACCGCCAGCGTCCAGCCGGTTTCGCGGGCCTGGGCGACGAGGGCGGCAAGAGCCCGGTCGACCGCCGCCGCCGCCTGCCGGCACAGGCCCACATCGCCGGAATGCCCGACCTGGTCGAGATTGGGGATGTTGACGACGAACCCGGTCTCGCGGTCGCTTGTCATTACCTGGCGACAGGCGTCCACCGTTTCGTCCGCCCGCATGAGCGGGTTTTGTTCGGGACCGCCCGGCGTATCGGGGATCGCCACCTGGCGTTCGCCCAGCGATTGCCGGAACCCGTTGAAGAAATAGGTAACATGCGGAAATTTGCAGTTTTCCGCGATCCGCGTCAGTGCGATGCCGCACGCCTGCAGGGCCTGCGCCAGACCGCCCGAAAGGCTGCGGGTCGGAAAAAAGACGCGCGCGGGCGGCACCTTTGGTGAAACGCTGGTCAGCGTGGCCACACGGCAGCGCGCGGCGAGCGCCTCGACCGTCTGCACGGCGCGATCGGCGCGATGGCTTGTGACCAGCACGGCCTCGCCGGGCGTCAGCCGGGTGTCGGCATCGACCCGGTGGGCGGGGAAATCGCGCTCGCCATTGTCCCGGCAAAAATCGTCGAGCAGCCGGCGATCGAAGCGCGGCAGCGCGTCGGCGTTCATAAGCGCATCGACCAGATGCCGCGCCAGGGCGCGGTTTCCGGACCGGTCGGCGAACCAGGCCCGTCCGATCACGACGCCGATCAGCGCTCCCGGAACCCGCGCCGCCAGCGCCTGGCGCAGCGTATCGAGCAATGCGGGCCCCGAGCCGCGCATCGCATCGACACCGTCGAGTACCGGGTGCACGACGGTGGAAAATCCGCTGCGCCCGGCCAGCTCCGCCGCCTGGACGATGGTGCGCCAATGGCCGTGCACGCCGGCGTCGGAGACGAGGCCGAGAATGTGGATCCGGCCATTTTGGGCCGTCTCGTCGCGCAGGCCGCGCCAGACGGGGCTTTTTTCCCACGCGCCCGAGCGGTAGGCGCGGTCGATCGCAACCAGCGAGGAGACCACGGTGCGGCCCATGCCGAGGGTGAGATGCCCGACCTCGGAATTGCCGGCCTGACCGTCGAACAGCCCGACGGCGTCGCCGCTGGCCCTGAGCGGAACCATGCCGCAGCGATCGAACAGGTCGAAAAGGACCGGCATGCAGGCGCGGTCGACGACATTGCCGGGCGACGGCGCGGCAAGGCCGGCGCCGTCCAGGATAACCAGACCGGCTTTGGCACGAGCGCTCATCGCTTTGCCGCCGTGGCGACGTGGATGACGAATTCGGACCGGTCCGGATCGAAGCCGGTCCCGCGCGGACCATAAAGGACCGGCGCAGCGAAGCCGCTCGCCCGGATTGCCGCGCCGACGTCGCCGGTCGCCCAGGCGCGCGTTCGAATGGTGGCCGGCGGATGGCCTGCGGTCTGATAGGTGATGTCGACGACGTCGCGCCCGACCACGGCGAGGTCGACCGAGGCCTTGAGACCGGTGCAGCAATAGGTGCGATCCTGCGCCGATATCCGGCCGGCGAGCAGGGCGTCGTAGTTGCGATGATCGAGCACCAGCGTGCCCTCATCGCCGAGCAGCCGCCGGAAATTGCAGAGCGCTCGCTCCAGGTCGGCCGGCGAAAACAGATGCGCGATCGAATTGCCCATGCAGATCACCGCATCGAAGGGACCGGCGGGAAGGCTGCCATGGTCGAGCCAGTCGCCGAGCGCGCAGGGCACGGCCCCTGCGGCCAAGGTGGCGACGTTGCGCCTGGCCTGCTCAACCATCTCCGCGGCGCCATCGATCGCGGTCACCGCAAACCCGGCCTGCGACAGCAGAACGGCGTGAAAACCGGTGCCCGTGGCCGCGTCGAGCACCGAGCGGACCCGCCTCGCGCTCATGACATCGATCAGAAAACTGCCCTCGGCGGCGCGCCGGTCGCTCCAGCCGAGCAGATCGTCCCATTGCGCCACCAGCGCCGTATCGTATTCGTCGCGGTAACGCGTGGATGAGGTTTGCATCGTTTCCTCCCGGGAAGACACACCAGCTAGCGACCGACACCGTAGGCTTCGGCCAGACGCGCATATTCGCGCCAATAGTCGGGAAAAGATTTTGCGACGCAGGCTGGGTCCTCGATCGTGATGCCGGGGCACACCAGCCCCGCCAGCGAGAACGCCATGGCGACGCGATGATCGTCATAGGTGCGCACCGAGGCCGGCCGCGGGCGGTTTCCGTCGGGAACAATCTCCAGCCAGTCGGGGCCTTCCTGCGCGTAAATGCCGATGCGGCGTAGCTCCAGCGCGGCCGCGTGCAGCCTGTCGCACTCCTTCAAACGCAGATTGGCGATGTTGACGATCTTCGTTCTGCCCTGTGCGAACGCGGCGACGACGGCGAGCGTCAGCACCATGTCGGGCATGGTCTCCAAATCGACCTCGATGCCGCGCAGGGCGCCCTCGGGCCCGCGCAGCTCGATCTCGGTCGGCGTGGCCGACACGGCGCATCCCATCTCCTCCAGCACATGGATAAGACCGACATCGCCCTGGGCGGACGCCGTACCCAGGCCCGAAACCCGCGCCGTGCCGCCGAGAATGGCCGCCGCGCCGAAAAAATAGGACATCGCAGACGCGTCGGGCTCGACCGCGATCGTCGCCACACCCGGCTGCCCGGGCTGTACACGCCAGATCTGCGGCCCGGCCGGCTCGACCTCGATGCCGGCCGCGCGCATGGTCGCCACGGTCATGTCGACATAGGGACGGGAGACGAGGTTGCCGGTCGCCTCGACGTGGACGGGGCCGTTATCGGGATTCTGGCGCGCGGCCGAGAGCAGCATGGAGCTGGTGAACTGGGAGGAGACCGAGCCGTCGACCCGCCAATGGGTGCCGGTCGGCCGGCCGCCGACAATGCGCACGGGCAGGCACCCGGCCTTACCGGTCTCGACAACCTTGTGGCCGATCGCCCGCAACGCCTCGATACCGCTCGCCATCGGCCGTTCGCACAGCCGCGGCGTTCCGGTAATGGTCGTCTCGCCCTCGGTATCCGCCGCCATCGACAGCAGGAAGCGCGCCGGTGTCCCGGCCGCGCCGATATCGAGCCGATCCCGCGGTGCGAGCGGTCGCTCGCCCGGGCACGAATTCTCCACACGGAAGGTGGCCCGGCCGGGGTCGGCCTCAACCGCCAGACCGCCGAACCGGTCTATGCAGCCGGCAAAGCGCACCGTGTCATCGGCATGCAGCGCGCCGACGGCCCGCGTCTTGCCCTTGCGTGCCGCCGCCAGCGCGAGGGCGCGATTGGTGAGGGATTTCGACCCCGGCAGAACGGGCTCGAAGATCGGCGATCGATCACGGGCGGAAGCGGCGGAGGACGCGATTGTCATCAAATTCACCAACCAAAACAGACGCAACATCGTCCGCCGGCATTGCGACGGAACACCAATGGCGACGGGAATCCCCGAAACGTGGCAGAAGGCTGAGAAACGCTGGCACCGACTGCCGGTCGATCGCCATAGAACTAATTTATTAGAGTTGGCATACAACCAAAAGTCAATGTGATTTATCCAATACAATTTATAAGAGTGAATCGGCAGCCGCCCGCTCGCTGTGTATTTGCGAAACAGGCTGCCGCAGCCCGTGCCGAAAACGCGGTCACCCCGCCGATAAGTTCCGGCCGCCTCGCGCCAGGCGATTGACAGATGGTAAATACAACTATAAAGTTAGTTTTGTAGTCAACAATCAAACCACGTTCATGCTCGACCGCGTCCGCGGCGTTGACCGGTGGCGTGCGTCGATTCGCCGGCCAGGCACGGCGTCGCAAAGGCGGTCGCCGAAGACCGCAACCCAGGGAGGACCAGGACATGACCGAGACGACTTCATCCACCCATAGCGATGCTCCGCCTGCCGGCGAGGTCGCCCGCGCCGTGCCGCCCGCCAAGTCGATCCCCTTCACCGAGGTTCCGCTTGTCGACTTCCAGGGATTCAGGAACGGCACGGATGCCGACAAGAAACGCGTCGCCGCCGAGATCGGCAAGGCACTCAACGATGTTGGCTTCTTCTACCTGATCAACCATGGCATCCCTGCCGGCGATGTGGCGGCCGTCTTCGACGCCGCGCGCGGTTTCTTCACCCAGCCCGGTGAACGCAAGACCGCGGTTTCCAGTGAGAAAACCAGCAACCATCGCGGCTATTTCCCGATGGGCGGCGAAAATGTCGACCCGCTTCACACCCGCGACCTGAAGGAGGGGTTCGACATCGGCTTCGAGGGCCCGCTCGCCCAGGAAGAGGCAGGCAAGCGCGGTTTGCGCGGCCTCAACCAGTGGCCCGACGACCCGCCCGGTTTCCGGCCCGCCCTGGAGCGCTACTACGAACACAGCGTCGCGCTCGGTCGCGATTTGTGCCGCGCCTTCGCACTGGCGCTCGATCTGGAGGAAGACACGTTCGACCGCGAGATCGAGCACTCCGAATCGCGCATGCGCCTGTTGAGCTATCCGCCGCAGCCCGGCGGACCCAAGGACAGTAGCGCCTTCGGCGCCGGCGCCCACACCGATTGCGGCTGCCTGACCATACTGGCCCAGGATGCGCTTGGCGGGCTGGCCGCGCGCAACAGCGCCGGAGACTGGATCGCCGTCGATCCGATCGAAAACGCGCTGGTCTGCAATGTCGGCGATATCATGGAGCAATGGTCGGGCGGACGCTTTGCCAGCACGGTCCACCGCGTCATCAACGATTCCGACCGGTATCGTTATTCTGTGGCGCTGTTCTTCAACCCGAACCTCGACGTGGTGGTCGACAGTTTCAAGAGCCTGACCGGAGCCAAGAGCGCCGGCGGCAAGTCGACCACCGAGGAATATCTGGGCTGCTGTTTCAGCGAAACCCGCTCGGCCTGCCAATTGCCCTGACCAGACCGGGTCGGCTGGAGGACGTGGCGCGCAGCCATGGCACCAATCATGGCGCGCGCTACGTTGCGATGGCGGAAAAAACGCTCGTGATGATCGTCGCCAGTCTCGCCGCCAGCGGCCCGCCCCGACCGGGCGCGGCGCTCAACACCAGGTGCGTCTCGCCCAGATGCGGCAGCACGTCGTCGGCAAGCATGCGCAAACCGGCCTGACCCGACAGCGTGCTGTGCGGCAGGACGCCGACGGCGATGCCGGCGGCGATCGCGGCGCGAACGCCCGACACGCTCTCGCTCGTCAGCACGATTTGATGATCAAGCGCGGAATGGCGCAACAGATCGAGGCAGCGTTCGCGCCACCAGCAACTGCGGTCGAACAAGGCCACCGGCAGCGGGCGCCGGGTTTCGAGATCCTGGAACCGGGAACCCGCCCAGACCGCCCGTTCGGAATGAACCACCCGGTCGGTCGCAGAAACGGCCCGGGGCGAGTGCAGGGCGAGGTCGAGTTCGCCATGCGCGAGCGCGCGCGGAAAATCCATGCTCGACATGCAGCGCACGAACAGCCGCGCCGCCGGCTGGTCCTCGGCGAAGCCGGCCAGGACCGCCGGCAGGATCGTGTCGCTATATTCCTCCGGCACGCCGAGCCGGATTTCCTCGCCCACCGGTTCGCCGCGAAACCGGGTCGCGGCCCGCTCCAGCACGTCGACGACATGGCGGGCGACCGGCAGCAAGGTCTCGCCGGCCGGCGTCAGCGTCACCCCGCGACCATGTCTTTCGAACACGCGCTGCCCGAGCGCTCTTTCCAGCTTCTGAACCTGCAGGCTGACTGCCGATTGCGTGCGCAGAAGCTGCGCCGCGCCGGCACTCAAGCTGCCCGCTCTGGCGACGGCGAGAAACACGCGCAGCAGCGCGCTGTCGAGCGGATCGCCCAAGCTATCTGTTTCGATCATGGCTGATATTTATCCTATTCGATTTATCAATAAAAGCTTTTCCCGTATGGGTCGTGTTCGAGGAGAGATGCCTTGAACAGCGTCCTGTCGCATGCCGACCGCCGGTTCATCCTTACGCTCGTGGCGATCGCCGCCGGCCTCGCCGCGACGGCGTTGTGGCCGCAAAAGGCGCAAGGCGCGGCGCTGTTCGCGCTCGTCAGCCTGGTCAAGGTCAGCCCGATGGTCGCCCTCGGCATCGTGCTGTCGGCCTGGGTGGCGGCCAGCGGCGCGGGGGCGGTAACGGCCAACCTGTTCAAGGGCCGGCCGTCGAGCGTGATCGTCACCGCCGCCGCGATCGGCGCCGTCACTCCGGTGTGCGGGGTCACCGTGCTGCCCCTGATGACCGGGCTTTTGGTGTCGGGCGTGCCGCTGGCGCCGATCATGGCGTTCTGGCTGTCCTCGCCGGTGACCGATCCGTCGCTGTTCACCGCGACCTGGGCCGTGCTCGGCCCCGGCTTTGCCATCGGCAAGACGCTCGCCGCCTTCGCGATCGGAATTTTCGCCGGTCTGGCAACGGCGCTCTTGCACGGGACACGGATGGTACAGGCACCGCTGCGGGCGCATCGGCGCGGCGGACAAAAAACCGGCTGTGCGCCGGCCGCCGGCGGATTTGTTCCCGCGGTGTGGCGCGATCCGCTCCGCCTGCGGACCTTCGCCCGTGAGCTTGCATGGATGACAAAACTCGTGCTGCTTTGCCTGTCGCTTGCCTTCGTGGCCGAATTTCTGTTGCGCGACCTGGTGCCGCCCGAATTGTTGGGCGTCTACGCCGGCGCCGACGCGCCCTACGCCATTCCGCTCGCCGTAACGCTCGGCGCGCCGCTCTATCTCGACGGCTACGCCGCCCTGCCGCTGGTGCGCGGTCTGCTCGATCTCGGCATGTCGCCGGGCGCCGCGCTCGGTTTCCTGGTCGCCGGCAGTGCGGTCAGCATCTGGGGCGTGCTGGCGGTCGTGCCGGTGCTGCGCGCCTCCACACTGGTCCTGTTCGTGGCGCTGGCGGTGGCCGGATCGCTCGCCTCGGCCTACGCCTTCCAGGCGTGGTGGCAGGTCTAGGCTTGACCCCGGCAGGCGCCAGACTGTCCGCCGGGGCAGGGTGGGGGTCGGCTTGACACATATCCGCGCGACCAGTTTTATCGTGGCAAGTCAGGGAAGTTTTTTGCCGAATGTTGACTGCGCACGATGCCGCGAAGGGATTTGATGCCGTGGGAGCGCCCGCCCGCGTCGAGGTCCTGCTGACGCTGGTGCGGGCCGGACCGGACGGTCTGTTGATCGGAGAATTGCAACGGCGCCTCGAGATCCCGGCCTCGACCCTCGCGCATCACCTGCGGATTCTGCACAATGCCGGCCTGATCAGCCAGGAACGTCAGGGACGTACCACCACCTGCCGGCCAAACTTCGCCGCGATCGAGGACCTGGCCGCCTTCCTGATGAAGGAATGCTGCGTCGACCGCGCGCCCCAGCCCTCGTAGACAGTTTTTGCGCAGGACGCGGCGACGCGTGCCTGGGCGGGAGCGCCGCCGCGATTTTCGACGGTCGTGCGGTGCAAAGGCGACGCGATCACGCCGCGCGCGCGGCGATCTTGACCAGATTCTTGAGAAGCATGGCGCGCGTCAATGCGCCGACGGAGCCGTGGCGTGATGTGACGAAGCCGGCGACATCGGCCACCGCGTCGTCGATGTCGGAGACCGTCTGGCCGTCCGCGTCGGCCGATATCCCCACGCCGATGACGGCCGCGCCCGGCTTGACCATGGTCTTATCCACCAGCCCGGCGACCCCGGCCGCCGAGACCACGATGTCGGCGCGGCGCAGCGTTTCGGCCAGGTCGGGCGAGCGTGTGTGCAGCAGGGTGACGGTGGCGTCTACGCCCTTCAGCGACAGCAGCATGGACAGCGGCCGGCCGACCAGCATGCCGCGGCCGATGATCGCCGCCGAGCGGCCGGCGGTCGCGATCTCGTAATGGAGAAGCAGCGCCAGCACGCCGGCAGGCGTGCACGGCACGATATCGGGCGTTGCGGCAAGCAGCCGGCCGAGATTGACCGGATGGCAGCCGTCGACATCCTTGGCCGGATCGATGGCGTCGAGAACCGCCGTCTCGTCGAGAGGGGCGGGCAGGGGAAGCTGCACCATGAAACCGTGCACGGTCCGGTCGCGGTTCAGATCCGCGACGACATCGAGCAGGCGCGCCTGCGTCGTCTCCGCCGGCAGGCGCATAATTTCGGCCTCGATGCCGGTTTCGGCACAGTCCGCGCTCTTGCGCGCGACATAGGCGGCGCTGTCGGCACGGTCGCCGACGATCACGATGACCAGCTTCGGCGTGATGCCGCGGACCCTGAGGTCCGCGGCGGTGGTTGCGATCTCGCGCCGGAGGCGGACGGCGAGCGCCTCTCCGTCCAGCAAACGGGCGCGAGGAGCCGACATCATTTCAGGCCGATCGCCGGATCGATGAAGCGGTTGGTGACAACGTCTTCCGGCTTGACGTCCGGGTTGGACCGTTCGTCGAGCCAGGGCTTTACGATGGCCTGCATCTCGGCGACGCGTTCCATGTCGAAATCGCCCAGCGTGTCGTTGACGCCGTTGCCGACAATGCCGCGTTCCTTGAGCGTCTTGGAGGCGTATTCCATCTTGCCCATCGGGGTTTTCCACCAGCTGGTGGCGTGGCCGGCCTCGTTGAAGTCCGAGATCAGCTTGTTCACCTCGTCGGGATTGTTGACGTAGTCGATCCAGGCCTGCTGCATGATCGGCACCACCTTCTCCAGGCACGGCGCGAGCTCGTCCAGGCGCGGCGTCGCCACCGACAGCATGCCGGTATAGTTGCGGTAGCCGAGTTCGCCCACCGTCACCGCGTCGATCGGCTTGCCCCAATTGTTGCCGGTCGAGAAGCTGTAGGGTTCGCTGGTGACAAACCCCTGGTTCAGCCAGGTGCCGTTATTGGTGACGAAGTTCTCGCCGTCGCCGCGATAGCCTTCCACGAACACGTCGCGCGAAACGCCCGACTGAACGAGGTAGAGACCGAAGGTGCGCTGGATGGTCGAGACATAGATCATGCCCTTGCCCGAGTCGGCGAACTGCTTCAGGTCGTCCAGCGAACGGAAGCCGTCCGGGTAGGTGCCCTTGTCCCAGAACAGGCCCTGCGGGGCGTTGTCCAGCGGCGCGAACACGCCAACGGTTGGAAAACGCTTGGAAAACAGGAAGGAATTGTCCAGTTCCTGGTAGCCCAGATGCGGCGTGACGCCGGCCCGCGAATTGCCCAGATGCAGAGCCGAATAGGCGGTTTCGCCGTCGCCGAGGCCGATGCCGCCGCCGCCTTCGAGGATCATCAGATCGATGCCGGTCGAGCCGAGCGGGCCGACATATCTGCCCGCCGACATTTCGCCGCCGGCGCCGATCATCTGGTAGAAGCCGCCGTGCTCGGCCTGCGCCAGCCAGTCCTTCTGGATGATCAACGGGTCGGGGCACACGTCGGCCAGCGGCGTGGTGTAGTTTTCCTTGGCGAAAGCGCCGGGCTCCTGGGCGCCTGCCGTGCCGATCGCGCCGGCGAGCAGGCCCGAGGCCAGGGCGGTTGCTAGTCTGTATTTCATCCGAGTTCTCCCATTTTCGGTTGCGAGGTGGTTCAAGGCTTGCGCCTTTTGGTGGTCAGGTCGGTGCGGCGCCGGATTCATGCCATTCCGAAAACAGCCTGTTTCCGAGCCAGGCAAAGAACAGATAGACGCTGATCGATAGCGCCGAAGAGGCGATCAGCGCGGCATACATCTGTTCGTACTTGAAATCGATCTTGGCGTTGATGAGCATCTGGCCGAGGCCGCCGCGGCCGGCCAGGAAGAAGATTTCCGACACGATCGCGCCGATGACGGCCAGCCCGGCCGAAATGCGCAGCCCGGCAAACAGCGACGGCGCGGCCGAAGGGAAACCCGCCTTGCGCAGGATCACCGGCCAGCCCGTGCCCTGCAGCTTGAACAGGTCGATGACGCCGCGATCGACGCTCTTGAGGCCGAGCAGCAGGGTCGTGGGGATGGCGAAGAAGGTAAACAGCGCCACGATCAGCACTTTCGGCATGAAGCCGAAACCGAGCGCGCTCTGGATCAGCGGAATGATGGCCAGGATCGGGATCGACTGCAGCGCCACCAGATAGGGAAAGAAGGCGCGCTCCATGACGTGAAAGCGGAACATGATAACGCCCAGCACCATGCCGATCGGAATCGAGATGCACATGCCGACGATGGCGATTGTGATGGTCACCAGCGCACGGGCGAGGAGCTCGGCGCGCACATCCGGCAGCGCAAAGGCGTTGGACCAGAGCGACCACGCGTCCGGCATCAGGAACTGCCGGTGCGGCTCAAGCTGCGCCCTGGTCCACCAGTAAAGCAGGATCAGCAGGAAGCCGAGAAGGATCGGCGGCATGATTGTGGTGAAAAAGCGCTGCAGCATGTTGGCCGGCGGCGGCAGCGGCACGGCGCGATAGGTCTGAGGCTTGGCTACGGGTGCTGTGGTCATGTCTGCCTCTCAATTCTCGATGGCCGCGCGCAGCGATACGGACAGGTCGCCGCACAGTTCGGAAAATTCCGGTGCGTAGCGCAGTTCCGGCGTGCGCGGATAGTCGAAGGGAACGTCGTACACTTTCAGGATCCGCCCGGGGCGGCGCGACATCACCACGACCCGGTTGGACAGATAAACGGCTTCGGGGATCGAATGGGTGATGAAGAGCCCGGTGAAGCCCTGGCGCATGAACAAGGCGATCAGCTCGTCGTTCAGGCGCTCGCGGGTGATCTCGTCGAGGGCGCCGAACGGCTCGTCGAACATAAACACGCTCGGATTGAGCGCCAGCGACCGGGCGAGCGAGGCGCGCATCTTCATGCCGCCGGAAAGCCGCTTGGGATAGTGGTTCTCGAATCCGGTCAGGCCGACCAGGTCGATCTGTTCCTTGGCGATGCGCCGCCGTTCGGCGGCCGGGAATCCGCGCAGCTCCATCAACAGTTCGACATTCGCCATCACCTTGCGCCACGGCAGCAGCGTCGCGTCCTGGAACGTATAGCCGAGATGATTGCGGTCGACGTCGACCGTTCCGGCGGTGTGGTTGACCAGGCCCGACGCGATCTTGAGCAAGGTCGACTTGCCGCAGCCCGAAGGCCCGACGATCGACACGAACTCGCCCGGCTTGAGCGCCAGAGACACGTTGTCGAGCGCCTCGGTCCCGTCGGGAAACTGCATCGACACATGGTTGAAGGAAAGCGGCGCGCCGGCGGTCCCTTTGTCGGAACCGGCGGAAGACGTATCGGCAGGGTCGTTTTCGGGCGGCAGTTTCAAAGCTTGTGCCGTCATGGGTATTCCTCCCTGGAGTGTGTGGTCACGGACTGGTCATGCGGCCAGCCGCTTTGCGAAGCGTTGTACGGAAAAGGGCGAGCGATCGATCGAGGACGGGCGGCCGACCATCAGGTCCGCCACGAGCCGTCCCGTCGAGGCGCCCGAACACATGCCGACATGCTGATGCCCGAAGGCGAACACCACGCCGGGATAGCGCGGCGAACGGTCGATGACCGGCAGGCTGTCGGGCAGGCAGGGCCGGTGCCCCATCCAGCGCGACGGATTGCTGCGGTCGAGATCGGGAAAAAGCTCCCCGGCAATGTCAGCCAGCCGGTCAGCGCGGGCATAGTTCGGCTTCGCCTTCAGCCCGGCCAGCTCGACCGTGCCGGCGATCCTCAGCCCGGGCCGCATCGGATTGACGAACACGCTGCGCTTGTTCCACATCACGGTGCGGTTCACCTCGATGCCGGCCTGCGGAAAGGTGACATGATAGCCGCGCTGGGTCTCCAGCGGCACGACGGCGCCGAGCTTGCGCGCCAAGCCGGCAGACCATGCGCCGGCGGCCAGGACGAGCCGGTCGAGCGGCTTGCGCCCCTGGTCAGTGACGAGCGCGGTCGGGCCGTCCGGCCCCATCTCGATGTCCTTGACCTCGGCGCGCAGGAATTTGCCGCCATTGGCAAGCACCTGGGCCATCACCGCGTTGACCAGCAGGCTCGGATCGATGGTCGAGCCGTTATCGGGCGCGAAGATGCCGAGGCGGAAGCGCCGCGCCAGCGCCGGCTCGAGCTGGCGAATCTCGTCCTCGCCGATTTCGTCCATCGCCGCGCCCAGATTGCGCCGCAACTCCAGGGTCCACTTCGCCGCGTCCAGTTCGGCCTGGTTCTCATACACATAAAGGCAGCCATTGCGCCGGATCAGGGCGCGGAATTCGCCCGGCGGCAAAAGACGCTCATAATCCTCGAAGACCGGTTCCATCAAGGCGCGCATCGCGGTCGCCACCCGGGCCACTTCCTCGCGGCTGGCATGGCTCAAAAAGCGCATCAGCCACGGCGTGATCGACGGCAAATACGACCAGCGCACGGTCAGCGGCCCGAGCGGATCGATGAGCCAGCCGGGAATCTTGCGCAGCATGCCGGGCATTGCGACCGGCAACACGGCGCTGGGACTGATCGAGCCCGCATTGCCGAACGAGGTCGCCATGCCGGGATCGACACGGTCGACAACGGTGACGGCGTAACCCTCGCGCTGCAGGGAGGCCGCGCAGCATGCCCCGACGATGCCCGCCCCGACGACGGTGACGTGGCCCTGTCTCTCGGCGCTGGTGTCGGCTTGGTTGATCATTGTGGAAGCCGTCAATGTTTCAGCATTTCGAGCCGGACCTTTTCCACGAAGCCCGCGGCGCGTTCTGCCGAGATATTGTTGATGTCGTAAAGGGCGTGGTAGCGCACCTTCACGCGCGGATTGCAGATCACCCTGAGGAAACGGGTGGCATTCTTGCGCGGCGGATCGCCAAGCACCGCGGCGCGCCAGCGTTTCGATCCGTAGGTCGTAACCGTGGTCAGCTTGCGTATATTGGTCAGGCCCGGTCCGATCTTGCCGTCCTTGAGCACGAACGAGACGTCGGGCAGGAAGACGCGGTCGAAATATCCTTTCAGGATCGCCGGCCAGCCGAAATTCCATACCGGATGGCACAGCACCAGCGAATCGGCGCGGCGCAGGCGCTCGACATAGGGATCGATGCGCTGCCGGTTGATCTCGACATCGTGATAGGTGCGCCGATCGTCGGCCGACAGCACCGGATCGAACCCCTCGCGGTAAAGGTCGAGGTCGTCGACCTGATGCCCGGCCTCCTTCAGGCTTTCAACCACGGTTTGGTGCAGCGTCGCCGACAGGCTGTCTTCGAGCGGGTGTGCGTAAACTACGTGTACGTTCATGGTCCTGGCTGCCGGTTCTACTTGGCGAAAAGGAAGGTCTTGCCCGCAACCGGCGCCCAGTCCGGTTCCGTCCAGGCGATCATTTTGCCGGGGTTCATCAGCCCCTTCGGGTCGGTCTGCTTCTTGAACTCGAGCTGACCGACATCGGTCCGTTTCATGCCGCCTTCCTCTAGCGTCACGCGATGCGGGTTGAAGACCGGCAGGCCGAGCTTGCCCTCGATCGTCATGATGATCTCTTCCAGCCGCTCCTCTGAGGTGAAGCGCACCAGCGGCAGGGCGACCGGCGTCACGACGCCGTCGAAACGGGTGAATTCGCAATGCATCATCAACTCGTCGCCGAACGTGTCGCGCACGGCGGCGAAGCTCTCGTCGAGCCTGTCGCGCGGCAGCATCATCTGCAGATAGGTGATCGAGGGATCGATGCGCAGCGCACGCAGCGTGGTGTGGTTCCAGGCCAGCTCATAGACCGCCGGCAGCTTGCCCGTCGCTTCGGCCGTGTCGGCGCGGAAGCGCAGATGAGCGTGGTCGAGAGGCGACAGATGCGCCTCCAGCGCGGCCAGCGAGTCACGCGACACCATCATGGCGATCGCGGCCTCGCCGTCGACCAGGAACGGGCCGTGGCGGCGGAAATAGAGCTCGGGGATCGGCGCTTCGAACGTCGACAACATCCGCTTGGAAATCGCCTCGTCCTCGCCGAGCGCAATGGCGAGCGCCGTTGCCCTGTCGAAACCATCGACGCCGATCAGCACATCGACCCAGTCGGAGGCGGGGTCGATCGGGAGTTCCACCTCGGTGATGACGCCGTTGACGCCATAGGCATGGGCGGCCTTGGAAATATCCTCGCCGACCAGCTCGATGATGCGCGGCATCTCCTCCATCGTCACAAGGCGAAGCCGGCGCAGATTGGCCGGGTTACGCAAGCCGCCCCAGCGAATAGCGCCGACGCCGCTCGATCCGCCGGCGATGAAGCCGCCGATGGTGGCCGTGGCCGCAGTCGAGGGAAACAGGCGGATTTCCCTGCCGCTCTCGCGCGCGGTCTTTTCCAGATGCTCGATCACCACGCCCGGCTGGGCGATGATGTGGTCGGGGCCGACCTTGACGATGCGGTCGAGATGTTTGGTGTGCAGCACCGCGCCGCCGAACAGCGGCATTGCCTGGCCGTAATTGCCCGTGCCCGCGCCGCGCACGGTGACCGGCACGTCGTATTTCCAGCAGGTGGCGAGCACCCGCACGACCTCGTCCTCGTTACGCGGCGCGACGACGAAGTCGGCCGTGACGGCGCCGAGCTGGCGCTTCAGGATCGGGCTGTACCAATAAAGATCCCGGCTCTTCTGCTGGACGGTGGCCGGATTGACGTCGAGATCAAGTCCGGACAGCGCCTCGATGCAGGCCTTCAAATCCCCGCTCATACCTTCTCCTGTGCGGTCAATGGGTCTGGCCGTTGCAGGAACGTCCCGTCAACCGGCCTGCCGTGGCGCACGACGCAGCGCGCGATGCGCGAACGGCAAAAAAGATCGATCCAGTCCTTTGCCGCGAACTGGACGAAATCCGCCGGCTGGCCCGGCGCCAGCCGGCCATGCGAGGCCAATCCCAGCGTCTCGGCCGGACGCAGCGCGAAAGCGTCGGCCCAGGCGCCGATCTCGGCTTCCAGATGCGCCAGGCGCACGGTTTCACGCATGACCTCGAACATGTCGAAATCGCCGTACGGAAAGAACGGGTCGCAGACATTGTCGGACGCGAACGAGACCGGAATGCCGCGCGCGCGCATTTCCTTGACGAGCGTCAGGCCGCGCAGCCGCGGCGTGCGGCCGGCGCCGCGGTCCTGCAGGAACAGATTGGTGGCCGGCAGGGCGACGACATGCAGCCCGGCCCTGGCGACACGATCGAGAGTCGCGGCGGCGCTATCGTGCGGCTGCGTGGACAGGCTGCAGCAATGGCCGACGACCACGCGGCGCGAAAAGCCGGTGTCCAGCACCGCCCCGGCGATCATCGCCAGGCCTTCGGCGCGCATGTCGAGCGTTTCGTCGACATGGAAATCGACATCGAGATCGTGCTTGCCGGCCATTTCGAACAGCCGGCCGAGCCGTTCGGCGCTGGCCATGGCCGGCGGGACGAACATGCCAAGCACACCGCCAAGACGCGAAAGCTCGGCGCAGCGTTCGGAAAAGTCGGGCGCGTCGACCCGTTCAAGCGCCATCAGCGCCACCGCCTGGAGGGTAAGCCGGTCGCCGAACTCGTCGCGCAGGGCGGCGAAGACCCGCCAGGCCGGGCTTTCCTGCGGCATTTCGGGCGTATCGAGATGGGTGCGCAGGGCGACCGTGCCATTGGCGTAGGCGCGTTGCAGGGACCGGCGCATGCGCGCGCGCAGATCGTCTTCGGTGCGGTTCGGCGCGTCGGCGATCGACAGGCGCACGGCGTCGAGCAGCCCACCTTCGGGCAGGCCGGTGCGATGCACCGTATAGGCCTTGTCGAGATGGACATGCATGTCGACGAAGCCCGGCAGCACCAGCGTGCCGGCCGCGTCGATCGATACGCCCTGTTGCGTGTCCGGCCGGGCGGCGAGCCTGCCGTCGCGAATGAACAGGTCGGCCGTGGCCAGACCCGACGCGGCGTCTGCGTCGCGCACGGCGATCCCGTCGCAGACGGCAAGCGGCACACGCGCGTTCAGAAGGGCGAAATCGCCGGTTTGAGGAACGGAGGTCACGTTCACGCCGGGCCTGTCGTGCGCGGCAGGTCGTGCCGGGCGACTTCCTCGATCAGACGCGCATAGCGTATGGCCGCGTGCTCGACGATGCGCGCGCCGATCTCGGGGGTCGCGGCGGAGGCGTCGCCGGCCGCCCCGTCAGCATGCAGATCCTCGATCGACCAGCCGGCCGAAACCGGCCCCATCAGCCGCAAGACTTCGTTGGAGCGCGCGACCTCGGCCGAGGCGGGTACGAAATGGCGCGCCTTGCTCATGTCGACGAGATCGGGTCGGAAATGAAGCATGGCCGCGGTTTCGACCAATCCGCCATGAATGCCTTCCTGCGCCTCGCGCGGCGAGACGACGCCTTCGGGAAAGCCCATGCTGACCCAGCCGGCCGCGACGCAGAACAGGCCGAGTTCGACGCGCAGGCGCCGGATGACGATCTGCAGCACTGGCACGTTGCCGCCATGGGCATTGAGAAACACGACGCGCCTGACGCCGGCGCGGGCAATGCTGCGTCCGATCTGGGTCAGGATGGCGATCAGCGTCTCGGCGTCGAGGCTGACCGTGCCTTGATAACCCAGATGTTCGTCCGACTTGCCGTAGGCGACCGCGGGCAGGACCAGGGCCTGCGCGTCGGCGACCCGCGACGCGGTCTCGCGCGCCATTTCCTCGGCCAGAACGGCATCGGTCGACAGCGGCAGGTGGGGCCCGTGCTGCTCGATTGCGCCAACCGGCACGATCGCCACGGCATCGGCCAAAGCCGAGTCGCGAAACGCCGTGTGGTTCAGGTCCGCCCAGAAGCTAAATGGCATCAAACTCTCGATTATCGAACTAATGTTCGCAAATAGTACAGAACGGGCAAATACCGTCAAGCCAAAAATGTCCGGACGGTGACGCCTTTCCCCATTCGCGCTAAGTGCCGACTGCGCGCGCAGCCCCTGGCTTGACATCAGGGGCCGGGTCGCGATTTATGATATTAGAACAAATGTTCTATTATCGACCAGACAGACCAGGAGCCCCGGCGTTGATCAAACCCGTCTTATTGACTCCCGAAACATTCGCCCCGTTTGGTCGGGTTCTGCGGCCGGGTCTGGGAGCCGTGAAGACGATTCGCGACGGCGCGGTGCGGCTGTCGCAGAATCCGGACTTTCTCGACCACGACGGCGACGCCGTCGATCTCGCGCTCGATTTTTACGACGTCGCCGCGCACGGCGCCCGGCTCGACGCGCTCCAGGCCGAGCGCCATCCGCATTCCGCCCAGCTTTTCGTGCCACTCGTCGAGGCGCGCTATCTGGTGGTCGTGTGGCCGGAGCGGCCCGACGCCGCCGACGCGCTCGCCTTTATCGGTGGCCCAGGCCAGGCGGTGATCTACAAGCCCGGCATCTGGCATCACGGCATCATCGCCCTCGAACGCCAGACATCGTTCGCCTCGCTGCTGTGGCGCACCAAAACCGGTGGCGACACGGAATTCTTCGCGCTGCCGTCGCCGGTCGGCATCGATCTCGAAGGACCGGCGTCATGAGCGTCATGACCGCCGATATCGGCGCGCGCTTCGTTGATATCGCATTGTCGGCCGACGGCTCCTTTCATGCCGCGAAATATCCGATCGGCACGTATGATCCCGCCGCCGCCCTGTTGCAGGCGATCGACGCGACCGTGGCGCAAAACGACATCGCGTTGTGCGATCTCGCGGAACTGAGAATCGGATCGACGGGCGCGGTCAACGCGTTGATTGCGCGTACCGGTCCCCGGATCGGTCTGATCGTCACCCGCGGTTTTGCCGACACTTTGGCGCTCGCGCGCCAGAACCGGATCGACCTCTACGATCCCGTCGCCCGCTCCGCCGGACCGACCTTTCTGGTGGCGCGCGACGACATCGTGGAGATCGGCGGGCGGATCGCGGCCGACGGCGGGGAGGTCGAGCCGCTCAGTCCCGAGGAACTGGCCCGGGCGGCCGAGCATTTTGCCCGGCACGGCATCACCAGCATCGCCGTGTGCCTGCTGTTTGCCCATGTCGCGCCCGCTCACGAACTGGAGTGCCGGGCCGCCCTGGCCGCCGCGCTGCCGGCGACCGACATCGTGCTCTCGCACGAGATCGACGCGCAGCCGCGCGAATATGAGCGCATGGTCTCGACATGTGTCGAGGCCTGGCTGCGGCCCGGCGAGACGGCGATGATCGACGCACTCGCCGACGGGCTTGAGGCACGCGGATTTGCCGGCGCGATCCGCTTCGCAGATGCCGGCGGCGCGCTGCTTCAACAGAAGGATGCGCGCCGGCGGGTTTCCTCATTGCTCGGCAACGGCCCCGCCGCCGCCATCCGGCTTGCGGCCGCGATCGTCGGCCGTGAGGGCAAACATCCGGCGATCGCGCTCGATATCGGCTCCACCAGCACCGATTTCGCGCTGATCGGCGGCCAGGGTCCGAGCCTCGTCGCCGAGGCGCAGTTCTGCGGCGTGCCGCTGCGCCAACCGATGGTGGACATGGAAAGCATGAATATGGGCGGCGACAACCGCTTCGAGACCGGGCAGGGCGGCACGGCCGCGCTCAGCGACGCCGTTGCCGCGCGTTTCTTCACCGCGCGAACCGACGCGGCCGGTCTGTCGCAGGACGCCGCCCGGACCGTCATCGACCGGGCCGAAACCGAGATCGCAGCCGGCATCATCCGCCACAGCGTGCGCCGCAATGTCGACCCGGCCGGCGCCGCGCTGGTGGCCATGGGCGGGCTCGGCGGCGTGCTGGCCTGCGGCATTGCCGAAAAGCTGGGCATGGCGACGGTCATCGTACCGGCCGCCCCGGCCGCGGCGGGCGCGCTCGGTCTGCTGTTGAGCGCGCCGGTGCTGTCGGCCGAGAGCCGCATCGCCGCCACCGCGACGGACCTTACCGACACGGCCCTGGCCAAGGCGGCGGGCGCCCTGACCGACAGATTTGCCGCGCAGCACGGGGCGGCGCCAAAAAACGCCCCGGCCGCGATCTACGCGATCCGGGCCGCCGCCAACAGGCACATGCACGGCTTCACGCTCCGGCTCGGGGCTGAGCCGCCGACCGTCGCGAGGCTCCGCGCGGCAATAGACGCGCACTACCGCGAACGCTACGGCGTCGCCTGTCCCGGCGAGGGCTATGTGTTTTCCCTAAGCGCAAGGCTCGAACACGCCGCCTCGAGCGCGCTGCCAGCCCTGGGCGGCGACGCGCAGACCGAGCCGGCGCCGTCCGGCGCCATAGCCACGCCCTGCGGAGACCTGGTGGTAGGCGACGGCTGGCGGGTCGAGAGCGCTTACGAAACGCATTTTCTCCTGGCACGGAGCCTGCATCATGGATGATTCCCGCCTGACGATCCTGCAGATGCGCCTGGACGGGATCGCCCAGGCCATGCAGGACACGCTGTTTCGCTGCGCGGTGTCGCCGGTGGTGCGCGAGGGCAACGATGCCGCCGCCGCGCTGATGGCCGCCGACGGTGAATTGCTGGCGCTGTCGGATGCGATACCGCTGCTGCTCGGCGCGTTGCAGGGCTCGGTCGAGGCGATCCTGTCGCACTATCCGGCCGACACGATGCGGTCGGGCGATCTTTATTTCATGAACGATCCCTATAGCGGCGGCACCCATTTGCCCGACATCACCGTGGTGATGCCGGTTTTCGCCGGCCCGGCGCTGATCGGTCTCGCCGCGACCATCCTGCACCACCAGGACGTGGGCGGCATCCGCGCCGGCTCGGTTCCGCCCGACGCGGTGGAAATCTTCCAGGAAGGCCTGCGCCTGCCGCCGATGCGGCTGGGGCAGGGCGGGGCCGTCGACCCGGCGATCAAGCGGCTGATCGAGGCCAATTCGCGCGCGCCGGCGACGGTGCTCGGCGATATCGGCGCGCAGATCGCGGCCGCCAATCGCGCCGCCGAGGCGCTGGGCACGCTGGCCAGCGAACTGGGCACGGACGGTTTTCTCACCGCCGCGGCCGCCTGCCGCGACCGGGCCGAGGCACAAATCAGGGCGGTGATCGACGCCCTGCCGCCGGGGCCGTTTTTCGGCCTCGACGGTCTCGACCCGACGCCGGGCCTGCCCGACATCGACGTGCACGCCAGGCTGACATGCGCGGACGGGCATTTCGACGTCGACTTCACCGGCACGACGCCGCAGGTGGCCGCGCCGATCAATTGCGTGCGCTCCGGGCCGCTGGCGGCCGTCTTCTACGCGCTGCTCAGCCTCGCCGGCCCGGCGCTGTTGCGCAATGGCGGCGTGCTGCGCGCCATCCGCCTGACCCTGCCGGAGGCCTGCATCATCAACGCCCGCCCGCCCGCCGCCGTCAACGCGCGCATGGGCGTGGTGCGCGCCACGACGTCCGCGGTGCTGCAGGCCGTCGCCCAGGCGGCGCCCGAACAGATGCCGGCGGCGAATTCGGGCATGTCCTACGTGCTCGCCTTTTCCGGCCGCAACGACGACGGCGCGCCGTTCCTGGTCACCGAGATCATCGCCGGCGGAGCCGGCGGCGGACCGCGCAGCGACGGCGCGCCCGGCATTTCGACCGATGTCGGCAACGCCATGAACATGCCGGCCGAAGCGCTCGAAGGCATGATCCCGGTGCGGCTGGTCAGCGCGCAGATCCGCCAGGGTTCGGGCGGGGCCGGCCGCTATCGCGGCGGCGACGGCATTTGCCGCGTCTACGAGGCGCTGGCCGACGCGATCGCCGTATCGTTGCGAGGCGAGCGCTTCCACCGCGCGCCCGAGGGCCTGCGGGGCGGAAGCGCGCCGGCGCATTCGCAGGCAAGAATTCTGCGTGCGAACGGAACCCAGGACGTGTTGTCGTCGCGTTCGGCGGTGACGCTCGACAAGGGCGACCGGCTGGTCGTAGAAAGCTGCGGCGGCGCCGGCTACGGCGCGCCAGGGATCGGCTGATGGCAAAGGGCGAGGCGAGGCGGCTGCCGGCCCGGTTTGCCTTTGGGCAAAAAAAGCCGATAAGGCGACGACTGGGATTCGCAATTGCGCGCATTCGTTGCAAGACAGGTCGAGAGGCGCTCGGTGCTGAACGAGAACGACAAGGAAATATCGCTCACCTTCGCCAAGGGCCTGTCGGTCGTGCTTGCCTTCGAAGGCAAGGACCGGTCCTTGTCGATGACGGAGATCGCCAAGAAGGTGAATCTCAACCGGGCCGTGACCCGGCGGCTGGTGCGCACGCTCGAGCAGCTCGGCTACGTCTCCTACGATCGCGGGCGCTACGAGCTGACCCCGCGCATCCTGCGGCTTGCCCAGGGTTTCATCGAGGGGCGCGGCATCTCGCAGCTCATCCAGCCGATCCTCAGGCAGTCCTCGCACGATATCGGCGAATCGGTTTCTTTCGCCATGCTCGACGATCAGGACGCGGTCTACGTCGCGCATTCCTTCGTGCCGAGCAAATTCACCTTGAACATGGTGACGATCGGCAGCCGCGCGCCGCTCCTGCCGACGGCGGTGGGTCGGGCGATCCTGGCCTTTCTGGACGACGCCAAGCGCGAGGAAATCATCTCCTCCGAGCAGTTCAAGGCCTACACGGAAAAGACCGAGACCAATCACGACCGCTTTCTCAACCTTCTGGCCGCGGTAAAGGAAAGACGGTTCTCGTTTGCCGAAAGCGAATATGTCGATGGCGTCAGCTCGCTGGCCGTGCCCGTCTTCGGCTCCAATTTCCGCGTTATCGGCGCGGTGTCGATCATCTTTCCCAGCGGCACCTATACCGAGGCCGAGATCGAGCCGGACCTGGTCAACAAGCTCAAGCGCTGCGCCGCCGATATCGGCGCCAATTTCTGAGCGCGACCGCCATGGCGAGCGGTTTTTCCGCGCGGGGCGCCTGACATGGGCGACCGCCGCACACGCCTCTTCAAGGGCCTCGACCTCGCCGCGCGCCTGAACGCGGAAAGCCGGGCGCTGGCCGCCGGGCTCGACACGCCACCTGCCTGCCTGGTGCTGGCCGATCGCGGCAATGCCGGCGCACGCGCCTATAGCGACCGGCAGGCGGCCACCGCCGCGCAGGCCGGCATCGACATGCGCATCGCCGACTATGCCGGCACGGTTGCCGAAATCAACGCCCAGTTCGACGCCATCGCCGCCGATGGCGACATCGACGCCGCGCTGATGCTCCTGCCGCTGCCGCATGGCTGCGACCCGGTCGAGGCCGCGCTGCGGCTGGGACCCGAAAAGGATGTCGACGGCCTGCATCCGCACAATAGCGGCCGGCTCGCAGCCGGCCTGCCGGCCCGGCCGCCGGCGACCGCGATGGCGTGCCTTTTGTGCGCGGAAGAGATTTTCGGCACGCTGCGCGGCCTCGACGTGACGATCGTCGGCGCCTCACGCATTGTCGGACGCCCGCTCGCCACCTTGCTGCTCGACGCGGAGGCGACCGTCACGCTGTGCCATGTCGCCACGCGCGATCTCGCCGCCCACACGCGCCAGGCCGATCTGGTGGTGAGCGCCGCCGGCGTGCCGGGGCTGATCGGCGCCGGCCACCTCAAACCGGGCGCGGCCGTTCTCGACGTCGCCGTCACCTCAACGCCACACGGCCTGCGCGGCGACGTCGATCTTGCCGCCGTGGACGGACACGCCGGCGTCGTCTCGCACGTGCCCGACGGGGTCGGCCCGGTCACCACCGCCTGCCTGTTCCGCAACGTGGTGGAGGCCGCGCGCGCAGGGCGCCGGCCGCCCGCACAAGGCTCCAAAACGGCTCATCGACACATCGAAGGCTCGCCATGACGACAGACCAGAACGCCGACAGCGCTCTCAAAAACACGGTAAGGCAGGCAGCCCTTGCCCGCCGGGACGCGCTTGCGCCCGACTGGCGCGCCGACATCGCCGCCCGGCTGGGCGACGCCGACGGGCCGGCGATGCCGCTCGCCGCGGACACTGTCGTGGCCGGTTTTCACCCGATCCGCTCCGAGCTCGACATCCGCCCCCTGATGGCGCGACTGGCGGGGCAGGGCGCGCGGATATGCCTGCCGGCGATCGTCGACGCGCATACCATCCTGTTTCGGCGCTGGACGCCGGGCGCTCCGCTGGTCGAGATGGCGCTCGGCACCGTCGGACCCGGCGATGACGCCGAAGCGCTCGATCCCGAATTGATCCTGATGCCGCTGTCGGCCTTCGACCGGCATGGCGGCCGCATCGGCTATGGCGGCGGCTTTTACGACCGGGCGATCGCGGCCTTGCGGGCGCGCGGCCTGTCGCCGCGCCTGATCGGCGTCGCCTTCGACTGCCAGCAAGCCGAACGCGTGCCGACCGAGCCGCACGATGTCGCGCTCGACGAGATCCTGACCGAATCGGGCCTGCGCCGCCTGCCATATTGAGGACGGGCACGCGTGCCCGTCCCCCGAACAAGACGTCCGCGCCGGTTCCATTGCGGCCGGCACGGACGAACGGGCCCGCAGACTTGTGGTCGCGGCGTCTTCAGGATGGGCGGGCAGCCACCGCTTCGATCTCGACCGTGAATTCCTCGCGCGTGAAACCCGAGACGATCATCAGCGTCGAGGCCGGAGCCGGGTTGGAAAACAGCCGGTCGCGGACCGCCATATAGGGTTTCATGTGCTCCCGCCCGGTCACGTAGGCGTTGATGCGGATAACGTCGGAGAGCGCCATGCCGCCTTCGGCCAGGATCGCACTGATATTGGCAAAACACAGCTCGGCCTGCGCCTCCGTACCGGCCGGCACCTGCCCGTCCGGGCCGATTCCCAGCTGCCCGGAGCAGAAGACCAGCCGGCTGCCCGCCGCCACCTCGACGCCATGGCTGTAGGCGGCAAACGGCGCGCTGATCGACTTAGGCAGGAGGAAGTCGAGCGAAGAGTTTGAATTCATTGGAAAATACCTTTCAGGTTGGAATTCCGCATCTTGGTGTCGCGCCATAGATCGCGAAAAACACCCCGTGAGGCGGCAGACATGGGCGATCAGCTTCCTTGACAGCCCAGTCCGATAATCCTACAAATATGTGGTCGATAAAAGACGAAATGTTCGTTAATCGAACTATCCACATCTTCCTCGCCTGATCCAACCGCCAATCGGCATGTTTGGATGGGGTACCGGGCACAAGCTGGACATTGGCGGCATGGACGAAAAGGTAAAGATCGTTTTTCAATCGGTCGACGGCGATCGCAGGATCGAGGTTGCGGCGCCGGCCGGGACCAGTGTCATGGAAGCGGCCATCATGAACAATGTCGGCGGCATCGAGGCCGAATGCGGCGGCGCGTGCGTGTGCGCGACCTGCCACGTCTATTGCGACCTCGTCGCGCCCGAGAGTCTGCCCGAACAACAGGTCGACGAGGACGACATGCTCGACATGGCGGCCGCCGAACGTCGTCCGACGAGCCGCCTGTCGTGCCAGATCAAGCTCAACCGCGACCTCGAAGGCGCCGTCTTCATCCTCCCGGAGGCGCAGGTTTGAGCAAAACAGCGATTATTGTCGGCGCCTCGCATGGCGGCGTGCAGGCGGCGGCGTCCCTGCGCCAGGGCGGCTGGGACGGCGCGATCCGGCTGTTTTCGGCCGAGGACGCGCTGCCCTATCACCGCCCGCCGCTGTCCAAGGCGTTTCTGGCCGGCGAAAAGACCGAAGATCAGATCCTGCTGCGCGGCGAAGCCTTCTACCGCGACTCCGACATCGATCTGCACCGCGGCGAGCCCGTGCTGGGTCTTGATGCGGCCAAACGCGAGATCGAGACCGCAAAGGGGCGTTACGGCTACGACACGCTGATCCTGGCGACCGGCTCGCGCGCGCGCCGGCTCCTCGTGGACGGGGCGGAGCTCGACGGCATCGTCACACTGCGCTCGCTCGAGGATGCGCGCCGCATCCGCCCCGCGCTCGAACAGGCCGGGTCGCTGGTGATTGTCGGCGGCGGCTTCATCGGTCTCGAAATCGCGTCCACGGCCGCCAAGGCCGGCAAGAAGACCACCGTCATCGAGGCGCAGGACCGGCTTCTGGCCCGCGCCCTGCCGCCCGTCATTTCGGACTTCCTGCGCGACTATCATCGCGACAAGGGCGTCGCCTTCCGCTTCGGCGCCTCGCTCGCCGCCTTCCAGGGCGCCCAGGGCAGGGCGCAGGCGGTCACGCTCGCCGACGGCGAGCGCATCGCCGCGGACCTGATCGTGGTCGGCGTCGGCGGCGAGGCGAATGTCGACCTGGCGCGCCAGGCCGGCCTCACGATCGATGCCGGCGGCCTGCATGTCGACGACAAGGGCCGCACCAGCGATCCCCATATCTACGCCATCGGCGACGTGGCGGCGGCGCACAATCCGCACGCCGGCGCGCGGCTGCGGCTCGAATCTGTCCAAAACGCGGTCGATCAGGCCAGGCTGGTGGCGGCCGATATCTGCGGCGCGGCGACGCCGACGGCGCCCGTGCCCTGGTTCTGGACCGATCAGTACGACCTCAAGGTCCAGATGGCCGGCCTCAGCCGCGCCGGAACGACACGGCTGATGCGCGGCAATCCCGATGACGGCGCCTTCACGCTGCTGGAGCTCGACGGTGACAGGCTCATCGCCGCGCATTCCGTCAACCGGGCGGCCGACCATATGGCCGCACGCAAGCTGATCGCGGCGGCGACGCCGCTTGCCATCGACGAGGCGCGCGACACCACCATCGCCCTTGCCAAGGCGGTCGCACGCACCGACGCTTAATCGACCGAGACATTCCCAGGAGGAGACTGCGCCATGATGAGTCAGGAACAAAACGATCTCTTGACCCGGGTCGGACGAGGGACCGACGCGGGGGCGGTGCTGCGGCTTTACTGGCAGCCTGCGGCCCTCGCCGACGAGCTGATGACGGCGCGCCCGGTGGTGCCGGTGCGCCTGCTCGGCGAGGACCTCGTGCTGTTCCGCGACCTCGAGGGCAAGCTCGGCCTGATCGACCGCCACTGCCCGCACCGCGGCGCCGACATGCTTTACGGCCGGCTCGAGGATGGCGGCCTGCGCTGCGCCTTCCACGGCTGGAACTTCGACCGTTCGGGCCAGTGCATCGAACAGCCCGGCGAGCCCGAGGGCAGCCAGATGCACAAGAATATCCGCATCCGCTCCTACCCGGTGGTGGAAAAGAACGGCATCGTGTTCGCCTATATGGGCCCCGGCGATCCGCCGCCATTCCCGGCGCTGGACTGTTTCGCCGCGCCCGACACCCATGTCTTCGCCTTCAAGGGGCTTTGGGAGTGCAACTGGCTGCAGGCCATGGAAGTCGGCATCGATCCCGCCCACGCCTCCTTCCTGCACCGGTTCCTGCAGGACGAGGATCCGGCTGATTCCTACGGCAAGCAGTTCCGCGACAAGGCCGGCGAGACCGACATTCCCATGACCCGGCTGCTGCGCGAATATCCGCGCCCCGACATCAAGGTCGAGGAGACCGATTACGGCATGCGGCTGATCTCGCTGCGCCACATGGAGGACGGGCGCACCCATGTGCGGGTGACCAACCAGATCTTCCCCGAGGCGATCTGCATTCCCATGTCGAACGAGATGACGATTACCCAGTGGCACGTGCCGGTCGATGACGAGACCTGCTACTGGTATTCGATGTTCACCAGCTTCGGCCGTCCCGTCGACAAGACCCTGATGCGCGAACAGCGCCTCAAGGAACATCGTCTGCCCGACTATGCGCCGAAGAAGAACCGGGCCAACAATTACGGCTACAATCCCGACGAGCAGCGCGACGTGACCTATACGGGCATGGGGCTCGACATCAACGTGCACGACCAGTGGGCGGTGGAATCGATGGGGCGCATCCAGGACCGGACCGAGGAACATCTCGGCCGCACCGATGTCGGCATCATGAAATACCGGCGCATGCTGCGGGCCGCGATCGACAACGTCAAGAACGGCCAGATCGAGGCATTGCCGATGCGCGGCGACGCGGCAGGCACGCAAGCCATCCGCGGCCCGATCTCGATCGACGCGATCGCCCAGACCGAAGGCTGGGAGGAAAGCTGGATCCGCAGCGACGCCGCCCGGCGCGACGGCTGCTCCTGGAACGCGGCTCTGTGAGCCGATAGCGCTGACGCGGTCACGATCGTCCTGTCGAGGGGGAAACACATGTCGACATCTGATGCCGCCGGTCTGGGCGGCGGGTTCACCGGCCGGCATGGCCTCCTCGACGACGACGCGCTGCGTCGGGCGAACGAGATCCTCGGCGGGCTGGAAACGCGCGGGCTGGAAACCGTGCGCCTGGTATTTGCCGATCAGCACGGCGTGTTGCGCGGCAAGACCGTGGTGGCCTCGGCGCTGAAATCGGCGTTCCGCGAAGGCATGGCGATCACCTCGACCCTGTTGCTTAAGGATACCTCCCACCGCACCGTGTTTTCGGTGTGGGAGGAAGAGGTCGGCCACGGCGTCGGCGCGCTGACGGGGGCGGGCGACGTGATGCTGGTTCCCGACCCGGCCACCTTCCGCGTCCTACCCTGGTCGCCGCATTCGGGCTGGGTCCTGTGCGACGTCTATTTCAAGGACGGCGCCGCCTTCCCGTTCGGCTCGCGCACCTTATTGCGCAACGCCGTCGACAGGCTCGCCAACGCCGGCATGGCGATGGTGTGCGGGCTGGAGGTCGAGTTCTACGTCTTCAAGATCGACCAGCCGCGGCTCAACCACGCCGACGGCGGCATGCCGGCGACGCCCCCCGAGACCAGCCTGCTCTCGCACGGCTACCAATATCTGACCGAGGCGCGCTACGACGCGCTCGAGACCGTGATGGACGATTTGCGCCGCGCCTGCGTGGCGCTTGGCCTGCCGGTGCGCTCGATGGAGGCCGAGTTCGGCCCCAGCCAGTGCGAATTCACCTTCGAACCCGCCGGTCCGATGGACCATGCCGACGCCATGATGCTGTTCCGTTCCACGGTCAAGCAGGTCTGCGCCCGCCAGGGGCTGCATGCCACCTTCATGTGCCGGCCCAAGGTCGACAACGGCATGGCCAGCGGCTGGCACCTGCACCAGTCCGTGGTCGACGCCGGCTCAGGCGACAATCTGTTCATACCCAAGCCCGACGGCAGCCTGTCGCCGGCCGCCGACGGCTGGATCGCCGGCCTGCTCGACCATGCCGCCGAAAGCTGCCTTTTGACCACGCCGACCGTCAACGGTTACAAGCGCTACCAGGCCTATCAGCTCGCGCCGGACCGGATACAGTGGGGCCGTGACAACAAGGGCGCGATGATCCGCGCGCTGATGGCGCCCGGAGACCGGGCGAGCCGGGTGGAAAACCGCATCGCCGAGCCGGCCGCCAATCCCTATTTCTATTTCGCCTCGCAGATACTCGGCGGTCTCGACGGCATCGAGCGCAAGCTCGTGGCGCCGCCGGCGGTCGAAAAACCTTACGACAACACCGCGACCGCGCTGCCCAAGAGCCTGATCGCCGCGATCGAGGCGTTCGAAAAGGGTAGTTTCTACCGCGATGCCATCGGCGCCGATTTCGTCGACTATCTCGCCCACATCAAGCGGGCCGAGTGGGACCGCTACCTGATGACCGTCTCGGAGTGGGAACAGCGCGAGTATTTTTCGCTGTTCTGACGTTCACTGCCGCAAAGGAACCGCCCGACCATGCCGCATTTCGTCCTCGAACATTCGGCCGACCTTGACCGCGACGATGCGATCGGGGACGCGATCGATCTATGCCACGAGGCCGGCGCGCAATCGGGCGTGATGAACCCGACCGACATCAAGGTCAGGGCGGCTTCCTGTCAGCGCTTCCGCTTCGCCGGCGGGATAAAAAGTTTCATCCATGTCACCGTATCGCTGCTGGAAGGGCGCACGGATGCGCAGAAGGAAGCGCTCGCGGTGCTGGTGCGCGACCGGCTGTCGGCGCGGTTTGGCGATGTCGACAGCATCAGCATCGACGTGCGCGACATGAATCCCGTCGCCTACAAGAAACACCTGCGCCAGCCCGGCTGAGCGGCGACGCCTCAGCGCAGCATCAACAGCCGGCACGGATCGCCGGCGGCGGCGGCCGGTGCGAACGGTTCGCGCACGATCAGCGCCCCGGCGGCGGCCAGCACCCTGAGCATCGACGAATCCTGAACCGGGGCCGCGCTGGCTATCAGCCTGTCACCGTCCTTGCGGATCTCGGCGCGCAAGAAATCCTGGCGAAGATCGTTTTTCGGCAGGGCTGAACCGAGCACGCCGTCGCGGTAGAGATTCTCGACCGTTCGACCGGCGAGGTTCGATATCAGCGGCACCAGGAAAACCAGCGAACAGATCAGGCTCGCCACCGGATTGCCCGGCAGGCCGAGCACGTGCCGGCCGGCGAGCTGGCCGGCCATAAGCGGCTTGCCGGGGCGCATGGCGATCTTCCAGAAATCGATGCTCGCTCCCTGCGCGAGTAGCGATTTCTGCACCAGGTCGTGATCGCCGACCGAAGCGCCGCCAATGGTGACGATGATGTCGGCGCCGGCCTGAAGCGCGCGCTCGAGCGCCTGGGCGATCGCCGTCTCGCGGTCCGGCGCAATACCCAGGTCGAGCACCTCGGCGCCGGCGGAGCGCGCCAGCGCGGCCACGCCGTAGAGATTGGAGGCGATGATCTGGCCCGGCCCGACCGTGCTGCCGGGCGGCAGCAATTCGTCGCCGGTGGCCAGGATCGCCACCAGCGGCCGCTTGACCACGGCAAGCCTTGCATGGTTGGCCGACGCGGCCAGCGACAGGGCCGCCGCGTCGAGCACCCGACCGTCGTCCAGCAAAGGCGCGCCGCCCTCGAAATCCAGCCCCTTGCGACGAATATTCTTGCCCGGCGCGACCGGCTCGAGCGCCTCCACCACGCCGTCGCCAACGGGGCGGGTGTTTTCCTGGATCAGCACGGTGTCGGCGCCCTCGGGCACCACGCCGCCGGTGAAGATGCGCACCGCCTCGCCGGGGCCGAGCACGCCCGCGAACGGTTCGCCGGCCGGCGCCTGGCCGATCACGCGCAGGCGCGCCGGCGGGCTCGCAACGTCGGCGGCGCGCACCGCGTAACCGTCCATGGCCGAGGCGTCGAAAGGCGGCTGGGTGCGCAGCGCGGCAAGCGGCCCGGCCAAGACACGGCCGGCGCAGTCGGCGATCGGCAGCGTTTCGGCCTCGAGCCGTCCGGCCCCGGCAAGCAGCCGGGCCAGAGCGTCGTCGACCGGCATCAGGCCCATGGCGTCAGCCTTCGCCGCCGGCGCGCCATGCGCCGGACTTGCCGCCGGTTTTTTCAAGCAGGCGAATGCCGGTGATGGTCATGCCGCGGTCGATCGCCTTGGCCATGTCGTAGATCGTCAGGCAGGCGACCGACGCCGCCGTCAGCGCCTCCATTTCCACGCCGGTGCGACCGGTGAGTTTGGCCGTGGCACGCACCACAAGCCCGGGCAGCGCGTCGTCCGGTTCGATCTCGACCGTCACCTTGGACAACAGCAGCGCATGACAAAGCGGGATCAGTTCATGCGCGCGCTTGGCCGCCATGATCCCGGCGATCCGCGCCGTGCCGAGCACGTCGCCCTTCTTGGCGTCGCCGGCCCGGATGGTGGCGAGCGTCGCCGCCTGCATGACCACCCGGCCTTCGGCGACCGCAAGCCGTTCGGTCTCGGCCTTGTCGCCGACATCGACCATATGCGCCTCGCCCGAGGCGCCGATATGGGTGAGGGGACCGGACGCGCTCATAGCGCCGCATCTCCCGTCGCCGGAGCAGGCCCTGGCTGCGGCGCGCCGGTCAACAGCGCCCGCGTCGCCGCCGCCACGTCGTCCTGGCGCATCAGGCTTTCCCCGACCAGGAAAGTGCGGATGCCGCAGGCGGCAAGGCGCACGCAATCGGCATGGGAAAATATGCCGCTCTCGCCGACGAGCACGCGGTCGTCCGGCACCAGTCCCGCCAGGCGCTCGGAGGTCTCGAGACTGACCGAAAAACTTCTCAGGTCGCGGTTGTTGACGCCGATCAGCGGCGAAGAGAGTTTCAGCGCCCGTTCCGTCTCCGCCTCGTCATGCACCTCAACCAGCACATCCATGCCGTAAGACAGCGCGGTGTCCTCCAGCGCGGCCGCTTCGTCGTCGCTGACGCTGGCCATGATGATCAGGATCGCGTCGGCGCCCCAGGCGCGCGCCTCGTGCACCTGGTAGGGCTCGAACAGAAAATCCTTGCGTAGGGCCGGCAGGCCGGTCGCCGCGCGCGCTTGCGTGAGAAAGGCCGGCGCGCCCTGGAAGGAGGGCGTGTCGGTGAGCACCGACAGGCAGGCCGCGCCGCCGGTTTCGTAGGCGCGCGCCAGCGCCGGCGGGTCGAAATCCGGCCGGATCAGTCCGCGCGACGGGCTTGCCTTCTTGATCTCGGCGATCAGCGCATAACCGCCCTTTGCATGTTTTCGCCTGAGCGCGTCAACGAAGCCGCGCGGCGGTTCGCCGTCGCGGGCCCGCGCGGCGATTTCGGCCTGCGGCAACGCGGCCTTGGCGCGCGCGATTTCTTCGCGCTTATAGGCCTCGATCTTTTTGAGAATATCGACCATCGCCGTCAACCGGCCGTGCGGTTCGACACCGCCACCAGCCGCTCCAGGGTCTGTCGCGCCTTGCCGCTGTCGATCGCCTCGGCCGCGCGCATTACGCCGTCGCGCAGCGTCTCGGCGATGCCGGCCACGACCAGCGCGGCGGCGGCGTTGAAAAGCACGATGTCGCGATAGGCGGTCTTTTCGCCGTCAAGCACCAGGCGCAGCGCCATGGCGTTGTGGCCGGCGTCGCCACCCTTCAGCTGCGTGAAATCGACCCGCGCCAGTCCGACGTCCTCGGGCGTGATGGTGAAGGTCGAGATCGCCCCGTCCTTGAGCGCGGCGACCCGGGTCTCGCCGGCCGTGGTGATTTCATCGAGACCGTCGCCATGCACCACCCAGGCAGCCTGCGAGCCGAGCGCCTTGAGCACCTCGGCCACCGGCTCGACCCATTGCGGCGAGAACACGCCGACCATCTGGCGCTTTACCCCGGCCGGGTTGGACAACGGACCCAGAAGATTGAAGATCGTGCGCGTACCCAGTTCCACCCGCGCCGGGCCGACATGTTTCATGGCGGCATGGTGCTTGGGCGCGAACATGAAGCCGATGCCGGCCTCGCGGATACAGGCGGCGATCTCCGCCGCCTCGATATCGATGTCGATGCCGAGCGCGGCCAGCGTGTCGGCCGCGCCCGAGCGCGACGACAGCGCACGATTGCCGTGCTTGGCGACCGGCACCCCGGCCGCCGCGACCACCAGTGCGGCGCAAGTGGAAATATTGTAGGAACCGGAGGCGTCGCCGCCGGTGCCGACAATGTCGATCGCATCGTCCGGCGCCGAAACCGGAAGCATTTTTGCGCGCATCGTGGCGACCGCGCCGGAGATTTCCGGCACGGTTTCGCCCCGCACCCTGATCGCCATCAGGAATCCGCCGATCTGGGCCGGCGTGGCGTCGCCCGACATGACGATCTCGAAAGCCGCGCGCGCCTCCTCGAAGGTCAGGGCCGCTCCGTCGGCGACCTTGGCGATATAGGTCTTGAAATCACTCATCGCCGGCGCTCAAAAACTCAGGGCCTGCTGGATCGCGGCCTGATTGACCGTCACCCCGTATTCGTCGCGCAGCCTGGTGACCAGCTGGTCGAGCAGATCGTCGGCAAGCCCGGCGCGAAAATTCTCGCGGCTTTCGGGCGGCACCGATTCGGCGCTGGCGCCGGCCGGTTCGAAGGCTTCCACGACCTTGAAGAGGATTTGCGCATCGCCGGTCGGCGCGGCGACCGTGCCGACCCCGCCCGGCGCCACACCGTAGACGGCGGCAACGCCGGCAGCGCCGAAATCGGCGTCTTCGGCGCCACGGCGCAGCCCGCGCTTGGTCTGCTTTTCCAGCGCAAGCTCGCTGGCGATCTCGTCGAGCGCGGCGCCGTCCGCGACCCGTTTTTCAAGTTCCTTGGCCTTGCTGGAGAGCCGGTCGTCGCGTTCGGCCGCGCGCCAGTCGGCCACGACCTCGTCGCGCACCTCGTCCAGTGAACGCTCGCGGCGCGGGGTCACCGCGTCGACCTCGTAGAACACGAAACCGCTCGAACCGAGCGACAGCGGCGGGTTCTCGACGCCGGCCTCGGTCTCGAAAGCCTCGCGCAGCATGTCGCGCGATTGCGGCAGGTCGTTGACGACCGTCCCGTCCGGCGTCCGGCCCGTGCGATCGATCGCCTCGACGGTCACCATTTTCAGGCCGATCTTTTCGGCGGCTTCCGCCATAGTCGATCCCGCGGCGCGGGCGTCCTCGTAACCGTCGTGAACGTCGAACAAAACGTCGCCGGCTTCGGCGAGCGCCAGTTCCATGCGGATCTTGTCGGCGACCTCCTCGAAGGGCTGGACCTTTTCCGCCTCGATCTCCGTCACCCGCAGGATCACCGGGCCGAATGCGCCTTCCACGATGCCGCTGATTTCGTTTTCGGCAAGCCCGAACGCCGCCTCGGCGACCGCCGGATCGGCGACGCGCGATTTCTCCAGCGTCCCGAGCTGCACGTCGAGCATCGATTTGCCTTCCGCGGCCACGGTCTCCTCGAAGGTGGCGCCGCCACGCACACGGTCGAGCGCGATCTGCGCGGCCTCGGTGTTGGCAAACACCACCTGCTCGATGGTGCGTCGTTCCGGCGTGGTGTAGGAGGCGATATTGGTTTCATAGTCCTGGCGCACCTGATCGTCGGCGATCGCGCGCGGATCGGCGATGTCTTCCGGCTCCAGCTTCACATAGCTGAGCTTGCGGTATTCCGGCGCCTCGTAGCGGATCTTGTTGTCCTCGAACCAGGCCGCCAGCACGTCGTCGGCGGGCGCCTCGATCGGCTCGACCAGGGCAGGGGGCAGCACGATCATGTCGACGGTGCGATCCTCGCCCTGATAGAGCGCCACCGCCTTCAAGAACGTGTCGGGCACGCTCATGCCGTCGGAAACCGCCTCCACGATCTGCTGGCGGATGGCGACCTGCTCGCGATTGCGGATATAATCCTCCGGCCGCATGCCGATCTGCTGCAGCACGAATTCGAACTGACGCCGGTCGAACTTGCCGTCGGGACCGCGAAAGGCGGGATCCTCCGCCGTCAGCAGCGCCAGCAGGTCCTGGGAAAGACCGAGCCCCATTTCGCGCGCCTGTTCGTCGAGCACGGCCCCCGCCACGAGTTGGGCCAGCACCTGGGCGTCCACCCCGAGCGCGATTGCCTGCTCGCGCGTGATGCGTGTGCCGAAACGCTGCGACAGCACGGAAAGCTGGCGGTCATAGGCAAGCCGGTAGTCGAGCGCCGACACGGTGGTCTCGCCCGCGGTCACCACCGTCGTGGACGGCCCGCCACCGATCTGGCCGGAAATGCCCCAGACCGCGAAACTCAGAACGAGCAGCAGAAGCAGGAGCTTGGCAATCCAGGTGCCGGCGGCTTTTCGCAGAGAATCGAGCATGTTTTTTCCAGAATCCATCGCACCGCCGCAGCGGCGCCTTCCTGAGGCGAAGCAAATAACGCCCTTCGCCACCAGTGTCGATTGCTTTATGGCGGCAATTTGCTAGGGAAACCGCTCGTTTGGTGATGTCGGAAGGATCAGCGCCCATGACCGATGGTATCCGCCCGCTCGTGGCAGGCAATTGGAAGATGCACGGCACCAGCGCCGCGCTCGGCGAATTGCGGGCGATCGGCAACGGCTTCCTGCACGGGCTGGATGCCGATGTGGAGGCTTTGGTCTGCGTGCCGGCGACATTGCTGTCGCGCGCCCACGATGTCGTCTCGCGCACGCCGGTCGCGCTCGGCGGCCAGGATTGCCACGCCAAGGCGAGCGGCGCGCATACCGGCGACATTGCCGCCGAAATGCTCAAGGACGCCGGCGCCTCGCATGTCATCGTCGGCCATTCCGAGCGCCGCACCGATCACGGCGAGACCGATTCGCAGGTGTGCGAAAAGGCCGAAGCCGCCTGGCTTGCCGGCCTGGTCGCGATCGTGTGCATCGGCGAGACCCGGGCCGAGCGCGAGGCCGGCCGGACCCTCGACATTCTGTCGCGGCAGATCGTCAATTCGGTGCCGGAGGGCGCCAAACCGTCGAATACGGTGGTGGCCTACGAGCCCGTGTGGGCAATCGGCACCGGGCTCACGCCGTCTGCCGGCGACGTCGCCGAGGCCCATGCCCATATTCGCCGCCAGCTTGCCGACCATATCGGCGCGGACGCCGCGCGCATGCGCCTTCTTTACGGCGGCTCGGTGAAGCCGGCCAACGCGGCCGAGTTGCTGTCGATCGACAATGTCGACGGCGCGCTGGTCGGCGGGGCGAGCCTCAAGGCCTCCGATTTCCTGGCGATCGCGGAAGCCTATCAGACATTTTGAGCGCCCGGCCGGCGTTCTGCGGGCCCGATCGTTGAACGCCGCGGCGCCAGGGTCCATATGGCCTGACAGCGCCATTAGGCCCGAAAGGCTTGGAATGGCCGCAAAAGGCGTGTAAGGAGCCGCGTCTCCGGGGCGACCTGGCTCAAAACCTGCGGAACTGATTCATGGAAACCGTCCTCATCGTCATTCACCTGATGGTCGTGCTCGCACTGGTGGGGCTCGTCCTCATGCAGCGCTCGGAAGGCGGCGGTCTCGGGATCGGCGGCGGCTCCGGCTTCATGACCGCGCGCGGGGCTGCGAATGCGTTGACCAGGGCGACCGGCATCCTGGCGGCCGCCTTTTTCGCCACCTCGCTGACATTGACCGTTCTGGCCCGCTACACCGAACAGCCGATCGACATTCTCGACCGCCTGCCGCCGCAATCGGGCGAGCAGGATGGCGGCGGCGACGGAAGCGGCGGTGTCCTCGACCAGCTTGGCGGGAACGACGTGCCGGCACCGCCGGCCGATGCCGGCCCGGCCCAGCCCGCCGCACCGGCGGTCCCGGACGCCGAATAGGCCGCAAGCGCGCCCCCATCTCCAACATAAGCGAGAGGCGCTCGCCGATCGTGCATGGCGGTTGAAAACCATGTTCGGTGTCCGGCGGTTCGCGGCTTGAGCCCCGGCCTGCCTTGGCGTTATGATCGGCGGGACGGCCGGTTCGGCTTATACGGACCGTGCCTACCAACGCGGATGGCCAATACGGGGTCGAGACATGCTCGCGAAACGTTTTCTAGTGGCAGCGCTTGGCGCGATCCTCGGCTTTGCCGTTGTGAGCAGCGCCGGCGCCGAATCCAATTTCCGTCCGGAACAGTGGAAAAAGCTGGAAACGGCGACGCAACCGGCCAAGGCGCGCGAGCGCGCGTCGGCGGCCGGGCGAAAAAACCTCATCGCCAAACAGCGCAAGGCCGACAAGGATAGCGCCCGGACGGCCTCGGTCTCGGAAGTGGTCAAGGCGGGCAACAATGGCGAATTGCGCAGTCACGGCAAGGGCAAGGGCAAGCTGTTCGGGTCGCTGTTCGGTGACGACAGCGGTCTGTTGCCGCAAACCCGGGCGCTGGATGCGGTACTGGAAAAGCAGCAGAACGGCCGCAAGTTCACGGTAAAATCGGATTTCGAGCCGCAGACCGTCTCCTATCCCGGCTACAAGCGCGGCACGATCGTGATCGATACGTCGAAACGCTATCTCTACCTGGTCGAATCCGGCAGCACCGCGCGCCGCTATGCGATCGCGGTCGGTCGCGAAGGGTTGGAATTCAAGGGCAAGGCCACCATCGGCGACAAGCAGGAATGGCCACGGTGGATTCCCACCCAGGACATGCAGAAACGCGAACCCAAGAAATACGGCCAGTACAAGGACGGCATGCCCGGCGGTCCCAACAACCCGCTCGGCGCGCGCGCGATCTATCTCTACCAGGGCAAGAAGGACACGCATGTGCGCATCCACGGCACCAACCAGCCGCAGACGGTGGGCACCAATTCCTCCAATGGCTGTTTCCGCATGATCAACGACCATGTGATGGATCTCTATCGCCGCGTGGGCATCGGGGCGCCGGTCGTCGTTCTTTAAAGTCAATGGCTTGATCGCATCCGATCGCAAGGGTCCGCCACGGTGGCCCTTTGCGGCGCCATCCGGCTGAGGAAAATCGGGGCAAGACGCTTTTTCCGCTGGCGGAATCGCAATCTGAACGTTAAGCCCTGAATCCCATGGCGCGATATGTATTCATCACTGGCGGCGTGGTTTCCTCCCTCGGAAAAGGCATCGCCGCGGCGGCTCTCGGAGCCCTTTTGCAGGCACGCGGATACCGCGTGCGCATCCGCAAGCTCGATCCCTATTTGAATGTCGATCCCGGCACAATGTCGCCTTACCAGCACGGCGAGGTGTTCGTGACCGATGACGGGGCGGAGACCGATCTCGATCTCGGCCACTACGAGCGTTTCACCGGACGCTCCGCCAACCAGCAGGACAACATCACCACCGGCCGCATCTACAAAAACATCATCGAGAAGGAACGGCGCGGCGACTATCTCGGCGCCACCGTGCAGGTGATCCCGCATGTCACCGACGAGATCAAGAATTTCGTGCTGGAGGGCAATGACGACTACGACTTCGTCATCTGCGAGATCGGCGGCACGGTTGGCGACATCGAGGCGATGCCGTTCCTGGAGGCGATCCGCCAGCTCGGCAACGACCTGCCGCGCGGCGGCGCAATCTACATTCATCTGACGCTGATGCCGTGGATTCCGGCCGCCGGCGAACTGAAGACCAAACCGACCCAGCATTCGGTCAAGGAGTTGCGCTCGATAGGCATCGCGCCGGATATTTTGCTGGTGCGCGCCGACCGCCAGATCCCGAAGGAGGAACGCCGCAAGCTGTCGCTGTTTTGCAATGTACGCGAGACCGCCGTCATCCAGGCGCTCGACGTCAAGCATATTTACGACGTGCCGATGGCCTACCATCAGGAGGGGCTCGACAGCGAGGTTCTGGCCGCGTTCGGCATCGACCCGGCGCCGAAGCCGCGCATGAAACCGTGGCAGGACGTGTCCGACTTGATCCACAACCCCGAGGGCGAGGTCACGATCGCCATCGTCGGCAAATATACCGGCCTGAAAGACGCCTATAAGTCGCTGACCGAGGCCCTGTCGCATGGCGGCATGGCCAACAAGGTGCGCGTCAAGCTCGACTGGATCGAAAGCGAGGTCTTCGAACGCGAGGATCCCGCACCGTTCCTGGAAAAGGTGCACGGCATCCTGGTGCCCGGCGGCTTCGGCGAACGCGGCGCGGAAGGCAAGATCCTGGCGGCGAAATTCGCCCGCGAGCGCAAGGTGCCCTATTTCGGCATCTGTTTCGGCATGCAGATGGCCTGCATCGAGGCCGCGCGCTCGCTCGCCGGCATCGACGAGGCGTCCTCGAGCGAATTCGGTCCGACCAGCGAACCGGTGGTCGGACTGATGACCGAATGGTTGAAGGGCAATTTGCTGGAAAAGCGCCAGTCGGCCGGCGATCTCGGCGGCACGATGCGGCTCGGCGCCTATAAGGCCACGCTTTCGGCCGGGACGCGGATCGCGGGGATCTACGGCGACACCGAGATTTCCGAGCGCCACCGCCATCGCTACGAGGTCAATATCGACTACCGCGAGCGGCTGGAGGCGTGCGGGCTGGTGTTTTCGGGCATGTCGCCGGACGGCGTCCTGCCGGAAACGGTCGAATATCCCGACCATCCCTGGTTCATCGGCGTGCAGTACCATCCCGAGCTCAAATCGCGTCCGCTGGACCCGCATCCGCTATTTGCCTCCTTCATCGGCGCCGCGGTGGAGCAGAGCCGGCTGGTGTAAAAGACCGGTCCAGATCCGGAGCCTTTCGACCTCGTCCGGTTTGCTCCGGTGCGGCATTCGCGGCACAATGCTGCGGGGTGGGAAAACCCGGCGCGGGGGAGCGAAGCGGTGAGCGACAGCTATCGGGAAGTGACACGGACCTCATGGTTCGGACGGATCGGCAACTCGATCGGCGGTATCTTCGTCGGCCTGCTTTTGATCCTCGCCATCGTCGTCGGCCTGTTCTGGAACGAGGGCAGGGCGGTCCAGACCGCGCGCTCGCTGGCCGAGGGCGCCGGCATCGTGGTCTCGACCGACGCGACCGCGGTCTTGCCCGCCAATGAAGGCCGGCTGGTTCACGTTACCGGCCGCGTGACGAGCGAGGAAGAACCGGCCGACCTTGCCTTCGGCATCAGCGGCACCGGCATCCGCCTCGAACGCAGCGTCGAGATGTATCAGTGGCGGCAAAAGGCCAGTTCGGAGACGAAAAAGAAACTCGGCGGCGGCGAGGAGACCGTCACCACCTACACGTACGAGCGCGGCTGGTCGGCGCAAGCCATCGAATCGGGCGGCTTCAAGAAGCCCGAGGGCCACCAGAACCCCGCAATGCGCTATCGCAGCGAGGATTTCCAGATTGCCGCCGCCAGGCTCGGCGCCTTCGATCTCGACGGGCAGGTGCTCGGCCGCATCGGCGGCGGTCAGGACGTGCCGATCACCCCGGGCCTGCTGCCCTCGATCAAGCGCGCCTTCACCGGCGGCGAGCCGCTGTCGATCGCCGACGGCCGCATCTATCTGGGCAACGATCCCGCGGCGCCGCAGATCGGCGATTACCGCATCGGCTACCGGCTGGTGCCGCTCGGCGCGGTCAGCCTCGTCGCGCGCCAGACCGGATCGGGCTTTGCGCCCTACCAGACCCAGGCCGGCGACCGGCTGTTGATGGTGGAAACCGGCACGGTGCCGGCCGAAAAAATGTTCGCCGACGCCGTCACCGGCAACACGGTCCTGACCTGGGCGCTGCGGATCGGCGGGCTGGTCCTGCTGATGGTCGGCTTCTCCCTGATCATGCGCCCGCTCGGCGTGATCGCGGACGTGATCCCCTTTGTCGGCAATCTGGTGCGCGTGGGCACCTCGGCGGTGGCGTTCGTGCTCGCAATCCTGGTCGGGTTCACGACGATCGCGATCGCCTGGTTCTGGTACCGGCCGTTGCTTTCGATTGGGTTGATCGTTGTCGCCCTGGCCGTTGCCTGGGCGATCGGGCGCATTGGCAAGAAAAAAGCCGCCGCCGAGCAGGCCCCGGCGTGACCTTTTTCGATCACGGGCGCGCGATGGCGATGCGGCCCTGGCCGCGCCGTGAGCGCGCTTTTGGCAGATAGGCCTCGATCAGCTCGGCCATGTGGGCGTTGCGCGCGCGCGCGGTCTTTTCGCCCATCACCACGGCGACGACGCGCCGGCCGTCGCGATTGACCGAAGTTGCCAGATTGAAGCCCGAGGCGCGCGTATAGCCGGTCTTGATGCCGTCGGCGCCGCGCACCGTCTCCAGGACCTTGTTGTGGCCGCGTATGGTCTTGCCGCGATAGGCGAAGCTGGTCAGCGAGAAATAGGGGTAGTAGGTCGGGAAACGCCGCCTGAGCGCCATGCCGAGCTTGGCCATGTCGCGCGCGGTGCTGCGCTGGCGCGGATCGGGCAGGCCGGACGCGTTGCGAAAGACGGTCGAGCTCATGCCGAGCTGGCGTGCCTTGGCCGTCATCATCGCGGCGAAGCGCTCCTCGGATCCACCCAGGAACTCCGCCACGGCGGTGGCCACGTCATTGGCCGATTTGGTCGCCAGCGCCCTTATCGCGGTGTCGACCGGCAGGGGCTGCCCGGCCTTGAGGCCGAGCTTGGAGGGGGGCCGGCTGGCGGCATAGGCCGAAACCGGGATCGACGTGTCGCGGCTGGCGCGGCCCTGTTCCATCGCCTCGAACAACATATAGAGCGTCATCATCTTGGTCAGCGAGGCCGGGTAGCGCGCGGAATCGGCGTTGCGCGCGAAAAGCACGCGCCCGTCATGGGCGTCGACCACGATCGCGGCATATTTCGGCGACGAGGATGAGGCAGAGGTCGGCACGGCCGAGCGCAGGGTTTCCGACGTCGAGCAGGCCGCCACCAGCAGCACGATGCCCAGGCACAAAAGCGCCCTGGCCGCGGAAACAAACGCCGTCCCGGCACCTTGCCAGCGGCGCGGCGCCCCTTGCGTCAGCGCGCTGCGATACTCAGCCCACGAAAACTCCATGCCCGCGCCCGTTCCTGTTCCCGATCCCCGCGGACCATGCCACGCCTAGCTTTCCCAAGGCTATTCACATCAGATGCGATTGCAACCGCGACGCCGGAAAATCTGGCGCCCGACCATGCACGCACGGAACAAATGCACCCCTGGCGGGGCGTCTTGCAAACAAGGTCGTCCGACGAGGCACAGGACATCCGGCCCGGCTTGCGCCGCGCGCCCGGTTGGGGCAGATGGTCGCTATGGCCACTCGTTCCTATCCGCTCGCGCTCGATCACCTGGTTCTGCCGACCGCAGACCTCGCGACCGCCAGCGCCCGCCTTTCCGCCCTGGGTTTCACCGTCGCGCCGCAAGGCATCCATCCGTTCGGCACGGTCAACCGTTGTGTCTACTTCGCCGACGGTTGTTTTCTGGAACCGCTCGCCGTCGGCGATCGGGACCGGTGTGCCGCAGCGATCGCCGAGGGCAATGTCTTCGTGGCCCGCGACAACGCGTTTCGGGGCGAACGCGGCCAGGAGGGCTTTTCCGCGATCGTGTTTGCCACGTCCGATGCCGAGGCCGACCACGCCCGTTACGTCTCCGGCGGCATGTCGCCGGGAAAACCGCTATCTTTCGCACGGCCTTTCGTCGATGCGAACGGCCGGACCGGAGAGGCGAGCTTCAAGCTCGCCTTTGCCACCGTCGCCGGCTTCGACGCACCGTTCTTCTTCGCCTGTCAGCGCATCGGCGTTCCGGCCGTCGACCGCGCCGCGCTGGAAGCCCACGAAAACGGCGCACGCCGCCTGGCTGGGGCGATCGTGATTGCCGAGGAGCCGGCCGCGACCCGCGACGCGATCGCCAGGATCGCCGGGACGGATGACAAGACCGCGACGGCACGGGATGCCGAGCTGGCCACGCTTGCCCTGCCCAACGTCACAATCGAGGTGATGCGGCCGGACGCGTATCACCATCGGTTCGGCACCAGTCCCGATTGCGGGCGCTCCGGTTTCGCGCTGATACGCGTCGAGGTCGACGACATCGACGTTGCCCGCGCGCTTCTGACAAGCCGCACCGTCGTCAACCGCATCGTCGGCACCGGCCTGTTCGTGCCGCGCGCGGCCGGGCAGGGCGCAGACATTCTTTTCGAAGCCGGGCCGCGCGAGACCGGCCCCACCCACGCCGGAGCAGCATCATGACGCCCAACTCACGCATCAGGCTCGAAAGCGGCGCCGTCTTCGCCAATGACGCCCCGCTGGCGCTGATCGCCGGTCCCTGTCAGCTCGAAAGCCGCCAACACGCCTTCGACATGGCCGGCGCGCTCAAGGAACTGACAGCCGGTCTCGGCCTCGGCTTCGTCTACAAGACCAGCTTCGACAAGGCCAACCGCACCGCGCTCACCAGCACGCGCGGGGCCGGCCTCGACGCCGCCCTGCCGATCTTTGCCGACCTGCGCAAGGAACTCGGCATCGCACTGCTGACCGACGTCCACACCGCCGAGCAATGCGCCCCGGTCGCCGCGGTCGTCGACGTGCTGCAGATCCCGGCCTTCCTGTGCCGCCAGACCGACCTGCTGGTCGCGGCGGCGCAGACCGGCAAGATCGTCAACGTCAAGAAGGGCCAGTTTCTCGCCCCCTGGGACATGAAGAACGTCGTCTCCAAAATCACGGGCTCGGGCAATCCCAACGTGCTTTTGACCGAGCGCGGCGCGTCGTTCGGCTACAACACGCTGGTTTCCGACATGCGCGCCCTGCCGATCATGGCCGAAACCGGCGCACCGGTGATTTTCGACGCCACCCATTCGGTCCAGCAACCGGGCGGGCAGGGCGCCACGTCCGGCGGCGAACGGCGCTTCGTGGCAACGCTGGCCCGCGCGGCCGTCGCGGTCGGTGTCGCCGGCGTCTTCATCGAGACGCATCAGGATCCCGACAACTCGACCTCGTCGGACGGGCCGAATATGGTGCCGCTGAAGGATATGCCGGCGCTGATCGAGCAGCTCATGGCCTTCGACCGTATCGCCAAGGGCTGAGCGTCCCGCGCGCCAGGCTTCGAAAACGCGGCCCCGCCGCAAAAGCTCTAAGTTTTTGTCCAAACACCGGATTTCGGCGAAACGCGGTTCCCTCCACCCGGTCCGATGCTCTAGGCTCGTTCCGGTTCATTCAAGGAGGCAATCATGTCAGTCGCTCGCGTCACCGAAATCACCGCATCGTCCGAAAAAAGCTTCGAAGACGCCGTCGAAAAGGGCATCGCGCGCGCGGTCAAGACGCTGAAACACGTTACCGGCGCCTGGATCCAGGAACAGAAGGTTACCGTCGAGGACGGCAAGATCGCCGCCTACCGGGTCAACATGAAGGTGACGTTCATCCTCAAGGACTGAGGCCCGGACGCGGCGCAGCGCGGGCGGACCGCCGGCAACACGCCCACAACCGAACACGGGGTAGGGCGCCGGCGCGCCCGACCGCCAGCAGGCTGGCGGCTCCGCGGCGCGAAAAATCAGTTCTGCAGCGCCTCGATCTGGCCCGCGAACCAGGCGACGTCGTTTTGCCACACCGACCAGTCGGGATGTTTTTTCACCAGTTCGGACATGATGCGGTGGCCCTCGCGCAGATGCTCGATCGCCTTGGACGGCTCGCTCTCGGCCCGGTAGATCAGCGAGAATTTCGCGTGGCTGACCGCCACGTCGCGCTGCCAGTCGGGATTGGCCGGGTCTGAACCGGCAAGGTCCTCGATGATTTCCGCCCGGGCCTGATATTCGGCCATGGCGTCGGCATATTTCTGCTGCTCGTAATAGACGTCGCCGATCTTCTCATGCGCGATCGCCACGTCGCGTTTCCAGGTCACGTTGAGCGGGTCGGAGGCGGCAAGTTGCTGCCGGATTTCCAGACTGTCGCGCTGATGGGCCAGAGCCTCGTCCATTTTCTTCTGCGCGATCAGCACCTTGCCGATCTTCTCGTGCGACAGGGACAGATCTCGCAACCAGGCCCGGTTCTGCTCGTCCATCGCCACCAGCCGCTCGGCGACGTCCATGCGCTTGCGGTAGCTTTCAAGCGACGCGTCGAGATCGCCGAGCGCAAACTGCGCATCGCCGATCTTTTCGTCGGCGATCGCCAGATCACGCAGCCAGATGGTGTTTTGCGGATCGGTCTCGATCAGCCCCACCGTCGTCTTGCGGCTGTCGTTCAGGGTCTCCAGCGCCTCGTCATATCTGCCCTGCTGCAGCATGATGTCGGCGAGGCGGCCGAGCGCCACGGTCACGTCGCGCTGCCAAATCGCGTTGCGGTCGTTGGACTCGGCCAGTTCCTTAATAATGGCGTGCGCGCGTTCGAGCTTTTCGCGGGCAGGGACGAGGCGCCCGAGATAGATCTCGGCGTCGGCGACATACCATAGCCCCGCATAGAGGTCGAAACGCCAGCCGGCGTTCTGCGGGTCCTTCTTCACCAGTTCCTCGCGGATCACCAGGCTCGCCTTGTGCGCTTCAAGCGCGCCCTCGAGGTCGCCGGTGGCCGCGCGGATGCGGCCGATGCGCTCGTTTGCGGTTGACAGGTCCCGTTTCCAGGTGACGTTGAGCGGGTCCTTCTCGGCGAGTTCGCGCGCCATTTCCGCACGCTGGCTATAGGCGTTGAGCGCCCCGGCCAGATTGCCCTGGGCAACCAGCACGTCGCCGATCTTTTCGTGCGACAGCGACCAGTCGCGTTTCCACACCAGATTGTCCGGATAGGCGCGCGACAGCGATGAGATGATCTTTTCGGCAGTCGAAAACGCCCGCAGCGCCGCCGTCAGATTGCCCTGCGAGACGCGGATGTCGCCGATCCGGTTGAACACCACCGAATAGTCGCGCCGCCAGACCGCGTTGTCAGGATCGCTGGCGACCATCTCCAGCAGGATGTCGCGCGAGCGTTCCAGCTTTTCGATCGCGCTGGAAAGCCGGCCCATGCTCACCTCGACATCGGCGACGTTCCACAGCGAACCGTTGACGTCGAAGCGCCAGTTCATGTTGTTGGGGTCGCCGGCGGCCAGCTCCTCGCGGATCGACAGCGCCCGGCCGAACGCCTCAAGCGCTTCGACGGAATATCCCTGCGAAAACAGCACCGATCCGATCCGCGTTGCGGAATAGGCGAGGTCGCTCTGCCACTCGGTATTGTTGGCATTGCTTGCCGCCAGCCGATTGACCGGCTCGGCGCCGGCATTGTACGCGGCGAGCGCCCCCGCCAGGTTGCCCTGCTTTTTCAACACGTCGCCGACCTTGCCCCACGCCACGCCGAGATCGCGCTGGAACAGCGTGTTGCCGGGGTCCAGATCGGCGATCTGCACGGCAGCGTCGAGCCGCCGTTCGAACGCTTCAAGAGCCCCGGCGAGATCGCCCATGTTCAACAGCACATTGCCGATCCGCTCATAGGCGACCGAATGGTTGCGAATCGCGTGCGGGTCGTCCGGGTTCTTGTCGACATAGTCCTGCGAAACCGCCGCGGCCGCCTTATAAAAGTCGAGCGCCCGGTCGAGGCGTCCCTGCGCCTTGGTGATGTCGCCCTGGCCGAACGCCGCCCAGATCCGGTTGCTGATCTGGCCGTCGTCGCGGGCCCGCGTGCTGGCCTCCCGGAAAGCGCGCAAGGCCTGTGCCGTCGAGCCGGAGTCACGCGAGGTATAGGCGAAATTCATCCAGGTCTGGATGTCCTCGGGCTGGAGCTCGGCGGCTTGCCCGAAAAAACGCGCCGCCTTGCCGACATCCTTCGGCCAGGCCAGCGAGGCGATATGGCGCGCCGCCTCGGCGGCTTCCACCCGCTGCGCGGTTTCGATCTCGGCCGCCGCGCGGGCCTGGGTCGCCTTGGTTTCCAGGACCTCGGTGAACAACTCCTCCGCCGCCGTCTCGTTGCCCTCGCGCAACAAAGCGAGCGCGCGCTCGGCGCGGTTGTCGTTGCGCTTGATCAGCGCCTTGCCGGCCTTGGAGATACCGTCGAGGATACGCTGGCGTTCCTCCTGGGTAAGGTCCTGCTGGCCATCGAGGCCGGCGCTGCGCACATAGGCCGCGCCGATCTCGGCCAGTTCCTGGTTGCGGGCGTTTTCCTGGCGCAGTTTCTCGACCTCGACGCGCAGGGCCACGGCCTGGGGGTCGCTGCTGCACGCATCCCCCGCCAGACAGGCTTCCGGCGCCCCGCCGCGGATCAGAATCTCCGGGATCTGGGTGAAATTCGCCGCCGTGGTGCGTTCGATCACCCGCTTGGAGACACGATCGAGCATTTGGGCGAACGGCGCCGTGGGCTCGTTCTCCATCCAGTGGAACAGGGCTTCTGCGAACGGCGAATGCGCGCCGGGCACCCCGTCCTGTGCGAGCTGGCCGGCACGGGTCGAGGTGATCAGCAGGAAGCGCGAGGCGCTGTCGGGCACGGCGAAACTGTCGAAGGAGAGGGGACGCGCACCGCGATCGACACATTGCTGCGCCTTGAACGGGTCGTTGCGGCAGGCGTCGAGAATGACGATTTTCTGGTCCGCCCCCTCCATGGCTTCAAGCACGTCGTCCAGAAGCACTTCGCGCCGCGCCTTCCAGGTGCCGCAGGATAGTTCCATGTCGGTGGGCGCCAGCACGTTGCCCTCGGCCGTCTGCATGCCGTGGCCGGCATAAAACACCAGCGCGACGCTGGCGCCGTCGGCCATATATTCGAAATCCTCGAGCGCGTCCTGCAGCGCGCCGCGATCGAGATCGAAGCAGCCCGGCGTCGCACCGTCGCAACTCATCACCTCGAAACCGTTATTCGTCAGTGTCGTTGCCAGCCGCGTGGCGTCGCCCACTGGATTGTTGAGCGCCGCCATGTTCTCATAGGCGTTGTTGCCGATGATCAACGCGACCCGTTCCGCTGCGGTCGCCATCGCGACAGGCAGAAACATCGTTGCGGCCGCGATCATGCCGAGCGCCTTAACGCATCGTCGCATTGCCATTACCACCCATTAAACCCGGCACAGGCCACTATATCATATGGGCGACAAGAAGGCCAAAGCGGCAAAGTCCCGTCAGGCAAGGCGTGTGTGGTGCGTCTTGATCTATCGCAAGGTGAAACGGCGACGTTCCAGCAAGATGGGATACAACAGCACAAACGGAGACGATCCATGTATAACACGATCCTCGTTCCGGTCGACCTCGCCGACAGCGACAAGGCGCCGACCATGATCGCCGCTGCCAGAACGATGGCCAATGACGGCGCGCGCATCGTGCTGGTGAACATTGTCGAGGATATCCCCACTTTCGTCGCCGCCGAACTGCCCGGCGGCATTATGGAAAAGACGCGCGACGAGGCCCGCAAGACCCTTGAGGCGATGGCGGCCGAACAGGGCGAGGGGGTCGAGATCGATGTCCGGGTCGGCCAGGCGGCCTCCGGCATCCTGGCGGTGGCGAAGGAAAAACAGGCCGACGTGATCGTGATCGCCTCGCACAAGCCCGGCCTGCAGGACTATCTGATCGGCTCGACGGCCGCCCGGGTCGTGCGCCACGCGGCCTGTTCCGTGCACGTCATGCGCTGACGATATCCGCGAGAGCCGCGGTCGCCGCGCGGCTTGTCGGGCGAGCAGGTTTCACGCCATAATCGGCGCGATGGTCGAGCAAGGCACCGTTTTGGCCGCGCCGCGCGCCGGCACTTGCCGGAGTAGAGCGGGGAGTGCGGGCGAAGCCGGCGCCTGTGAACGTACCGGCGCCGACAAGGATGCCGCGCTCAAGCCGAAACCCAGGCGCAAGACGCAGCGCCCGCGGCTCTACAAGGTCATTCTCGTCAACGACGATTTCACGCCGCGCGACTTCGTCGTGGCGGTTTTGAAGGCGGTGTTCCGGGTTTCCGAGGACCAGGGCCGGCGCATCATGATGACAGCGCACAGGCGCGGCGTGTGCGTGGTTGCCGTCTACACCCGGGACGTGGCCGAAACCAAGGCGACAGAAGGCACCGAGGCGGGCAAGGCGGCCGGCTATCCGCTGATGTTCACCACCGAACCGGAGGAATGAGGCGGCAGAGCCGCGATGGAGCGGCGGTTGCGAACCCGGCCCGTTTCACAGGTGCCGCACTCTCGGCCCTTCGTAGCAACCCGGCGATTTCGTAACTTCGCCGCCAAGTAGCCGTTGGCCTTTGCGCCGGCAATGACCGCTTCCCGACAAGCGGGGGGGGGGGGCTGTATCAGACGGAGGCGATCTTTCGAGAGAGTGCCACCTGTCCCAGACCACCAACGAAAAAGGCTAGGAGAAGCCCGGAGATGCTTACTGCCACCTGTCCAATTCCAAGGTTTGCTACATCAATAAACGGATAGGGGTAAAATCCGCTCACTGCTCCTCTTGCCAGTGCATACACGCAATAAAACGCGGGCCAGATCAACCAAAGGAAAGCATGGCGGTGCTGCAGTCCTGCTTTATTGGCAAGCGTCAGCCACCAGATCAGGACAAGTATGGGAACAGCGGTGTGCAGCCCTTGATCGGCCCACCAGGCTAGTCCTTCGGGTTTCCAGAGGGTCGCTAGGACAAGGTGATAGACCACTCCGACCGCACAAATCCAAAGTGTCAGACCAGCGCTCCATGCTGCTGCGATACGCCCTGGTGACAGAGCGGCCGCGACGAACGTCGCCGCGACGAGGATATTCGTCAGAACGGTGAAATATCCTGCCATCCGCCACAAGACCGTGTTCCATCCCGGCGACCCCATCAGAATCTCAGAGACCAGGTACTGCGCCATAAGAGACGACAGCGCCGTGATGGCTATCAATGAGGCAAAGAGCGTTCGCATAGATGATGATGTCCTCAGGTGAAATCAGCCTTTCGACTCCGGCACCGCTGAAGTCGAAATGGGGCGGGTTGTGTTACGCCATCAAACAAAGTCGCATAAGATAGATTATGGAACTTTTTGAACAGGCCGAATCAGCCGGAACGCCCGGATACCGGCCTTTTCGCTGCCCGGCGGCAGGACCGCCCGCCTGGCGTCGGCCCAGGCCGCGCGCCGCCAATGCTGGAAGATCGGCATCCACAGCCATGACAGGCCGCGCAGGCCGGCGTGGAAAACAGCAAGCACGAAACGCCGCCATCCGGTCTGCTGGCGCCGGTGATCGTCGATATAATCGAGCCCCGCACACTGAAACGCGTATCCGGTTTGCCGGCCGACTATCGTTTCCCTGTAGCGCTCGATATCCGGCGCCCGGCCGTAGAGCCTTGCATAGTCGTGCGTGGCGCGCGCGATGGCGACGCCGAGATCGTAGCGCGTATGCGCGCGCACACCGCTTGAAACCAAAAGCAGATGGGCCGAAATCGGACCCGTCATCGTCAGCCGTCCAGCCAGGCCATGATAGCGCCGCCAGGGACCGGCCACCGGCTCTTGCCGCGGCGTGTGCATTGCGGCGCGATAAATCTCGTAGAAGCGAATGATCGTCAGATAGGCGAATTCGGGATCGCGGCGCGTCGCGAGAAAACCCATCCAGCGCTGCGTCGTGCGCAGATAGATCCCGGCAAACAAGGTGTGGACGCGCCGTGCCGGCAGATCGGACATTGCGGCGAAGCATTGCTTGTCGGCCTCGATGCGCCCGACGACCGCCAAAGCCTCGCCCCGCAACTGCTCGACAAGGCGCGTCTCAGCCTGCCTGTCGTGGCCATCGCTCGGCCGCGGCCGCGTTGCGTCCCCCCCTGACATGAAACGATGATAGCAAAACCGGTCGAGCCGGTCACCCGCTGTCATCAAACGGCAATGTCGCCGACCGTTGCCCCGGCCGCGGCCAGCAAGGCGCCGGGCGCGCAGGAAAACACCGCGTCATGCGCGCCGGCCGCCGCCCAGACAATGTCGAAATCGCACGAAGTCCGGTCGGCGAAGGCTGCGACCGGCTCCAGATGGCCGAGCGGCGCCACGCCGCCAATGGCGAAGCCGGTGCGTTCGCGCACCAGCCGCGGGTCGGCGCGTGCCAGCTCCTCGCCGGCCAGCGCGGCCGCCTTGGCCTGGTCGAGCCGGTTGACACCCGACACCAGGAACAAAAACAGCTTCTGGCTCCGCGCACCCTGGAAAATCAGCGATTTGACGATCTGCGCGACGCCGACGCCGCATTGCGCGGCCGCTTCCTCGGCGGTGCGGGTCGATTCGCCCATACGCCGCACCTCGATCGACAGGCCGGCGGACGCCGCTGCCGCGCGCACGCGCTCAATGCTCTTGCTCACCGATTTTTTCCTTGAAATTCAATGGTTTTAAATCGAAAATTCAAGTACAAGCCCATCGTGGCCCGGCACCACGTGATCCGGCGTTTCGCGCAGCACAGTCTCATAATCGAGTGGCACGTGCATATGGGTCAGCACCGCCTTTTTGGGCGCCAGACGCCCGATCCAGCCCAGCGCCTCCTCCAGCGACAGGTGCGAGGGATGCGGGCGATATTGCAGCGCGTCGATCACCAGTAGATCGAGGTCGAACAGCCGGTCGACCGTGTCGGGCGGAAAATCGCTCACGTCCGGGCAATAGGCGAGGTCGCCGACACGAAAGCCGAGCGAGACGATCTCGCCGTGGATCTGCGGCAGCGGCGTGAAGGTCAGCGCGCCGCCCTCTCCCGTGATCGTCACGGCGGCGTCATGGTCGATCTCGTGCGCGTTCAGGATCGGCGGGTAGGAACTGCCGGCCGGTGTCTCGAAACAATATGCGAAGCCGGCGCGCAGCCGCTCCAACGTCTGGCGGTCGGCATAAATATCCATCAGCCGGCGCTGTTCGAGCACGAAGCCGCGCAGATCGTCGACCCCGTGACTGTGGTCGGCATGCGCATGGGTATAAAGCACGGCGTCGAGACCGCGCACGCCGGCGCGCACCATCTGCTCGCGAAAATCCGGCCCCGTGTCGATGACCACGCGCGTCGCGGCGCCGTCGGGGCGGATGCGCTCGACCAGCGCGGCGGCGCGCAGGCGCCGGTTGCGCGGATTTTGTGGATCGCAGCGTCCCCAGTCGCCGGTAATGCGCGGCGTGCCCGGCGAGGAGCCGCAGCCGAGGATGGTAAGCCGCACACGGTCTGGCGCCGCGCTCATGAACGCGCGCCGGCCGGGCGCGGCACCTTGGAAAACAGGCGCAAGAAATTCTCCGTCGTCCTGGCGGCGAGGTCGTCCGGCGTCAGGCCGAGCGTCTCGGCCAGGACGGCGGCCGTGTGGGCGACGAAGGCCGGCTCGTTGCGCTTGCCGCGATGTGGCGGCGGCGCCAGATAGGGCGCGTCGGTTTCCACCAAAATCCGGTCGCGCGGCAGATCGGCGGCGATCGCGCGCAAGTCGTCGGACTTGCGAAACGCGACAATGCCGGAAAACGACACGTAGCCGCCGAGCCTGACCCCGGTTTCGGCAAGCTGCCTGCCGGAAGAAAAGCAGTGCAGGACGAACGGGAATGCGCCCCTGCCCGTTTCCTCCTCCAGGATCGCGGCCATATCGGCATCGGCGTCGCGGGCGTGGATGACCAGCGGCAGGCCGGTCTGGCGGGCGGCGGCGATGTGCCGGCGCAGGCCGGTCGCCTGGGCCGTGCGCGGGGCCTTGTCGTAAAAATAATCGAGCCCCGCCTCGCCGATCGCCACCACCTTGGGATGGGCTGCGAGCTGCACGAGTTTTTCGGTGGTGACGTCCGTCTCCTCGCCGGCATTGTGCGGATGCGTGCCGACCGAGCAGTAGACGCCGTCATAGGTCTCGGCGATCGCCAGGATCTCGGCGAAACGCCGGACCCGCGTCGAGATCGTGACCATCAGGCCGATGCCGGCGGCATGCGCGCGCGCGACCACCTGGTCGCGCTCCGGCGCGAAATCGGGGAAATCGAGATGGCAGTGACTGTCGACCAGCATGATGTTTCCGTTGTCAGCCGGCCGCAGCGCGATCCTGTTCGACATAACGCGGGAAAACCGGCGCCGGCGGCGGCAGCGGATCGCCCGGCGCCAACTCCTGGCCGAGATCGGCGAACGTCCTGTGCCCGGGGTCGACCGCCAGAAGATCGAGCAGCTTACCCGCCGCATCCGGTACGAAGGGCTGGCACAGGATCGCCACCCGCCGCACCGTCTCGGCCGTCACGTAAAGTACGGTTTGCATGCGCTCCGGATCGGTCTTTTTCAGCGCCCAGGGCTCCTGCCCGGCGAAATAGCGATTGGCTTCGGACACCACGCCGAAAATCGCGGCAAGCGCTGTGTGGATCGCCTGGTCGGCAATCGCCTTGCGGGCGGCGTCGAGCGCGCCGTCGCACTGATCAAGGATCGCCCGATCCGCGTCCGTCAGCGCGGCCTTGTCGGGCACCCTGCCCGTGCAGTTCTTGGCGATCATCGACAGCGAGCGCTGCGCCAGATTGCCGAGATCGTTGGCCAGATCGGCATTCGAGCGATTGACGATCGCGTCGTGGCTGTAGCTGCCGTCCTGGCCGAACGGCACCTCGCGCAGGAAGAAATAACGCACCTGGTCGAGGCCGTAATGCTCGATCAGCGCGAACGGGTCGACGACATTGCCGACCGATTTCGACATTTTTTCGCCCTTGTTGAACAAGAACCCGTGCGCATAGACGCGCCTGGGCAGCTCGATGCCGGCCGACATCAGGAAGGCCGGCCAGTAGACGGCGTGAAAACGCACGATGTCCTTGCCGATGAGGTGGAGATCGGCCGGCCAGTAGCGCCATTTTGATGCGCTCTCGTCGGGAAAGCCGCAGGCGGTGATGTAATTGGTCAGCGCGTCGACCCACACATACATGACGTGTTTTTCGTCGCCCGGTACCGGCACCCCCCAGGAGAAGGTTGAGCGCGACACAGACAGGTCGCGCAGGCCCGACTTGACGAAGCTGATCACCTCGTTGCGGCGCTCGGCCGGACCGATGAAGTCGGGATTGGCCTCGTAATGGGCAAGCAGCCGCTCCTGATAGGCCGAAAGCCGGAAGAAATAGGTTTCCTCCTCGTTCCACTCGACCGGCGAGCCGAGCGGCTCGCGACGCACGCCGTCCTCGCCGACCGTCGTTTCGCTTTCGTCGAAATAGGCCTCCTGGCGTACCGAATACCAGCCGGTATAGCGGTCGAGATAAATGTCGCCATTGTCGGCCATGCGCTGCCAAATCGCCTGGCTGGCCCGTTTGTGGCGCGCCTCGGTGGTGCGGATGAAATCGTCGTTCGAGCCGCCGAGCGCCGCGATCATGGTGCGGAAGATATCGGAGTTGCGGTCGGCCAGCGCCTGCGCCGAAACGCCTTCCTTTTCGGCCGTCTGCTGCATCTTCAGCCCGTGCTCGTCGGTGCCGGTGAGGAAAAACACGTCCTTGCCGTCGAGCCGGTGGAAACGCGCCAGCGCGTCGGTGGCGATCACCGTGTAGGCATGGCCGATATGCGGCTTGCCGTTCGGGTAAAAGATCGGCGTTGTCAGGTAGAAATTGTCTTGGGCCATGGAAAGTTTCTGTCCGAACGATGTGACGGCGGTGGGATAGCGCATTGCGGCTGCCATGGCCATCCTGCAATCGGCCGCGCGACCAGGCGGCGGACCGATCAGCCGGCGAGCGCGGCGTGCATGGCCCGCATTAGCCCGGCGACGTGTTGGCGCTTGTCGAGATTGTAGGTCTCGGCCTCGACGATGGCGCGGTTGGCGTCCTGCCAGAATTGCGACAGCGCGTTCGCCCGCGCCAGGGCGCCGGAATGCGCGGCCTCGACCGCGAGCGCCGCGGCATGATCGAGAACGTGGCGGTTGAAGAGCGACAAGGCCATGGTCCGGTCGCGCGCGGCAGCCGCGTCGGCAAGCCGCCACGCCTTGGCGACGTCGAAACGCGCGCCGGTGGCGATCTCCTCGATCGCCGCGGCGATTTCCAGCCCGCCATACTGGGTCAACAGGATCGCCTCGCGCACGCTGCCGCCGGCGCGCGCCGTCAGCGCCTTCGCCGTATCCGTGTCTTGCGGCGCAATGCCCAGGTTGGCCAGAGCGCTGGCGAAGGCGGTCTCGTCGAGCGGCTGCAGCCGCACGATCTGGCACCGCGAGCGGATGGTCGGTAAAAGCCCGCCCGCCGCATGCGAGATCAAGATGAACTGGGTACGCGCCGGCGGCTCTTCCAGGCTCTTCAACAAGGCGTTGGCCGCGTTCTGGTTCATGTCGTCGGCCGGGTCGATGATCACCACCCGGTAGCCGCCGTCATGGGCGGTATAGGACAGGAAGCGCTGGACCTTGCGGATTTCCTCCACCGTGACGGCGGTGCGGAACGCCTTGGTGCGTTCGTTGAGGGGACGTGTCAGATGCAGTACCGAGGGATGCCCGCCATTGGCGATCAGCTTGAACGGCGTCGTTTCGGGATCAGGCGCGGCAAGGGTTTCGGGCGCGTCGGCAGCATCGGGATAGCGCAAAAGATGATAGGCGAGATGAAACGCCAGCGTCGCCTTGCCGATGCCGCGCGGCCCGGCCAGCACCAGCGCATGGTGCAGCTTGCCGGCCCGATGCGCCCGGGCGAGCCGGGCGGCGACCTCTTCGTGGCCGAACAGAACCGGGTTTTCGGCCGGCTCGGGAATCTCGTCGAGCGTGTCGTGCTGCGGCGCTCCGCTGCGTTCGATACTCATTTTTCGGCTGCCACCATCTCGTGTCGTTCGAGTAGGTCGGCGACGTGACCGGCAATGGTCGCGGCGACCTCCTCCTCGCTTGCCGACGCGTCGATCACCTTGCAGCGCCCGGGATCGCTGCGGGCGATATCGCGGAAGGCATCGCGCCGCCGTTGGTGAATGTCCAGCGTTTCCTTCTCGTAACGATCGGCCTCCCCTTCCCCGCGACGCGCATTGGCTCGGTCGAGCCCCTCGACCGGATCGATGTCGAGGATCAGGGTCAGATCGGGAATCGTCTCGTTGACCGTGACCCGTTCCAGCGCGGCCATGAAACCGGGATCGAGTCCGCCGGTGACGCCTTGATAGACGCGCGAGGAATCCATGAACCGGTCGCACAACACGATCGTGCCGCGCTCGAGTGCGGGGCGAATCACCTGTTCGACATGATCGGAACGCGCGGCGGCGAACAGGATCGCCTCCATTGCCGGCCCGAACGGTTCCGCGCCTCCCGACAACAGCACGTGGCGGATCGCTTCGGCGCCCGGCGAGCCGCCCGGTTCGCGCGTGACCAGCACCTGGCGCCCCTGCGCGCGCAGCGTGTCGGCCAGAATGCGAATCTGGCTCGATTTTCCGGCGCCCTCGCCGCCCTCGAAGGTGATGAACAATCCACGCTGCACGGCCGATGCGCCCTTTCTCCGGCTGTCGGCCGCCTTCTTACTGCCGGGCGCCGGCAAAATCCATGCATGCCGCGCTTGCCAAGCAGGGCCTGCGCCGAGGCGCGTCAGCGCAGCCAGCCGATCAGCAATTCCTCGATCGCGTCGAGCGCGCGCCGGTGGAGCGGACCGACATCGATATCCTCGGCCGCAAACAGCGGGGTTTCCTGGCTGAGCGTGTCGCCGACCCAGACCTTCAGCGCGCCGACCGGCGTGCCGGCCGACACCGGCGCGGTGACCGGGCCCTCATAGACGATGCGCGCGATCAGGCGGTCGCGGTTGGTGATCGGAATGAAGATCGAAACCGGGCCGTCGGCCTTGAGCGCCACGCCAGTCTTGGCGCCGCCGAACAGCTTTGCCTCGCCGACCACTTCGCCGGCGCCGAATATTTCGCGCTTCTCGAAGGCGCGCATACCCCAGTCCAGCACCTTGCGTGCCTCCTCGGCGCGCACATTGGCGCTCGACATGCCGCTGAGCGCGACGAACAGGCGCCGGTCGCCGCGCTTGACCGAACCGACGATGCCGTAGCCCGATTCCTCGGTATAGCCGGTCTTCAACCCGTCGGCGCCGATATCCATCTTCAACAACGGATTGCGGTTCGACTGCTTGATGTTGTTCCAGGTGAAGTCTGGCTGCGCATAATAGCGGTAGAACTGCGGATATTCGCGCCAGATATGCAGCGCCAGCCGCGCCAGTTCGCGCACGGTCACCACCTGGCCGTCGGCCGGCAGGCCGGTCGAGTTCTTGAACACCGATTTTTCCAGCCCGATCGCGCGCGCCCGCTCGGTCATCAGCTGGGCGAAGTTCTCCTCCGAACCGGCCATGCCCTCGGCAATGATGATGCAGCCGTCATTGGCCGATTGCACGATGACGCCCTGGATCAAATCTTCCAGCCGGATCGAGGATTTGAGCTCGGCGAACATGGTCGAGGTGCCCGACGGCGCGCCCCCGGTCCGCCAGGCATTTTCGGAGACAAGAAATTCATCGTCGAGCGACAGCCGCCCCGATTTGACGGCGTTGAACACCACTTCCATGGTCATCAGCTTGGCGAGCGAGGCCGGCGGGATCAGCGCGTCGGGATCTTTCGACAACAACACCGTGCCGGTCTCGGCGTCGATCATGAAGGCGGACTGGGCGCGGGTTTCGAAAAGCTGTGCCCGGGCAGGCGGCGAATAGGCCATCGCCACGGCCAGAACGCCGATCAGGGCGATCGCGACCGCCCGGTATTTCGCATATGTCACGCCAGCACCCCGTATCCTCGCGGCACCGCGTCGCCTGCCCGTTCGGCGAGCGCGCGGGCACCGTCCAGAAAGCCCCGGGCGAACCTAGAACCGTTCACCGCCAAATGGAAGCGGTCGGGTGAAATGGAGTTTTAGCGCCGGCAACAGACCCGCGAGCGCAAGCCACGCGCCTGGTCGGGCGTCGCCGGCCGCAACCGGCAATCGGCAACTGACAAACGTCAGTCGCGCACCGTCAGCGCCTGCTCCGCGCCGGCCGCCCAGGCCAGGCGCAGCATGGCGTCGAGCCCGGCGCGGCCGTCCGGGCGCAGATTGACCGTGTACCAGGGCGCGCCCTGGCTGCGGTCCTCGATGAGTTCGGGACGTCCATGGGCGGCGAGCGCGGCGATCACGCTCTGCGCCTCCTCGCGGCTGGCAAACGTGCCGACCGCGATATAGGCGCCGGTCGCCCGCGGACCCTCCAGCCGGTCGGCTTTGTCCGTGCTGGCCGTGGCCGCACCCTGCGATACGCCCCGCCCCGCCAGCATCGCATCGAACGCGCCGGCGGCACGCGCCACGCGCCGGTCGGCATAGGAAAGGGCCGCGACCGCCACTGGCGCGTCCAGCCCGCCGGGCAAGGGACGTTCCGGTACGGACGGACCGTGTGCGGGCAGAAGCGGATCGCCATCGCCGATCGCGGTCCGGAACGGGCCGTCCTCGGCCGTCGCAGCCTTCAGCGCGGATACCGGCGCCGACGGGGTCGGGCCGTTCATGGCGATCATCACGCCGGGCGAGATTTCCTGCGGTCCGCCGTCGTGGTCGCCAGGGCGATAGGAGGCCATCAAATACTGATCGTCCTGGCCGTGCAGCGGCGCGCGCCCGACATATTCGACCTTCACCTTGGCCACGCCCGAATGGGTATAGTCAAGCATTTCGGCCGCCCGTTTAGACAGGTCGATGACCCGGCCATGCGCGAACGGGCCGCGATCGTTGACGCGCACGACGACGGAACTGCCGTTTTTCAGATTGGTGACGCGGGCATAGCTGGGCAGCGGCATGGTCGGGTGCGCGGCGGTGAGATGGGTCATGTCGTAGACTTCGCCATTGGCGGTGAGCCGGCCGTGAAAGGCCGAGCCGTACCAGGAGGCCGCGCCGACCTTGACGTAGTCGGGATCTTCCTTGGGGTAATACCACTTGCCCTTGACCTTGTAGGGCTTGCCGGTCTGGTCGCGGCCGCCGCCACGCCTGAGCCCCGAGCGCTTCATCGACACTTTCGGGCTGGCTTTTACGCCGTAGTCGGCTTCGGAAAAATATTCCTTCGAGCCGGCGCTGGCCACCGAGGCCTTCGGCGTCGGATCGGCCGCGCAGGAGGCCAAAAGCGCGGCCGCGCCGACCAGCGCGACGCAGGTCGTGATCGGCGACAGACAGCGACGAGAGCGCAATGACATAAAAAACCGTCCCCAGAAACCGTCATTCGATACCGCGAAGAAACCCTGCGGTACGTGATCGACGCCGATCGGACAACCCTCTCGCGACCGGCAGCGCCATCACTACGAAAAAACTGCTTAGCGTGCTGTTAATCCCTTGTGGCGAGAACAGGGCGATTTTGTGACCGCGTCGGCGCATTTTTCAGCCTTTGCCCGGGCGCATGTCCGCCGCGACCGGCCGCGCCAAGCGGTTCGGCGGCGCGCCGCCCGTCCGCCCTGCCCGCGCGCCGCCGCCGCACGGACGGCGCCGAAACCGCCAATCTTGCAAACCAAGCCGGCTTCGCGCATTAACGGGCCGAGGCCGGAGGGATGGCCGAGCGGTTTAAGGCACCGGTCTTGAAAACCGGCGTGGCAGCGATGTCACCGTGGGTTCGAATCCCACTCCCTCCGCCAAACACCGCCGATTGCCGCACAAAATAGCCGAGCATCTCTTTAATTATCAAACGGATAGCGTCTTACGGGCGGATGCCCTGTGGGCGGGGGTTCTCGCACGCCCTACCAGTTTGCATAGTCCTTCGCTACAACCGCCGATCACACGCTATGGCGAGAACGGCGGTGCGCTCATCCGGTTCTGGTCCAGCACGATGACGGTGCAATGGTTCCATCCGCGTGGCTCGCGAGGTCGGCCAACCCATTATCGATCCTGTTCGCCTGATAGCGCTTATGCTAGATAGATTTATCTCCATCGTCCGTGGGCTCATCAGATACAAGCGAGCGAGGACAAGCTAGGAGATCATTGATCTTCGTAATTGATGAACCTACTGATTGCAGGGAGTATTATTGCCACTTGAGGTAGTTTGGTTGGGGGGGGTGTATGTCTGAAGCGTCAAATCTAAAGCTCTCTTTCTGGCGACCCTTTTTGCCCGACTCAGCTCTTATGGGCCTGTCGTCGGAAGAGGATTCGGTTCGGCTGCATGCCGCTGCCGTCGCTTCTGGAATGCATAAAGAGATCTATGGCTGGAGAATGCAGGACGACGCCTTGGGTGGCATTGCGAAGGCAGAGGAACGCGAGCGTCTGAGAGCTTCGCTATTTGATGAGCTTGCAGTTAACGTTCCTCCCTCAGAACGCTCCCTGGAGAAACTTAGGATATTCATTAACGAGGCCGAAAAAATACTGAGTGACGGGGCGGCTTCGTGGAGTGACAGTCAATCTCAATCTGTCGAAGAAGACGAGACAACGCGGATAAACGCTTTGCTAGCACTGGTGTGTCACCTTCGGTGGCTAGTTGACGTTTTCGACGAAAAACCAGACGTGTCGGTGACAGTTCGATGACAGGCACTATTCTCTCTTCTCCTTCGAATGCCCTACCTGCCATCGCGAAAGCTTTTGAACGCAGCCGAGTTGTTGAAATGCGAGTATGGGAAGAAGGTGCCTTTTCAGGCGCCGGCGACCTGTCTTTGGGCACTATTGAACTCTTCCCGGAGGAGGGAGAGGAACAGATAACCAAGGCCGTCCGAAAAGGCGCGTTCGAATGGAAGACGCCCGAGATTGACGCAGTGCAAGCCGAACTGGTCCAGCTTCTTTCGTTAGGTGACCTTAAGGGTGATGCAAAGAAGAATACGGATGACAAGCTTCGCAGGCTGCTAGATTCGTTTGGAGCGATACCCATACGACTGGGCATGACGCACCCTGCGTTCGATCCCCGTTCTTTGGAGGCAATGCCGTTCAAACGACCGACGACGGTTGTCGCCGATACTTCTGGCGTGCTTCAGGGCGGCCTCAATTTCATAGGCCGTTATCTTCATCCCGCTGCGCGAATCAAAATTCCAGCGGTGGTGCAGATGGAAATCGTAAATTTGGCTGAAAGGTTCTTCAGTAATAAGCGCTCTTCCAAGCCGAGAGCGTTAGACCTCCTGTTCGACCATACGAGAAGTCAGGGGGGACAGAGGGTTCTTCTTCAGCTCGAATTGCATACAGACGTTGAACTAGAGCGGACATTCCTGCTGGGCGACCCGCTGAGAGGAACCTTTCAGCGTGAAGAGGAGAAAGAGCTTAAGGAATTAAACTTAAGCGTGCCCATCAGGGCGTATGCGGATCGGCTTATTTTGGAGGCGGTCCGCCAACATCAAACTCAGGTGAGTCACGGCCATCCGATGATGCTGCTGACGAGCGATCAGGGATTAGCCCGGATGGCATTAGCAGAAGGTGTCACGCCACTCTATTTTAAATCGGCGAAGGCGGGCGCTCTTTTCGGCCGTCATTTCACTGGGGTCAATTTTCATCCGTTTAAGGGCTCGCTATCGACTATCAGCGTTGCCGATTTGATTTGGGAGCTTGCGACGGATTTTGGCTGTGCTCGCCTTAGAACGCCGGATGGTTCGTATGAGGTCTCAGTATATGCGATGGGTAAGGAGTTCGCTTGGGCACCGTATCACTCGCACGATGATCTGCTCTGGATTGAGATCACCGTAAGCGATGAAGAAAGCGCTGGTTCAAGAGGTGTCGGCTTAAGCGCGACTGATAGCAGCGAAGCCACACAGGCGTCAGAAAAGCCTGCTAAGAGAGCAAAGAAGTCGAAGGCAGCTTCAGCCTCCGACACTGCCATTGCGAATACTGATGTGCAGCCAGTCGAAGGCACGAAGGCGATCGCTGAAACCCCCGCACTTTATAAATTCAGCGTTGATAGGATGCTGACCTTGGTAGAGGCGTTAGACGCTCATCAGCGGCTGAGCGTCGACGAGGTGTCAAATGCTCTAGGCATTCCCTCCAAATCCGGGGTTGTCGACTATCGTCGCTTCCTAGAATCTGGAAACGCCGTTTCGGTCGATGACGATGGATGGACCGCAACGCCAGCACTGAGCCGCTTGGCAATTGCGCTCCGCAATGCCGATGTAGCGGATTTGCGTGCGGCATTATCGCATTTTCCGTCTTATATATTTTTGGATGCGCAACTGTCGGGTTATCCTATCGGAGAGCCTGTTCCGGCGGCCGTTTTCGGCCGGGCCGCGTCTACCTTCACGGCGCTCGCCGAAATTACGCAACTCGGAGCTAGCGTTTTCGGCGAGGGATTTTTCCCTACACCAACCGATCCCATTGATACCGAATTTGCCGAAATGGCTGCGGTAGCATACGACAGGCTCGACGAGGGCGGCGAGTGGGTTGAGACTGGACGTTGGTTGGAAGAGTTGGTTAAAGGCTTCGGCGTTCATCCTCTGGTGGCCCGCGCGCGCCTTCAAACGGCGGCGGAGAAGAATCTGGTTCGAAGATTTGCGGAAGGATCGACGACCGACACCAAATTGGACCGCCATGCAATTCGTGTCCTTTCATCGAAGGATGGCCGTCCCGCTATCCGGACGCAGCATCTATATCGCGGGGATTTCCTGATCCCAGGAAAGGGTAGTTCAAGCTTGCGCATTGAGAGAATTAGGCCATGAGCCTGCGTGACAGACTTCGTCAGCAGCCGAAGGCGGATCAAAACACGATTCTGACCCGCTTTGGTGTGCTCAGTAATCCATTTCCTACATCGAGCCAGACTTCGGGAAACCCTCACTATCCGATACCGGAAGATAGCGAGGCTGAGAACCGGATTCTTTCTTTTATTCGAGATGAAAATTCAGAGGTTCTTGTGGTCCTCGGAACGCAAGGGGTGGGCAAGACCAATTTCCTGAATTACCTCGAAAGTGAGATTGCTGATGCCATGGTCGAATTGGACGATTTTTATATTGTCCGTTACATGGCTGACCCGGAGCCGTCATTCGACGGTATAATTCGGACAATTCTTCAGGAATTGGGAACTGACCATCTCAAGAACGTCGCGAAGGAGCTTAATTCAAACAATGCGCCTTTGGATAAATTAAAATCATTCGATCTACGCCAAGCGCTATTCAAGCTGATGAAGGCTCCTGACGACGAAGAAATCCTTCGTCGTGCCATGGAATGGCTGCTGGGATTCCGACTGTTAAACGTCCATAGAGACACGCTGGGCGTGAGCTTCCGCCTCGATACTGTGGAATCCCGAACTGCTGTCTTGAGAGAATATATCCTTCTCAGCAGTGAACTGAGGCTGCTCAAAGGCATTTTTCTGCTGCTCGACGAGCTTGAGAAGCAGGCAGGTGTTCTTGGACCAACAGCAGTGGTCCGATACCTGTCCTCCATGAGAGCAATCATCGACGCTCTGCCTAAACACCTTTTCTTGGTTATTGCGCTCACCCCGGATGCCCTTCGCCGCTATTCCAGTGCGTTGCCTGCATTTAGAAGCAGACTCGAAAATCAGATAACTCTAAGGCCGTTGTTGGACTATGATGAGGCACAGAAGCTTGCGCGATTTTATTTGGATGAGGCTAAGAAGGCTGCCGCGCGAGCCGAAGAGGTCGAGCTAGGAAACGATGAACTCGTCACCGAACAGGAAATGGCAGATGCCTTCGCTAATGCGAAGCGCGCCTCAGAAAGACGAGGCGATGAGGGTGTGCGTCAGAGAGAGTTTTTGAATAGCCTTCACAGCATAGCTGAGCAAAAAATTCAGGCGCTGAATGCCTAAAGCAAAGCAAGTGATCGCTTGAGCTTATCGGTGCACGAATGCCAGCGTAGCTGGAAGCCATGGTGTCCAAGTCCACGGTGCGTGGCGGTGATCAGGCAACTCGTGACAAAGCCTGTTGCCTTCCGCGCAGAACGCTCCACAAAGAGAAAGTGGCCGGAAACTCAACATGATTTCAGTAGGTTCTGGCCGACCTTCATGAATCATTTTGGAGGGCTATAGCGTAGACGTAGTTCTCTGTTTCATCGGTTTCGGCCCGCCAAACGCAGCCTGGTACAATCAGCAGACATGGGGAACCCCAGACCTTGAACGCACGCGGCATTTCCATTAGTTAGTAAGCAGTCACTCATTACAGGCCCGAAAATGGTCCGAAAGACTGCCGCCGCCCGCAAGGCCGAGATTATCGCCACCATGCTGCGCCTGGCCGACGAGCTGGGGCCCGATCGGTTGACGACGCAGGCCGTCGCCGATGCCGTCGGGCTGACGCAGCCCGGGGTGTTCCGGCATTTCACGACCAAACAGGCCCTGTGGCAGGCCGTCGCCGAAGCGATCGACACGACGATGAGCCGGGCATGGCAGACCGCGCTTGCCGAGAGCGCCGCGCCGCTGGACCGGCTTGTCCTGCTGGTGCGGACCCAATTGCGGCAGATCGAGAGCCATCCCGCGATCCCGGCCATTTTGCACTCGCGCGAGCTGCAGAGCGAAAACGCCGCGCTGCGCGACCGTTTCCGCTCATTGATGATGCGCTTTCAGGCCCTGCTTAGGGCCGAGCTGACAGCGGCGCGCGAGGCGGGCCTGATCCGCGGCGACGTGGACCCCAATGACGGCGCGGTTTTGCTGATCTCGCTGGTGCAGGGACTGGCGATCCGCTGGGCGCTCGGCAATCGCCTGTTCGCGCTGGAGGCCGAGGGGGCGCGGCTGCTCGATGCCCAGCTGACATTGTTTCGCCTCACGGCATCGCAGGAGCCCGCACCATGAAACGACGTGGATTTTTCTGGTTGCTGGCCCTGGCTGGGGCCGCCGCGATCGGTGCCGCCGGCTATCTGTTTCTCACCGAACGTCCCCTCGCCGTTCCCGTCGCCGCAATCGAGCGCGACGTGGCGGTGCGGGTCTATGGCCTCGGCTCGGTCGAGGCGCGCATCGTCTCGCGGATTGGGTTCGAGGTCGGCGCGGCCCTGACCGAGCTTGCCGTCGACAGCGGCGACGCGGTCGGCCGGGGACAGGTCCTGGCGCGGCTGCACACCGCCGAGCAGCAAGCGCGCGTCGTGCGCGCCGAGGCCGCGGTGGAGGCCGCCGGCGCCACATCGAGCAAGGCGGCGGCGAATGTGGTGCGGGCGCGGGCCGTGCTGGCGCAGCGCAGATCCACCAATGATCGCCGACAGGCGCTGGCCGTACGCAGCACGATCTCGGCGCAGTCCGCCGAAGAGGCACAGCGCGACGCCGATGTGGCCGCCGCCGATCTGGCCGTCGCCGAAAGCGAGGTGAAGGTCGCGCAGGCGCAGCGTGCCGACGCCGAGGCCGCGCTGCTTTATGAGCGGACGCTGCTTGATCATCACGTGCTGCGCGCGCCGTTCGATGCGGTCGTCGTCACGAGGCATGCCGAGGCGGGCACGGTGGTGCGCGCCGGCGAACCGATCTTCACGCTGATGGACCCGGGCACCGTCTGGACGCTGGCCTATATCGATGAGGCACGCGCCGGCTCGATCGCCGTGGGCCAGCCGGCGGAGGTGCGCTTGCGGTCGCTGCCGCACGAGGTCTTCGCCGGCACGGTCGCGCGCATCGGCATCGAAAGCGACCGCGTGAACGAGGAACGGCGTGTGTGGATCGCCTGCGGCCGCTGTCCGGCCGAAATCTTTCTGGGCGAGCAGGCCGAGGTCACGATCACCGTCGCCACCCTGCCCGAGGCCTTGCTGGTGCCCGAGGTCGCCATCAGCGGTTTCGACGGCCATCGAGGCCGCGTGTGGATCGTGCAGGACGGACGGCTGGCGGAAACCGAAATGATCTTCGGTCACCGGACCGAGAACGCAAAAGCTGAAATCGTCTCAGGCCTGCCGGAGGGCGCCAAGGTCGTCGCGGCTCCTCTTAAGGGTTTGTCGGAGGGGCGGATGGCCCGCGTCACGGGGGACGCGCCATGAACCTCGCCTACCGGGACGTGCGCCACAATCTGTTTCGTTTCATGCTGACCTGTCTCGGCCTCAGCCTGCTGATGGCGGTCGTGCTGGCGATGATCGGCATTTACAACGGGCTGGTGGCCGACGCGCTGAACATCGTCAAGGCGCCGCAGGCCGATCTGTGGGTCGTCGAAGCCGCAACACAGGGGCCGTTCGCGGAAGCCTCGAAAATCCCCGGCAGCACCCGCGACGCGGTCGCCCGCCTGCACGGCGTCACCGAGGCGGGCAGCATCACCTACCAGACGGTCGAGGCCAATCATGCCGGCGACACGCTGCGCCTCTACGTCATCGGCTTCGAGCCCGGCCGCCCCGGCGGGCCGCGGACGATCGCCCGCGGGCGCGGCATCACCCGGACCCATTTCGAACTGGTTGCCGACCGCAAGACCGGCCTTAGCGTCGGTGACCGGATCCGCCTCGGGCGGGACAGTTTTGCGGTGGTCGGCCTGGTCGAGGATGTCATGAACTCCGCCGGCGATCCGGCAGCCTTCATCACCCTGTCCGATGCACAGACCCTGCAGTCGCAACTGGCCCCACCGGCCCAGCGCGTTCAGACCGCGCGCGGCGCCGGGCTGCTGGAAAGCACCGATACCGTGGCGGCGGTGATCGCCCGGGTCGAGCCGACCGCCGATCCACGGGATGTGGCACAGGCGGTGCGACAATGGAAACATCTGGGCGCCCTGACGCAGGCACAACAGGAACAGATCCTGATCGGCTCGGTGGTGGATCGCGCCAAGCGGCAGATCGGCCTGTTCCTCGGCATCCTGCTGACGGTCTCGGCGGTGGTGATCGCCCTGATCATCTACACGATGACGATGGAAAAACTGAAGCAGATCGCCACGCTGAAGCTGATCGGCGCCCCGGATCGCACCATTATCGGCCTGATCGTGCAGCAATCCCTGGCGCTCGGCATGGTCGGGTGGAGCTTCGGCCTGATCCTGATCCTGCTCATCAAGGACTATTTCCCCCGCCGCGTGGTGCTGGAGCCGGTGAATGCGGCAGCGCTGGCCGGCATCATCATCGTGGTCTGCATCGCGGCCAGCGGACTTGGCGTGCGGGCGGCGCTGAAGGTCGATCCCGCAACGGCGATCGGTGGCTGAGCCATGGACCCGCTTCGCCAGCCCCTGGTCGAGATCGCCGGCGTCTCCAAACATTTCGGCGCGGGCGCGACGCGCGTCGATGCGCTGCGCAACATCGACCTGACCGTGCGTGAGGGCGAGGTGGTGGCGTTGCTCGGCCCCTCGGGGTCGGGCAAGACGACCTTGCTGAACGTTATCGGCTGCATCATCGCCCCCACCGAAGGCCGGGTGACGCTGGATGGCGAAGTGGTCTTCGACGACCACTGGCTGCGCGGCGACCTGCGCCGGCTGCGGCTCGACAAGATCGGCTTCATCTTCCAGTTCCACAATCTGCTGCCGTTCCTCAACGCGCGCGACAACATCGCCCTAGTGTTGACACTCGCAGGAAAACCGGCGGCCGAGGCACAGGCACGCGCTGCCGAACTGCTCGACTATCTGGAGGTCGGCCACCGCGCCGGGGCCATGCCGGCGCTTCTGTCGGGCGGCGAAGCGCAGCGCGTGGCCATTGCCCGCGCCCTCGCCAACAGGCCGCGCATCATCCTGGCGGACGAACCGACCGCCGCGCTCGATAGCAAACGTGCGGGGATCGTCATGGACCTGTTGCGCAAGCTGGCCGCCGAACACGACGCCTGCATCGTCGCCGTCACCCACGACGAGAAAATCTATGACCGGTTCGACCGGCTGTTCCATCTGCGTGACGGGATTCTGGAAACCCAAAAGGAAAAAGAGACGTGAAGGCGCAGACGTCGGGACAATGGCCGAGCAGGATCGCGGCGGGCGTTGCGGTGGCGTTCGGCGCGCTGACGATCGTTTCGGGCGGGAGGGTGCTGTTCGGCGGCACCGCCGCACAGGCGGCTGCGGGCAACGTGGTGCCGTTCGTGCTGTGGTTCAACTTCCTGTCGGGTTTCGCCTATGTCCTTGCCGGCATCGGCCTCGCCATGAAACGACGATGGGCGCCCCTCCTGGCCGTGGCCCTGGCGGCAGCTATCGGCATAGTGTTCGGGCTGTTCGGCTTGTATGTGCTTCAGGGCGGCGCGTTCGAAACGCGAACGATCGGTGCGATGAGCCTGCGTCTCGTCGTCTGGAGCCTGATCGCGGCCGTCGCGGCGCGGCATGCCTCCGCCAGGCAATCGACTGCTGGCTGAAAGCAACGCGTTGACAACGCGCGCTCGTAACGGAGCGGCCGCGCCCCTGCCTGGCTTCTTTCTCGCTGTGCCGAACCTGCAACCCCGGCCAAAGCTGCTATGAAGGGCGCTTGCTGATTCCCTGCGCCGAACGCCGAAGATCATGACCGCCGACGCCCTTGCCATTCTCAAATCCGTCTATGGGTACGACGCCTTCCGGGGATTGCAGGCGCGTATCATCGACCATGTCGTCGCCGGCAAGAACGCTTTCGTGCTGATGCCCACGGGCGGCGGAAAATCGCTCTGCTACCAGATCCCGGCCATCGCACGGCCCGGCATGGGCCTTATCGTGTCGCCGCTGCTGGCGCTGATGGCCGACCAGGTCGCGGCACTGCGACAGGCCGGCGTGCGGGCGGCCGCGCTCAATTCGGACCTGCCGGCCGAGGAGCGCAGCCGGCTGTGGCGCGCGATCGGCGACGGCGCCGTCGACCTGCTTTACGTCGCGCCCGAAACGCTGCTGCGGCCGGAAATCCTGCAGCGGCTCGAACGCACGCACCTGTCGCTGATCGCCATCGACGAGGCCCATTGCCTGTCGCAATGGGGCCACGACTTCCGCCCCGCCTACCGCCAGCTCGACGCGCTCGTGCGCCAGTTTCCCGGCACGCCGCGCATGGCGCTGACGGCGACGGCCGACGCGCCGACACGCACGGAAATCCTCGCCCACCTCGACATCGCCGAGACCGACGCGTTCGTGGCCGGCTTCGACCGGCCCAATATACGCTACGCCATCGAGGAAAAGGACAATCCGCGCGCCCAGCTGAAGGATTTCCTGAAGCGCCACGCGGGCGAGAGCGGCATCGTCTACTGCCTGTCGAAGCGCAAGACCGACGAGACCGCCGCCTGGCTGTGCGACCAGGGCCATGACGCGCTCGCCTATCACGCCGGCATGGACAAGGCGGCGCGCGAGGCCAACCAGGCGCGCTTTCAGCACGGCGAGGCGGTGATCATGGTCGCCACCATCGCCTTCGGCATGGGCATCGACAAGCCCGACGTGCGTTTCGTTGCCCATATCGACCTGCCTGGCAGTATCGAGGCCTATTATCAGGAGACCGGACGTGCGGGCCGCGACGGCCTGCCGGCCGAAGCGCTGATGCTTTACGGGTCCGACGACATCGCGCTGCGCAGCCGCTTCATCGAGGGCTCGGATGCGCCCGACCCGCGCAAGCGCATCGAGCGCCAGAAGCTGGATGCGCTTCTGGGTCTCGCGGAAACCGCCGGCTGCCGCCGGCAGGCGCTGTTGTCGTATTTCGGCGACACCAGCGCACCGTGCGGCAATTGCGACACCTGCGCCGAACCGCCAAAACTGTTCGACGGCACGATCGCCGCGCAGAAGGTCCTGTCGTGCATCTACCGCACCGGCGAACGTTTCGGCCAAGCCTATGTCGTCGACGTGCTGCTGGGGGCGGAGAGCGACCGCATCGCCCAGTTCGGCCACGACCGCATCTCCACCTTCGGCATTGGCACCGAGCACGACAACCGCACCTGGAGGGCGATCCTGCGCCAGCTGATCGCGCTGCGCCTGGTCGACGTCGACCTCGCCGGCCACGGCGGCCTGTCGATCGCCAGTGCCGGCCGCGATTTCTTGCGCGACAAGCCCACGCTGATGCTGCGCGTGCCCTCCCCGCCCCGCGCGCGCCGCCGCGGCGCGGTCAAGGGCGCGGCCCGGCCGGTCGTTTCCGAGGCCGACCAGGGACTGTTCGAGGCCCTGCGCAAGAAGCGCCTGGAAATCGCGCGCACGCAGAACGTGCCGCCCTATGTGATCTTCCACGACAAGACCTTGATCGAACTCGCCGCGGCAAGACCGTCGTCGCGCGCGGAAATGGCGAACGTGCCCGGCGTCGGCGAAGCCAAGCTCGACCGCTACGGCCCGGCTTTTTTGACGGTTATCGCACAACACGCCTGACGACGGCTGCCCTTGCAAGGGGCCTCAGGCGCGATGCGGAACGTTGCGCGCGCCATCAGGCCCGGCGCCTGCAGGGCGCGCGCCCCGCCAGCCGCGCGAAGCGGGCGCGGGTCCAGCCGGCTGTCGGCCGGACGGGTCGTTGTGCGGCAGTGGACGCCAAAAGACGCCCTCCTCGTCCCGTCACCAAGAGACCCGGCCTCCGCCGCAGGAAAACTTAGCAATTTGACGAAGTTTTTCTTGCATGCCGGACTGCCCGGTGATAGTTAGCATCATGGCTAAGCATCAACCGGAACTCTCGCTGCTCTTCCACGCGCTGAGCGACCCGACCCGGCGATCGATCCTGACCCGACTGGCCAAAGGGCCGGCGCGCGTCACGGATCTGTCCGAGCCCACCGGCCTGCGCCTGCCGACCGTGATGCGGCACATTTCGGTGCTCGAGGAGGCCGGACTGATCGCCAGTTCCAAGGACGGGCGGGTGCGCACCTGCGCCATCGTCCCGGAGGCGCTCGACCCGGTCCGCTCATGGCTCGACGAGCAGCGGGCCATTTGGGACGCCCGGCTCGACCGGCTGGAGGCTTTTGCGATCAAAACAATGAAGGACCGAACAGAATGACATCGGAACCGGCCCCCCACGACATGACCCCGGCACGCGACGCCGTGCCGGAGCGCTTTGCAACGCTCAGCTTCGCGCGCGACGTCTCAGCGCCCTTGTCGGCGCTGTGGCAGGCCTGGACGGCCCCGGCCGCGCGGGCGGTCTGGGCCGCCCCCTCGCCCGCCGTCAGCGTGGAGTTCGTGGAGGCCGACACCAGGGTGGGCGGACGCGAAGTCTCGCTGTGCAGGGTCGGGGGCGAGCCCGACATGCGTTGCGAGGTCGGCTGGCTGGACCTGGTGCCGACGGTTCGAACCGTCAACTACGAGGTGATCTCGTCAAACGGCGTGCCGCAATCGGCGGCGCTGGTAACGGCCGATTTCACCGGAACGGACGCACACAGCCGCGTGGTCGTCACCGTGCAGCTTTCCGCGCTGGCCAGGGACATGCAGGCCGGCTACCGCGAGGGCTTCGACGCAGGCCTGACCAATCTCGCCGACGTGGCGCGGCGCACCATGGTGCTGCAGCGCACAATCAAGGCGCCGCGAACCGTCGTCTGGAACAGCTGGATGAACCCCGAGGCGCTGCCGCAATGGTGGGGCCCGGACGGGTTTTCCTGCCGTACGCACAAAATCGATCTGCAAGCCGGCGGCGACTGGGTTTTCGACATGATCGCGCCGGACGGCACGGTCTTTCCCAATCATCATCGCTACATCGAGGTCCGCCCCGAAGAGCGGATCGGCTACACGCTGCTGTGGGGCGAGAACGGGCCGAAACACGCCGACGCCTGGGTCGCGTTCGAGGACCAGGACGGGGCGACGACGGTGACGCTCGGCATGGCCTTTTCCACCGAGGCGGAATTTCAGCAGGCGAAAGGCTTCGGCGCCGTCGAACTCGGCCAGCAGACGCTGGGCAAGCTGGAGCGTTTCATCGAATCCCGACCGGGTGCCGCAGCTTAGCATCCCTCGTCGACGCCCCCTCCACGGGGCCATGGCAAGACGTCGTGGTCCTGCCGTCCCGGCCGACCGGCCACGGCGCGCGTCGGCGCCGGGCCGGCAAAGCCCCGGCGCGCGGCCGCGGGCTCACAGCCCCTATCGAGCCCGCCGCCCTGGCGCGCCGGTGTTTCGCTAGGCTGCCCAGTGCGAGCAGCGGATGATCGAGCAGAAATTGTCGCGATGATAGTGGCGATCCTTGTCGGCCAGAACATCGGCCTTGACGTTGCCGAACGTCGTGTGCGGCTTGTGCTTGATCCCGTCGTAGAACGCCTGAATGATGTCTTCCTTGAAATTCGGGCTCCGGGGAAAGGCCGCGACCACAGCTTCGCGGATGTCCTGCGGATAGTGCGCATAGGTCAGGCCAAGCACGTCCATCTCCACGCCGGCCGTGGTCAGGGCGATCACGGGATGCATGAACTCCGGCACGCCTGGCGTGGTGTGCAGCGCGATTGCCGTCCAGACTTTCTCGATATCCGATGGATCCACGCCGTAGCTTTGCAGGAAGTCGCGGGCGGCGTTGGCGCCGTCGACCTCGAAACGAAGATCGTCGCTGGCATGCGAAGGCATGAGGCCGATATCGTGGAACATCGCGGCGGCATAAAGCAGTTCGGGGTTGAAGCCGAGGCCGCGCTCCCGCCCGGCCAGTGCGCCGAAAAAGTAGACGCGGCTGGAATGGTTGAACAGCAACTCGCTCTGCGTATCGCGAACGAAGGCGGTGATTGCCCGGCCGAGGCGACTGTCGGGCACGGCAATTCCGCTGATCTCGGCAGAGGACGTCAAAAGGTCCGGCATCGTCATTGCTCCTGTGCAGCAGGGAGGCGAAACGGCCCGCCTTGCGCGGGACGCCGCGTCCACGAACCAGGTTCGCCCTGGCCGCACCCGTCTTATCGGCACATGAATTGGCCGCAATCGACATGACCGTAGATTTCCTGCCAGTCAGGCCCTATATTCTGCCGCGCTAATGGTGCACGGCTTGGCAAGAGGGTGGTGCGATGGCGAAAAGGGATGTCGCACTGGTCATCCATGACGGGGTACAATCCCTCGACGTGGCCGGTCCGCTTGACGTGTTCACGGAGGCGAACGGGTTTCTGGACGCGGATGAGCGCTATCGCTGCCTGCTTGTGGCCGACACCACGGCCCTCATCCGGGCCTCCAACGGAACCCCGATGGCTGCGCATGAGAGCTTTTCGCACGCGGCCCGGGTCTTTCACACCGTGCTGGTGGCCGGGGGGCCGGCATTTCCCCGGCAAGGCGACGACGAAGCCATCTCGGCCTGGCTCCGGCAGTGGGGCACCCGGGCCGAGCGTTACGGATCGATTTGCACCGGCGCCTTCGCGCTCGGCCACGCCGGGCTGCTCGACGGGCGGCTTGTCACCACACACTGGCAGAATGCCGCGCGCCTCGCCGAAATGTTCCCCGCCGCGCGCGTCGAGCATGATCGGATTTTTGCCCGTGACGGCCGGTTGGTCACCTCGGCCGGTGTCACGGCCGGTATTGATCTTGCGCTGGCGCTTGTCGGCGAAGATCACGGCGAGCGTGTCGCGCTTGCCTGCGCCAAGCGCCTGGTGGTCGCCGCGCAGCGCCAGGGCGGGCAATCCCAGTTCAGCCCGTTCCTGCTGCCGCCGGGCGATCCGGCAACGCCGTTGGGCAAGGTCCGGGCCTATGTCGGAGACAATCTCTCCGAGCCGTTTCCGGTCCGCCGGCTCGCCGCGATCGCCGGCACGAGCACACGCAGCCTTGCGCGGCTGTTCGTAAACGAGCTCGGCGTGACCCCGCACGACTTCATCGAGAACATCCGCCTGGATCAGGCGCGCAATCTGCTTGAAGCGACCGACCTCGCCTTGAAGGCGATCGCGTTTGATTGCGGCTTCGGCAGTCCGGAACGCATGCGCAGCGTCTTCCAGCGCCGTCTCGGACTGAGCCCGCTGCGCTATCGCGAGAATTTTCAGGCGACGCGGCCTTTTCGCGGTGAGGCGCGGCCTCGGATGCAGCCTGCCGGGGTCGTCAGGCGCGTGTCGCCGCAAAGGCCGTCCGATGAACGGCATGAAGGCGGCATCCCGGGCGCGGCTGTCCGTCAGGGAGCACGACCGGAAACGGTGGCGTGGAGACCTTTTTCCGATCGTCGTTCCCGGCCGGATTTTCATTGACGGCGTGTCCAGGCGAAGTTGAAGCCGGTTCGCCGTTTGCAAACGTGTGGACACAGCCGGTCTGCGGTTTCGTGACAGGCAGAACGGCCCTGGTTCCGTTCTGGACACATGAGCGGATCATCATATCCAGGACGTCGGCGACGATCTCGCGCCGAACCTGCCTTGGCCAATACGGATACTCCGACCCTGCGCGGCGAGCCTGCCCTGGTCGATTTTCGTGTTTTCCGGCTTCTCCGGCGACACACCGGGCTGGGAACGGCTGGACGCATTTCTCGAATCGCGCCTCCAGCACAGCCGGTGCTGGCCGGTCGCGAATGGCTGGCCGGCGATTTTTCCGTCGCCGACATCGCCATCGCCGATGTGCTGCGGCTCGTCGACCGGTTCGATAGGCTGGAAAAACACCCGGCCCGCCGCGCCCATGTCGCGCGCCACGGCCCGCCCCGCCTATGCCAAGGGGCACGCCGGCCAGATGGCGCATTTTGCCGCCGCGGACTGATTGCGGCAAAACCGGCGGCGGCCGGACACCCGGCCCCGCGCGCCGGCGCCCCGAGATCGGGCCGTCCGGCGCGGGGCCGCGCCCTACCGCACCACCACGCGCGCACCGACCGGCACGCGCTGGTAGAGGTCGATCACATGCGCGTTGATCATGCGGATACAGCCATTCGACACCGAGCGGCCGATCGTATCCGGCTGGTTGGTGCCGTGAATGCGATAAAGCGTGTCGCGCTTGCCGCGATAAAGATAAAGCGCCCGTGCGCCGAGCGGATTGCCGGGCCCGCCAGGCACGCCCCCGGCGAAACGCGCATATTTGCCCGGCTCGCGACGGATCATGTTCTTGGTCGGCGTCCAGCGCGGCCATTCGGCCTTGCGCCCGATGGTGGCTTCGCCGCGGAAGGCAAGTCCGGCCCGGCCGACGCCCACGCCATAACGGCGCGCCCGCCCGCCCGGCAGTTGCAGGTAGAGAAAATAGTTGCGCGGATCGACAACGATTGTGCCGGGCTCGTAGCCGGAAAAGGCGACGGTTTGCGGCGTGAACCGCGACTCCAGCGCGGGGTTTCGGGCCGTCGGATGGGCGGACGCCGCGACGGGAACGAACAGGCCGGCGCATGCGCCGAGCAGAAAACTGCGTCTTGAAAACATGGAAATTGACCTCGATCGATGATGAACCGGGCGCCGCTCGGACGCTGTTGCGGTTGGTTCAGATCGGAGGTCGGTCGCGCCGCCGCGCCAATTCGCGCGGCGTGTCCGCAGCGTCTGCCGGCAAAAGCCCGCCCGCCCGCACTGGCGCCACCGCGCGGATGGGCTCGAACAGCCCCTTGCAGTCGAGCGCGCAGTGGCCGGCGGCATCGATCGTGCCGCCGTTTGCGGCGTCACAACAGTCCAGTTCGGCGGCCTGAGCCGCAAGCGGGACGCTGGCGTCGCCGGCGGCCGAAACCGCGCCATGCGGCGGCACGGTCGCCACCGCGAACATCAATGCCAGGATCCAGACCGCGACAAGTCTCATGCCAAAATTGGTACGTCAGCGCCGTCGACAAATCCAGCCCCGGCGCCGCACGCGGCAATGGATCCGGCGGACCGGGCCGGATGCAGTCCGGCCGCGGCGCGCACCCGGGGCGGCAGGACGAGGCTGCTATTGCCCGGCGGATTGTTTCTGGAAAAAGGGAAGCCGCATCGCCATTTCGCGGTCCTTTTCACCCGCGACCGCCGCCGCCGGACGCGTGCCAACCCGGTCGAAATAGGCGCGAAACGCCGGCCGTTCGGGAAGAACCTTCATCATGTCCATCGTATATCCGATGGCCGCGCCGAGCTGGATGTCGGCGGCGGTGAAATCGTCGCCGCAGACATAATCGTTTTGCGACAGATGGCGGTCGACATGGTTGATCATGTCGTCGAACGTGCCGAAGGAATAGTCGTTGCTGCGATAAACAAGCCCGTGGACTCGTGCGGCCACCGCCGGGTCGAACACCGAATCGGCATAGACCAGCCATTTCAGATAGGTCGCGCGGCGCGGATCGCCGATCGCCGGCGCCAGCCCCGCCTCGGCAAAGACATCGCCGAGATAGATCGAGATCGCCGCGCGTTCGGTCACGATCGTCCCGTCATGGTCGATCGCCGGCACCTTCTTGTTGGGATGGATCGCGCGGTAGGATTCGGGCGCGCCATTCTCGCCGCGAACGTCGACGATCTCTATCCGGTAGTCGACGCCGAGTTCCTCCAGGAGCCAGAGAATGGAAGACGAGCGCGACCAGGGGGCGTGGTGGAAGGTGAGCATGGAGTTCGTCCTCGTGTTGAATGGGTCTCACCTAACAGACCGCTGCTGACACCTGACTGTCAGGAGTGGCTGCGGATCGACACCAAAAAGGGCGCCCGCGGCGGGCGCCCTTTCCCATCACGCCGGCAAGGCCGATCTTACTGCGGCAGCTTGTCGTCCACGCCCTTGACGTAGAAATTCATGCCCAGAAGCACGCCTTCCTCGGCCACTTCGCCCTCCTTCAGCCATTCGCTGCCGTCCTGCTTCATAATCGGCCCGGTGAACGGGTCGAACGCGCCGGACTTGATCTTGGCTTCGGTATCCTCGGCCGCCTTTTTCACCTCATCGGGCATATTGGTGTAGGGGGCCATGACGACATGGCCCTCGGCCATGCCGTGCCAGACGTCGTGCTGCTCCCAGGTGCCGTCCATCACCGCCTTGACACGCTCGGTGTAATAGGGCGCCCAGTCGTCGATAATCGAGGTCAGCTGCGTCTCCGGGCCGAACTTGATCATGTCGGACGCCTGGCCGAAGGCCTTGATGCCGCGCTCGGCGGCGACCTGCATCGGCGCGGTGGAATCGGTGTGCTGGGTGATGATGTCGACACCCTGGTCGATCAGCACCTTGGCCGCGTCGGCCTCCTTGCCCGGATCGAACCAGGTATTGGCCCACACCACCTTGACCTTGAAGTCGGGATTGACCGACTGCGCACCGAGCACGAAGGCGTTGATGCCCATCACCACTTCGGGGATCGGGAAGGAGGCGATGTAGCCGGCAACGCCTTCCTTCGACAGGCTGGCGGCGATCACCCCCTGGACGTAGCGCCCCTCGTGGAACTTGGAATTGTAGGTCGCGACATTGGGATGCTCGCGCTTGAAGCCCGTGGCGTGCTCGAACTTCACGTCGGCAAACTTGGCCGCCACCTTGTTGGTGGCGTCCATGTAGCCGAACGAGGTGGTGAAGACGATGTCGCAGCCCGACCGCGCGAAACGCTCGATGGCGCGTTCGGCGTCGGCGCCTTCCGGCACGCTTTCCAGATAGGCGATCTCGACCTTGTCCTCGCCGCCGAGATTCTCCTGCATCTCGAGCGCGCCCTGGTGGTGCTGATACGACCAGCCGAAATCGCCGATCGGCCCGACATAGACGAAGCAGGCCTTGGTCTTTTCCTGGGCCATGGCGCCGGTGGCGACGAGCATCGCCGCGGAAGCCGTCAGTGCAAGCAGTACTCTTCTCATCACTGGATACCTCTCTGTTGGATCCTCTGGAGGACGTTTGCGTCTTGATGCCGTCTTTTTCGTGTCAGCGGTCCGGCACGAAGGGTCTGCCCAGTGAAGCCGGTGTGTTCATCATCGTCAATCGCCTGTTGCGCGAGATTAGGACGAGCACGACCACCGTGGCCAGATAGGGCAGCGCGGAAAGAAACTGCGACGGGATCGATTTGACGAGCTCGGCCAGCCAGTAGAGCGGTGCCGGCCAGGTGGCCAGGTCGCTCAGATTGGTCGCCTGGATGTGGAGCTGGGCGATGGTGATCGCGCCGAACAGATAGGCGCCGGCAAGCACCCGCCATGGCCGCCAGGAAGCAAACACCACCAGCGCCAGGGCGATCCAGCCGCGGCCGGCCGTCATGTTTTCGATCCATTGCGTGGTATAGACCAGCGAGAGCTGCGCCCCGGCGAGCCCGGCGCAGGCGCCGCCGAACATCACCGCCAGATAGCGGATCGCCACCACCTTGATGCCGAGCGCGTGCGCGGAGGAATGGCTGTCGCCGACCGAACGCAGGGTCAGCCCGGCGCGGGTGCGGAACAAAAACCACATCACCCCGCCGGTCAGCAGCAGCGAGATGTAGAACATCGGATCCTGGCCAAACAGGAGCCGGCCGACCAGCGGCAGGTCCGACAGGACCGGAATGTCGAGTGCGCCGAGCTTCACCCCCGGCTGGCCGACAAAGGCCTCGCCGATCATACCCGACAGGCCGATGCCCAGCAGGGTCAGGGCCAGCCCGGTCGCCACCTGGTTGGTGACCAGGGTGAGCGCCAGAAACCCGAACAGCAGCGAAAACAGCGTGCCGGCAAGGGCCCCGGCCAGAATGCCGAGCCAGGGCTGGCCGGTGGTCAGCGCCATGCCGAAGCCGGCAACCGCCCCCATCAGCATCATGCCTTCCACGCCCAGATTGAGAACACCGGAGCGCTCCACGACGAGTTCGCCGATCGCCGCCAGCAACAGCGGCGTCGCCGCGGTGGCGATGGTCAGCAAAATGGCTTCAGCGATGCCCATGAGCGGCCTCCGTGGCGAGCGGTTTTGCGGCCGTCGTCGGCGCGGGGCGAACGAGGCGGACCCGATAGTGGATCAGCGTGTCGCAGGCGAGCACGAAGAACAACAGCATTCCCTGGAAGGCGCGCACCGTTTTGTCGGTCACGCCGATCTCGATCTGCGCCGCCTCGCCTCCCAGATAAGACAGCGCCAGCACGAAACCGGCGGCAATGATGCCGAGCGGGTTCAACCGCCCGAGAAAGGCGACAATGATCGCGGCAAAGCCATAGCCGGGCGATATTTGCGGCTGCAGCCGGCCGATCGCCCCGGAAACCTCGGTGATGCCGGCGAGACCGGCGAGCGCGCCCGATACCAGAAACGCAAAGACGATGGTGCGGGCGGTCGAAAACCCGCCGAAGGCCCCGGCGCGCGGGCTCTGGCCGACCACCTTGACCTCGAACCCCTTCAGCGTGCGGGCCAGCATGAACCAGACCGCGAAGGCGGCAACGAGCGCGAACACGATCCCCCAATTGGCGCGGCCCGAGGCCGGCAGCAATTCGGGCAGCACCGCCCAGGAATGGAACGCCGGCGCCTGGGGAAAGCTCATCGCGGCCGGATCGCGCCATGGCCCCCTGACCAGCCAGTCAAGCACCAGCTGGGCGACATAGACCAGCATCAGCGAGGTCAGGATCTCGTTGGTGTTGAAACGGGCCTTCAACAAGGCCGGAATGGCGGCATAGAGCGCGCCGCCGGCTGCGCCGAACGCCAGCATCAGCGGCAGCAACGCCACGTTGTGCATGTCGGGAAAATAAAGCGGCAGCGCCGCGCCGGTTATCGCGCCGATGGTGAACTGGCCTTCCGCGCCGATGTTCCAGTTGTTGGACAAGAAGCACACGCACAGCCCGACCGCGATCAGGATCAGCGGCGCCGCCTTGATGGCCAGTTCATGCAGCGACCAGATCTCGGTGAGCGGCTGGACGAAATAGGCGTACAGACCAAGGACCGGGTTCTTGCCGAGCGCCAGGAAAATGATTGCGCCCGCGATCACCATCAAGGCAAAGGCGATAAACGGCGACAGTGCCGAAAACAGCACCGATTGCTGCGGTCGCCTGACCAGTTCGACCCGCATCACGCCACCTCCATCCGCTCGTCATGCGGCACGTGACCGGGCTCCGCGCCCCCCATCAACAGGCCGATCTTTTCGAACGTCGCGTCCGCGATCGGGATCGGCTTGGACAATTCGCCGTTGTGCATCACGGCGATCGCGTCGGAGACCTCGAACAATTCGTCGAGATCCTGGCTGATGACCAGCACCGCCGAGCCGGCCCGCGCCAGCTCGATCAAGGCCTGGCGGATATGCGCCGCCGCCCCCGCATCCACGCCCCAGGTCGGCTGGTTGACGATCATCACCACCGGTTTGCGGTCGAGTTCGCGGCCGATGATGAACTTTTGCAGATTGCCGCCAGACAGCGCCGAGGCGGCCGGATTCTCGGCGCTCTTGCGCACGTCCATCACCTCGTTGATACGCCGCGCCGCCGTCGCCAACGCGCCGGTCTGCACCGTTCCGAGGTTGCCCAGAAAGACCGTTCTGTCGGTGGCGTGACGCGACAGGAGCAGGTTTTCCGACAAGGTCATCTCCGGCGCCGCGCCATGGCCGAGCCGTTCTTCGGGCACGAAGGCGGCGCCCTTCTGCCGGCGCCCGGAAATATCCATCAGGCCGACGTCTTCGCCGCGGATGCGGATCGCGCCGGCGCGCGCCTGGGTCACCTCGCCCGAGATCGCCTCGAAGAATTCGCCCTGGCCGTTGCCGGCCACCCCGGCGATACCGATCACCTCGCCGGCCCGCACCGACAGCGAAACGTCGCGCAACGGGATCGAAAACGGCGTCGCCGGCGCCCGGTCGAGATGGTCGACCTCCAAGAGCACGGCGGCCGTGTCTGCGCCTTTGGCCGGCTCGCGGACGATCTCGTGAACCTCCGAGCCCACCATCATGCGCGCCAGCGAGGCGGCCGTTTCCTGTTGCGGGTCGCAATGGCCGACCACCTTGCCGTGCCGCAGCACGGTGGCGCGGTCGCACATGCGTTTCACTTCCTCCAGGCGGTGGGAGATATAGAGGATCGACTTGCCCTCGCCGCGCAGCCGCTCCAGCGTCTCGAACAACCGGTCGGCCTCCTGCGGGGTCAGCACCGAGGTCGGCTCGTCGAGGATGATCAGGTCCGGCGTCTGCAACAGGCAGCGGATGATTTCGATGCGCTGGCGTTCGCCCACCGACAGATCGCCGACCAGCGAATAGGGATCGAGCGGCAGCCCATAGCTGTGCGACAACGCCTGGGCCTTGGCCGCGATGGTGGAGATCGGCGTGTCGGAGGCCAGCGACAGGGCGATGTTTTCGGCCGCCGTCAACGCCTCGAACAGCGAAAAATGCTGGAACACCATGCCGATGCCGAGCTGGCGCGCGGCGTTCGGGCTGGTTATGCGCACGGGCTTTCCCCGCCACAGGATTTCGCCCGCATTCGGCTCCAGAGAGCCGAACAGCATTTTCACCAGCGTCGACTTTCCGGCGCCGTTTTCGCCGAGAAGCGCGTGGATTTCACCTTTTGAGATCGCCAGGTCGACGCCGTCGCAAGCGCGCAGGGTCCCGAATATCTTGGTGAGACCGCGGACGTCGAGAAGGGCTTCGCCCAGCCGAGCGTGATCACCCGTCACAAGAATTCCCCTTATTTTGTTCTTTTGTTCCCGGCTTCGATCGTAGGCGCGCCTCTCGCCTCACGCAAAGTGTTTTGCGCCTTGAAAGTGCTTCAACAATTCAAGCACAATCCGAAATCACGGCAGTAGAATACTGGTGCCCGTCGTCTTGCGGCCTTCAAGGTCGGCATGCGCCCTGGCCGCGTCTTCCAGGGCATAGCGTTGATTGATCTCGATTTTTACCGCGCCGCCGGCCACGACCGAAAACAGGTTCGCCGCCGCCGATTCAAGGTCCTCGCGCTTGGCGACATAGGTGAACAAGGTCGGCCGGGTCGCAAACAGCGACCCCTTTTGTGAAAGTATTGCAAGATTGAACGGGGGAATAGGGCCCGACGACTGGCCGAAGCTGACGAACATGCCCATTGGCCGCAGGCAATCGAGCGAGGCGGGGAACGTGTCCTTGCCGACCGAATCGTAGACCACGTCGCACATCCGCCCGCCGGTGATCTCCTTCACCCGGGCGACGAAATCCTCCTTGGTATAGTCGATGACGTGGTCGTAGCCATGCGCCAGCGCCAGCGCGATCTTTTCCGGCGTGCTCGCCGTGCCGATCACCGTCGCGCCCAGATGCTTGGCCCATTGCCCCACGATCAGGCCGACGCCGCCTGCCGCGGCGTGATAAAGGATGGTGTCGCCCGGCTTCGCCTTGAAGGTCCGGCACAGCAGATATTCCGCCGTCATGCCCTTCAGCATCATCGCAGCCGCCTGCGCGTCGGATATCGCCTCCGGCGTTCTGACCAGCCGGTCGGCCGCGATCAGCCGCTCCTCGGCATAGGCGCCCAGCGTACCGGCATAGGCGACCCGGTCGCCCGGCCGCAGATCGTTCACACCCTCGCCGACGGCGATCACCTCGCCGGCGCCTTCGTTGCCCGGCGTGAACGGCAGGCCGTTGGGGGCTGGATAAAGCCCGGTGCGGAAATAGACGTCGATGAAGTTGAGGCCGACGGCATGGTTGCGCACCCGCACCTCGCCCCTGCCGGGCTCGGCCGCCGCGACTTCCTCATAGGACAGGACCTCGGGCCCGCCATGGGCGTGAACCACGATCGCTTTAGGCATTGCCTATTTCCCTTGCGCCGAGTTTCGGAAAAAGCTGCATCACGCCGCCGACGAAGAACAGGTAGACGCCGGTGGCCGCGATGCCGACCTGGACCCAGAACTGGGCCTGCATGGCCTGCAGCAGCGCCACGACGCCGAAGAAGCACCAGGCCAAAAAGACAGGCAGGTTGATCTGGCGCAGCCGCTTCACCCGCACGGGGTGAAGGAAATTCATCGGCACGAAGGTCAGGACGCCGGACACAACCACGACGGCGAAGGAAATCCATTCGCCGGGCTCGATCACGAACAAGGTGAACACGATCATGTTCCAGACCACGGGAAACCCCTTGAAGAAGTTCTCCTTGGTCTTGATGCCGGTGTCGGCGTAGTAGATCGCGCTCGAAACGACGATGATCGCCGCCGACAGGAAGGACAGGCCCTCGCCCATGAAGCCGCGCTGATAGAGCGCGAAAGCCGGGATCAGCACGTAGGTGACATAGTCGATGATGTTGTCGAGCATATCGCCGGACCAGGTCGGCAGGATCTCCTTGACCTGCAGCTTGCGGGCGATCGGCCCGTCAATGCCGTCGACCAGCAGCGCCAGGCCAAGCCACCAGAACATGGCCGTCCAGCGCTGCTCGCTGGCCGCCACCAGCGACAGGAAGGCCAGGAACGAGCCCGATGCCGTCAACAGATGGACCGAAAAGGCACGCGCCTGCGGCCAGGTGACCTTCTTTTTCTTCACGGGCCGCGCCAATCGAGCTTGCAGATCTCGGCCGAGCGGCCGGCGAAATTCCAGTTGCGGCCAAAGGCGCGCATGCGGCTCTTGTCGGAGCGGGCCACGGTGATCTCGGGCGCGATCCAGTATTCGGAGTTGGTGATGACGGTATCGGTTTCGCGATCCTTGCCGCGGATCGGCGTGACCGCCCCGTCGATAATGTCGGGGATCTGGAAGAGGCGCGTCTTGTCTTCGACGGCGTAGCTGATCGGCGCGCGTTCGATGCCGAGGAAATTGCCGACCAGGATCGACAGCAGTGCCGTCGTGCCGCCGGCCTTGCCGGAGAATATCTTGCCGAACGCCTTTTGCGCGTAGATCGAGGCGCGTTCGTCGACGAACAGCCCCGCCGTCCAGTTGCCGCGGCTCATATAGCCGGGGATCTCCATCACCAGGCCGAGATTGAGGCCCGAAAGGTCGACATCGCCGAAATGGCCGGCGTCGATGCGGAAACCCGCCCAGGTCTGGCAATAGCCTTCCGTCGGCGGATGATGTCCCAGCGACAAGACGCAGGGACAAAACACCGTGCAGTTGCACGACAGCACCAGTTCGCCCTTCAAGGTCCAGCTTCGATCCGCCATCGGCCTTGCCGTCATGCTCCGCTTTTCATCGACACTACAAGCAGGGCTCCCGCCCAGACAAGCAGTATCGCACCCGAAATACGTTGGAATTTCCGGCCCGTCGCCTGTTTTTCAACAAGCGCGAAAACCGCCAGCAACGCCATCCAGAACGGGTTCATGACGCCGACGGCAAACATCACCAGCATCAGCGCCCAGCAGCAGCCCAGGCACCACACGCCCTGGGCGAACCCAAGGCGCAGGATTGCCGTGCCCCGGTCGCTCCAGCGCGCAAACAGCGTCGCGAACGGGTCGCGGCAGCGGGTGAGACAGGCGTCCTTGAGGCCGGAGAACTGATAAACCCCCGCGATCGCCAGCGCGGCGGCACCGGCGGCGCCGCGCATTGGAGCAAGCCCGGCCTGCGGCGCGGAAAACGACACGATCACGGTCAGGCCCGCGAACCCCAGCGACGCGGCCAGCCACACGGCGAGATACCCGGCAAGCAGCACGATTGGATGGACCACCGGTTTCGCCGCCGCGCGCGCCGTGTCGGCGATCTCGCAATAGGTGCGCATCATCGGCGCCGCCGACGGCAGCATCATCGCCAGCGACATCAAGAACCACATCGCCGCCAGCGCGAAAAACCATCCCGCCCGCCCCGCGCCGGCATCCACGGGCCGGGCGCATAGCTGCACGAACCAGGCAAGGCCGGCCGACCAGTCGACGCGCGGCAGCCAGCCCAGCAAAGCCGCCCCCGGACCGGCCGCATCCGGCGTGGAGACCCGCGCCAGTTCGATCGCCATCACGCCGAGCACGCCCCATGAGGCGGCGATCAGCAGCGCCAGCGCGCCATAGACGGCCGTCCTTGGCCGGCCGGCCAGCGCCGCGACGGCGCGGCCCATGCCGTCGAGGTGGGAGAAATCGTCGTTGCGGTCCATCTAAACAGCGCTCCCTGGGGCATTCGGTCCGATTGATCGCAGGCATGGCCCTGCCATATAGAAGGGGTCGAGATCGCGCCAGACTGGCGCAGTGGCGACCGCGCGCCGAAACCGAGGATCCGGCCATGGACAGGCAAAGTTCGACACCGATCATCGTCGCCGGCACCGGGCCGGTCGGCCTGATTGCCGCGCTGGCGCTGGCGCAGACCGGCTTTGACGTGCAACTCGTCGGGCCGCCGGCGCGCGAGGACGACCGGCGCACGACCGCGCTGATGGCGCCGTCGCTGGATTTTCTTGGCGGGCTGGGTGTCGGCGAGCGTCTGCGCGCCGACGCCGCGCCGCTGAAGACGATGCGCATCGTCGACGCGACCGGTCGCCTGGTGCGCGGCCGGCCCGTCACCTTCCGCGCCTCCGAGATCGGCGAGGACGCGTTCGGTTACAATATCCCGAACACGGTGCTCAACCGCGAACTGACGACCGCGGTCGCAGCCGAGGACGGCATTGATTGGATCGACGCGCTGGTCGAGACATGGCAGCCGGGCCCCGACACCATAGCCGCCCGGCTCGACAATGGCGCGAGCCTGGAAGCCAGGCTGGCCGTCGCCGCCGACGGCCGCAACTCCGCCGCGCGCGAGGCGGCCGGCATCCGCGCCCTGCGGCATCGCTATCAGCAGGCGGCGCTGGTGTTGAATTTTTCCCACAGCCGCGATCACGCATTCGCCTCGACCGAATTCCACACCGAAACCGGTCCGTTCACCCAGGTTCCCCTGCCCGGCCGTCGCTCGAGCCTGGTGTGGGTGGTGCGCCCGCAGGAGGCCGAACGGCTCTCGGCGCTGCCCGACGCCGAGATTGCCGCCCTGATCGAGGACAAGATGCAGTCGATGCTCGGCCGCGTCACCGTCGAGCCGGGTCGCCAGATCTATCCGCTGTCGGCCGCCCTGCCCGCGCGCTTCGCCGACGACCGCATCGCGCTGGTGGGCGAAGCTGCGCACGTGTTTCCGCCGATCGGCGCCCAGGGGCTCAATCTGGGCATTCGCGACGTGCGCGACCTGATCGCGGTGGCCGGCGCGCACGCCGGCGATCCGGGCTCGCGCCAGGCGCTGGCGCGCTATTCGGCACGGCGCCGGCCCGATATCGCTGCACGCACCGCCGCCGTCAACGCGCTCAACGCCTCGCTGCTGTCGGCGTTTCTGCCCGCCCAGATCGCACGCACGGCCGGGCTCGGCCTGTTGTCGGCGATCGGACCGCTGCGCGCCTTCTTCATGCGCGAGGGCATGGAACCGGGCAGCGGCTTTTCGCGGCTGTTTCAGCGGCCGGGAAACAGGTCCGGCGGCAACAGGCCGGATTTGACCAGATAAAGAAGCCCGGTCACCGTGGCGACCGACAGGATCGTGGTGATCAACACGCTGGCCGAGGCCCGCTCGACCCACACTCCGTATTGCTGGGCGATGACGAACACGTTGGTCGCCGTCGGCAGGCCGGCAAGCAGCACCGCCGTCCACACCCAGACCGGGTCGAAATCACCGACCGCGCTCAAGATCACATAGCACACCAGCGGGTGCAGGATGAGCTTCAGAACGGCGATCGGCGCGAGTTCGCGCGGCACCCGTTTCAGCGGCCGCAAGGCGAGCGAAACACCCATGGCAAACAGCGCACAAGGCGCGGCCGCGCGCGCCAGCATCTCCAGCAACCGCGCCACCGGCGCCGGCGGCGCGAATGACAGCGCCGCCGCAGCCACCCCGATAGCCGTGGCGATGATGAAGGGATGCAGCGCGATCCGGCGCACGACATCGAGCGCCACCGCACCGGGCCGGCGGCGATTGTCGCCGGCGAGCGCCATCATCATCGGCGTGATGGCGAAATGCATGATGTTTTCGAAACAGAAGATCAGCGCGACGGGAACCGCCGCCTGCTCGCCGAAGGCCAGTAGCGCGATGCCCGGTCCCATATAGCCGATATTGCCATAGGCGGCGGCCAGGCCCTTGATCGTGCTTGCCGCGATCTCGCCGCGCGAGCCGATCACCGACGTCACGAACATCAGCGCGAACACGACGTAGGTTGAAAACACGGCCGCGAAAATGAAGCTCCATTCGGTGAGTTTTTCGATCGGGGTCCGGCTCAAAAGCTGGAAGAAAAGCGCCGGCAGCGCGACATAGATGATGAAGATGTTCATCCAGCCGAGCGCGTCGAGCGGCCGGCGAACCACACGCGCGACGAAATAGCCGAGGAAGATCAGGCCGAAGAAGGGAAGAACGAGGCCGAATATGTCTGCCATGCGCACGCGGTCCGGTCACAAGCCTTGGCGGCTAATGGGTCCTCGCGTCCCCGTCAAGCCGCGGCGCTATTGATCTGACGTCGCTGCCGCGCCAAATAGGACCGTGGGCGGTAGCTATTATGACTGACATGAAAAAAGCGAAATTTCAGATCGGCCAGGTGGTCAGCCACCGGATTTTTCCGTTCCGGGGCGTGATCTTCGATGTCGATCCCGAATTCGACAACACCGAGGAATGGTACCAGGCGATTCCGGAGGATATCCGGCCGCCCAAGGACCAGCCCTTCTATCATCTCCTGGCCGAAAACGAGGAGACGGAATATATCGCCTATGTGTCGGAACAGAACCTGGTTCCCGACACGTCCGGCGAACCGGTGCGTCATCCGCAGATCGGCGAGTTGTTCGACAAGACCCCGGACGGGCGCTACGAGCCCAAGGCCGCGGCGATGCACTGAACCGGCGACCGGCTTGTCAAAAAAACACGACAGGACATGAAAAAAGCGGGGCCGAGCCCCGCTTTTTCGTCATTGTCCGCGATCTCCGCGACCCGGTTTATTCGCTGGCCTTCGCCTTTTCCTGCTCTTCCTTGAGCTTCTTGGCGAAATCCTCGTTGTTCTTGGACACGAAGTCCTGCAGCTTCTTCTGCCGCTCTTCGATATCGGACTGTTGCAGCGGCGGTCCGTCGAAAGCGTCGGTGAAGCCCTGCAGCGAAACCTTGATCGGGTTCGGCTTGTTCTGGAAATTCACCGAAGTCAGCGTGAGTTCGCCGCCTTTCTTGAAGGACGCGATGATCGAGTCGGTCAACGGCACCTCGGCCACGCAGCGATCCGGCAGGCAGACCGCGTAATTGACCTTCTGCGCCTTGCCGCCGTCGACCTGCAGGCCCACGCCCGGCGCCATCAGGCGACCGGTCGGCACCGTCACCTGGAACACTTTGCGGTTCACCTTGCCCTTGATCTCGATCAGGCTGACGCCGGTGATCAGCTGGCCGGAATCGGCCAGAACGATGTTCTGCACATTGCAGATATCGACGTCTTCCTGCTTCGAGCAGGCTTTGAACCAGCCGCGCGGAATTTGCGGCTGCTGCGCCTGCTGGGCGAAGGCCGGGATGGCGTTGGCAGCGAGGAAACCCGCCGCGGCGACCGCCAGCACTGCTGTGCGTTTCGCGCTGGTGCGGTTCATCTTCATTCTGTCGTGATCCTTTCGAGTGTTCCGGTTCCGGCTCGTCCTGCGCTACCTGTTCGCCAAATGCGGCGACAGGATGGCTTCCGCGTCCGGGCGACCATTGCGCGTTTCCGCGCCGTGTTACACCGCCGCCGTCGGCGAATCCAGTCATTCACACCCATTTCGTGGTGATTTGCCGCGATACGGCCATGCAAGGCGAACATGCTAGGGTCGACGCGAATCGATCCCAAGTCACCACGCCGGAACGCCATGAAACGTCTTTTTTGCCTTTCGATCGGCCTCGCCGCCAGCTTCGCCGCCGCCGTTCTGCCCGCCACCGCCGAACCGCGCCACGCCATCGCCATGCACGGCGAGCCGGCCCTGCCGGCCGATTTCCAGCATTTTTCCTATGTCAATCCCGACGCGCCGAAGGGCGGCACGGTCGACTATGCGGTGCAGGGCTCGTTCGACAGCCTCAACCCGTTCATCATCCAGGGCTCGGCCGCGCGCGGCACGCTCGACCTGGAATTCGGCTACAACGTCTTTGAAAGCCTGATGCAGCGCTCCTACGACGAGCCGTTCACGCTTTACCCGCTGATCGCCGAATCGGTCGAGACCGACGCCGACCGCACGTTCGTGGAATTCCGTCTCGACGCGCGGGCGCGGTTTTCCGACGGCGAGCCGGTGACGGCCGACGATGTCATCTTCACCTTCAAGCTGCTGCGCGATAAGGGTTTTCCGCGCTATAAGCGCACCGTCGACAAGATCGCGACAATGGAAAGGCGCGACGAGCGCACGGTGCGTTTCGTCTTCGGCGAGGGCGACCGCGAATTGCCGCTGATCATCGGCCTGATGCCGGTGCTGCCCGAACATGCCACGGATGCCGAAAATTTCGACAAGTCGACCCTGAAGCCGATGATCGGCTCCGGCCCCTACACGATCGGAACGGTCAGGCCGGGCGAATTGCTGGTGCTCGACCGCAACCCCGACTACTGGGCCAGGAATATTCCCTCCAAGCGCGGCTTCGACAATTACGACCAGATCCGCGTCAACTATTTCCGCGACGACAACGCGCTGTTCGAGGCCTTCAAGAAGGGGCTAATCGACGTCCATGTCGAAAACAACTCCAACCGCTGGACCGGTGAATACGACTTCCCGGCAGTGACGCAGGGCGACATCGTCAAGGACAGTTTCGACAGCGGCCTGCCGTCGGGCATGTACGGGTTCGTCATGAACACGCGCCGCGCCGTCTTCGCAGATCCCAGGCTGAGGGCGGCGCTGGCAGGCCTGTTCGATTTCGAATGGGCCAACCGCACTCTGTTTTCCGGCGCCTACGAACGCACCAAAAGCTATTTCGACGGGTCCGAACTGTCGTCCAGCGGCACTCCGGCTACCGATGCCGAAAAGGCGCTGCTCGCCCCCTTCCCCGGCGCCGTTCGCCCCAAAATCATGGATGGCACCTGGGCGCCGCCGGTTTCGGACGGCAGCGGGCGCGACCGGGCCTTTCTGCGCCGCGGCTTCGACGCGCTCAAGGCCGCCGGCTACGAAATGCGCGGCGACGGCCTGGTCGGCCCCGACGGGGCGCCGCTTGCCTTCGAGATCATGCTCAAGGCCAAGGGCGGTCAGGAACTGGCGCTTGCCTGGCAGCGCACGCTCGCCCGGCTCGGCGTCAAGGCAAGCCTGCGCTCGGTTGACGCCGCGCAGTACCAGCAGCGGCTTCTGACCCACGACTACGACATGATCCTGCACCGCTACCCGTCCTCGCTGTCGCCGGGCGTCGAGCAGATCGGCCGCTGGGGCTCGGGTTCGCGCGACGCGCAGGGGTCGTGGAACTTCGCCGGCGCCGCCGATCCCGCCATCGACGCGATGATCGACGCGCTGCTCAACGCGCGTGAGCGCGACGCTTTCGTCGACGCCGTCCGCGCCTATGACCGGGTGCTACTGAGCGGGTCCTATGTCGTGCCGCTTTACCACCGGAACGACAAATGGGTGGCGCGCTGGAACCAGATCCGCCACCCCGACACCGCGCCGCTCTACGGCTACCAGTTGCAAAGCTGGTGGAGCGCCCCAAAATAGAGGCAAACAGGAGACCGGCATGAGCGATCCCCAAACGGTCCAGGTCGACGTCGTCTCCGACGTCGTGTGCCCCTGGTGCTATATCGGCAAGAAACGGCTCGAGCAGGCTCTGGATGCGGTCGACGACGTTAAGGTCGACCTGCGCTGGCGTCCCTACCAGCTCGACCCGACCATTCCCGCCGAAGGTCACGACCGCAAGGCCTATATGCTGTCCAAGTTCGGCAGCCGCGAAAAGTTGGCCGAGGCGCATGAGGCGGTCAAGGCCGCCGGTGCACGCGAAGGCATCGCCTTTGATCTCGGCGCGATCGCCGTCTCGCCCAACACGCTCGACGCGCACCGGCTGATCCGCTGGGCGCAGACGGTCGGCGCCGACGCCCAGACCCGGCTGGTCGGTCTGCTGTTCAAGGCCTATTTCGAGGACGGCAAGGATATCGGCGAACGCGCGGTGCTGATCGAGGCGGCGCGCGCGGCGGGTCTGGACGCCGCGCTCGCCGAAACCCTGCTTGCCACCGACGCCGACCGCGACGCGGTGCGCAGCGAAATCGAGACGGCCCAGAACATGGGCATTCGCGGCGTGCCCTGCTTCCTGATCGAGAACAAATACGCCGTCATGGGCGCGCAGGACCCTGCCACGCTGGCCGACGCGATCCGCCAGGTGGCGGCGATGAAGGCGCGCGGCGAGCTGGAAGCCGCGTCATAAGGCACGCCGGCGACCGGTCCGCCCGTCAGGCAGCCGCCTTGTCGGCCAGCCGCGACAACTGCGTCATCACCACGGCCGCACCCGCCAGCCGCTTTTCGGCCGTCGGCCAGTCGCGCGACAAGACCACCGAGTGGTCGGAGCGGATTTTGGCCAGCGACCCCTGCTCGGCGATGAAGCGCACCAGCCCGGCCGGGTCGGCAAACACATTATCGCGGAACTGGACGACCACGCCTTTCGGCCCGGCATCGAGCTTCGCCACGTTGGCGCGCCGGCACAGCGCCTTGATGTAGACGATCTTCAACAGATGCTGCACCTCGACCGGCAGCGGTCCGAACCGGTCGATCAGCTCGGCCCCGAACGCGTCGATCTCCTCGGTCGTTTCCAGTTCGGCCAGCCGCCGATAGAGCGCCAGGCGAAGCTGCAGGTCGGGCACGTAGTCTTCCGGGATCATCACCGCGGTGCCGACCGTAATCTGCGGCGACCAGCCTGTGTCGACCGTCTCGCCAGCGCCGCGCAGTTCGGCCACCGCCTCCTCCAGCATCTGCTGATAGAGCTCGAAGCCGACCTCCTTGATGTGGCCCGACTGTTCCTCGCCCAGAAGATTGCCGGCGCCGCGAATGTCGAGATCGTGGCTGGCGAGCTGAAAGCCGGCGCCGAGCGTGTCGAGCGATTGCAGCACTTTCAGCCGCCGGTCGGCATTGGCCGTCAGCGTACGGTTTGCCGGCAGGGTGAACAGCGCGTAGGCGCGCACCTTGGAACGGCCGACCCGGCCGCGCAGCTGGTAGAGCTGGGCCAGTCCAAACATGTCGGCCCGGTGTACGATCAGCGTGTTGGCGGTCGGAATGTCGAGGCCCGATTCCACGATCGTGGTCGACAACAGCACGTCGTACTTGCCGTCGTAAAAGGCGTTCATGATGTCGTCGAGCTGGCCGGGCGGCAATTGCCCATGCGCGGTCGCCACCTTCAGTTCCGGCACGGATTCGCGCAGGAAATCAGCGATCTCGGCAAGATCGCTGATCCGCGGCACGACATAGAAACTCTGCCCGCCGCGATAGCGTTCGCGCAGCAGCGTCTCGCGCACCACCAGGGGATCGAAGGGCGAGATGAAGGTGCGCACCGCCATCCGGTCGACCGGCGGCGTGGCGATCAGCGAGAGTTCGCGCACCCCCGTCAGCGCGAGCTGCAGCGTGCGCGGGATCGGGGTCGCCGACAGGGTCAGCACATGCACGTCGGATTTGAGATCCTTGAGCCGCTCCTTGTGCTTGACGCCGAAATGCTGCTCCTCGTCGATGATCAGCAGGCCGAGATTTTTGAAATGCACCGACGCGCCGAGCAGCGCATGGGTGCCCACCACGATGTCGACCGTGCCGTCGGCCAGCCCCTTCTTGGTCTCGGCAAGCTCCTTGGCCCCGACCAGGCGCGAGGCCTGGCGCAGCCGGATCGGCAGACCGCTGAATCGTTCCGAAAACGTCTTGAAGTGCTGGCGCGCCAGAAGCGTGGTCGGCACCACCACGGCGACCTGGAACCCTTCCATGGCCGCCAGGAACGCGGCGCGCAGCGCGACCTCGGTCTTGCCGAAGCCGACATCGCCGCACACCAGCCGGTCCATCGGCCGCCCGGCGCCGAGATCGCCCATCACCGCGTCGATGGCGTTCTGCTGATCCTCGGTCTCCTCGTAGGGGAAGCGGGCGGCAAACTCGCCGTAGAGCCCGTCGGGCGGGCGGACCGCCGGCGCGCCGCGCATTTCGCGCTCGGCCGCGATCCGGATCAGTTGCCCGGCCATCTCCAGAAGCTTCTTCTTCAGCTTGGCCTTGCGCGCCTGCCAGTTGCCGCCGCCCAGACGGTCGAGCGGCGTATCGGCCGCGTCCGAGCCGTAGCGCGACAGGAGATCGATATTCTCGACCGGCAGGAACAGCCGGCCGTCGCCGGCATAGTGGATTTCCAGGCAGTCGTGCGGGGCGCCCGCCGCCTCGATCGTCTTCAGGCCGATGAAACGGCCGATACCGTGATCGGCGTGCACGACGATGTCGCCCGACGAGATCGCCGACAATTCGGTGATGAAATCGGCATTGCGCTTGCGCTTCGAGCGGCGCACCAGGCGATCGCCGAGAATGTCCTGTTCGCAGACCAGCGCAAACCCCTCGGCCTCGAACCCGGTCTCGATCGGCAGCACCGCCGCTCCCGCCTCGCCGGCCGCCAGCCGGTCGGCCTCGGCAAGGTTCTTGACCCGGGTCAGACCGCCGAGCCCGTGCTCGGCCAGGATCTGACCGAGCCGGTCGAGCGAGCCTTCCGTCCAGCCGGCGACCAGCACGCGCCGGCCGGCGCTCCTGAGACCGGCAATATGGCGAACCGCGTGATCGAACACATTGGCCGAGGGATCGGCGCGTTCGGCGGCAAAACTCCGCCCGGCCTTGGAATGGGCGTTGACGATCCGGCGGCCGGCCGTTTCGGGCGTGTCGAACGGGGTCAGGTCGCAGACCAGGCGTTCGGTCCCCGCCGCCGCAACCTCCTCTGCCGTCAGATAAAGCAAATCCGGCGGCGCGGGTTTGTAAGGGGTCGAATCGGCGAGCCCGCCGCCGGCGGACTGGCTGCGACGGGCCTCGTAGTGGTCGTCGATCACGCTGCGGCGCTCCGTCAGCGCGTCATGGGCGAGCGCGTCGAACACCACCGGTCCCGCGGGCAGATAGTCGAACACCGTTTCCAACCCGTCGTGGAAAAAGGCCAGCCAGTGCTCCATGCCGGCGAAACGCCGGCCTTCGCTGATCGCGGCGTAAAGCGCGTCGTCGCGCGACGGCGCGCCAAAAGCCTCGATATAGGCGCGCCGGAAGCGGCTGATCGCCTCGGGCGTCAGCGTGACCTCGCTCGCCGGCTGCAGCACCATCTCGGCGCGCTGGCTGGTGGTGCGTTGCGTGGCCGGGTCGAAGGCGCGAATCGATTCCAGCGTGTCGCCGAAAAAATCGAGCCGGAGCGGTTCGGGCGCGCCCGGCGCGTAAAGATCGACAATGCCGCCGCGCACAGCGTATTCGGCCACGTCGCGCACCGTGCCGACGCGCTCGAAGCCGCTGGTCTGCAGCCTTTCGATCAGCGCCTGCATGTCGACCTGGTTGCCGGGCCTGGCCGCAAAAAGCCGCGCCTCCAGCGTTTCGGCCGGCGGGATGCGCTGCAAAACGGCGTTGACGGTGGCCAGGATCACCGCCGGGTGCGGCGCCTTTTTCAGCGCGATCATCGCCGCTAGCGCGTCGAGACGGCGTGCGGCCGCATCCGCGCCCGGCGACACCCGGTCATAAGGCAGGCAGTCCCAGGCCGGCAGTTCCAGCACCGGCAGGTCGGGCGCGGCAAAGGCGAGCGCGTCGCGGATCGCGGGCAGCCGCTGGCCGTCGCGGGCGATGAACAACACCGGCCGGTCGGCCGCTGCTTCCGCGACGATGCGCGAAAGCACGAAAGCCTCGAAACCGTCGGCGACCCCGGCGACAGTCACCTTGCCGGCATGTCCCGGTTTCAATCCGAGAGTGGGAAGCAGCGTCATGGTGTCGTCTTATCCAAACGGCATGACCCGGCAAAACGCCTGGATCCTGCGAAACAAGTCGGTGTCGTGGACTGCCGGGACCGGCACCTCGCCGGTGAACCATTTGAACAGCTCAGCGTCGGGCACCTCGAGCAGATCCTCGAACAGGTCGAGTTCGGCTGCCGGCAGCGCGTCCAGCCGCGCGTCGGCGAATGTCCCCAGCAAAAGGTCCATCTCGCGCATGCCACGGTGCCAGGCACGAAAACGCGCCTTGCGCCGGCGAACGTGGAGGGTTCCGGTAGTTCTCTTCGATCCGCTCATCGGCTGCAAATTCCCTTCGCGGGCGCATATATCGTGGAACAATGCCGGTGTCAGCCTTGCGCGCGGCCCGCGCCCCCATATTGTTGCCGCATGCGACCGTCCCTGCTCGATCCCCTGTTTGCCTCCGCCACCACGCTCGACGGGGTCGGGGCCAAAATTGCCGGCCTTTTGGAAAAGATCGTGCCGGCCGACATCGCCGGGCGCGAGTTGCGGGTCGGCGACCTGATTTTCGTATTGCCGCACACGCTGATCGACCGCCGCAACCGGCCAGGCATCGCATCCGCGCCCGAGGGCGCGATCGTCACGCTCGACCTGCGCGTCGACCGCCACCAGCCCGCCCCGCGCGGCCGCAAAAACGTACCCTATCGCGTGTTTGCCAGCGACGAGACCGGCGAGATCGCGCTGACCTTTTTCCATGCACGCCAGAGCTGGCTCGAACAGATGCTGCCGGTCGGCGAACAGGTCCTCGTCAGCGGCCGCATGGAATGGTTCAACGGCCGCCCGTCAATGGTCCATCCCGACCACATCGTGGCCGCCTCCGAGGCCGCCAGCCTGCCGCTGGTCGAGCCGGTCTATCCGCTCACCGCCGGCCTGTCGCCGCGCGTCCTGCGCCGCATCCTCGAGCAGGCGCTGGACAAATGCCCCGATCTGCCGGAATGGCTCGACGCCGAGCTGATGCGCCGGCAGGGTTTTCCCGCCTTCGCCGCCGCGCTGAGGCGGCTGCATCACCCCGGCGATCCGCTCGACGTGGCGCTCGACAATCCCTCCCGGCGGCGGCTGGCCTATGACGAATTTCTCGCCAACCAGCTTTCGCTGGCGCTGGTGCGGGCAAAAATCCGCCGCCTGTCCGGGCGCCCGCTCACCGGCGACGGCCGACTGGTCGCAGCCGTGCTGGCCGCCCTGCCCTATGCGCTGACCCGCTCGCAGGACGAGGCGTTCGCCGAGATCGCCGCCGACCTCGCCCGTCCCGAACGCATGCTCCGGCTGCTGCAGGGCGATGTCGGCGCCGGCAAGACGGTGGTGGCGCTGCTTGCCATGGCGCGCGCGGGCGAGACCGGCGGACAGTCGGTGCTGATGGCGCCGACAGAAATCCTGGCGCGCCAGCATTTTGCCACCATCGCCCCGATCGCCGAAAAGGCCGGCCTGCGCGCCGCCATCCTGACAGGACGCGACAAGGGCCGCGAACGCCGCAAGCTGCTCGAGGCGATCGCCGAGGGCGCGGTCGATTTCGTGGTCGGCACCCACGCTCTGTTCCAGGAGGAGGTGGTTTACCGCGAGCTGGTGCTGGCGGTCATCGACGAGCAGCACCGCTTCGGCGTGCATCAGCGGCTGGCGCTGACCGCCAAGGGAGCGGCGCCCGACATGCTGGTGATGACGGCAACCCCGATCCCGCGCACGCTGGTTTTGACCGCCTTCGGCGACATGGACGTGTCGCGGCTGACGGAAAAGCCGGCCGGACGCCGGCCGATCGCCACCGTCACGCTACCGACGGAGCGCCTGCCGGACCTGCTTGGCCGGATCGAGAACGCGCTCGCCGAAGGCCAGAAGATCTACTGGATCTGCCCGCTGGTCGAGGAATCAGACGAAGTTGACCTGATGTCGGCGGAAGAGCGCTTCGCCGCCCTGCAGCCGCGCTTCGGCGCCGCGCTCGGCCTGGTCCACGGCCGCATGAAGGGGGCCGAAAAGGACGAGGCGATGCGCGCCTTCAAGGCCGGCGAGACGCGCCTTCTGGTCGCCACCACTGTGATCGAGGTTGGCGTCGACGTGCCCGACGCCACTATCATGGTGATCGAGCATGCCGAGCGTTTCGGGCTTGCCCAGCTTCACCAGCTGCGCGGCCGGGTCGGACGCGGCGACAAACCGTCGACCTGCGTGCTGCTTTACAAGGGTCCGCTCGGCGAAACGGCCAGCCGGCGCCTGTCGGTGATGCGCGACAGCCAGGACGGTTTCTTGATCGCGGAGGAGGATTTGAAACTGCGCGGCGAAGGCGAGCTTCTGGGCACGCGCCAGTCCGGCACGCCGGGCTTTCAGGTGGCCCGCGTTGAGGCGCATGCCGACCTTCTGGAAACCGCGCGCAACGACGCGCGGCTGGTCCTGGAACGCGACCCGGAGCTGACATCGGCGCGCGGCGAGGCGCTCAGGCTGCTGCTTTATTTGTTCGGCCGCGACGACGCGATCCGGCTGTTGCGGGCCGGATAAAAGCCGCTATTCGGCGGCCGGGCGTTTCGGCTGCCTGACGAGCGCGTCTTCGGCGAGCTTCTGGGTCATCTTTTGGTACTCGGGCGTGACCAGCCCGGCCGAGATCACCAGCTTCGCCGCCTCCTCGACCGACATCGACAGCTCGATCAGTTCGGTCTTGGGCACGTACATCAAGAAGCCGGTCGTCGGATTGGGGGTCGAGGGCAGGAAGACGGCGATCGTGCGCCCGGCATGCGGCTCGAGCAGATGGTTGACCTCCGATTCGCGTTCGCTGGAGATGAAGACGATGGCCCAGGCGCCGCGGCGCGGATATTCGATCAGGCCGACCTTCTTGAACACGTCCGATTTGTGCGACAGTACCGTCTCGAAGATCTGCTTCAGGCCGCGATAGATCGAGCGGACGAGCGGCATGCGCCCGAGCAGGTATTCGCCGTAGGAAACGATGGTGCGGCCGATGAAATTGGCGGTCAGAAAGCCGATCAGCGTGATCAGGACCACCGCCACGATCAGCCCGAAGCCGGGCACGGCGAACGGCAGATAGCTGTCGGGATTGTAGCGCAGGGGAATATAGGGTTTGACCCAGGAATCCACCCAGCCGATCAGCGACCACGACAGATAGGCCGTGATCGCCAGCGGCGCGCACACGACGAGCCCGGTCAGGAAATAATTGCGCAGGCGGGTCATGCCGCGATGCTTGGCGGTGTCGGACATTGGCTCCAGGAACGCTCTTGGTCAAACGATGCACGATACATAGGGCAACACGACCAAATTATGAAATCGCGGCCGCGCGGCAGCGCGAACCGTCAGAGCGCAGCGGCTTTTGCCCGCACGCCGTCGGCGTAGATTATTCCACCGTCACCGATTTCGCCAGATTGCGCGGCTGATCGACATCCGTGCCCATGAACACGGCGGTGAAATAGGCCAGCATCTGGATTGGCAGCGCGTAGATGATCGGCGCGATCATTTCCGGCACGTCGGGCAGGACGATCGTTTCCAGCGTCTCGATGCCGGCCTTGTCCGCTCCCTTGGCGTCGGTGATCAAAATGATCTTGCCGCCGCGCGCGGCGACCTCCTGCATATTGGACACGGTCTTGTCGAAGATATGATCGTAAGGCGCGATCACGATCACCGGCATGTTCTCGTCGATCAACGCGATCGGCCCGTGCTTCAACTCGCCCGCCGCATAGCCTTCGGCATGGATATAGGAGATTTCCTTGAGCTTGAGCGCGCCTTCCATGGCGAGCGGGTAGTTGGTGTCGCGGCCGAGATAAAGCGCGTGCTTGTAGTGGGACAGTTCGCGCGCCACCTTTTCGACCTGACGGTCGAGCTTCAGCACCTGGCTGGCGATCCGCGGCGTTTCCGAAAGCGCCCGCACCAGGGCCTTTTCCTCTTCAGGCGAAACCGTGCCGCGCTCCTTGGCCGCGCGCAGCGCGAGCGAGGCCAGCACCGAAAGCTGACAGGTGAAGGCCTTGGTCGAAGCGACGCCGATTTCCGGCCCGGCGAGCGTGGGAAAGATACAGTCGGATTCGCGCGCGATGGTGGATTCGGCCACGTTGACGATCGCGCCGATCGGAATGCCTTCCTTGCGGCAGTAACGCAGCGAGGCCAGCGTGTCGGCGGTCTCGCCCGATTGCGAGACGAAGAACGCCGCGCTGTTCTTGACCAGCGGCATTTCCCGGTAGCGGAACTCCGAGGCGATATCGATGTCGACCGGCAGGCGCGCCAGACGCTCGAACCAGTATTTGCCGATCAGCCCGGCCAGATAGGCCGTGCCGCACGCCGAGATCGCGATCCGGTCGAGGGTGGCGAAGTCAAACGGCAGCGGATCGGCGCGCGTCGTGCGTTCGGAAAAATCGATATAATGCGCCAGCGTGTGCGAGATCACCTCGGGCTGTTCATGGATTTCCTTTTCCATGAAATGGCGGTGATTGCCCTTGTCGACCAGAAAGCGCGTCCCGATCGATTGCTGTTGCGCCCGTTCGATACGCTGGCCGTTCATATCGTAAATTTCCATCCCGCCGCGGCGCAGCACGACCCAGTCGCCGTCTTCCAGGTAGGTCACGATATTGGTGAACGGCGCCAGCGCGATCGCGTCGGAGCCAAGATACATTTCGCCGTCGCCGTGGCCGATCGCCAGCGGCGGACCGCTGCGCGCGCCGACGATCAGGTCCTCGTCGCCGCGAAACAGGATGGCGAGCGCGAAAGCGCCCTCCAGGCGCTTCAGCGCGGCAAAGGCCGCGTCGACGGGCGCCGCCCCCCGATCGATCTCGCGCGAGATCAGATGCGCGACCACCTCGGTATCGGTCTGCGACGCGAACCTGTAGCCGTCGGCCTGCAATTCGGCGCGGATCTCGGCAAAGTTCTCGATGATGCCGTTGTGCACGATGGCGACATCGTTGGAAAAATGCGGATGGGCGTTGGTTTCGTTGGGAACGCCGTGCGTGGCCCAGCGCGTATGGCCGATGCCGATGGTGCCGTCGAGCGGACTTTCGGCGATGCGGCGCTCGAGATTGACCAGCTTGCCCTCGGCGCGGCGCCGGTCGAGGTGACCGTCCAGGATCGTGGCGACACCGGCCGAATCGTACCCGCGATACTCAAGCCTTTTGAGCGCATCCACGATAAGCGGCGCGACCGGCGTGCGGCCGACAATTCCAACGATTCCACACATCGATGATCAAGTCCCCACGTTTTTTCTCACCTTCGGTGAACGACGATTTAGGTGCTTGCAAGGCAAAGCGGAAGTAAAAAGACTTTTCACTCGATGACAGCCGTCGATGGAAAAGCGCGGCAGGCGCCCGTCAGCGCATCGACCGTCGGGCCGCGTCCAGCAGGCTTTCGATGCCCCGGGCCACATAGACATGTTCGCTGCCGAGCGCGAACAGTCCGTAGCCCATCGCCCTGTAGCGTCCGCACAGCGCCGGGTCGACCACGTAGATGCCGGCCAGCTTACCGGCCCGCGCCGCGCGCGCGGCAATATCGGCGATCGCGTCCATCATATCGTCCAAGCCGGGATCGAAGCGCGCGCCCCCGCTCCAGGCGATGGAAAAGTCGGACGGGCCGACAAACACCCCGTCAATGCCCGGCACGGCGAGAATATCGTCAAGCGCGGCCAGCGCCTCGCGGGTCTCGATCATGGCGAAGGCGGTGGTGGCGCCGTTCTGCGACTGCAGCCATTCCTGTCCGTCCTGCGGTCCGCGGCGCGGCATCGCGAAGGTCGGCCCCCAGGAGCGCTGCCCCACGGGCGGATATTTCATCGCCGCGGCGAAGCGACGGGCGTCATCAAGCGAGTTGATCATCGGCGCGATCACGGCCTCCGCGCCGAGATCGAGCGCGCGGCTGGCCATGTCGAAGCGCCCCACCGGGATGCGTACGATCGCATGACGGTCGGCCGCCAGCACCGGCGCGAGCGAGCGCACCACGCTGTCCTCGTGATGGCCGCCATGCTGCATATCGAGCGTGACGGCGTCGAAACCCTGTCCGGCGACGATTTCAACGGTCAGGGCGTCGGGCACCGACGACCACGCCGTAAACAGCGTTTCGCCACCCGCGAGGCGTTCGGCAAGGGTCATCGACATGGTCTCCCCGGCAATTCGGCGCGCACCGCCCTGGCCGCCTGCCAAGGACGGCCGACATTTTGGAGCGACAAAATCAGCTTTGCTTGATCTGCTCGACGGCGACGGCCAACAATTCTTCCATCGTGCGGCGGATCTGATGGTCCGACTGATCGACGCCGGCTGCGTCGAAATCCTTGCGAACCTTGCGGAACACGTCCTCGTCGCCGGCCTCCTCGAAGTCGGCATTGACCACTTCCACGGCATAGGCGTCGGCGTCGGGCCCCGACTTGCCCAGCTTTTCGGCCGCCCACAGGCCCAGGAGCTTGTTGCGGCGCGCCATCGCCTTGAATTTCAGTTCCTCGTCATGAACGAACTTCTTTTCGAACGCGTCCTCGCGGTCTTTCATGCTGGCCATCAAACGTCCTCCGGTCGGGGAATTGAATCTCGGTTCTCCATAGGGCGACTGGCCCGTGAAATCAAAGGCTTTTGCCCCGGTCAACAGCCGAGCCGCATCCCGCCGCATCGCGAAACCGGTTGATCCGCGCCATTTGCCGATTGAGTAGACGGTGCAGTTGCGCTAGAGCACGCGGACGATAAACCGACAAGGCGGCCGGTTGGCTGCGTCCCGACCGGTCCGCGCACATCCATTCAAGGACCCGAGCCATTTCCATGAATCGTCGCCGCCGCATCTATGAAGGCAAGGCAAAGATCCTTTACGAGGGACCGGAGCCGGGCACGTTGGTCCAGTTTTTCAAGGACGACGCCACCGCCTTCAACAAGAAAAAGCATGACATTGTTGACGGCAAGGGCGTTCTCAACAATCGCATTTCCGAGCACATCTTCACGCATTTGAACCGGATCGGCATCCCGACTCATTTCATCCGGCGCCTCAACATGCGCGAGCAGTTGATCAAGGAAGTCGAGATCATCCCGCTCGAGATCGTGGTTCGCAACATCGCAGCAGGCTCGCTGGCCAAGCGTCTCGGCCTCGAGGAAGGCACGGTGCTGCCACGCTCGATCATCGAATTCTACTACAAGGCCGACGCACTCGACGACCCGATGGTCTCCGAAGAGCACATCACCGCGTTCGGGTGGGCCAGCCCGCAGGAAATCGACGACATCATGGCGCTGGCGATCCGCGTCAACGACTTCCTTTCGGGCCTGTTTCTGGGGGTCGGCATCCAGCTGGTCGATTTCAAGATCGAATGCGGCCGACTGTGGGAGGGCGACATGATGCGCGTCATCGTCGCCGACGAGATTTCACCCGATTCGTGCCGCCTGTGGGACATCGGCACCCAGGAGAAGCTCGACAAGGACCGGTTTCGCCGCGACATGGGCGGCCTGGTCGAGGCCTATCAGGAAGTCGCGCGCAGGCTCGGCATCATGAACGAGAACGAGACGGTGCGCCCGACCGGCCCCACTTTGGTCAAGCACTGACAGAGTATTGCGCCGCCGTGGCCGGCTGACCGCGCGACGCACACCGGAGACAGATCGACGATGATAAAGGCCCGCATCACCGTAACGCTCAAGAACGGTGTGCTCGACCCGCAGGGCAAGGCGATCGAGGGCGCGCTCGGCACGCTCGGCTTTTCCGACGTCGGCCATGTGCGCCAGGGCAAGGTGTTCGATCTCGAGCTGAACAGCGCCGACAAGGCCAAAGCCGAGGCCGATCTCACGGCGATGTGCGAAAAACTGCTCGCCAATACGGTGATCGAGAACTACGCGGTGGAGATCGCGTGATGGGACGGGCGCTTCGGCTCGAAGGGGATTTGCGCCGGGCCGCTCCGTCCCCGGCGCCGCTGCCCGGCGCCGCGGAGAGACAACGATGAAATCCGCCGTCGTCCTGCTTCCCGGCCTCAACCGGGATCGCGACATGATCGCCGCCCTGACCAAGATCGGCGGCAAACCGCCGGCGACCGTGTGGCAGACCGACACCGATATTCCCGATGTCGACCTGATCGTCATTCCGGGCGGGTTTTCCTATGGCGACTATCTGCGCTGCGGCGCGATCGCCGCGCGCATGCCGGTCATGCGTGCGGTGGCCGAGAAGGCAAACAAGGGCGTGCGCGTCATCGGCGTGTGCAACGGGTTCCAGATCCTGCTCGAGGCCGGACTGCTTCCCGGCGCGCTGATGCGCAACGCCTCGCTGCGCTTCGTCTGCCGCCAGGTCATGCTCGAGGTCACGAACGCCGACACGGTTTTCACGCGCGGCTATCGCCCCGGCCAGATCATCCGCTGTCCCGTCGCCCATCATGACGGCAATTATTTCGCGAATGCCGAAACGCTGGCGCGCATCGAGGGCGAAGGCCGCGTTGCGTTCCGCTATGCCCAGGAAACCAATCCCAACGGCTCGCTCAACGACATCGCCGGCATCGTCAACCAGGCCGGCAACGTGCTCGGCCTGATGCCGCATCCCGAAAACCTGATCGAGGCGGCCCACGGCGGCACGGACGGCCGCGCCTTGTTCGAAAGTGCGCTTAACCGCGAGGCCGCCTGACGCCGGCGAACGGCAGCGCGCTCTGGAGACCGGACCAACGATCCCGACCATGACCTTGCAAGCCAGCCCGACGAACCGTCTTCCCGGCGTGATCCCCGGCAGCGGCGGCGTCATGGCGCGCCTTGCGGCGCTGGTCGCCGGCCTCGTCGTGATCGGCCTCGCCATGCTGGCCGGCATGCAGGGTGCCCGGGCACGCGATCACGACGCCACCCAGGTCTATCTCGTGCGTGGTTTCATGGGCATCTTCTCGACCGGCCTCGACGATCTGGAAGCCAGCCTCGAGGCGCGCGGCGTCAAAGCCGAGACCTACGGCCATCTGAGCGGCCCGGCGATACGCGACGACATCGTGCGCGCTCGCAAGACGAGGCCCGGCCTGCCGGTCATCCTTGTCGGCCACTCCTTCGGCGGCAACGCCGTGCTCCAGATCGCCGCGCTGCTCGCGCAGGACGGCATCAGGGTCGCCCTCGTCATCACCGTCGATCCGACCCGCAACGGCCCGATCTCGTCCAATGTGGGGCGCTACATCAACTATTATCTGTCGGCCAACGCCATCGGCTCGGAACTCGACGCCGGCGACGCGGGGACGCGTGTGGTCAATATCGACATTCGCGACCGGGCCGACATTGCCGGCCTGGCAACCGGCCACTGGACGATGACGGTCAACGAGAAAATCAAGGCCGAGATCCTGCGCGCCGTCCTGAAGGTCGCGCAACGGCCCTCCGGCAAGACACGCCCGCAGCTCAGGACGCCGCCGCGCGGTGCCGGCCCGGGAAGCGTGGGCGCGCTCGGCCGATAGCCCGGCCGATCTCGCGCATATATTCGTGGAAATCGACCTCGATGGCGTGGCGGCGGCTGCGCACGAAACGCCGCCGGTCGCGGGCGATCTCGTCGCGAATGCATTTGCCGAGATCGGCCGGCGGGCTCCAGCGGCCGGCGATCTTCTCGGCGACCAGCTCGGCCTGCCGGTCGGCCAGCGCCCAGATGCAGCCGATCGGCTGGACGAGACCGACGAAATAGAGATCGTCGACGTCCCGCGGCAGGATCTTCAGATAAAGCGGCACCTCGAGCGCGTCCGCCCAATCGCAAAAGCCGTCCTCGAAGAAGGGAAATTCGATCCGGTAGCCGGTCGCGTGGATGATCGCGTCAAATCGCGCCGCGCCGCCATCGGCAAAGCGCACCGTGTCGCCCTCCACACCGGCCACGTCCGGGCGCGGCGTCACCCGGCCATGACGGAACTGCTCGAGAATGTCGCTGTTGAGCGTGGGATGCATGCCCATCGGCGAAGTCTTCGGTTCGGCCAGGCCGTATTTGCGGTATGGGCCGACGCTGAGCCGCAGGCCGAGCGAAACCAACAGCCGCCGCAGAAAAGCCGGCAAGCGCTGCAGCTTGGCGTATTGCGTGTCCACCGGCCGGCCGAACATCAGTTTGGGGATGATGTATTGCGGGCTGCGCATGCTCAAACTGACATGGTCGGCCACGCGCCCCAGCGCCGCGGCGATATCGCAGGCCGAATTCCCGCCTCCCATCACCAGCACCCGCTTGCCCGCATAGGCTTCCGTCGTCCGGAAAGCGGCCGAATGGAGGCGCTGCCCCGAAAACCCGGCCGTATTTTGCGGCAGCGCCGCCGCGCGGTGATGTCCGGAACACACGATCAGATGGTCTGCCGTGTCGCGGAACGGACCGGTCTCGTCTTCGCCTTCGATCACCCAGCCCCCCTCCGCGCCCCGCCGCGCCCGCGTCACGCGCGACCCGATATGAATGTGTTCGGCAAGGGCGAAACGCTCGGCATAGGCGCGCATATAGGCAAGCACCTGGCGGTGCGAGGGAAAATCCGGATAAGCCTCCGGCATCGGAAAATCGCGGAATTGCGACAGATGTTTGGACGAGATCGTATGCGCGGCGTCGTAGACGCTGGCGCGCGCGGGGTCGGGGCTATAGGCCCACAGACCGCCAACTTCCCGCTGCGCTTCATGGCAAATTACGTCGGTGACTCCGGCTTGAACCAAGTTCTTGACCGTCGTCAGGCCGCACGGCCCAGCACCAATCACACAGACTTCGCTATGAGCCATCGCTCATAAAGCCCCCATTCAGCACAATGTCATAACCCGGCGAGGCGGGACGCTGTCAAGACAGGGATCGGCGCCCGGCCCGCGGCCGCTTTCGCAACGAACGGCTTTGGTGCATGGTCGCCGGATGCAGCAGCCGGATTCGGCCACGTCGCCAGACCGGTCCTCCGACAATTCGGGATTGAAGCACCATGAGGCACAACCGCCGGGATAAAGCAGGTCAGGTCATGGCGGCCGCGCTGCGCCTCGGCGCCCTCGGCCTGACCCTTGCCGCCGCCGCCTGCCAGGCGGGCCCAAGCGGTCCGGGCACGCTGTCGGCGTCCGGCAAGTCGGCCGCCCTGAGAACTATGGAACATATCGCCGCGGCGGTGCAGACCTGCTGGTTCGCCAGCCGCGACCCGGCCTTCAAACCCTATCGCATGGCAGACGAGCTGAACTCGTTTTCGGGACGGCCGCGCATCCTGCTGGTACCGGCGCGCAACCCCGAGGCGCGTCCGCTGCTTGTCGTCCAGGCCGAAGGCGACCCGGCCAAGGTCGACGCTTTCGGGCCGCTGCTGGACGACAGGCTCGGCAACCGCGCCGCCGCCGATCTGCGGCGCTGGACGGCGGGCTCCAAGGCCTGCGCCTGACGCGCTCATCGGCCCGGAACGGCCGTTCGTCCTGGTGCGACGTGCTTCCGCACGCGCCGGATCGACAAAGATCAGTTCCAGAAATTGCGGCCGGCTTCGCGCCGTGCGTCCTGCTCGCTGAGCCCGATATCGCGCAATTGCTCTGGGGTGAGCTCGCGTAGCGCGCGGCGGCTGCGCTGCCGCTCCGCCAGCCGATCGAGACGCAACCACATCGAGACAAGCCTGACAGTGATGCGCCGCACGTAATCGGCCCGGTAACGCCGGACCGCGCTGGTCCAATGCAGACTGTCGACCTTGATTGTATCAATTGCACCCTTCATTGGTGCCTCCTCAGGGTTTGCCGCAACAGCCTCCCGGGGCGCGTTTCTGAATTGACTCTCTACGGATGACAATACTAATATTGATACCATGACAAATTGGCTCCCCGCGCTCGATCACGGCGCCGCGCCGCTTTATGTGCGCCTCGCCGACCGGATCGAGAACGACATCGCCTCCGGCGCCCTGCCCGCCGGCGCCAAACTGCCGCCGCAACGCAATCTCGCCTTCGACATCGGCGTCACCGTCGGCACGGTCGGCCGGGCCTATGCGCTGGTGCGCGAACGCGGGCTGGTTTCCGGAGAGGTCGGCCGCGGCACGTTCGTGCTCGGCCAGTCCGCCGCCGGCACGCAAGCCCCGGCCGCGATCACCGAGTTTTTCGGCGGCACCCGCGCATCCCCCGCGCCAGGCATGACCCGCATGGATTCCACCGCCGCCCCCGATGTGGGCCAGGACCGCGCCATCGGCGAGCTGGTCGCGCGCCTGGGGCGGGAGCGCTTCGCGGAAAACCTGGATTACGTACGCGTGCCCTGCCCCGCCTGGCTGGAGGCGGGCAGCCGCTGGCTCGCCCATGCCGGCTGGCGTCCGGCTGACGACACGATCGTGCCCGCGCTCGGCGGCCACGCCGCCATCCTGGCCGTGATCGCCTCGGTGACGGCGCCGGGCGACCGGATCGTCTTCGAGCACCTGACCTATTCCTCGGTCGCGCGCAGCGCCAACCTGATCGGCCGCCGCCCCGTGGCGATCCCCGCCGATGCCGACGGGCCGGTCCCGGAGGAGTTCGAGAGATTATGCGCCCAGCAGCATCCCAAGCTCGCCTTCCTGATGTCGGCGCTGCAGAACCCGACCCTGTCGACCTTGAGCGAGGCGCGCAAACGCGCCATCGTCGAGATTGCCCGCAAGCACAATGTCTGGCTGATCGAGGACGCGATCTACGGCGCGCTGCTGGATGATCCGCCGACCCCGCTGGTCGCGCTGGCGCCGGAGCGGACGTTTCACATCGGTTCGCTGTCGAAGACGGTCGCCGCCGGCATTCGCGGCGGCTGGGTCGCCTGCCCGCCGCATTTCGCCCCGCGCGTCCAGATGGCCTACAAGATGCTGACCGGCGGCAAGCCCTATCTGCTCGCCGAGCTCGCAGCGCAACTGGTATTGTCGGGCGAGGCCGACGCGATCCGCGCGCGCGTGCGCGCCGAAATCGAGGCCCGCGAAAAGCTGGCCCGCTCGATCCTGTCGGGCTTCGACTTCATCTCCCATCCGCGCGCGCCGTTCTTGTGGCTGAAACTGCCCGAGCCGTGGCATTCGGGAACCTTCAAGAAGGCGGCCGCCAATGACGGCGTGCTGATCGACGACGAGGACGAATACAAGCCCGCCCGCACCGACACGGTTCATCACCGTGTCCGGGTCGGTTTTTCGGTTCCTCCCAGCCGTGAGGCGGTCGGAGCGGGCTTCCAGATCCTGCGCCAGCTCCTGGAAGGCGGTGTCGCCGGCTACGACAGTTTCGGCTGAACCGTGGAAGGCCGGGCCGCCGGGCGGATTTTTCGCTTTTTGCGGTGTCATGCCCGACGCGCTTGCGCTAAGGGAGCCTGACCAAACGGCTTTGCGAAACACGCGTCCATGACAATCCCCAACACCAACCCCATCACGCCCGAGCTCGTGGCCGCCCACGGTCTCAAGCCGGAGGAATATCAGCGCATCCTCGACCTGATCGGCCGCGAACCGAGCTTCACCGAGCTCGGCATCTTTTCGGCGATGTGGAACGAGCACTGCTCGTACAAATCCTCCAAGAAATGGCTGCGCACCCTGCCCACCGACGGGCCGCGCGTCATCCAGGGCCCGGGCGAAAACGCCGGCGTGGTCGACATCGGCGACGGCGACTGCGTCGTCTTCAAGATGGAGAGCCACAACCACCCCTCCTATATCGAGCCCTATCAGGGCGCGGCGACCGGGGTCGGCGGCATTTTGCGCGACGTCTTCACCATGGGCGCGCGCCCGGTGGCGGCGATGAACGCGCTGCGCTTCGGCGCGCCGGACCACCCCAAGACGCGCCATCTGGTCGCCGGCGTGGTGGCCGGCGTCGGCGGTTACGGCAATTCCTTCGGCGTGCCCACGGTCGGCGGCGAGGTCGAGTTCGACGCCCGCTACAACGGCAATTGCCTGGTCAACGCCTTCGCCGCCGGCTTGGCCAAATCGGACGCCATCTTCTATTCCAAGGCCGAGGGCGTCGGCCTGCCGGTGGTCTATCTCGGCGCCAAGACCGGTCGCGACGGCGTCGGCGGCGCCACCATGGCCTCGGCCGAATTCGACGACGCGATCGAGGAAAAGCGCCCCACGGTCCAGGTCGGCGATCCGTTCACCGAAAAATGCCTGCTGGAAGCCTGCCTGGAGCTGATGGCCTCCGGCGCGGTGATCGCCATCCAGGACATGGGCGCGGCCGGCCTGACCTGTTCGGCCGTCGAGATGGGCGCCAAGGGCGATCTCGGCATCCGGCTCGATCTCGACCGCGTCCCCGTGCGCGAGGACGCAATGTCGGCCTACGAGATGATGCTGTCGGAAAGCCAGGAGCGCATGCTCATGGTGCTGAGGCCGGAAAAGGAAGAAGAGGCCGAGGCGATCTTCCGAAAATGGGGGCTCGATTTCGCGATCGTCGGCACCACCACCGACGATTTGCGTTTCCGCGTCCTGCACCAGGGCGAGGAGGTCGCCGACCTGCCGATCAAGGAACTCGGCGACGAGGCGCCCGAATATGACCGGCCATGGACGGCGCCGGCCGCGCCGACGCCGCTGTCGGCGGATGCGGTGCCTGCCGTCGATGTCGCCGATGCGCTCTTGACGCTGCTGGCCTCGCCCGACCAGTCGAGCCGGCGCTGGGTGTGGGAGCAGTACGACACGCTGATCCAGGGCAATTCGCTGCAACTGCCGGGCGGCGACGCCGGCGTGGTGCGCGTCGAGGGCAGCGCGTATAAGGCGCTCGCCTTTTCCTGCGATGTCACGCCGCGCTATTGCGAGGCCGACCCGTTCGAGGGCGGCAAGCAGGCGGTGGCCGAATGCTGGCGCAACCTGACCGCCGTCGGCGCCGAGCCGCTGGCGGCGACCGACAATCTGAATTTCGGCAATCCCGAGCGCCCCGACATCATGGGCCAGTTCGTGCGCGCCGTTCAGGGCATCGGCGAGGCCTGCCGCGAGCTCGCCTTTCCGATCGTGTCGGGCAATGTCTCGCTTTACAACGAGACCAACGGCCAGGCGATCCTGCCGACGCCGACGATCGGCGGCGTCGGCCTGATTTGCGACTGGCGGAAAATGGCCCGCATCGCCTTTGCCGGCGAAGGCGACACCATCGTGCTGATCGGCGCGCCGGAGAACTGGGGCGCGCATCTCGGCCAGTCGGTTTTCCTGCGCGACGTCTGTGGCCGCGTCGACGGTCCGCCGCCGCCGGTCGACCTTGCCCACGAAAAGCGGGCCGGCGCCTTTGTGCGCGGCCTGATCGCCGACGGGCTCGCCACGGCGGTGCACGATCTGTCCGACGGCGGCCTGGCGCTCGGATTGGCGGAAATGGCGATCGCGTCGGGCATCGGCGCGCGTATCGATCTTCCCGGCGGCATCGCCGCCACGCCCGCGCTGTTCGGCGAGGACCAGGGCCGTTATCTGATGACGATACCGGTCGCCGAGACCGAGCGTTTCTTTGCCGAGCATGTCACCAAGGCGCAGGTTTCCGCGGTCGCCATCGGCCGGACCGGTGGTGACGAATTGAAACTGGGCGGCACGCGTGCCATATCCGTACAGCAATTGAAGACAGCCCACGAATCGTGGTTTCCACGTTTCATGAACGGTGCCGACTGAGGATCTTGCCATGGCCATGGATGCGAACGAAATCCGACGCATGATCCTGGAGGCGATCCCCGACGCCGAGGTGACGATCCGCGATCTGGCCGGCGACGGCGACCATTACGCAGCCGAAGTGGTGGCGGAGAGTTTCCGCGGCAGAAGCCGGGTTCAGCAACACCAGATGGTTTATGAGGCGCTGAAAGGCAAGATGGGCGGGGTTCTGCACGCGCTCGCGCTGCAGACCAGCGCTCCGGACTGAGCACACCGGCGCATGGCGGCTCCTGACAGGCCGCGATTGCGAAGGACCGTTTTGTGCAATAGATAGGGCAAAGCACGTGATTTCGTCGGGCCTTGAACCCGGCCGAGAAAGGACAAGCAATGACCGCCATCAATGAATTCATCAGCAACGAAGTGAAGGCCAACGACGTCGTCGTGTTCATGAAGGGCACGCCGGGTTTTCCCCAGTGCGGCTTTTCCGGTCAGGTCGTGCAGATTCTCGACTATCTCGGTGTCGATTATAAGGGCGTCAACGTGCTGACCTCCGACGAACTGCGTCAGGGGATCAAGGAATTCTCCAACTGGCCGACGATTCCGCAGCTCTACGTCAAGGGCGAGTTCGTCGGCGGCTGCGACATCATCCGCGAAATGTTCCAGGCCGGCGAGCTTCAGTCCTTCTTCGGCGAAAAGGGCGTCGCGGTGAAAGGCGCCGCCTGACCCTCGTCGTCCATGCACGACCGTCCGGGCGTGCCGGACGGTCGCCCCAGCCTTGCTTCATGCGCCGGTTTTCCGGCGCATTTTCATTTCAGCCTCTCGACAGGACCAATGGTCATGGACCAGCAAACGAGCAAAGAGCCGACCTACGCGCTCGCCATCCCGCGCTGGGAGTTCATCGCCATGGCCGCCGCCCTGATGGCGATCAACGCGCTGGCCATCGACATCATGCTGCCGGGCCTGCAACAGATCGGCGCCAGTCTCGGCGTGGCCGACGAGAATGCGCGCCAATATATCATCACCGCCTACATTACCGGTTTCGGGCTCACGCAGCTGGTCTTCGGTCCGGTCTCGGACCGCTTCGGCCGCCGCATACCGCTGCTGGTCGGGCTGGCGATCTATGTCGCGGCGGGTTTTGCCTGCGCCTTCACGCCCAATTTTTCCGTGCTGCTGCTTTTGCGTTTCGTCCAGGGCCTGGGCGCGGCGGCCACGCGCGTGATTGCGGTCTCGATCGTACGCGACTCCTTTGGCGGGCGCGCGATGGCGGAGGTGATGTCGCTGGTCTTCATGGTCTTCATGATCGTGCCGGTTCTGGCGCCGGGCGCCGGCCAGCTGATCATGCTGTTTTCGGAATGGCGCGCGATCTTTTTGCTGATGGCGCTGATGGGGCTGATCATCACGGCATGGACATGGCTGCGCCTGCCCGAAACCCTCAAGCCGGAATATCGGCGCCCCTTTACCGCAAGATCGATCCTCGACGGTTTCCGCATCGTGGTGACCAACCGGCTTTCGGTCTGCTACTCGATCGCCGTCACCGGCATTCTGGGGGCGCTGTTCGGCTTCATCAATTCCGCCCAGCAGATCTATGTCGGCCTCTACGATGTCGGCGCGATGTTTCCGGTCTATTTCGCGGTCGTGGCCGGACTGATGGCGGTCTCGTCGTTCCTGAATTCACGCCTTGTCGGCCGGTTCGGCATGCGCCGCCTCGCCCATGGCGCGCTGCTGGGGTTCCTGGCCGCGACCGGCCTCGCCTTCGCGCTGTCGCTGATCGGCCCGCTGCCGTTCTGGCTGTTCCTGCTGCTGTTCGCCCTGGCCATGGTCCAGTTCTCCTGGATCATGTCGAATTTCAACGCGCTGGCGCTGGAAGAGCTCGGCCATGTCGCGGGAACAGCGTCCTCCACGCAAGGCTTCGTGCAGACGCTCGGCGGCGGTCTCGCCGGCGCGGCGATCGGCCAGGCCTTCGACGGCACGGTGACGCCGCTTTCAGGCGGTTATTTCTTCGCCGCCCTGTTGGCGCTGGTCATGGTGCTGATCGCCGAGCGCGGCCGGCTGTTCCGCACGCTCAACCCGCCTGTGTGAGCGCGAACTCGGTCTCGGTCTCGGCCCGCGGCTGAGCAATTTCCAGTCCGGCGAAGTCGAACAGGTTGCGGTCGAGAAGATGCGACGGGCGCACATGGGTAAGCGCGCGGATCATCGTATCCTTGCGTCCGGGCATGCGCCGTTCGATGTCGTCGAGCATGGTCTTCATCACGTTGCGCTGCAGCCCGTCCTGGCTGCCGCACAGATCGCAGGGGATGATCGGAAATGCCATCGCCTCGGCGAAGCGGGCGAGATCGGCCTCCGCGCAATAGCTGAGCGGCCGCAGCACGAACAGGTCGCCTTCGTCGTTGACGAGCTTGGGCGGCATCGCCGCCAGCCGGCCGCCATGGAAGAAGTTCATCAGGAACGTTTCCAAAATATCCTCGCGATGGTGCCCGAGCACCAGCGCCTGGCAGCCCTCCTCGCGCGCGATCCGATAAAGATGGCCGCGCCGCAGGCGCGAGCACAAGGAGCAGTAGGTGCTGTTTTCCCCGAGCTTGTCGGTGACGATGGAATAGGTGTCCTGATATTCGATGCGGTGGGCCACTCCGATCGAGGTCAGATAATCCGGCAGGACGTGTTTGGGAAAATTGGGCTGTCCCTGATCGAGATTGCAGACCAGGAGCTCGACCGGCAAAAGGCCCCGCCATTTCAGATCGAGCAGCAGCGCCAGAAGCCCGTAGGAATCCTTGCCGCCCGACACGGCGACCAGCCAGCGTTCGCCGGAACGCGCCATGGCGAAATCCTCGATCGCCTGGCGCATGTGCCGCAGGAGCCGCTTGCGCAGCTTGTTGAACTCGACCGAGGACGGCGCCTGGTGAAACAAGGGGTGACAGCCCTCGCCGCCGGCATCGGGCATGTGCGCGCTCACTGTCATCGGCCGCTCCGAACCCCTTTTCCGCTCGTCCGCATGGCGGCTTGACTATCCGACCTGTCGCCCAAAGAAAAGGCCGCCAGAGCGGCGGCCTTTCGCATGCGGGTCTGGCAGGACAATCAGCGCGAGTAGAACTCGACCACCAGGTTGGGTTCCATCTGCACCGCGTAGGGCACGTCGGCGAGCTGCGGAACGCGGGTGAAGGTCGCCTTCATCTTGGAGTGGTCGGCCTCCACATATTCCGGCACGTCGCGCTCGGCGAGCTGCACGGATTCCAGCACCATGACGAGCTCGCGCGACTTCTCGCGCACCTCGATCACGTCGCCGGGACGGCAGCGATAGGACGGGATGTTGACCCGTCGGCCGTTCACCTTGACATGGCCGTGATTGATGAACTGGCGCGAGGCGAAGATCGTCGGCACGAACTTGGCCCGGTAGACCACCGCGTCGAGCCGCGATTCCAAGAGGCCGATCAGATTTTCGGAGGTGTCGCCCTTGCGGCGGTTGGCCTCGTCATAGATGCGGCGGAACTGCTTTTCGGAGATGTCGCCGTAGTGGCCCTTGAGCTTCTGCTTGGCGCGCAACTGGATACCGAAATCCGACAATTTGCCCTTGCGGCGCTGGCCGTGCTGGCCGGGTCCGTATTCGCGGCGGTTGACCGGCGATTTCGGGCGGCCCCAGATATTTTCGCCGAGTCGGCGATCGAGCTTGTATTTGGACGATTCGCGTTTGCTCATCGCATTTCCTTTCACAAAGACATGCCCGGACACTGACGGACCGGGCAAAGGAAACGCGCCCTCCTCTGGCTCCCTTTTTCGGAGCCTGACAGGGGCCTTGCGCACGCTAGAGCCAAGACACCCACGGGACACGTCATTAAAACACCGGCTCTGACGACCCGGTGCTGCGGCTAGCTAGGCGATCGGCCGCAGAAAGTCAACGGCCACCGCGATGGATCGATTTGAGCGTGGCGATCTCGGACCTGGCCGTCGCCGCCGGCCCGGCGGCCGCGTCGTTCTTCTTTGCCGCCGCACTCGCCCCGGCCTGCTGGCGCACGAAGCGTTTGAACACATAACCCGTGCGCCCGTCATACACGACCTGGCACCAGGCCTTGCACGCGACGATGCCCACCGTGGCGCCTTTGGGGATCACCGAAATGATCCCGGCGCCATTCGCCGGGCCGCGGCGCATATTGACGGCGGTGATGATGCGGCCTGTGGCCTGCGCGGCCGGCGCAGCCGCTGGAGCGGTCACACGCGGTTCAGTCGGCTCGTCCGCCTCGGCCGGCTTTTCGGCCTGGATCTCGCCAGACGTCTCGGGCTCGCTCGTCAAAACGGGTTTGGCGGCGCTCGGCAGATAGGCGAGCGCGTCGGGCGCCGACACCTTGACCGCGCGCGCGTCGTCGCCGGCCAGCGCGGCGATCGCGGCCTTGGCGGCATTGCCCCCGGCCGTGGCGGCCCAACGCGGATCGTTCGTGGAAAGCGGTTCCTCGTCGGGCGCGGCCCGGACGCTGACGACGGGCTGTGCTTTTGCGTCGCCTTCGTCGGGCGCGATCGAGGCTTTCGTCCCGGCGTCCGCGTTATCGGCGGGCCTTTGGTCCGGTGCCGGTTCCACGGTCGCCAGCGCCAGCTTTCCGGGATAGGCGCCGGTTTCTGCCGATGTCGGCTCCCCAGACATGGCGATGATACCGATGGCAAGCCCCGCCCCAACCAGAACGGTTGCAAACAGCGCCGGCAGTGCAAGCCCATTTTGCCCGCCGCCAAGAGCAGGTTGTGACTGGAACACGGTAATCGGTTCGTCGAAGCGAGACGGCGTAATGCGCCCGCCCCTGTCGATGTCGTTCAAAGTGTAACGCTTCACTCTCCGGCCTCCACGCGAGATTACCACCGCTTGTGCGATGATCATCGTGCGCCCCCGCCAGTCTGGCATTTGCTCGCATCGGATTGCGAGACGGTCATGGTTTGAACCGCCAAGCAGTTCGAACCGTGACCACTATCGGCACAGAATGTGGCATTGATTTGATCATGCCGGATTCGGTCGGGCCGAGGGCGGGACGTTCAGTCGCTCTTCCTGTCCGGCAGGCCCTCGCGCGGGGTCGAGGCGAGATCCTCCAATTCGGATTCGCTCATTGTCTCGAACATCTCCTTCGACGCCCCGACCAGCTCGTCGGGCGCCATGTCGCCGCGTTTGGCGGCGAGTGCGGCGCCCGCCGCCTTCTGCTGCGCCTTTGAAGTTGCCGGCATGATCCGTCTCCTTGTGCTGGCTAGGACAAACGCACGCATCACCCAAGCGGTTCCCGCCAGGGCAGCCGGTCCGGGCCGGCCCGAGGACAGGCCGCGCCGAGACGCGTGGATTTCGGGCCAATCAGGCTAGATCAGAACCAGGCCAAAACCCTGGATCAGCCGCCGGATCGCCGGATCTGCCTTTTGGGTGGTGAAGACGGCCGGGTCGGGTCCGGAGGGTGCGGCGGCGCCCATATTCCGGCCCAGCAGCGAAAAGGCGCGTCGGGCGATCGCCTCGGCCGGGTCGATCCAGTCGACCGGCCACGGCGCGGTCTTGCGCATGCGGTTGGCCAGAAACGGATAATGCGTGCAGGCGAGCACGACGATGTCGGTGCGGCGCCCGTCCATGTCGACGAAACAGGGCGCGATTTCGGCCCGCACGGCCTCCTCGTCGACGAAACCCTGCCGCAGATAGGTTTCGGCCAGCGTGGCGAGCCCGACGCTGCCGACCAGCCGCACATGGCATTTCGAGGCCCACTGGGTGATCAGGTCGCGGGTGTACTGGCGCTTGACCGTGCCAGGCGTCGCCAGCACGGAGACCAGGCCGGAGCGCGTCCGCTCCGCCGCCGGTTTGATCGCCGGCACGGTGCCGACGAAGCTGCGTTCGGGAAAAGCATCGCGCAACGCATCGATCGCCAGGGTCGAGGCGGTATTGCAGGCAATAACCGAAATTTCGGGGTCGAATCTGGCCAAAAGTCGGCCGAATAACCCGATAATATGGGTTTTCAGCGCCCGTTCCTCCCAGTTTCCGTAGGGAAACGCCGCATCGTCGGCCACGTAGACGAAACGCCGGTCGGGCATCAGCACGCGCGCCTCGCGCAGCACCGTCAGCCCGCCAATGCCCGAATCGAACACCAGGACGGGCCTCTCAGCCATCGTCGTTCTCGCTCTTCGCCCCGCGCGTCCGCTGCGCCGGCGCGCCCGCGCCGCGCGGCTCGGTCGGCGAATATCTTTCAAGCGAGGAGATGACGCCGCGCAACAGCTTGATCTCGGCATCGGTGAAGGCGGGCCGGGTCAGGACGGAACGCAGGTTCGACACCATTTTGGGCCGCTTTTCCGCCGGCCGGAAATAGCCGCGCGCCGCCAGCGCCTCTTCCAGATGATCGAGGAAACTGTGCAGGGTCTGCTTTTGCGCCGGCTCCATCTGCGGGCCGGAAAACGCGGTCTGCGCCTCGCTGGCCAGACCCGACTTCATCCATTCATACGACATCAGCAGCACCGCCTGAGCGATGTTGAGCGACGAAAAGGCCGGGTTGACGGGAAAGGTGACGATCTCATCGGCCAGCGACACTTCCTCGTTCGACAGTCCGAATTTCTCGCGACCGAACAAGATGCCGGTCCGCTGGCCGGCGCGAAAACGCGTTCGCAGGACGCGCGCGGCCTCAACCGGCGCGCGCACCGGCTTGAAGCCGTCGCGTGCCCTGGCCGTGGTGGCGTAGACAAAGCCGAGATCGGCAATGGCGTCTTCGGTGGTGGCATGAACCGTGGTGCGCTCAATGACATGGTCGGCCCGGCTTGCCGCCGCCCGCGCCTTTTCGCTCGGCCATCCGTCGCGCGGGTTGACCAGGCGCAGCTCCGCCAGGCCGAAATTGGCCATCGCGCGGGCCACCATGCCGATATTTTCGCCAAGCTGCGGCTCGACCAGGATGACGGCCGGCCCCTCGGCGATCAGCGGCCTGTCGCGATTGTCGTCGGCCATCGTCCCGGGCCCCGTTTGTGGATCTGAAAAGGCGGTCAAATTGCGCGTGCGCAGCGTCCCTGCCATATTCGTCCGGCAAAGAGAAGCGTTTCGAGGAACTCCGCCATGACCACGGTCCTCGCCGAGCGGGTGCGCGCGCTGATCGCCGACGACCCCAATACCGGCGAAATCCGCATGTTCGGCGGCATCTGCTTTACCCTGAACGGCAACATGCTGTGCGGAACGATGAAGGGCGGCGACGCCATGTTCCGCGTCGGGCCCGAGCAGGAGGCAGACGCCCTGTCACGGCCCGGCGCCCGGCCGATGGATTTTACCGGCCGACCGATGAAGGGATTCGTGATCGTGTCGCAGACCGGCCTCGCCGACGACCGGACGATCAGCGAATGGATCGCGGTTGCAACGCGTTTTGTCGGCGCTCTGCCGCCCAAGGCGAAAAAATAGCCGTTTCCGACCGGGCCCGGCCTCAGGGCGCGCCTGCGGACAGAAACGCCATCATCGCGCCGGCCACCCAGTCCGGCCTCTCATGCAGGATCCAGTGGCCGCAATCGGCCGTGCGCTTCACGACAACCGCGTCGGCGTACCGCGCCAACCCGTCGAGGCAGGCCGGCCGCAGCGCCTCGTCCGCCTCGCCCCACAGCACCAGATGCGGCATGGCGACCCGCATCGCCTCGTCGGGCAGGGACAGGATCGGGCTGTCGGGCGCCGGCGCCCCCGGTTCCGGCACGATGATCGGCGAGGCGCGGTACCAGTTGAGCATCGCCGTCATCGCGCCCGGTTGCGACCAGGCGGTAACATAGGCGCGCTCCTCAGCCGGCGTCATCCAGCGCGTGGTGGAAAAGCCGGCGATCATCTTCAAGGTCCGGCGATAAGTGTCGGCCGCCATGCGCTCCTCCGCGCCGGGCGCGCGCAAGGTATTGATATACTGGCTTGCCGCGCGCTGGCCGTCATCCTCGAAGATCGCGCGCTGGAACGCTGCGGGGTGAACGCCGTTGGCGATCACCAGATGGCTGAGCCGCTCGGGCCGCAAAAAGGCGTAGGCATAGGCGACCGACGCGCCCCAGTCGTGGCCGGCAAGCACGAATCGCCGCGTCGGCGACAGCGCCGCGGCCAGCCGGTCGAGATCGGCCACCATGTTGCGCACCCGGTAGGCCTCCACGCCGTCGGGCTTGGACGACAGGTTGAAACCGCGCTGGTCGGGGGCGACGACGTGATAACGCGCCGCCAGCTCGCCCATCACGCCACGCCAGGCAGCCCAATATTCAGGAAAGCCGTGCAGGCAAATGATCAGCGGCCGGCCGCGCTCGCCCATTTCGGCGCAATGAAGTCGCACATCGCCGGCGTCGAACTCGAAAAACCGTATCTGGCTCACCTTCACCTCCGCATGACGGACAGGCACAGCGTGGGCGCGCGTCCCGGCAATGGCAAGTTAGACTTTGGCGCGTTTGCGCGTGTGCGGGCGCTTTGATATAGGGGCCGCGACCCTTTTCCGACACAGGCGGCCAACCGGCCGCCAATCCCAGAAGACGAGGACTTTTTATGGCGAAGATCAAGGTGGACAACCCCGTCGTCGAACTCGACGGCGACGAGATGACCCGCATCATCTGGCAGTTCATCAAGGAAAAGCTGATCCACCCCTATCTCGACATCGATCTGAAATATTTCGATCTCGGGATCGAGCATCGCGACGCCACCGACGACCAGGTGACGGTCGACGCGGCCAACGCGATCAAGCAATACGGCGTCGGCGTGAAATGCGCCACGATCACGCCCGACGAGGCGCGCGTGGAGGAATTTGGCCTCAAGCGCATGTATCGCTCGCCCAACGGCACGATCCGCAACATTCTGGGCGGCGTCATCTTCCGCGAGCCGATCATCGCCAAGAACGTGCCGCGCCTGGTGCCGGGCTGGACCAAGCCGGTCATCGTCGGCCGTCACGCCTTCGGGGACCAGTACCGCGCGACCGACTTCAAGTTCCCCGGCAAGGGCAAGCTGACGATCAAGTTCGTCGGCGAGAACGGCGAGACCATCGAGCACGAGGTGTTCGACGCGCCCTCCTCCGGCGTCGCCATGGCGATGTACAATCTCGACGATTCGATCCGCGATTTCGCGCGCGCCTCGCTCAATTACGGCCTGCAGCGCGGCTACCCGGTCTATCTGTCGACCAAGAACACGATTTTGAAGGTCTATGACGGACGTTTCAAGGATCTGTTCCAGGAGGTCTACGAGGCCGAGTTCGAGCAGAAATTCAAGGACGCCAAGATCTGGTACGAGCACCGGCTGATCGACGACATGGTCGCCTCCAACCTGAAATGGTCGGGCGGTTATGTGTGGGCGTGCAAGAACTATGACGGCGACGTCCAGTCCGACACCGTGGCGCAGGGTTTTGGCTCGCTCGGCCTGATGACCTCGGTGCTGATGACGCCCGACGGCCAAACGGTCGAGGCCGAGGCCGCGCACGGCACGGTCACCCGCCACTATCGCCAGCATCAGAAGGGCGAGGAAACCTCGACCAATTCGATCGCCTCGATCTTTGCCTGGACGCGCGGGCTCGCCCACCGCGCCAAGCTCGACGACAACGCCAGGCTGGCCGATTTCGCCACGACGCTGGAAAAGGTCTGCGTGCAGACGGTCGAATCCGGCTTCATGACCAAGGACCTGGCGCTGCTGATCGGTCCCGACCAGCCCTGGCTGTCGACCACCGGCTTTCTCGACAAGATCGACGAGAACCTGCAAAAGGCGATGGCCTAGCCCTTGGCCGGCAAGCCGCGCCTGTTCGGCGCCGACTACAGCGTCTATGTGCGCATAGCGCGGCTTGCTCTTTTGGAAAAAGGCGTCGACCACGCGCTGGTGCCGGTCGACATTTTCGCCGGCGACGGCGTGGCCGACTGGTACCTGGCCCGCCACCCGTTCCGGCGCATTCCCGCCTTCGAGCATGGCGATTTCCACCTATTCGAGACCGGCGCGATCACCCGCTATGTCGACGAGGCGTTTGCCGGGCCGCCGCTCCAGCCGCAAGGGGCTGCCCGGCGGGCGGTGATGAACCAGATCGTCGGCCTGCTCGACGCCTATGCCTATCGCGCGCTGGTGTGGGGCGTTTACGTCGAGCGCGTTTCGAAACCCGAACAGGGCAAAACGCCCGACGAGGCGCTGATCGCAGCCGCGCTCGAAACGGCGCGCACCTGCCTGTCGACCCTGACCCGGCTCCAGGACGGCCGCGCCTTTCTTGCCGGCGACAGGCTGAGCCTGGCCGATCTGTACGCCGCGCCGATGCTGGCCTATTTCGTCCGGGCGCCGGAGGGCGCCGCGCTGCTGGCCGATTATCCCGCGCTGGGTCGCTGGTGGACTGGCCTGACGGCCAGGCCCGCCTTTCGGGCCACCGAACCGACAGGCTGAGAGTTTTTGACCGCCGACAGCCTTCCGGTTGCAAGGAGGTGCCGCCCCCTCGTAACGCCCGATCGCCTGCAGGAAGCCCGCCTGGCCTGGATCAACCGGCCATCGCCGCCTTGACCGCGTCGATCGCCGCCTGCGCCTTCGCGCCGTCGGGCCCGCCGGCCTGGGCCATGTCCGGACGCCCGCCGCCGCCCTTGCCGCCGAGCGCGGACGAGGCGACGCGCACCAGATCGACGGCGCTGAAACGCGACGTCTGGTCCTCGGTGACGCCCACCACCACACTCGCCTTGCCGTCCTCGCCCGTGCCGACGAAAACCACCACGCCCGAGCCGAGCGCCGTCTTGCCCTCGTCGGCCAGCGGCTTGAGCTCCTTGGGCGCGACGCCTTCCACCACGCGGCCGAGGAACCCGGTGCCGGCAACGCTTTCGGTTTCGCTCTCGGCCTGGCCGCCACCGCCGAGCGCGAGCTTCTTGCGCGCCTCGGCCAGCTCGCGTTCGAGCCGGCGGCGCTCGTCGAGCAGGCTTTCGACGCGGGCCTCGACCTCGCCCGGCGCCACTTTCAGCGCCGCAGCCACCGCCTTCAGGCGGCGTTCCTGAAGGTCGAGATGATGCCTGGCCGCCGCGCCGGTCAGCGCCTCGATGCGGCGCACGCCGGACGCAACCGCGCCTTCCGACACGACGCGCACCAGCCCGATATCGCCGGTCGCCGCCACATGAGTGCCGCCGCACAGTTCAACCGAATAGGTTTTTCCCGCCTTGTCGCCCTCCAGCGCCGTGCCCATCGACACCACGCGGACCTCGTCGCCGTATTTTTCGCCGAACAGCGCCATCGCGCCCTCGGCGATCGCCTCGTCGACCGCCATCAGCCGCGTCGTCACCGGCGCGTTCTGCACGACGATTTCATTGGCCATACGCTCGACGCGCTCGATCTCGTCGGCCGAAATCGGTTTGGGGTGCGAAAAGTCGAACCGCAGCCGCTCCGGCGCCACCAGGGAGCCCTTTTGCGCCACATGCGTGCCCAGCACCTCGCGCAGCGCCTCGTGGATGAGGTGGGTGGCGGAATGATTGGCCCTGAGCTGAGCGCGGCGGGCGTGATCGACCTCCAGATGCACCACCGCGCCGGGCGCAACGGTGCCGCGAGCGACCCGGCCGACATGCACGATCAGCCCGTCGACCTTCTTTTGCGTGTCGGTAACCGCGATCTCGAACCCCTCGCCGGCAATCCGGCCGGTATCGCCGAGCTGGCCACCGGATTCGCCGTAAAACGGCGTCTGGTTGACGACCACGGCGATCTCGTCGCCGGCCACAGCCGCCTCGACCCGGGCGCCGTCGCGCACCAGCGCCTGGACCACGCCCTCGGCGCCCTCGCTGGCGTAGCCCAGAAACTCGCTCGCTCCCGCCTCCTCCTTGATCTGGAACCAGACCGTTTCCGTCGCCGCCTCGCCGGAGCCCGACCACGAGGCGCGCGCCTCCGCCTTCTGGCGCTGCATGGCGGCGCTGAACCCGTCGAGATCGACCGAAATGCCGCGCTGGCGCAACGCGTCCTGGGTCAGGTCGAGGGGAAACCCATAGGTGTCGTAGAGCTTGAACGCGGTTTCGCCGTCGAGCCGGTCGCCTTCGCCAAAACTGTCTGTTGCCTCCGACAGAAGCGTCAGGCCGCGCGCCAGCGTCTTGCGAAAACGGGTTTCCTCAAGCCTCAGCGTTTCGGTGATCAGCGCCTCGCCGCGCACCAATTCGGGATAGGCCTGGCCCATCTCGCGGGTGAGCGCCGGCACCAGCTTCCACATCAGCGGATCGGCGGCGCCCAAAAGCTGGGCATGGCGCATGGCGCGGCGCATGATGCGGCGCAACACGTAGCCGCGACCCTCGTTCGACGGCAGCACGCCGTCGGCGATCAGAAAACTCGATGCGCGCAGATGATCGGCGATCACGCGATGGCTGGCCCGCGCCTTGCCCTCGGCCGGCACACCGGTCGCCTCGACGGCGGCCGCAATCAGCGCCGTGAACAGGTCGATGTCGTAATTGTCGTGCTTGCCCTGCAGCACGGCGGCCACCCGCTCCAGCCCCATGCCGGTATCGATCGACGGACGCGGCAGGTCGACGCGCTCGTCCGCGGTCAACTGCTCGAACTGCATGAAGACCAGGTTCCAGATCTCGATGAAGCGGTCGCCGTCCTCGTCGGGGCTGCCGGGCGGGCCGCCCGGGATCGCCTCGCCATGATCGAAAAAGATCTCCGAGCACGGGCCGCACGGCCCGGTATCGCCCATCGACCAGAAATTGTCGTGGGTTGGAATGCGGATGATGCGCTCGTCGGGCAGGCCGGCGATCTTCTTCCACAGATCGAAGGCCTGATCGTCGGTATGATAGACCGTGACCAGGAGCCGGTCCTTGTCGAGCCCGAATTCCTTGGTGATCAGCGTCCAGGCGAGCTCGATGGCGACGTCCTTGAAATAGTCGCCGAACGAGAAATTGCCGAGCATCTCGAAAAACGTGTGATGGCGCGCGGTATAACCGACATTGTCGAGATCGTTGTGCTTGCCGCCGGCGCGCACGCATTTCTGCGCCGTCACGGCGCGGCTGTAGGGCCGCTGCTCGACGCCGGTAAAGACGTTTTTGAACTGCACCATGCCGGCATTGGTGAACATCAGCGTCGGGTCGTTGCGCGGCACAAGCGGCCCCGACGCCACCACCTCGTGGCCGTTCTTTTTGAAAAAGTCGAGAAAAGCCGACCGTATCGCGTTGACGCCGCTCATGGATGTGCCTTCTTGAAAGCCCCCGGGAAAAACCCGGAAATTGCGAACCGGCTTCTTATCGCCCGTCCGGATGGCTGTCCAGAAACCGTTTCGCAGGCCGGCGCGCCCCCGGCGCCGGCGCCGGGCGGCGGACCCGGCCGCCCGGCCCCCAAAGACGCGCCAAACAAAAAGGCCGCGCCGGGATCGCCGGCAGCGGCCTTTTGATCGCCATGTCGCAAAAGCCTACATTTCCGCGACGTCGCCGTCATCATCCTCGGGACGGCCTTCGTCGAGAAATTTCTCCGCGATCAGGCCCGCATTCTGGCGCAGCGCCAGTTCGATCTCGCCGGCCATCTCCGGATTGTCGCGCAAAAACTGCTTGGCGTTTTCGCGCCCCTGGCCGAGCCGCTGCGAATTGTAGGAGAACCAGGCGCCGGACTTTTCCACGATGCCCGCCTTCACCCCGAGATCGACCAGCTCTCCGGTCTTCGACACGCCCTCGCCATACATGATGTCGAACTCGACCTGCTTGAAGGGCGGCGCGAGCTTGTTTTTCACCACCTTGACCCGGGTCTGGTTGCCGGTGACCTCGTCGCGATCCTTGACCGCGCCGATGCGGCGAATGTCGAGCCGGACCGAGGCGTAGAACTTCAGCGCATTGCCGCCGGTGGTGGTTTCGGGCGAGCCGAACATGACCCCGATCTTCATGCGGATCTGATTGATGAACACGACCATGGTGTTGGAGCGCGAGATCGAGGCGGTCAGCTTGCGCAGCGCCTGGCTCATCAGCCGCGCCTGCAGGCCCGGCAGCGAATCGCCCATCTCGCCCTCGATCTCCGCGCGCGGCGTCAGCGCGGCGACCGAATCGATCACCAGCACGTCGATCGCGCCCGAACGCACCAGCGTGTCGCAGATCTCCAGCGCCTGCTCGCCGGTGTCGGGCTGCGAGATCAAAAGGTTTTCCAGGTCGACGCCCAGCTTGCGGGCATAGACCGGATCGAGCGCGTGCTCGGCGTCGACGAAGGCGCAGATGCCGCCCTTGCGCTGCGCCTCGGCCACGGTGTGCAGCGCCAGCGTCGTCTTGCCCGAGCTTTCCGGCCCGTAAATCTCGATGATGCGGCCCTTGGGCAGCCCGCCGACGCCAAGCGCGATATCGAGCCCGAGCGAACCGGTCGACACCGTCTCGATCTCGACCACCTGCTCGTTGCGGCCAAGCCGCATGATCGAGCCCTTGCCGAACGCACGCTCGATCTGCGAAAGCGCCGCATCCAGAGCCTTGGATTTATCCACCGAATTGTCCTCAACCAGCCGCAATGAGTTCTGAGCCATGATACATTACCCTTCAATCGTCAATGAAGCCCGGTCGCTTCTTATTCCTCGTTGATTTGTATCCGTTTTGTTCCGTTTATGCAAGTTTGCAAATTTGGTTTGAAATCAATATTTTGATGACAAAGTTCTTTTTTTGTTCGTATCCGAGCCCCTCCGGATGTATCCCCTCTCCGGCCGCGTTCGGTCCCCGCCATCGGCGCGGCGCGGGCGATTCGGGCGGGCCCGTTGCCAGCGCAAAAGTCGGCCGGTAATGTCGCCGCGCCGGCCGCGCGCCGGCCCGTCCTTTCCTCGCAGTCCGGCGCCGCGATGTCTTCACCGTCCCGTACAGTTCTTGCCATCGGCGGCGCCCATATCGACCGGCGCGGCCGGGTCGCCGACCGGTTCGTGCCCGGCGCCTCCAACCCCGGCACGATGCGCGAGGAGGTCGGCGGCGGCGTTTTCAACGCCGCGCGCGTCATGGCCGGGCGCGGGTCCCGTGTCGCGCTGATGGCGGCGCGCGGCGGCGATGCGGCCGGCGAGGCGGTGGCGGCCGCGATCGCGCAGGCCGGCATCAAGGATCTGTCGGGCGTCTATCTCGACCGGACCACGGCAAGCTACACGGCGATTCTCGACGCCGACGGCGACGTGGTCGCCGCGCTCGCCGACATGGCGCTTTACGACGCCGCCTTCGACCGGCAGCTGCGCCGCGCGAGCGCGCGTGCCCGCATCGCCGCCGCCGACGCCGTGTTGTGCGACGCCAATCTTTCCGCCGCCGCGCTCGACCGGCTGGCCGGCCTAACCGCCGGCACCCCGCTTTACGCGATCGCGATTTCGCCGGCCAAGGTCGGGCGCCTCGCCCCGGTCGCCGACCGGCTGGCCTGTCTGTTCATGAACCGGCGCGAGGCGGCGGCGCTGACGGCCACCGCGGCGGACACGCGGCCCGAGGCCCTTGTGGCGACCCTGCGCGCGACCGGCCTTGCAAGCGCGGTGGTGACGGCCGGCGGCGAAGAGCTCATCGCCTTCGACGACCGGGCGTTCTACCGTCTGACGCCGCCGCCGCCGCGCCGGATCGCCGACGTCACCGGCGCCGGCGACGCCCTCGCCGGCACCATGGTCGACTGCCTGACGGCGAAAATCCCGTTCGCCGAAGCGCTGCGCTGCGGCGTCGCCGCGGCCGTGCTGTGCCTGGAAAGCCGCGCAACGGTCGCCGATCACGACGCGCAGACCTTCGCGCGAATGCTGGCGCGCGTGCCGCCGGCCGCATCCCTTCCCCTCCCGCAAGACAGAATGGTTTCCCATGATCCCGCATAGCGCCCAGCCTCTTATCGACATCGCCCAACCGGTGGCGCGCGCGCTCGCCGACAACCAGCCGGTGGTCGCCCTCGAAAGCACCATCATCACCCACGGCATGCCCTATCCGCAGAATGCCGAGATGGCGGCCAATGTCGAAGCCATCATCGAAGCCGAGGGCGCCGTCCCGGCCACGATCGCCGTCATCGACGGGCGGCTCAAGATCGGCCTCACGCCGCAGGAGCGCACCACGCTCGCCAAGACCGGCGACACGATGAAGCTGTCGCGCGCCGACCTTGCCTTTGCCGTCAGCCAGCGCCGGACCGGCGGCACCACGGTCGCCGCCACCATGATCGGCGCGGCACTCGCCGGCATCAAAGTGTTCGCCACCGGCGGCATCGGCGGCGTGCACAAGGGCGCGGAAACCAGTTTCGACATCTCCGCCGATCTCGACGAACTCGCCCGCACGCCGGTCATCGTGGTCTCGGCCGGCGCCAAGGCGATCCTCGACATCGACAAGACGCTGGAAGTGCTGGAAAGCCGTGGCGTGCCGGTGGTGACCTATGGCAGCGACACGGTGCCGGCCTTCTGGTCGCGCCGCTCGCCGAACCCCGCACCGCTGCGGCTCGACACGCCGGAGGCGATCGCGCGGTTTTTTAAGACCCGCGGCGCGCTCGGCCTCGGCGGCGGCATGCTGGTCGCCAACCCGGTTCCGGCCGAACACGAGATCCCGGCCGACGAGATGGCCGGGTTCATCGCCGCCGCGCAGGCCGACGCCGAAGCCGAGGCGGTGTCGGGCAAGGCCGTCACCCCGTTCCTGCTCGCCCGCATTCTGGAACTGACCGGCGGACGCAGCCTGGCCACCAATATCGCGCTGGTAGAAAACAATGCCCGGCTGGCCGCGCGTATCGCAGCCGCGCAAAGCGCCTGATCGCCGACGCCGGCCTTACTCGCCGTTTTCCAGCATGTCCTTGACCACGGTCGCCAACTGCTTGAGCGAGAACGGTTTCGGCAAAAAGCCGAACTTGGCCTCCTCGGGCAGGTTTTTGGCGAATGCGTCCTCGGCGTAGCCCGAAACGAAGACGAAACGGATGTCGGGCTGGATCTTGAGCAACTCGCCCAAAAGCGTCGGTCCGTCCATTTCCGGCATCACCACGTCGGAGACCACGATGTCGATCTTGCCGTCGAGTTCCTTGAAGATCTCCAGCGCCTCGAGGCCCGACGTCGCTTCGTGCACGGTATAGCCGCGCGAGGTGAGCGCGCGCATTCCGCCCATGCGCACGGCGTCCTCGTCCTCGACCAGAAGCACCGTGGCCGACCCCGACAGGTCCTTTTGCTGGGCAGCGGCCGCCGCCGGCGGCGCGGCTGCCGCCTTGTCGGACGCGGCGACCTCCGCGGTCTCGTCCCGCTCGGCCTCGACATGGCGCGGCAAGAAGATGCGGAACGTCGTGCCGGCGCCTTCCTGGGAGTCGCAAAAGATGAAGCCGCCGGTCTGCTTGATGATGCCGTAGACCATCGACAGGCCGAGCCCGGTGCCCTTGCCGACCTCCTTGGTGGTGAAGAACGGCTCGAAAATCTTCTTCAAAACATCGGCGGGAATACCGGTGCCGGTATCCTTGACCTCGACCAGCACATAATCCGCCGGCACCAGCTCGCGATAGGGCAGCGCCGCACACTCATCGGCCGCGCAGTTGCGGGTGCGCACCGTCAGTTCGCCGCCGTCGGGCATGGCGTCGCGGGCGTTGACGGTGAGGTTGACGATCACCTGCTCGAACTGGCCGAGATCGACGCGCACCGGCCACAGGTCGCGGCCATGCTCGATCCTGAGCTTGATCTCGTTGCCGATCAGCCGCGCCAACAGCATGCGCAGATCGGCCAACACGTCGGTCAGGTTCAAGACTTCCGGGCGCAGCGTCTGGCGTCGGGAAAAGGCGAGCAGCTGCCTGACCAGCGAGGCGGCGCGGTTGGCGTTCTGCTTGATGTTCATGATGTCGGGAAAGGAGGGATCCGACGGGCGATGATTGGTCAGCAACAGATCCGAGGCCATGATGATGGCCGTCAGCACATTGTTGAAATCATGCGCGATGCCGCCGGCGAGCTGGCCGACCGCCTGCATTTTCTGGCCCTGTGCCATCTGCGCCTCGAGCGCCTTCTGCTCGGTGGTTTCCACGGCATAGACGATCGCAGCCTCCTCGGCGTCCTCGCCGGCATCGGCCACGGCATTGACGTAAAAGCGCATGTGGCGCTCGTCGTCGCCGGGAAGCACGGTGTCGATCGGCGCGATATCGGCCTGGCGCAGCCTGGCCTTTTCCAGCGCGGCGGCGAAGGTCGCGCGATCGCGCTCGTGAATGACCGTTTCCAGGCGCAGCTTGCTTTCGACCGAGGCCCGGTCGACCACCGAGCCGAACAACGACAGGAAGGGGGCGTTGGTGCGCAGGATGCGCCCCTTGCCGTCGACGCCGGCGATCGCCATCGGCGTGGAGTTGAAGAACCGCGTAAAGCGCACCTCCGAGGCGCGCAGATCAGCGGTCGCGTCCTCGCCCTTGGCGCGATTGAGCACGATGGTGCGGCTCGCGCCGGGCACGCCGTCGCGGCTGGCCATGGTCTTGTGCATGAAGCGCACCGGCAGCGCCTCGCCGCCGCCCGTCAACAAATCAAGGTCGATGACGGCGTTGCGCACCGAACCGGGCTCCGCTTTCACCGAGCGGATCAGCGCCATGCCGTCGCCGGCGACGATCTCCGGCAGGGTGACGGAACCCGGCGAAAAACTGGCCAGGTCGATGCCCAGCCATTCGGCCAGCGTCGCGTTGACATAGGTCACACGATCGTCCGCATCGGTGGAGAAAAAACCAGCGGGGGCGTGATCGAGATGGTCGATCGCCTGCTGGAGATCGAGAAAGAATCGTTCCTGTTCGGCGCGCTCGGCGGAAATATCCTCGATCTGCCAGGACAATAACGGCTGGCGCTGCACCGGCGCGGCAAAGCTGCGTGCCCTGGCGCGATACCAGTGGGCGCCCGGCTCCGATCCCGGCCGTATCGACTGCGACATGCGAAATTCGCCCTCGCCGCTCTGGCCGTCGCGCAGGGACGAGGCGATCCGTTCCACCACCGGCGCGGCGTCGGGATTATCGGACAGCAAGCCCTCCACCGAGCGCACGTCGGCGGCCGAACTGGCGCCGGTCAGATCGGCATAGGCACGGTTGGCGTAGCAGACCCGCCCCTTCAGATCGCTGACGATCAGCCCCTGCGGCATGGAATCGACATAGGCCTTGGCCAGTTCGTCGCCGCTGGAGCGCGGCGCGATCTGCACGAAGCCGATCGCGGTGGCGAACAGATAGCCGATGCCGATCATCGCCAGCACGCCGAGCATGCCGAGCAGAAACGGATCGCCGAAACGGTCGCGCATGATCACGAACAAAAAGGCGGCGCAAATCAGGACAGCGATGAAAACCACCAGACGGGCGATGGTGCCCGGGCGCGCATTCTGGTCGACGATCGGGTCGGGATAGCCCTTCCCCCGGCCTTCTCCTGCCATTGCCGCTCCGTCCTGCCCGATTCCTGTCGATTGAGCCCGACCGGTATGAATCACATTCTGGGCGCAGGCGAAAGCCCGTCTGCCCGCTTGCCGTCAGATTCCGTCACGCAACCCCAACCGGGCCCGGCCGGAATTCGGGCGCGGCGATACGCCGAGCACCCATATTCCGGCGCCGGCGCGCCGCCGCCCCGACCGGTTCAACCCGTCGGTCGATATCTGCGGCAAACACGGTGCGAAGCGTTTCCATTTGAACATGAAACGTTTTAGTGTTCGCTACCAGAACGCGGGGGGAAAGGAAGCGACAATGACAGCATGGCTGGACGGGATGATCGGACCTCAATACGCACCGCTGGTCGGCTGGGTCCTCCTGGCCCTGGTGATCATCGTCATCGTTCTGCTCGCCTTGCGCCTGCTGCGCGGCATTACGGCCGGGACCTTCATCGCCGGCGGACGCAACCGCAAGGCCAGGCTCGCCGTCATGGACGCCACCGCGATCGACACACGCCGCCGCCTGGTCCTGGTCAGGCGCGACGACGTGGAACATCTCATTTTGATCGGCGGCACGAGCGACATCGTCGTCGAACAGGACATTCGCATGATCCACAAGGCGTCGCGCTCGATCACCGACGAGGCCGAAGCGCCGGTGCGCCAGCCCCCGCCGCAGCCGGCGCCCGCACCGGAGAAGAAGGAACACACCGCGGCCAGGCCGTTTTCGGGCTTGCGTGGTCCTGAGCGTACGGCGCCTCCCGCGCGCCCCGCCGCGCCACCCGTGGCCCGGCCGCCGTCGCCGCAGCCTGCACCGCCGGCCGCCAAACAAGCCCCCGCCTGGCGCCAGGCGGAACCGGCACCCGCCCCCAGGCCTCAGCCGGCACCGGCACGACCTGCAGCACAGGCACCCGCGGCACCTGTTGCCGCGGCCGCGCCCAAACCGGCGCCGGCGCCCGCGCCCGCCACGCACGACGACAGCGACCTGGACGATGCGCTGCTGCGCGAGCTCAATCAGTCCTTGAGCGCGGAAGCCCCGAAGACCCGGGCCAAGGACGGCTCGCTCGACGACGAAATGACAAAACTGCTCGGCGAGCTGTCACGCGAGGGAAAGTAGCGTTCGGCGCGGTTTCGGACGTGTTTCGGGCTTTGGACGACGCGCGAATAACGAGCGCGTAGCAGGCCTGACGAAAATCGCCGCCCCGCCGATCAATAACGCACGAAAAAAGACGGCCTCGTCAGCCGCCTCGTTCCACCATGCCGCCTATTGGGCCTCTCAATCGTCGCGATAGACCTTTTCGCGCCGTTCGTGCCGCTCCTGCGCCTCGATCGACAAGGTCGCGATCGGCCGCGCGTCGAGGCGCTTGAGCGAGATCGGCTCGCCGGTTTCCTCGCAATAGCCATACGTGCCGTCATCGATGCGCTGCAAGGCGGCATCGATCTTGGAGATCAGCTTGCGCTGACGATCGCGGGCGCGCAATTCGATCGCCCGGTCGGTTTCCGACGACGCGCGGTCGGCGAGATCGGGATGATTGGCGTTTTCCTGCTGCAACGATTCCAGGGTTTCGCGTGCTTCCCGCAAAATATCGTTCTTCCACGAGATCAGCTTGGTCCTGAAATAGGTCTTCTGCCGTTCGTTCATGAACGGCTCGTCCTCGGACGGGACGTAGTTCTGTTCTTTGGTTCCACTCATTCGAGTCACCCCGCACAATGAACCGGCGCTTATATATTCGGGCGAATCTGACGGCACAAGCACAAAGGTCGGGGAAATCACGTCTTTGTCAGACATGAGTCCCGCCCCCCGGCGCCGGCGCGACACAGTGCCGGCGCCAGCGGCGATATTGCGCCGGCCATGGCGGATGCCTTAGGAACAGGATCGGACACGGTGCGTGTGGCGCCGGACGGGAGACCTGGATGAGCCGCCTCTTTCTGCTGCGCCACGCCAAGGCGGCCTGGGCCGAGCCGGGCGGGCGCGATTACGATCGCGCCCTGACCGAGGACGGCCGCCGCCAGGCCGCCGCGATCGGCGCGGCGATGCGCGCCGGCGGCCATGTGCCGAGCGCGGTCGTGTGCTCGCCGGCCCGCCGGGCGCTCGAGACCTGGCAGGGCGTGGCCGCCGTCCTCGGGCGCAAGCCCGGCGAGGCGCGGATGTCGGACACGCTCTATGGGTCGGATCCCGGCGCCTATCTGACCATCATGCGCAACAATGGCGACGCCGAAGCGCTGTTGATCGTCGGGCATAACCCGATGATCGAGGAACTGGCCCTGGCTTTCGCCCGGCACGGAAACGAGGAGGCCCGCCAGCGCCTGGCGCGCGGTTTCCCGACCGCCGGGCTGGCGGTGTTTTCCTTTGTAGGACCGCTTTTCGAGGCGTCGGCCGCCGATGCGCGCTTCGATGTTTTTCTGACGCCGGAGTCCGCATGAGCGCATGTGGAGCCGTGGCTCCATTCCAATTCGCGGACACGCTGCCTATATCGGTGAGGTTTGAGCGCAACCGCACGGAGGCGATTTGGCGTCCCTGACAACCTATGCCGACGAGGCGCTGATCGCGCTCGACACGCTCGCCAGCCGCGCCGCCGGCATCGTCGCCCCGAATATCAGGCTCGGCGTGACCGGCCTGTCGCGGGCCGGCAAGACGGTTTTCATCTCTTCGCTGGTGCACAATCTGATCCATGGCGGGCGCCTGCCGTTGTTCGAGGCCCAGAAGACCGGCCGTATCGCGCGCGCCTTTCTTGAGGAACAGCCCGACGATGCCGTGCCGCGCTTCCAGTACGAGGACCATATCGACGCCCTGGTGAGGGAGCGCCGCTGGCCCGAATCGACCCGGGCGATATCCGAACTGCGCCTGACGATCGCCTACGAATCGGCCTCGGCCTGGGGACGCATGTTCTCGCGCGGCCAATTGTCGGTCGATATCGTCGACTATCCGGGCGAGTGGCTGCTCGACCTGCCGCTGCTCGGCAAGAGCTACGCCACCTTCTGCCGCGAATCGCGCGAACTGGCCGAACTGCCGGTACGCGCCGACCTCGCCGCCGACTGGCTGGCCGCGGCAAGCGCGGTCGATCCCGAAGCCGATGCCGACGAGATGACGGCAAAGGCGCTCGCCGACCGCTTCGCCGCCTATCTGAGAGCCTGCAAGGACGACAGCCGCGCGCTCTCCACCCTGCCGCCCGGCCGTCTGCTGATGCCCGGCGACCTCGATGGCTCGCCGGCGCTGACCTTCGCCCCGCTGCCGCAGAAAAAGACCGGCCGCACACGCCCCGGCTCGCTTTACGCGATGATGGAGCGCCGGTTCGAGGCCTATAAGACCCATGTCGTGAAGCCGTTCTTTCGCGAGCACATCACCCGGCTCGACCGGCAGATCGTGCTGGTCGACGCCCTGCAGGCGCTCAATGCCGGCCCGGCCGCGCTCGCCGACCTCGAGCGCGCACTGACCGATATTCTGTCCTGCTTCCGGCCCGGACGCGGCAACCTGGTCACCGACCTGGTGACACGCCGCATCGACCGCATCCTGGTCGCGGCGACCAAGGCGGACCATCTGCACCACGAAAACCACGACCGGCTGCAGACCATCGTGCGCCGGCTCGCCGACCGCGCCGTGGCCAGGGCCCGGCTGACCGGCGCCGAGGTCGACGCCGTTGCGTTGGCCGCATTGCGCGCCACCCGCGAGGGCACGGTCCGGCAGGGCGGCGAGGATCTGCCGGTGATCATCGGTACGCCGCTTGACGGCGAGACGATCGGCGACGAGACCTTCGACGGCGAGACCGAGACCGCGGTCTTTCCCGGCGACCTTCCGGACAATATCGGGCCGCTTTTCGATGCCGCCGCCAACACGACGCCCGTCGAGACGGTGCGTTTCGTGCGCTTCCGCCCGCCACGCCTGGAACGGTCCGCCGACGGCCTTTCGCTGGTCCTGCCGCATATCCGGCTAGACCGGGCGCTGCAATTCCTGCTCGGGGACCGGCTGGCATGAGCAACGACCGCAAGCCCGCCGCCTTCCGCCTGCCGGCGCACGAGGCTCCCTCCAAGCCGGCCACGGCGGGCAAGACGGCCGACGCGCCCGCAGATCGAAAACCACGCCGGCCGCGCGCCGTGCGCGGCGACGAGCTGGTCGCCGTCGAGAAGGACGAGGTCGACTATTTCGAAGACGGCGCCGACGCCGAACTGCGGCCGCTGCCGCCGGCGCCGCGCCGCTCGCGGCTTGCCTCGCTGTTTTTCGGCGCCACCGGCATCCTGATATCGCTTGCCGTCGGCCTGTGGATCGATCGCCTGGTGCGCGACCTGTTTGCCCGCGCCGACTGGCTCGGCTGGACCGCGATCGGCCTGACCGCGCTTGCCGGCGCGGCGCTGGCGGCAATCCTGCTGCGCGAAGTCCTGGCCTTGATGCGACTGGCCTCGGTCGAGCGCATGCGCCGCCGCGCCGACGATGTCGTGGCGCGCGCCGACCCAAAAGCGGCCCGGGACCTGACCGACGATCTATCCGGTTTTCTCGCCGCCAAGCCCGACACCGCAGCCGGTCGCGCCGCGCTGGACGCGTTGCGTGACGACGTCATCGACGCGCCCGACCTGATCGCCCTGGCCGAGACCGAATTGCTGGCACCGCTCGACAGGCGCGCGCGCCGGCTTGTGCTTGACGCGGGAAAGCGGGTGTCGCTGGTCACCGCCGTCAGCCCGCGGGCGCTGGTCGACCTTGTCTACGTGCTTTACGAAGCCGTTCGGCTCGTGCGCCGGATCGCCGATCTCTACGGCGGCCGTCCCGGCACGCTCGGCTTTTTCCGCCTGATGCGCTCGGTGCTCGCCCATCTCGCGGTCACCGGCTCGATCGCCGCCGGCGACAGTATCGTCCAGCAGATTCTCGGCCACGGCCTGGCCGCGCGCCTGTCGGCGAAGCTCGGCGAAGGCGTGGTCAACGGCATGATGACGGTTCGGATCGGCATCGCCGCGATGGAGGCCGCAAGGCCCCTGCCCTTCCGTGCGCAAAAACGACCCGGAATGGGCGATTTTCTTTCCGCGCTGACCCGGCTGGTCGGCGAAAAAGCGGAAAAGCAGCCTCCTTCCGCATGAAAAGCCGCGAAATCCGCGCTTGAAAGACGGCGCGGAGTTGCGCATTCTGCGACAAAGCCGCGCGGCCTAGACAAAGCATTAACCATTCTGGGTCAAGGATCGGCCGTCGCGTCCAGTATTTCGGTGACCGGGTAGCCAGATGAATCGTGTTCTTCGCACACTCTTGCCGTCGGCAGCCGCGGCATTGTTTTTCTCGCAGGCCACGGCGCTTGCCGCTGATCGCGACCACACTTTCTTCAAGTCGGTCCGCGGCGAATGGGTCGGCCCCGGCGAGATCGTCGCCGGCAAATACAAAGGCACCAAATTCACCTGCACGCTCACCGGCGCCGCGCATTCCGACAAGGTTGGCATGACGCTCGGCGGGAGTTGCCGCGTCGGCGTGTTTTCACAAAAAATGTCGGCATCGATCGTGCGCCATGGCAAGGGCTATCGGGGCACGTTTCTCGACGGCGCCAGCGGCAAGGGCCTCGACATCGTCGGCGGCAACATCAATGGCTCGCGCGCCGTGATGTCGCTCAACCGCGACAAGCTCAACGGCGCCATGCTGGCCCGCATGAAGGGCGACGACGCCATGAACGTCACCGTCTCGGTACGCGTCGACAAGGAACTCGTGCCGGTCATCGGCATGAATTTGAAGCGGGTCGACGCCACCGCGGTCGGAGCCGTGTCGCGCAAATAGGGTTTTCGCGCCGCTTGGCGGACCGGCGCCGCCTCAGTCCACCCGATCGTTTCCAAAACGGGTCCTAGCCGCGCCACCAGTCATCGCCCGTTTCGACGACGCTGATGCCGCCCGCGTCGACCCTGTCGAGATAATGCTCGACGCCAAAACCGTCGAAGGTCAGGTCCGGCGCGATTTCCCGCAACGGTAGCAGCACGAAGGCGCGTTGCAGCATGCGCGGATGCGGGAGTTCGAGCCCGTCTTCGCAAAGCGTCGTGGCGCCATGGCACAGCACGTCGACATCGATCACCCGCGGACCGCCCGGTATGGTGCGCACGCGTTTCAATTCCCGCTCGGCCCCCAGACACAGTTCAAGCAGGGCGCGCGGGTAAAGCGTGGTGCGAAGCTCGGCCACGCAATTGAGAAAATCCGGTTGCGCCACCGCGCCCCAGGGCGGCGTGCGATAGACGGAGGAGACCGTCACCACCCGGGTCGAACCGTCGGCATCGATGAGACGCAGCGCCGCCGCCATCGCCGCCAGCGGGTCGCCGAGATTGCCGCCGAGCCCGAGAAAGGCGCGGACCTCATTGCGGCCAGACAAGCGTCACCTCCACATGGTCGAGCACGCCCGGCACCGGCGCGTTCGGTTTCCTGACGGTGATTTCCGCCTGCTTGATCTGCGGAAAGCGCTCGCACAGCTGCCCGGCGACATCGCGTGCCAGCGCCTCGATCAGGAACCGACGTTTTCCAGTCACGATCTCCTCGATTACCTGGAACGCCGCGCCATAGTCGACGGTGGCGCCGATGTCGTCCGCTTCGAGCGGCTTTTGCGGATCGACGGTCAGCGCGGCATCGACATAGAACCGCTGCCCGAGCACCTCCTCGGCGTCGTGCACGCCGTGACGTGCGAAAAAGGCGCAATTCTTCAGCCGGATGACATACATGGCGGCGCTCTCAGCGTTGCGGACGGGCGGCCAGCATAGCATCCACCATCTTCAACGCATCCACGTTGATTGCGACGTCGTGCACCCGAAAAACCGCCGCGCCTTTCATGCGCAGAAAAACGCTGGTCGCGGCCGTTCCCGCCCCGCGCGCGCCCGGCTCGCGACCGGTGACATGGCCGATGAAACGCTTGCGCGACGTACCGGCGAGCAAGGGCCGCCCGAGCGCGTGCAGTTCGCCGAAACGCGCGGCGAGTTCCAGATTGACCGCCGCCGTCTCCTTGCCGAATCCGAAGCCCGGGTCGAGTACGATGCGGTCTGTGCCGAGCCCGGCGCCGCGTGCGATGGCGAGCGAGCGCTGCAAAAAGACGCGTTGATCCTCGATGAGGTCGGCTTCGAGCGCGCGTGCGCGGCCATTGTGCATCAGCACCGCGCCGGCGCCGCTCTCCACGATCGCGGCCGCCATTTCAGGATCGTGCTGCAAGGCCCAGATATCGTTGATGATATGCGCGCCGGCCGCGATCGCCCTGCGCGCCGTTTCGGCGCGATAGGTGTCGACCGAAATCAACACGTCGGAGCGGCGCGCCACCGCCGCGATCACCGGCAGCACGCGCGACTGCTCCTCGTCGGCGTCGATCGCACCGGCGCCCGGCCGGGTCGATTCGCCGCCAATATCGACGATCGCGGCGCCTTGCGCCTCCATCGCGAGGGCCGCCTCGACCGCCGCATCGCGGTTGGCGAACAGGCCGCCGTCGGAAAAACTGTCCGGCGTGACGTTGACAATGCCCATCACCACCGCCTTGGGGCCGAGGGTGAGGCTACGGCCGTGGGCGAGAGGCCAAATCGTCGGTTCCGTCGTGATCGCGTCCTCGCTCATCGTCGCTATGCTCCGGGTCCGGCGATGCCTGCAGCACACCGGCTTTCTGGTTGCGCCGCCTGCCGGTCTGGCGCATGGTCAATCCTTGGCCTTAACCGGGATCGGCCGCCATGAGAAGGTCAGTCTACGCCCTGACGATATTGCTTGCCGGCACGGCCGCCGTGGCGGCCCAGACCGTGTCGCGCAGCTACAGCTATTTTTCGATCGGCGGACGCACGCTGGAGGAGATCGACCGGGAGCTGTCCAAGCGCGGCCCCCAGGTGCAAAGCACCGGCCAACGCCACCCCGGCGCCACGCGGATGAAATTTTCGACCAAGCTGACCCATGCCAGCACCGATCGCTGGTGCGCGATCGACAAGGTCAGCGTCTCGGTCGCGGCCCGCATCATCCTGCCGCGCTGGGTCCAGCGGCGGCGCGCCGACGGCGACACACGTTTGATCTGGGACACGCTGTCGGCCGATATCAAGCGGCACGAGGAATTCCACGTCCAGATCGCCAAAAGGCACGCGCGCGAGCTCGAACAGCGGCTTCGACGCATCGACCGGCGCCGCGATTGCGCGGCGCTGAAGGAAAAGGTCGAGCGCGTCACCGCCTATGTCATGCAAAAACATGACCAGGCCCAGGAACGGTTCGACCGTGTCGAGGGCAAGACCTTCGAGGACCGGATGATGCGGCTGTTGACCTACCGCCTGCAGCAGATGGAAAAGCGCCGGCAGTCGCAATAGACCGCCGGACGCGACGCCGTCATCAGCTCACGCCGAGCTTTTTTTGCAGGCTTGTCGACGACGTCGTGTACTGGAAGACGACCCGCTCGCCGGGGCTGCAGATACGCTTGGCGGCCTGCGTCATCAACGCCGCCTCGTGGAAACCCGACAGGATCAGCTTGAGCTTGCCCGGATACCAGTTGATGTCGCCGATGGCGAAAATGCCAGGTTCGGAGGTCTCGAACTTCTCCGTATCGACCGGGATCAGGTTCTCGTGCAGATTGAGCCCCCAATCCGCGATCGGCCCCAGTTTCATCGTCAAGCCGAAGAACGGCAGCATGCGCGTGCAGGCAATCTCGACATCGCCGTCCGGCCCCTTGATCACGGCCGCCTTCAACATGCCGTCCTCGCCGATCAGCTCCTTGACCTGGCCGACCTGAAAATCGAGCGCCTTCGTTTCCTGCAGCGCATACATCTTGTTGACGCTGTCAGGCGCAGCGCGGAATTCCGGACGGCGATGCACCAAGGTCAGCGATTTGGCGACCGGCTGCAGGTTGAGGGTCCAGTCGAGCGCGGAATCGCCGCCGCCGACGATCAGCAGGTCGTGACCGCGAAATTCCTCCATCCGCCGCACGGAATAAAACACGCTCTTGCCCTCAAACGCCTCAATGCCGGGGATCGGCGGGCGCTTGGGCTGAAACGATCCGCCGCCGGCCGCGATGACCACGACTTTGGCCTCGAAAATCTCGTTTTCGTCGGTGGTGACGCGAAAACCGCCCTCGTCCAGCCGCTCCAGGCCGGTGACCATGCGGTTGAAGGTAAAGCCCGGCTTGAACGGCGCGATCTGCTCCATCAATTTGTCGACCAGTTCCTGGGCCGAAATGACCGGCCACGCCGGAATGTCGTAGATCGGTTTTTCGGGATAGAGCTCGGCGCACTGGCCGCCCGGACGGTCGAGAATGTCGATCAGATGGCATTTCATGTCGAGCAGACCCAGCTCGAACACGGCGAACAGGCCGACGGGCCCCGCACCGATGATGAGAACGTCGGTCTGTGTCGTCATGATTGGTCTCGCGCTCCGGCCGCTGCAGTCGATGGCACGCTAGAGTGCTTCCGGCTGCCGGCGCAAACGGATTTTCGCCGCACCCCGGCAACACGGCGCCCGCGTCGGCGGCGGCGATGCGAACGAAAGCGAATAAGGATAGGGCCCGTTCAGGCCTGACGCTCCGGCACGGTCACGACCAGCCCGTCGAGCTCGGAGCGCACCGTGATCTGGCACGACAGCCGTGAATTCGGGCGCACGTCGTAGGCGAAGTCGAGCATGTCTTCTTCCATCGCCTCGGGCTCGCCGACTTTTTCGGTCCAGGCCTCGTCGACATAGACGTGGCATGTGGCGCAGGCGCAGGCGCCCCCGCATTCAGCCTCGATGCCGGGAACCGCGTTCTTGATGGCGTTTTCCATCACGGTCGAGCCGTCCTCGGCGTCGACATCGAACTTGGTTCCGTCATGCGCGATATAGGTGATCTTGGTCATACAGGCGATCCCGACAGAAAGTGACCTGCCGACTTAACCGCTTCGCCACTTGTGTCAACCGCGCCGTCGTCGCACCGGCGGGATCGACGGGTGGCACATCCCGCCACACGGCCTCGCGCCCGCGGACGAAAACCAAACGGCCCGACCGAGTTTGCAGCGGTCTCGATTAACGGTTGATCGCCGCAACGAAATCGCGCACGTCCTCGATGGCTTTGGAAAGTCCGTCGACAGCCCGCTTGTCGTCCGGATCGGTCTCCAGCGCGTCGGCCAGTTCGGCAACGATGAAGGCGCCGACGCCACGCGCGGAGCCTTTCAGGCCGTGGGCGAGAAACCGGCGCTGCGCCGCATCGGAGCGTCCGATCTGGTCGCGCACGCTCTGGGCCTGCTGGACGAACATCGACAGGACTTCCTGTTCAAGCGCCCGGTCTCCCATAGTCTGCCTGGCCAGATGCACCAGATCGATCGGCCGGCGCCGCGAGGCAACGCATGTTTCGCCGCCCGGCATCGCAAACGGCACGACCTCTACGCTCGGATACGCCATACTCTTCACCCGTTCTGTCCCAACACTCCAAACCCTAATTCACGGGCGTGGATAACGGGTTAATCGAAACTGCCGCTTTGTGACCGATTTTGGACCAGAATCGTGAAAGCGCGTTAACCCTATGTTTAAACTTTTAGGCATGCGCACAAATGCGTGTTTTCTTTACCCCTGTGTGCCACTACGATACGTCCACCAAAATTGTGTGGCGTATACGGGGCGTAGCGTGCGGACGCGAGGCGGGTTTGCACGTGGAATAACAGGGTACCAGCGGCATGGCGCGTAAGACAACGACGACCAAGAAGCTTGAAAGCGATGTCGAGAGCGATCTCGCTGAATCGCTCGAATTCGATCTGAACGATCAGGAAATCGATCTTTCCGCTTCGATGGCCGAACTGGAGGCCCAGATATCGGCGGCCGCCGAGGAACTGGCGCGCGAAGGCCGTGGCGACGAGGAAGAGCCAAAGGCTGAAAGCCAGCCGAAAACGCGGGAAAAACAGACCCCCGCGGCGAAGGCCGACACGCCAGTTGCCAAGGACGCGTCGCGCGCCGATTTGCGTCCAGCCACGCCCGAACCCGCCGCAGGCGCGGCCCGCCCGTCCTTTGCGCCGGCCAATGACGACCGCCAGAAAAACTATACCAGCATGCTGGCGACCCTCAATCAGCGGCCGTCGGGGACCGTGTACTGGATCGCGGCGACACTGTCGGTGCTGTGGATCAGCGCAGGGCTGGCGCTCGGGCACTATCTGTTCGCGCCCGCGATCTGGCAGGTGCGCAGTTTCGACCAGTTGCTGGCCACGCCGGGGGCGATAGCGATCGCCGCTGGCGTTCTCGTTCCGGTGCTGCTGTTCTGGGCCTTCGCCGTGATGGTCCGCCGCGCCCAGGAAATGCGCCTGGCCGCCCAGTCGATGACCGAAGTCGCCTTCCGCCTGGTCGACCCCGAGGCCCTGTCCCAGGAGCGCATCATGACGGTCAGCCAGGCCGTACGGCGCGAAGTGCAGGCCATGGGCGAAGGGATCGAACGGACCCTGGCGCGCGCGGTCGAACTGGAAACGCTGGTTCATACGGAAGTCAACGAGCTTGAGAACGCCTATTCTGAAAACGAAAGGCGAATCAGGCTTTTGGTCGACGGGCTTGGTACAGAACGCGAAGCTGTTATCAGCCATGCCGAACGGGTACGGGCCTCGATCGCCGGCGCGCATGAGCTGATCCGCGACGAGCTCAACAGCGCCAGCGACCTGATCCAGGATACGGTTTCCAACGCCTCCGGCACGCTCAATTCCACCATCGCAACCGCGGGCGAGACGCTGCTTGCCCAGATTGGCGAACGCGGCGACACGCTGCAGGGCGCGATCGACGAGCGCGTCGAAACCATCGCCAGCCGCATTTCGGTGTCCGGCGAGGCGTTCGCGAGCCTGCTCGATGAGCGGATCGTGTCGCTGACCGAAAAGACGGAGACGGCGGCGCGTTCGCTGTCGGACCTGCTCGACGAGCGCACCAGCGGCATGGTTTCGCTGCTGGGTGCGTCCACCGAGACCCTGACACGCGAATTCGACGGCCGGCTGCAGGAGATCGAGCGCACGCTCGCCGAGCGCGGCCAGTCGCTGATCAGCGAATTCGAGACCAGGGCTCAGGCTGTCGACAACGGCGCCGAAAAGCTCAACGCCGCGCTCGAGGCGCGGGCGCGCCAGATCAACGAAACGCTGGCCGAACGCTCGCGCGAGCTCGCCGACGCCTTCCGCACCGGCCGCGATGAAATCTCGACCGCCGTCGACGAGGGCAAGGCGCGCATCGGCAGCGAGATGTCCGAGCTCGTCCAGTCCACCGCGACCATGCTCGACGACCGCGCCGCCGCCTTCGGCGAGAAGCTCGAGGCCGGCCGCAACCGCATGTCGGAACTGCTGGAGGCAGATCTTCAGCGCCTGCATGGCGAGCGCACGACCATCGACGACGTCGTATCCGGCTATGTCGACAAGCTCGCCGAAGGCCGGACGCAACTCACCGCCGCGCTCGATTCCGATCTGCAGCATCTCGCCGAGGCGCGCACGGAGATCGACGGCGTGGTTGCCGGCCATATCGGCAAGATCGCCGAAGGTCGCAAACTGTTCCGTCAGGCGCTCGACGACGACCTGTCCCACCTCACCCAGGCGCGCGCCGAGATCGACGGCGTGGTGTCCGGCCATCTGGAACAGATCCAGCAGGGCCGCGGCGAGATCACGCGCGCGCTCGACGAAGATATCGCCCGCGTCGAGCACACGGTCGCCACCCAGATCGACAAGCTGTCTGAAAACCGCAACCTGCTGACGGAGGCCTTCGACGGCGAAGCCGAAAAGCTGGGCGCTCTCGTTTCGGGACAGCTCGAGCGTCTGAACAACGGTCGCGAGCGGCTGAGCCAGGCCCTGGAAGCCGACCTGCTGCAGCTTTCCGAGGCCCGCTCCGAAATCGACGGCGTGGTTGTCGGCCATATCGGCAAGCTCGCCGAAGGCCGAAAACTGTTCCGCCAGGCGCTCGACGACGATCTTGGCCGGCTTGCCGACACGCGCGCCGAAATCGATTCGGTTGTGTCGCAACATGTCGACAGGCTGGTCGAGGGCCGCGGCGCCCTCACCCAGGCGCTGCAGGACGATCTGTCCGGCATCGAATCGGTGGTCCAGACCCAGATCGACAAGCTGGCCGAGCACCGCAACGCGATTACCGACACCGTCCAGCGCGACATCGCCCATGTCGAGCAGGCGGTCGCAGCCCATCTCGACAAGCTGGCCGAGGGGCGCAGCACGATTTCCGGCGCGCTCGACGAGGATCTGCAAAGGCTCTCCGAGACGCGGGCCGAAATCGACGGCGTGGTCATGAAACATCTCGGCACGCTGTCGGAACGTCGCAAGCTGTTCCGCCAGGCGCTCGACGAGGACCTTTCCCGCCTGACCGACGCCCGTTCCGAGATCGACGGCGTGGTTACCGCCCATGTCGGCAAGCTGGCCGAAGGCCGCAACATCCTGTCGCAGGCTCTCGACGCCGACATGCAGCAGATCGAATCGACGCGCTCGAACATCGAGGCGATGGTCAGCGAACAACTGACCCGGCTGTCGGAGGGTCGCGACCAGGTCGCCGCCTCGATCGAGGCCGACCTGGTGCGCCTGTCGGAGACACGCGGCATGATCGACCAGGCGATCGCCGACCACGTCGCCCGTCTGGCCGATGGCCGCAACGTGCTGACCCAGGCACTCGAGGACGACCTGTCAAAACTGTCCGACACGCGTGCGTTGATCGATTCGGTGGTCAACGAGCATCTCGAAAACCTCGCCGGCCGCCGCCACGAATTGTCGCGCGCGCTCGACGAGGACCTCAACAAGCTCGCCGAAGCCAATCGCAACATCGATTCCTCGGTGACCGCGCATGTCGGCAAGCTCGCCGAAGGCCGCAACATCATGGCGCGCGCGCTCGAGCAGGATCTGGAGAAGCTTTCCGAGACCCGTTCGATGGTCGACGCCGCGGTCCAGGCTCATATCGACCTCCTGTCGCGCAGCCGAGGCGACATCACCCAGGCGCTCGCCGGCGACGTCGAAAAGATCGAGGAGACCTTCCGCCGCCAGACCGGTGTGATCGAAGAGCGCACGAGCACCATGCAGCGCGCGCTCGACGTCGGTGTGGACAATGTCCGCGCGACGATCGAAAACACCGCCATGGTCGTGGCCGGCTCCCTGCGTGACAAGGTTCTTGAAATCACCACCACGCTGTCGGACGACGCCGGCAAGGTGTTCGAGGACGCAGACGAGCGCATCGCCAAGCGGGTCGAACAGACCGCGACGACGCTTCTCGGCCGGGCCGACGACGTCACCCAGGCCTTCGACGAGGCCGGGCGCACTCTCGACCAGCGCGTCGCCGCAACCGGCGAAAAGCTGTCGCAGCGCGCCGTCGCGCTGTCGAGCGCGTTCGACGCGGCCGACGAAAAGCTGGCCGCGCGCGCCGGCGAAACGTCCAGGACGCTCGGCGAACGCGCCGAGGCGATCTCGCGCGTGTTCGAGCAGGCCGACGAGAAGCTGGCCGCGCGCGCCGAAAGCTCGGCCAGGACGCTGCTCGAACGCTCCGGCGGCATCGTGCGTGCTTTCCAGGAGGCCGACGAGCGCATCGTCCAGCGCACCCAGGAAACCTCGAGCGAGCTGGCCAAGCGCGCCGAGCAGATCGCCGCGACGCTTTCCGATGTCGAAAAGCGGCTCGGAGACGGCGCCGAATCGATCGTCAACAAGGTTGGCGGCCAGATCCAGACCGCCGAGGAACGGCTTGCCGGCAGTGCCGAGCGGATCGGCGAAAAGCTGGTCGAGCAGGTGTCGAAGACCGAGACCCAACTGGTTTCGCGCGCCAACGTGATCGCCGAGACCTTCTCGGCGGTGAACCAGCATATCGGCCAGCGCACCGAGGAAGCCGCCAAGACGCTCGACGAGCGCACACGCGAGCTCAACGATCTGCTGGCGAGCCGCTCGGCCGACATTGCCCGCATCATCGACGAAAAGGCGCGTCCGCTGATCGAGAGCTTTGAAGAATCGGGCGGCGAACTGCAGAAGAGCCTCGAGACGGCCACCCAGAAGGCGACCGAGCGCCTGCGCAGCGAAAATACCGCGCTGGTCAACGCCATCGCCAGCCGCACCGCCGAATCGCTGTCGGCCATGGAAGGCGCGCGCGAGACTTTGGCCGGCAAGGTCAACGAACTGCTCGACCGCCTGGCGCACTCCAGCAGCCGTCTCGGCGAGTTGATCGAAGGCGCCACCGGCAATCTCGGCGCGGTCGACGAACGCCTGACCGGCGCGACGCAGAATTTTGCCGCGTCGACCGAAAAGGCCGCCCAGACCTTCGCCAGCTCGGCGCGCATGCTCGACACCAATGTCGGCCGCCTGTCGGACCTGTCCTCGCAGACGCTCAACGAGATCGCCGGAATCGCCAGCCGCTTCGACGAGCACAGCAAGCTTCTGGCGCAGGCCCAGGACCTGATCGGCTCGGCCCAGTCCAACCTCACCTCCACGCTGGAGGACCGCCAGAAGGCGCTCGAGGAACTGGCCGTCGGCCTGGTCAAGAAATCCGAGGACATCGAGGGCCTGATGCGGTCGTTCGAGAACGTTGTCGGCGACGCCATCGAAAGGGCGGAGGGCCGGACGATTGCGACCACAGACCAGATCCGCAACGCGATCTCGGAAGTGATCGATGCGGCGACCGCGCGCTTTGCCGACGCCACCCAGGAAATCCGCGGCACCGCCGGCGCCATCCGCGCGGAGCTGGAGGAAACCCGCTCCGAACTGAAGCGCGGCGTGCTCGAGATGCCTGAAGAGGCGAAGGAATCAACCAGCGCAATCCGGCGCGCGGTGTCCGAACAGATCGCCGCGCTCAAGGAACTGGCTGATATCGTCGCCAAATCTGGCCGCATGTACGATGTCTCGGATTCCGCAGTGCAGCCCGACGACACGCCGACGACACGCCCTGCCGAAACGGCCCGCCGCCCGGTCGAGGCCGCGCCGCAGCCGGTGCGCGTACCGCGGCCGGCTCCGGCCCCGGCCGCACAGTCGCGTGTGCGTGAGGCCGTCGACGAGCCGGCCCTGCGTGGCAGTATCGGCCCGTCCGAGGCCGAGACCGCCGGTCGCAACGACACCGACTTCGCGCAGGAAGGCGGCTGGGTGAAGAACCTGCTGCGCCGCGCCTCACAGGAGGAGGAAGCGCCTGCGCCCGCCTCCCGCGCCGCCGCGCCGCGCTCGGCGCTGCATGTGGTGGAATCGCTCAACTCGCTGTCGGTCGATATCGCCCGCGCCATCGACCACGAAGCCTCGGTGGAACTGTGGCAGCGTTATCGGCGCGGCGAGCGCAACGTCTTCACGCGCCGGCTCTACACGCTGAAAGGCCAGCAGACCTTTGACGAAATCCGGCGCAAATATCAGGTCGACGGCGAGTTCCGCGCCGCGGTCGACCGCTATTGCGAGGATTTCGAAAAGCTGCTGCAGGACGTCTCGCGCAACGACCGCGACAACATGGTGTCGGAAACCTATCTCACCTCCGACACCGGCAAGGTCTACACCATGCTCGCCCATGCGAGCGGGCGGCTGCGGTAGGACCGCAAGCGGCCGGACGCGCGACAAGCGCCCGGCCGCGTTTTCTTTCTCGGAAATATATATATGCGTACGATGCGCGACTATGCCGGCACGAAGGCGTCGGGGCCGGAGGCCATGCGCGCCTCGCCGCTTGCCGAAAACATTGCCAGCGGATTGGCTGGTGGCAGCGAAGACGGCGCGTGACCCCGGCTGAAGCATGTCCGTCGAAGACCCCGCCATCGAAGCGCCAGATCTTCCTGGTTGCTCACGTGCGGAGGCAAAACCGCTTCGCATCTTGGCGCAAATGACGGGAGGGGCCGCACTCGCCGGCGGCACATGGGTCAGATCGAGGACACCGTCCAACCGACGATATCGGTGGCCACCCTGCCGAAAGCGGCGTCGAGCGCGGCCGCGAAGCCGTCATTGCCGCTGCCGGCGACCGGCACCTCGGCCGAAAAGCTGCGCGCCGCGCGCACCACGCCGTTGCGATCGTTCAAGATGCGCACGAACAGCTCCGCCCGCGCGCGCTGTCCCCCGCCCACCACGATGTCGAAGGCCCGGATTTCGACGATGACCTGATAGTCGATCGCCAGCCCCTCGCCCGGCTTGCCGACGCCGCCGAAACGCCCGGAACGCTGGAAGGTCTCGGCCAGCCGCGCCTGCACCACCTTGGGCAGGCGGTCGCTCCATTGCGCGCCCTTGAGGAATTCCACTGAACCGGGACCGGGCTTGACGACGATGTTTTCGCCATCGAGCGGCTTCAGCGCCGATGGCTCGGCGACCAGGATCTGGGTGCGTGTCCGGCGCCGGCCGGCGGGATCGATCGCCGGCGCGCTCAATTCATAGGTATCAAGCGGCGCGGGCGATCCACCCGGCAAGGCTGCGCACCCGGTGAGAAACGCGGCGAACACCCATACGCCAATCGAACTGCGACCGCGCCTCAAACACTTGCTCCCGCCGGACATTGAACGGCAGGTCCCTGCTGCCTCGCCCTCTCGTCTCTGTTCTTGAGGCGGTGCGCGGCGGATGTCAACGGCGCACGCGCCCGTCATACTGGCGCACGCCGCCTTCCCCCCCGGTCAGAATGCGCTGCGGATTGCGTTCCAGCGCGGTGATCGCCTGCTCGATGCGGTTGATGGAGCGCCGGCTGTCGCGCACCAGCGCCTCGACGTCGCGCAGGCCCTGGCCGGAGAAGCGCGCCAGGCCGTCGGTGATCGTGCCGATACGCGCGTTCAGCGTCTCGGCGACCTTGCGGAATTCCTTCACCGTCTGGCCGGCTTCGGCGATCACGCCTTCGGTGTTTTCCGAACCGAGCAGCGAATCGACCTTGGCCAGCACGCCGTCGACGCGCGTGGAGGCCTGATTGAGCTGTTCGGAGATTTCGCGCGCATTGACGATGATCTGGTCGACGTCGTCGCCGCGCTGGCTGAAACGGTCGGCGAGCGCGGAAACGTCCGCGGCCGCCTTGCGCGCGTCAACGGTCGCGCCCTCGATATTGGCGAGCGCCGAGCGGACCTGTTCGGGATCGACGCCGTCGAGAACCTTGTCGACCCTGGCCAGCGTTTCGGACGCGCCGTCGCCGACCTTGCCGATCGAGGCGACCGCGCTGTCGATGCCAGTCGTGGCGCTGTTGGCGATCCGGTCGATCGAGGCCACGGCCGTGTCGACCCCGCCCTTCACGTCCTCCAGAATGCCGTCGACCCTGGCCAGCGACTTGCCGGCGTTTTCCGACAATTCGCGCACCGAGCGCGCGCTGGCATCAACGTTCTTCATGATGCCGTCGAGGTCGGCGCCCGCCGTTTCCAGCCGCTTGGTGAAGCTCTCGACATTGGCAACGATGGTTCCGACCTTGTCGCGGTCGACCGCGTCGAGCAATTCCTCGGCCGAGGCGAGCGTTGAATCCAACCGGCCGGACACCTTCTCGATCGTCTGCGACAGCTCCGACACGCTGGCCAGGAAGCCGTCGACGCCGTCCGCGTTGCGCGACAGGGCCTGCGAAAAGGTCTTGGCGTTGTCGATCGTTTCGGTCAGCGGCGCGCGCACATCCGTCACGAAGCCCTCGAGCGCGTCGAGCACGGAATTGGTTCGCGAGAAAATATCCTGCGCGGTCTGCAAGAGATTGGTCACGGCCGATGGGTTGGCCGTCAGTTCGGCAATGCGGTCCTCCGCCTCGGCCTGCTCGAGCAGATTGGGTTCGGACAGATCGCCGCCCTTGAGCTCGATATTGGCCTGGCCGGTCAGACCCGCCAGCCCGATATCGGCGCGCGTGGAACGGGTGATCGGCGTCAGGCGGTCGATCTGGGTGTCGGCGACCACGACATCGGGGTTCTTCACGTCGATGAAAACCCGGCGCACGTCACCCACTTTCACGCCGTTGAACAGCACCGCGCTGCCACGGCCGAGCCCCGACGCAGAGCCGGGAATGCGGATGCGCAATTGCGCGGTCTCGCCGCCCTCGCCGAAGCCGGACTTCCAGTAGATCAGTCCGAATCCGGCCAGCACCAGCACCAGGGTGAAAATGCCGACGGCGACATAATTGGCTCTGGTTTCCATCAGCGCATCATTCCCGCGGCCTGGCCGCTTTGGTAGGTTGTCGGGTCGATCTGGCGGGCCCGCTTGCCGCGGAAATAGGACTTTACCCACGGATCCTCGACGGTCAGCATCTTGCTGATCGTGCCTTCCACAAGCACCTTGCGCTGGCCCAGCACCGCCACGCGGTCGCAAACCGAAAACAGGCTGTCAAGGTCGTGCGTGACCATATAGACGGTCAGGCCCATCGTGTCGCGCAGCTTGGCGACCAGTTCGTCGAACTCCGCCGCGCCGATAGGGTCGAGGCCGGAGGTCGGCTCGTCGAGAAACACGATGTCGGGGTCGAGCGCCAGCGCGCGCGCCAGCGCCGCACGCTTGATCATACCGCCCGACAATTGTGAGGGAAATTTGTTCGCCGCCGTCGCCGGCAGGCCGACGAGTTCGATCTTCAGGCGCGCGAGCTCGTTCATGAGCGGCGGGGGCAGATCGAGATATTCGCGCATCGGCACCTGGATGTTCTCCAGCACCGTCAGCGCCGAAAACAGCGCGCCGTGCTGGAACAGCATGCCAAGACGCATGTCGAGGCGCAGCCGCTCGGCTTCGCTCGCCCTGTCGAGATCGACGTCGAACAGGGTGATCGTGCCCGATTGTTTCCTGTTGAGCCCCAAAATGGTGCGCAACAGCACCGACTTGCCCGAACCGGACGCGCCGACGAAGCCGAGAATTTCGCCGCGATAGACATCGAGCGACAGATCTTCCAGAACGACCTGCTCGCCGAAGGCGACGGTGATGCCGCGCGCCGACAGCACGATTTCGTGCTCTGCCGGGACGCCGTCTGGCCCATTGGCGTGCCCTTGCACCGCTTCTTCCATCTCCACTCCGCTCATGTCGTCAAAATCCGATCGCGGCGTAGAAGATGGCGAAAACGCCGTCGACGACGATCACGACGAAGATCGCCTTCACGACGGCGGCGGTGACGTGGGTGCCGAGCGATTCCGCGCTGCCGCCGACCTTGATGCCCTCCACCGAGGCGATCACCCCGATGATAAGCGCCATGAAAGGCGCTTTTATGAGGCCGGCGAAAATCGTCGTCAGGTCGATCGCGTCGCGCATCCGGTCGATGAACGCGCTCGGCGCAATACCCGAATAATAAAAGCTCACCGCCATAGCGCCGCCGACTGCGGCGAAATCGGAGGCGATCGTCAGGCACGGGACGGCGATCAACAGCGCGACAAGGCGCGGAAAGACCAGCACGCCGACAGGATTGAGCCCGATGACGGTGAGCGCGTCGATTTCCTCGCGCATCTTCATCGAGCCGATTTCAGCCGTGATCGCGCTGCCGGAGCGTCCGGCGATCATGATCGCCGTCAAAAGCACGCCCAGTTCGCGCAGAACCAGGATGCCGACCAGGTCGACGACAAAAATCTCGGCGCCGAAATAGCGCAGCTGGAACGCGCCCTGCTGGGCGACGATGGCGCCCACGATCGCCGACATCAACAAGATGACCGGAATCGCGCCGACCCCCATCCTGTCGATCTGGTGCACGATCGCGGCCGGATTGACCCCGTGGCCGCGGCCCCGCTTCATCTGCGCGCCCGAGATCGTGGCGCCGAGAATGTGCATGCCGAGCAGGAACTCGTCGCGAAACGCATAGACCAGGCGCCCGATTCCCTCGAACGTCGCCAGAACACCCCAGCGCCTGCCTGGCGCCTCGGGCGGCAACTGCTGGCGAATCGCATCGTCGACGGCCGCCAGGAGCACGGTATCGGTCTCGCCCTCCCCGGCGATCTCGACCCGTGCGCCGGCCTGTTCCTGGGCGGCGGCGAGCCGCTTGATCACCCAGGCCCCCGCGGTATCGAGCCGCGTGACGTCCTTGAGGTCGATATGCAGATCGGCCACGCCCTCGCGCGCCGCCAGGCGGCGCATCTCGGCATCGACAAGCCCGACCGTGTGCGTGGTCCACGGTCCGGCCAGCGCGACGTTCAGAACGCCCTGGCGCGCCTCAGTGTCGATAAGCGGGATCGCACCGGTGTCCACGGGATCGGCCGCACTTGCATCGTTGCGCTCTTTGGTCAACATGACCGCGATTCTTAGACCATGGCCTCGATCGAGGCTATGCCGATTTGCCAACTAGTTCGGCCCGTCGAAACAGGAGCATCGCTGCCATGGCCCGTTCATTTCGCGTCGACGTGGAACGGTTCCCGATCGCCGGCAGCTTCACCATCTCGCGCGGCACCAAGACCGAGGCCGAGGTGATCACCTGTTCGATCGGCGAAGCCGGCTATGTCGGCCGCGGCGAGTGCGTGCCCTATCCGCGCTATGACGAAAGCGCGCAGACCGTGCAGGCAGCGCTCGAGAGCATCGGCGGCGACATCCAGAACGGGCTGAGCCGCAAGGACCTGCAAGCGGCGCTTCCGGCCGGGGCGGCCCGCAACGCGGTCGACTGCGCCCTGTGGGATCTGGAGGCCAAAATGGCCAGCCAGCGCGCGCACCACGCCGTGTGCCGCATCCTGCCCAGACCGGTGGTCACCGCCTACACGATCTCGCTCGGCTCGCCGGAAGACATGGCCGCCCAGGCGCGCCAGGCCTCCCACCGGCCGCTTTTGAAGGTCAAGGTCGGCACCAGCGACGACTATGCCCGCATCCATGCCGTCGCCAGCGTCGCGCCCAACAGCCGCATCATACTCGACGCCAACGAAGGCTGGACGAGCGACACTATCCGCGACCACCTGCTCGCCGCCGCGCAGTTCCATGTCGCGCTGGTGGAGCAGCCGCTGCCGGCCGGCCAGGACGAGATCCTGCGCGACATTCCCCATCCGGTGCCGATCTGCGCCGACGAAAGCGTCCACACCGCCGACAGCCTGGACGCGCTTTGCGGCCTTTACGACGCCGTCAATATCAAGCTCGACAAGACCGGCGGCCTGACCGCCGCGCTCGACCTGCGCGACCAGGCGCGCAAGCGCGGCTTCGGCGTCATGGTGGGCTGCATGGTGGGAAGTTCGCTGGCGATGGCGCCGGCGGTGCTGCTGGCCCAGGACGCCGACTATGTCGATCTCGACGGTCCGCTGCTCCTGGCCCGCGACCGGTCGCCCGGCCTGCGCTATTCCGGCTCGCTGGTGTCGCCGCCCGAACCCGCCTTGTGGGGGTAAGCCTCCGGCCGGCCGAGGCGACCGCGCCCAGCGCTCTTGCCGGCGACAGGGTTGTCGATTGATCGGCGTCAGGCGGCTTCGGCGGTCTTCTTACCCTTGAACGGCACGATCGTGTCGGGCCTGTCGCGTTCGGCGCCGCGCGCCTGCGTCCAGGTGATGATCTCGAACGAGCCGTCCTCGTTCTCGCCCACCGCCGTGCAGCTTTCCACCCAGTCGCCGGTGTTGATGTAGTCGATGTCGCCCATCCTTGCGATGGTCGCGTGGTGGATATGCCCGCACACCACGCCCTCCACGCCGGAGCGACGGGCTTCCTGCGTGACCACCTCCTGGAAGGCGCCGATGAAGTTCACCGCCTGCTTCACGCGCACCTTGGCCCAGGACGAAAACGACCAGTAAGGCATGCCGAACAGCCGCCGGAAGACGCCGACGGCGCGGTTGACGAGGATGGCGACATCGTAGGCCTTGTCGCCCAGATAGGCGAGCCAGCGCGCGTTGTGGACGATCGTATCGAACTGGTCGCCATGGATGACGAGGAACCGTCGCCCGTCGGCCGCTTCGTGGATCGCACGGTCTGCGACCACGATGCCGCCGAAATGCACGCCTTGAAAGGCGCGCAGGAACTCGTCGTGATTGCCGGCGATATAGACGATCGTCGTGCCCTTGCGCGCCTTGCGCAACAGCTTCTGCACCACGTCGTTATGGGCCTGGGGCCAATGCCAAGAGCGCTGCAGGCGCCAGCCGTCGACGATGTCGCCGACGAGATAGATCGTTGCGGCATCGTGATAGCGCAAAAAGTCGATCAGCAGCTCGGCCTTGGCCGGTTTCGAGCCCAGATGGATGTCCGAGACGAAAAGCGTCCGGAAGGTGCGTATCTGTTCCCCGGCCATGAAGCGCCACCTCTATTTGCCGGCCTCCCAAAACACGATTCATGTCACAGACATATGACGCCGCCTGCATGGGCGCCGCGGCGTTTGGGGAGTTTTCTCAAAACCGTTCAGACACTACTGTGCGACCGGCAAGCGAGAGGAATCGAAGATGGATTTGGGAATTCGAGGCAGGTCGGCGATCGTGTGCGCGTCGAGCCGTGGTCTCGGCCTTGGCTGCGCAAGCGCCCTGGCTGAAGCCGGCTGCGCGCTGGTCGTCAACGGCCGCAACGCCGACACGCTCGCCGCGACCGCCGCCGCGCTGCGCGCGCGCTACAAAGTTACGGTGACCGAAATCGCCGGCGACGTGTCGAGGCCGGAGATCCACGAAGCGCTGCTGGCCGCGTGTCCGGCCCCGGACATTCTGGTCAACAACAATGGCGGTCCACCCCTGCGCGATTTCCGCCAGCTCGACCGCGAGGCGCTGCTTGACGGCGTGACGCAAAACATGGTGACACCGATCGAACTGATCCGCTCCGTCATCGACGGCATGGCCGATCGCGGTTTCGGACGCATCGTCAACATCACCTCGCTGTCGGTCTATCAGCCGATTCCCGGCCTCGACCTGTCGTCGGGCGCGCGTGCCGGGCTGACCGCCTTTCTCGCCGGCATCGCCCGCACGGTCGCCGGCAGCAACGTCACCATCAACAATATCCTGCCCGGCAAGTTCGACACCGACCGTATCCGCAGCACGCTGGCATTCGCGGCCGACAAGGCCGGGGTCAGCGTCGAGAAGCAGGCAAAAAAGGTCGCCGCCGACATTCCCGCGGGCCGCCTCGGCACGGCGGAGGAATTCGGCAAGGCGTGCGCGTTTTTGTGTTCGGCGCATGCCGGCTATATCACTGGTCAGAACCTGATCCTCGACGGCGGGCTTTATCCGAGCGCCTTTTGAACGCCGTTGAATCCACTCTCAAAGAACGAGGAACAAGCCATTGAAACTGTTACGCTTTGGCGAAAAGGGGAACGAACGGCCGGGCCTGGTCGACGCCGACGGTACGATCCGGGACATGTCCGGCATCGTGCCCGATTACGGACCCGACTCGGTCTCTCCTGCACTTTACGAGAAACTCGCCGGCGCCGACCTGTCCGCGCGCCCGGCCGCACCGGCAGGCAGCCGCATCGGCGCACCGTTGTGCCGTATCGGCCATTTCATCGCGATCGGCCTCAACTATGCCGATCATGCCGCGGAGACCGGCGCCCCGATCCCCAAGGAGCCGATCGTGTTTTCCAAGGCGCCGAATTCCCTGTCGGGGCCCAATGACGACGTGCTGATTCCGCGCGGGGCGCAAAAACTCGATTGGGAGGTCGAGCTTGCGGTGGTGATCGGCAAGCGCTGCGACTATGTCGACAAGAACGACGCCCTGTCGCATGTTTTCGGCTACGCCGTGTGCAACGACGTGTCGGAACGCGCCTATCAGGCCGAGCGCGGCGGGCAGTGGATCAAGGGCAAGAGCGCGCCGACCTTCGGACCTCTCGGCCCGTTTCTGGTGACGGCCGACGAGATCGCCGATCCGCAGGCACTCGACATGTTTCTCGACGTCAATGGCGAGCGGCGCCAGACCGGCAACACGGCGACGATGATCTTTTCGGTAGCCGAAATCATTTCCTACCTGTCGGAATTCATGGTGCTGGAACCGGGCGACGTCATCACCACCGGCACGCCGCCGGGCGTCGGCCTCGGCTTCAAGCCGCCGGTATTCCTCCGCGACGGCGACACCATGCATCTGGGAATTGCCGGCCTCGGCGAACAGCGCCAGACGGTCGTGGCGCGCTGACCCGCGGCCTGCCCCCACGACCCGCGCGCGCTAAGGCGCCAAGCGCGAATCGAACGGACGGGCCCGACATCGAAATCGCATCCGGCCGCTAGCGCCGCGGGGTGCGAAACAGCTTCAAGCCGACCGCTCCCCATGATGGGATGCGGCGTGCTAATTTGGCCGTTCAGGCATTGGACATCGCGACATGACGAAGAAGCAGGACAAGACCGAGCGCAGCGAGTTCGACGAGGCGGCGCTGTTCTTCCATCGTTACCCCTCGCCCGGAAAACTCGAGATCCAGGCGACCAAGCCGCTCGGCAACCAGCGCGACCTGGCGCTGGCCTATTCGCCGGGCGTGGCGGTGCCCTGCCTGGCGATCCACGACGATCCTGCCAGCGCCGCCGACTACACCGCCCGCGCCAATCTGGTCGGCGTCGTCTCAAACGGCACGGCCGTTCTCGGCCTCGGCAATATCGGCCCGCTCGCGTCCAAGCCGGTGATGGAAGGCAAGGCGGTGCTGTTCAAGAAATTCGCCGGCATCGATGTGTTCGACATCGAGATCGACGCGCCCGATATCGAACGCATGGTCGAGACCATCGCCGCGCTCGAACCCACCTTCGGCGGCATCAATCTCGAAGACATCAAGGCGCCGGAGTGTTTCGAGGTCGAGGAACGGCTGAAGCAGCGCATGGCAATCCCCGTCTTCCACGACGACCAGCACGGAACGGCGATCATCGTCGCCGCCGCGGTGTTGAACGCGCTCGAACTGGCCGAAAAGAACATCGCCACGGTCAAGATCGTGACCTCGGGCGCAGGCGCGGCCGCGATCGCCTGCCTCAACCTGCTGGTCTCGCTTGGCGCCAGGCCCGAAAACATCTGGATCACCGACCGCCACGGCGTCGCCTACAAGGGCCGCACCGAGGAAATGGACCGGTGGAAGGAGCCGTATCTCAAGCAGACCGACGCGCGCGCGCTCGCCGACGTTATCGGCGGCGCCGACGTCTTTCTGGGCCTGTCGGCGGCCGGCGTGCTGAAGCCGGAGCTTTTGGCGGAAATGGCCGAGCGCCCGCTGATCCTGGCGCTTGCCAATCCGGTGCCGGAGATCATGCCGGAGGTGGCGCGCACGGCGCGGCCCGACGCCATGATCTGCACGGGGCGTTCGGATTTTCCCAACCAGGTCAACAACGTGCTGTGTTTTCCTTACATCTTCCGCGGCGCGCTCGATGTCGGCGCCACCGCCATCAACGAGGACATGAAAATGGCCGCGGTCCGGGCGATCGCAGCCCTGGCCCGCGAGGAACCGTCAGACGTCGCCGCGCGCGCCTATTCCGGCGAAACGCCGACCTTCGGCCCCGAATTCCTGATCCCGTCGCCGTTCGACCCGCGCCTGATCCTCAGGATCGCGCCCGCCGTCGCCAGGGCGGCCTGCGAGAGCGGTGTCGCCGCGCGGCCGATCACCGATCTCGACGCCTATATCGACCGGCTGAACCGGTTCGTGTTCCGCTCCGGCCTGGTCATGAAGCCGGTCTTTTCGGCCGCGCGCCGGGCCACGGCCAAACGCGTCATCTATGCCGACGGCGAGGACGAACGCGTGTTGCGCGCCGCCCAGGTGGTGGTGGAGGAAGGCATCGCCCAGCCGATCCTGATCGGGCGCCCGCACGTGATCGAGGTGCGTCTGCAACGCCACGGGCTCAGAATCCGGCCGGGCGCCGATTTTGACCTGGTCAATCCCGAGGACGATCCGCGCTACCGCGACTATGTCGATCTCTTGATCCGCGTCGCCGGCCGGCGCGGCGTCACCCAGGAGGCCGCGCGCACCATGGTGCGCACCAACAACACGGTGATTGCGGCGCTGGCGCTGATCCGCGGCGAGGCCGATGCGATGATCTGCGGCCTGGAAGGCCGGTTCGAACGCCATCTGCGCAATGTCGACCTGATCGTCGGCCACAGGCCGGGCGTGCGCGACCTGTCGGCCCTGTCGATGCTGATCATGCAGCGCGGCGTGACCTTCTTCACCGACACCTATGTCAGCGTCGAGCCGAGCGCGGAGGAAATCGCCGAGATGACCGTGCTGGCGGCGGCCGAAATCCGCCGCTTCGGCATCGAGCCCAAGGCGGCCCTGCTGTCCCTGTCGAATTTCGGCTCGCGCGATACCCCGAGCACGTTGAAGATGCGCAAGGCGGCGAGCCTGATCGCGGACCTGGCGCCGGAACTGGAAGCCGATGGCGAGATGCACGGCGATTCGGCGCTTTCGGAAATGCTGCGCCAGCGCGTCTATCCGCATTCCAGGCTGAAGGGCGAGGCCAATCTGCTGGTTTTTCCCGATCTCGATGCCGCCAATATCGCGCTGACCACGATCAAGCAGTTGACCGACGCGCTGCATGTCGGCCCGATCCTGCTCGGCGCGGCGCGCCCGGCACATATCCTGACGCCCTCGGTCACCTCGCGCGGCGTGGTCAACATGACAGCCCTTTCGGTGGTCGAGGCCTCGCAGACGGCCGAAGCCTGAAGCCGGCGGCCACGCCTATGCTAAAGATCGGGTTAACCCGCATCGGCTAGGTTGGGCAGGTCCGCGACTGCGAGGCCGATATGGGATTGACGCAACCACCAATAGCGGGAAGCAGGATCGGCCTGGCGCGTTGCGCCGCGCTGCTCGTTGCGATCGCGGTCGTCCTTTTGTCGCCCGGGCCGGCTGAGGCCGCCGCGCGTGTTTGCCGCGATCTCGAGGCGCGCCTGGCCGCGCTCGGCCAGACGCGCAGCGCCCCCTCGCCGGCGGCACGGCGTTACGAAAAGGCGATCCTTGACCAAAAGGGCCAGATCGCCAAGGCCGAGCGCCAGCAGCGCCGTGCAGGCTGCTCGGGCGGCTTTTTCCGCCGCGACGCCGGCAATGTCTGCCAGTCGCTCGACAACACGCTCAAGCGCATGCACGACAACCTCGCAACGCTGGAGCGCAAACATGCAGGCCTGTCTCGCGGCGGCGACACGAGGCGCGAACGGCGGCGGCTGATGGCCTCGCTCGAGGCCAATGACTGCCGCGACCCGGCCGTGGCGACACGCGACGCACGCCAGGACCAGCGCCGCCGGCCGCTGTTTGAAGAGCTTCTCAACCGGTCAGCCGACGCCGAAAGGCAAGAGCTGCGCCGGCGCCTTCCCCTCGACGACGACCGGCGGGTGCGCGCCGTCATCGGCCGCAACGGCCCGATCGAGATCGCGCCGGGCGTTGACGGCCGGTTTCGCACGGTGTGCGTGCGCACATGCGACGGCTATTATTTTCCGGTGTCGTTCTCGACCCCGGCAAGCGCGCTCGGCCGCGACGAGGCGGCCTGCAAGGCGATGTGCCCGGGGACGGAGGTCGCGCTTTACATGCATCGCGTCCCCGACGAGGAAACCGACCAGATGGTCTCGATGGCCGGCACGCCCTATAGCGAACTTCCCGCCGCGTTCTTGTACCGGCGTCCCGATTACCAGCGGCCGGCAAGCTGCGGCTGCAACCCGGCGCGCGGATTCTCCGTCATCGCCGGCGAGACCGAAACCGCTGGCGAAGACGCCCCGGCCGCCGCCGAACCGGTGCTGCCGGTGCCGCTGCCGCGGCCCGATCCGGCCGCCGATCCCGAAACGCTGGCCAATCAGGCCGGCGGCCTCGATGAGGCCATGATCAGGACCGTCTTGAAGCCGGCCGAACCGGCACCACAGCCGCTTTCCGAGGACACCGGCGAAGATGGCGAGCGCAAGGTCAGGGTCGTCGGGCCAGCGTTTCTTCCCGACCCAGAAGCGGCAATAGATCTGACAGCTCCGGCCCGGACTCAAGCCCGGTAAGGGCAAGCCGCAGCGGCCGGAACAGGGCCTTGCCCTTGCGTCCGGTCTTGTCCTTGACCGCGCTCGTCCAGGCCTTCCAGGTCGCGCCGTTCCACGGCTCGCCGGGCAGGAGTGCGAACGCTTCGGCAAGAAAGGCCGCGTCGGCTTCCGCAAACGACACGTCGCACCGATAGCCCTTCGACACCACCTCCCACCAGCGCGCGGCGTCGGTGAGGCGGTCCAGATTGCCGCGCACCGCCAGCCAGAACGCCTCGGCCTGCTCGCCGCCGACGCCGAAGGCGACCAGCCGGTCGCGCACGGCGGCAAACGGCATCGTCTGAAGCAGCGCCCGATTGAGATGGACAAGATCGGCGGGATCGAACTTGGCCGCCGAGCGCGAAGCGGCGGCGGGGTCGAACTTTTCCGCCAGGTCGCCCATCGAGGGCACCGGCTCGATGTTTTCCGACGTGCCGGTCAAAACCGCCAGCGAAGCGATCGCCATCGGCTCGATGCCGTCCTCACGCAGGCTGGCGATCGACAGCGCGCCGCTGCGCTTGGAAAGCCCCTCGCCGCTTGCCGCCGTCAGCAGATTGTGGTGGCCGAAGGCGGGCACGTCCGCGCCCAGCGCCTTGAACAGCGCGATCTGCACGCCGGTATTGGTGAGGTGATCGTCGCCGCGAATGACATGGGTGATCCCCATCTCGATATCGTCGACCACCGACGGCAGCGTGTAGAGATAGGTGCCGTCGGCCCGTATCAGCACCGGATCGGACAGCGAGGCTAGATCGACCGTTTCCTCGCCGCGCACGATATCGGTCCACGAGATGTCGGTGCGCTGCGTTTCGGAGGGGTCGCGCGCGTAATTGGGCAGCAGGAAGCGCCAATGCGGCGCGCGGCCTTCCGCCTCGAGCGCGGCGCGCTCCTCCGCGTCCAGCGCCAGCGCCTCGCGGCCATAGATCGGCGGCAACTTGCGCGACAGACGAATCTTGCGCTTGAGTTCCAGCTCGTCCGGGGTTTCGTAGCATGGGTAAAGCAGCCCCGCGGCCTTCAGTCTCTCGACAGCGGCCTGATAGCGCTCGAAGCGCCTGGACTGGTAATCGACCTTGTCGGGAAAGATGCCGAGCCAGTGCAGATCGTAGAGGATCTGGTCGGCGAACTCCTGTTTCGAGCGCGCCTGGTCGGTATCGTCGAAGCGTTGCACGAACCGGCCGCCGTTCTTGCGCGCGAACAACCAGTTGAACAGCGCCGTGCGCGCATTGCCGATATGGATATTGCCGGTGGGCGACGGTGCGAAACGGACTGTGACTGTCATGCGCGCGGCGTAGCCGAAAGGTCCGCCGCTTTCAAGGCGCGCACCCGCACCCTGGCTGCCACATAGGCCATCAAAAATGATGTCACCAGGCAATAGAGTCCCATCGTCACGATCTGCGCAGGATAGGAAACGCCCCGATCGATCAGGAATCCGGTCAGGCCCGGTCCCATCGCGGTCGCAAACACCATGATGGCGACGGTCAGCGCGCGGATCGAGCCGAGATGTTTGAGCCCGTAGACCTCCGGCCACAAGGCGCCGAACAGCGTGGAGGAAAAGCCGTAGGAGATGCCGAGCAGGCCCATGAAGGCAAAGGCGCTCCACTGGCCCTCGAACGAACCCAGCACCAGGCAGGCGGCCCCCAGCGGTAATAGAAACCCCGGCAGGATGGCGACGGCGGAAAACCGGTCGATCAACTGCCCCGACACCAGTGCGAAGGTGACCGTCATCGAGGCCATGAAGATGAAGGAGGTCGCGAAGGCTTCCAGAGACCAGCCGCGCAACTCGACCAGATAGACCTGGTGGAAAAAGATGGTCGTACCGATGAACCCGGGCGCCATCACGCCCATCAACAGCAGGTAGAATATCGGGTCGCGCACGACCTCGCCACGCGTCCAGTCGGGTGCATCGACCTTTCTGGCGACCGGATCGCTGGCGCGCGGCGCGCGCTCGACCGCAATCAGCGCACCGACCGCCGGCAGCGCAACCAGCGCCAGCGCCAGCGCCGCCACGACCCACGAGCCGCGCCAGCCCACCAGGCCGGCGACCAGCACGAACAGCAGCGGAAACACCGCCTCGCCGACATTGTGGCCGAGGGTGACGACCGAGACCGCGCGGCCGCGCTGGGCCGAAAACCAGCGCGCCATGGCGGTAAAGGCGTTGTGGGTCATCATGCCCTGGCCAAACAGGCGCAGCATGTAGATCGAAACGGCAAGCACGGCGATGTGGCTCGACACCGCCATCAGCAGCGCCGCGGCGGCAAGCAGGGGCATGATGATCAGCGCCACCTTCTGCGCCGAGTAACGGTCGACGATCTGGCCGAATTTGGGCAGCGTCAGCGCGCTGGCGAGCGTTGCGCCCATGTAGAGCGTGCCGAAGCCGCCATGGCTGAGCTCGTATTCGGCGCGGATCTGGCCCGCCGACAGCGAGATGAAGAAGGTCTGGCCGAAGGAGGAGAAAAAGGTCAGCAGAAATCCGCCGGCAAGCCAGCGGGCATTGTCGCGCAGGAAGGTGAAAAACATCATGGGCGCCGGTGACGAAATGGGAGCGGCACGATCGCGCGCCGATCCGCTGGTGCTCGACCGATCACGAGAGCAGCAAGTCTATAGGATCGGTACTGGCGAATTGATAGGCCGAACCGGGGTTTGGTCCAATGCAAATCCGGATCGCGGTTTCCATGTCGGCCAGCGCGACCGCCGTTTTCCGTATCGCAGGCAGGGCATGTCGGCATCGGGCGAGCGTCGCCTTGCAATGCCCGGCATCATGCCCGACACTGTCGCGCACCGGTCAAGCTGGAGCGAGACCATGCCATATGTCGAGGCGAACGGGGCAAGACTGCATTATCTGGACGAGGGGTCGGGTCCGCACACCGTCGTTTTTTCGCACGGGCTCCTGTTTCGCGGCGAAATGTTTCGCGCCCAGATCGACCGCCTGAAACCGCATTACCGCTGCATCGCCTACGATCATCGCGGCCAGGGCGACAGCGCGATCGCACCCGACGGCTACGACATGGATACGCTGGCGGAGGACGCCGCCGCCCTGATTGTGGCGCTCGACGCCGGCCCGTGCCATTTTGTCGGGCTGTCCATGGGCGGGTTCGTGGGCATGCGGCTTGCCCTGCGCCGGCCCGAACTGCTGCGCTCGCTCTCGCTTTTCGACACCGCCGCGGATGCGGAGCCGGCAGGCAACATACCGCGTTACCGGACCCTCAATCTTATCGCGCGCTGGTTCGGACTGAACATCGTTTCGGGCCGCATCATGCCGATCATGTTCGGCAAGACCTATCTCGACAACCCGGCCCGCGCGGCCGAGCGCGAGATGTGGCGCAAACGCATCGTTTCGGCGGACCGAACCGGCATCACCCGTGCCGTCGCCGGCGTGATCGACCGCCAGGGCCTCGGCGAGACGATCGCGGCCATCAAGACGCCGACCCTGATCCTGGTCGGCGAGGAGGATGTCGCAACCCCGCCGGAAAGATCGGAGATCATGCACCGCCTGATCCCCGGATCAAAACTCGTCCGCATCCCGAACGCCGGCCATTCCTCCACCATCGAGGCGCCGGAGGCGGTCAATGCCGCGCTTGAGGCTTTTCTGGCCGCACACGATGCCTGAACGTGCGGGAGGCGCCGATGGAACGGCATAGTTACGAACGGTTCTATCTGGAAAAGATCGCGCTCGGGGAAGGTTGCGGCTGTGCCGAGCATGTCACCCGGATCCGCGACCTCGACGCGCTCGGCGAGCGCGTCCGCAACGCGCGCAGTGGTCGCAGCCCGCAAGCCTCCCGGCCTCTGGCCGGCATGCGCCGGCTGTGGACGGCTTTCGCCCGGCATATGCCCTTTGTCGCGCGCGGTCCCTGAATCGGTTGGTGATCGGATTACACTGCCGCCATCGACTTCTTGCGGCCAATCCGGCACCAGCTGCGGCCCGGCAACATCTATACGCGGCGACATAAACCAGACGCCGGCTCTGTGGCCGCCACCTCCCGGAAACGAGCCGTTTCCAGCAACCGGTGGCCTTTGGGGAAAATGGCTCCGCTCTTGAGAATCAAATAAGTGTATGCTTATCTGTTGGCATGAATGAAACGGAAATTTTCAAGGCGCTGGCAGATCCGACACGCCGAGCCGTGTTCGAGCGGCTCGTCGAGGGCGAGAAAAACGCCACACAGGTCAGAGAGGGGCTCGACGTGTCGCAGCCTGCCATCTCGCAACACCTCACGGTCCTGCGCAAGGCCGGACTCGTGCGAGAGCGGCGCGTCGGTCGCCACGTCAACTACGTCGTCGATCCAAACGGTCTTACCCCTTTGCTCGACTGGTTCGACCGCTATCGCGTTTATTGGCCGGCGCGGATCGAGCGGCTGAAAACACTTTTGAAGGAGCTCGACCAATGATGCCCGGCAAAACCCGCATCCCTGACATCGCTGTGGAAACGTTGATCCAGGCGCCGCTTGATACCGTCTGGCGCGCTCTGACGAACAGCATTCTCGCTGCCGAGTGGCTTGGCGCACGGCCCGAACAAGCCGATACGAACGGCGTATCCAGGGCCGAAAACAGCTTCCAGATCATCGATGTCGTGCCGAAAACGCGCGTCGTATACCGCTGGCGCGAGGCAGATGACGACAACATCTCCTCCCGCGTCACGGTAGACATCGCGTCGGAAGGACCAGTCGCAACCCGGCTGCGGCTTGTCCACCAGCCACCGATGCGCTTGGTGCCGCGCGCTGCCAACCAGAACGCCGGCACGCGCGCGCGCGCCGCCTGACGCCAACTCAAATCAACCTCGACAACAAAGGAGATCGCCGATGCGCGACACGATGGCGCTCGTCCCCATGGTCGTGGAGCAATCGCCCAAAGGCGAACGCTCCTTCGATATCTTTTCTAGGCTGCTTCGCGAGCGGATCATTTTCCTCAACGGCGAAGTGAACGACGATTCGGCGGCGCTCATCTGCGCACAACTTCTGTTTCTGGAATCGGAGAATCCCGAACGCGAGATTTCCTTCTATATCAACTCGCCGGGCGGCGTGGTGTCCAGCGGCTTTGCGATCTATGACACAATGCGCTTCATCAACAGCCCGGTCGCCACGGTGTGCATGGGAACGGCCGGCTCGATGGGATCGTTTCTGTTGATGGCGGGCGAGCCCGGACGACGCGCCGCCCTCGCGAATGCGAGCATCGTGTTGCACCAACCCTCAGGTGGCTTTCGCGGTCAGGCATCCGACGTGCAACGCCATGCGGAAGACATATTGAAGCTGAAACGGCGCATGATCCGGCTCTATTCACAACATTGCGGGCGCACGGAAGAAGAGGTCGAGCGCACGCTCGACCGCGACTTCTTCATGACTGCACAGGAAGCCCGCGACTGGGGGATAGTCGACCGGGTCTATTCAACGCGAAAGGAACTGGAAAAGCCGAAAGCGCCATAGTCGCCAACGCGCCGACAAACCACGGACAACGCGGCTAAATGGAATCCTACGACCGATCCCGAAACCGGTTGGTGATCGGATAGCGCCGGTCGCGGCCAAAGTTCTTGCGGGTGATCTTGACGCCCGGCGCCGCCTGGCGGCGCTTGTACTCGGCGATATAGAGCAGATGTTCGATCCGGTGCACCGTCTCGCGGTCGTGGCCGCGCGCGACGATGGCGTCGACGCCCATCTCGTTTTCCACCAGACATTCCAGGATATCGTCAAGTACCGGATAGGGCGGCAGCGAATCCTGGTCGGTCTGGTCGGGCTTCAATTCGGCCGACGGCGCCTTGTCGATGATGTTTTTCGGAATGACCTCGCCGGTGGGCCCAAGCGCGCCCGGCGGGGTATGGGCGTTACGCCAGCGCGACAGGGCGTAGACCTGCATCTTGTAAAGATCCTTGATCGGATTGAAGCCACCATTCATGTCGCCGTAAAGCGTCGCGTAGCCTACCGACATTTCCGACTTGTTGCCGGTGGTGATTACCATCGAGCCGAACTTGTTGGAGATCGCCATCAGAATGGTGCCGCGCGTCCGGCTCTGCAGGTTTTCCTCGGTGATACCGTCCTCGGTGCCCTCGAAAAGCTGCGTCAGGGCATGCGAAAAGCCTTGGACGGGCTCGAAGATCGGCACGGTGTCGTAGCGGCAGCCGAGCGCGCGGGCGCAGTCCTCGGCATCTTTGAGCGAGTCCTTGGTGGTATAGGTGTAGGGCATCATCACCGCCCTCACCCGGTCCTCGCCAAGCGCGTCGACGGCAAGCGCCGCGCAAATCGCCGAATCGATGCCGCCCGACAGTCCCAGGACGACGTTCTTGAACCCGTTCTTGTTGACGTAGTCGCGCAGGCCCAGCATGCAGGCGCGGTAATCGGCCTCCTCCGCCTCGGGGATTTGCGACATCGGTCCGCCATCGCAGACCCAGCCATCCGGCGCGCGTTTCCAGGTCGAAACCGAGACCGCCTCCTCGAACTGGCTCATCTGGAAAGCGAGCGACTTGTCGGCACCGATGGCGAAGGAGGCGCCGTCGAAGACGAGTTCGTCCTGGCCGCCGAGCTGGTTGGCGTACAAGATCGGCAGACCGCTCTCGATCACCTGCCGGATCACGACCTGCTGGCGCATGTCGACCTTGCCGCGGTAATAAGGCGAACCGTTGGGCACCAGCAGAAGCTCGGCCCCGCTTTCGGCGAGCGTCTCGCACACGCCGAGATCGCCCCAGATATCCTCGCAGACCGGCACGCCGACGCGCACGCCGCGAAAATCGACCGGCCCGGGCATCGACGGTCCCGGCTCGAAAACCCGCTTTTCGTCGAATTCGCCATAATTCGGCAGGTCGAGCTTGTAGCGTTCACCGAGCACCGTGCCGCCGTCGGCGACGATGACGGCATTGTGCAGGCCCGACGAACGCGCGAGCGGTGTGCCGATCACGATCCCAGGCCCGCCATCGGCGGTCTCGGCGGCGAGGTCGAGCGCGGCGCGCTCGCATGCCGCCACGAAGGCCGGCTTCAACACCAGGTCCTCGGGCGGGTAGCCGGCAATGAACAATTCGGTAAACAGCACCAGTCCGGCGCCGTGGCGCGCCGCCTCGGCGCGGGCCGCCCGCGCCTTGTCGAGATTGCCGGCGATGTCGCCGACGATCGGGTTGAGTTGCGCGGTGGCGATACGAAGGGTCGAAGGCATGCTCATGCCACTGCCTGTAGCGCGACCGCGCCGACGCGGCAATGGCCGCGCTGCAGGCCTATTCGCCCATATACTCGCGCAGCGCCTCGGCCGAATGGTTCTCGCCGATCGACATGGCCAGGATGCGCGACAGATGGACGTAAGCCAGGCCGGTTTCGGTGCGCCAGGCATTGAGCTGCGCCTGGATGGCGTGAAGGTCCTTCTTCGAACTCGGGCTTTCCGCGATATCGAGCCCGGCATCGCGCAAGGCGGCCGCCATGTCGCGTGAAACGACAAAACAGTCCCAGCCCAGCCAGCGCAGCAGATATTGTCCGGTATTGCCGCCGAGCCGGCTGCCGTTTTTGGCCAGGAAAGCCATCAACCCGACCTGGTCGTCGGCCGGCCAGTCGGCGAGGAAGCGGCCGAATCCGCCATGTTCTCGCGAAACCCTGTCGACAAAGGCGGCGTTGTCGCGCACCGATTTGATCTTTTGCGGGTTGCGCACGATGCGCGCGTCACCGGCCAAATCGTGCCAGAACTCGTCCGGCTGGAACAGCAGCTGTTTGGGATTGAAACCCAGAAACGCTTCTTCGAAACCGGGCCATTTCTGCTCGATCACACGCCACACGAAGCCGGCGCAAAACACCCTGTTGGCCATGGTCGAAAGCACGCGGTCGTCGGGGATAGCCGCCACGGCGGCATTCTCGGGCACGGACGGCAACAGCGTGGCAAGAGCGGCCTCACCGCCCTTGCGTTCGGCGGCGCGCTCGCGGATTTGGGCGATGGTCTTCATGCGTTCCTCCCGCGCGTCGCGGCCGCATCAGGCCCGACACGGTGCGCAATGCAGGCAGAAAATGCGGCACCTGGCCGTGACGCGCAAGCACCCTCCAGATCGCAACCTCGCTGATGCTGACAGGCTCACGCCACGCCGAGAGCCATTTCGCCGCGATCGAGGATCAGCGGAATGATCAAATCCTCCTCGTCGTCGAGGTGCCGCGTCAGCATGGCGACGAGGCGCTGATTGGCGTCGGCATAGGCGTCGGCGGCGAAACGCCTCCGGTCTTCGTTTTCGTGCAATGCGCGCAAAAACTCGTTCGCCGTCGCCGCGTTGCGGTCGAGGGCGTCGTGGATGGCGTGGTGGTCGCGGTCGAGGATCTCGAAGCCGCGCGCCAGCCGCCTTTCCGCCCGCGCGAAGACCGGAAAATAATGCTGGTCCTCGATGTTGTGGTGACCGTCGAGATGGCCGAGAAAATAGTTGAGTCGCGGCGCAAACCATTGCGTGAAATCAGCAGCCGAGCGTCCGCCCTCACGATAATCGGCAATGCCCGTCGTCAACAGGCCGCCGAGGTCGCGGAACATCGTGTGGCGTTGCAGCCAGAACTGCGCCATACCGCCAATATTGCGATGCGCGGCCCAGTCGGAGCGCGGATATTTTTCGACCAGAAAGCGCAGATCGTCGGGCAGTCCGGGCCGCTCCAGAAGATCGGATGGCGGGCGTTGATTCATCGCTGTGTCCCGTCGGCAGCCTTTTTTCACACGTCATGACCACCTTTTTGAGTCCGTCCTACGGGGCCACGGAGGCTGGCGGCCCGAAAAGATAGGCGTCGAAGGCGAAAAACCCGAACTGCCGCGAGGCGTGAACGCGCTTACCCTTCGCCCCCGGTCCACCGGCGCCGAGCGCAAAAAACAGCGGCATCAAATGCTCGTCGCTGGGATGGTTTTCGGCCGGATAGGGGGCCAGGGTCTTCCAGTCGAGCACGGCGTCGATGTCGCCCTGGCCGAGTTTTTCGGCAAACCAGCCGGTAAACGCCTCGACCTTGTCGACCATAGCCCGGTCGACCGGCGCACCGCCGCGCATGACGGGAAAGATAGCGCGCAGATTGTGGGTGATGTGGCCGGAACCGACCAAAAGCACGCCTTCCCCGGCCAGCGGCGCCAGCGCCTGCCCGACCGCGAAATGCCAACGCGCGTCACGGTCGGGATCGACCGAAACCTGGACGACGGGAATGTCGGCCTGCGGATAGGCCAGCAAAAGCGGCGTCCAGGTCCCGTGATCGTAGCCGCGCCGGGCCGTGCGGGTGGGCGCCAGGCCGGCATCGGTCAAAAGCGCGACCACGCGTCCGGCAAGCTCCGGACTGCCCGGCGCCGGATAGACCATTTTGTAGAGTTCCGGCGCGAAGCCGCCGAAATCGTAAATCATGCCCGGCGTCGGATCGGTCACAACCGAAACGCCGCCGGTCTCGAAATGGGCCGACACGATCACGATCGCCTTCGGGCGTTCCAGAAGGCCGGACAGGCCCTCGAGGAAGTCGCGCGCCGGCGTGTCGTCGGTCACGATATTGGGGCCGCCATGCGAGATGAAAAGGCTGGGATTGGTGCTCATGCGACCGATATAGAGACGAAGACCCCGCCGGCGCAATCCGCCGGCGCGCGACTAAGCGTTCACTATGACGAAACGGCCAATGGAAAACCGTTCATCGCCTTTCCCGATTTCGGTGCCGGCAGCACCTCTCACGCGCCGCCGCGGCGGCCGCAGGCGTCCGTCTTGAAACGCCCGGCCGCCCGTCTCAGGACGGACGCCGCCATAACGCCGGTCCCGGGCGCGCCACAACGCTAAAGGTTGACCACCTGACGTTCGGACACGCCGCCGCGACCCTTTTTCAAGAGCTCGGAGACCAGGAAAGCGAGTTCGATCGCCTGATCGGCGTTGAGCCGCGGGTCGCAATGGGTGTGGTAGCGGTCGTGCAGGTCCTCCGCCGAGATCGCCCGCGCGCCGCCGGTGCATTCGGTGACGTTCTTGCCGGTCATCTCGACATGGATGCCGCCTGGATGGGTGCCCTCGGCGCGGTGAACCTCGAAAAAAGTCTCCACTTCCTTCAGCACACGGTCGAACGGCCGGGTCTTGTAGCTGTTCAGCGTGATCGTGTTGCCGTGCATGGGATCGCACGACCACACCACCTTGCGGCCTTCCTTCTCCACCGCGCGAACCAGCTTGGGCAGATAGTCGCCCACCTTCTCCGCGCCGAAGCGCGAAATCAGCGTCAGCCGGCCGGGTTCGTTGTTGGGATTGAGCAGGTCGATCAGTTCGACCAGCCCGTCCGGCGTCATCGACGGACCGCATTTCAGACCGAGCGGATTCTTGATGCCGCGGCAATATTCGACATGGGCGTGATCCGGCTGGCGCGTCCGGTCGCCGATCCAGATCATGTGGCCAGAAGTCGCATACCAGTCGCCCGATGTGGAATCGACGCGCGTCAGCGCCTCCTCGTAGCCCAGAAGCAGGGCCTCGTGGCTGGTATAGAAATCCGTCTCGCGCAGCGCGTGGTTGGTTTCCGAGGTGATGCCGACGGCGCGCATGAAGTCGACCGTCTCGGTGATCCGGTCGGCCAGCGCCTGGTAGCGTTCCCCCTGCGGGCTGTCGGACACGAAGCCGAGCATCCATTTGTGGGTATTCTCCAGGCTCGCGAACCCGCCCTGGGCGAAGGCGCGCAGCAGGTTGAGGGTCGCGGCCGACTGGCGGTAGGCCATTTTCTGGCGCGCCGGGTCGGGCACGCGCGACTTCTCGTCGAACTCGATGCCGTTGATGATGTCGCCGCGATAGCTCGGCAGTGTCACGTCGCCCTTGGTCTCGTTGTCGGACGAGCGCGGCTTGGCGAACTGGCCGGCAATGCGCCCGACCTTGACCACCGGTTGCGAGCCGGCAAAGGTCAGCACCACCGCCATCTGCAGGAAAACGCGGAAAAAATCACGGATATTGTCAGCGCCGTGCTCGGCGAAACTCTCCGCGCAATCCCCGCCCTGAAGCAGAAAGGCCTGGCCGTCCGCCACCGCGGCGAGCTGTTTTTTCAGCTTGCGCGCCTCGCCGGCAAAAACCAGCGGCGGATAGGTCGACAATTGCTGCTCGGTTTCGACCAGACTGGCGGCGTCCGGATAGGACGGAACCTGGCTGATCGGTTTTTCGCGCCAGGAATTCGGCGACCATTTGTTCGTCATAGCAGCACCCACTCGTCACGGCGGACCCACGGTCCGTAGGCTCCATTCTAGGAGATGCAGCCCTATACAGGAAGGTTTCGGCCTCTTCCACCCCATCCGGCCCGGTTTGGGCCCCGCCCCGGCCTCGGTCGTGTGTCAGCGCCGGGCCAGGATGCGGTCGAACAGCCCCCGTTCGATCGCGCTCAGGGTTACGGCGCGCGGATAGACCGGCGCATGGCGGTCGTCGTGGATCGGCGTGTCGAACCCGTCCGTTTCGGCAACCAGACGCTGCAGTCCGTCCTCGCCATGCTCGATCAAAAACCCCTGCATGACGGCGTCGAGATAGGAGCGCAGGATTTTCGGCGGATCGGGATGAAGCGGCAGGTCGGCCACGGCCTCGTAGACATAGACCGGGCAGTCGCGCGGCAGGACGCCCCCCAGGTCGAGCGCCTCGGACGAAAGCCGGACCCGGCGATAGCGCGCCTCGCGCGCGTCGACGGCGGCGAGGTTCTCGGCCCTGTCGACGACAAGCAGCCCGTCGCAGGCCGCGTCCGCCTGAGGCCTCACCGTCAACAGCGCGGCGGGAAAGCCCGGCATGTCCGGCCGTGCGCGCCAGAACCGGCGCCATCCCGCAAGCCGCGCCGGCATCGCCTCGACGATCGCGGTCCGGTGGGTGGCGCGGTTGACCAGCGAGCCATAGCCGAAATAGGCGACCAGCGCGCCGTCGCGTTCCCCAAGGCCATCGGTCGGCGAAATTTCCCGCGTCATGGTCTTCGGGATAGGCGCTGTCCACAGACGCCGCAAGCCCGGGCCAAAAGCAAGCCGCGCGACCGGCGTGCGCGGCCCTTGTGTGAAATAGCCTACCGACAGGCCGCCCGGCGCCGTTTACCGGAGGGCATGATGACGGCATCTTCCAAAGCGTCCCCGAGCGACACCATACCTCCGCCCCCGCCTCGTCCCGCCACGGACGCGACGGCGGATATCGCCACCGTCCTTTTCCAGGCCGAGGACGGTTTTCCCCTGCGCGGCACGCTTTACTCAAACAGCGCCAACGCCGGCCCAGCGGTGCTTTTGTCGAGCGCGGCCGCGGTTCGGCGCGAGCATTACGGCCATTTCGCCAAAGCCGCCGTAGCGGCCGGGGCGGCTGCGGTGCTGATCTATGACTATCGCGGCGTCGGCGGCTCGGCCGTACCGGCCGACTGGAGCGGCAGCGTCGCAATGGCCGACTGGGGCGTCAACGACATGGCCGGCGCCGTCCTCCTCCTCAGGCGCCTTTTCCCCGGCCGACCGCTGGTCGGCATCGGCCAGTCGATCGGCGGCACGATGCTGGGCCTGTGCCGGCATCGCACCGCCTTTTCCCGTTACGCCATGATCGGCTCGGCGAACGGCTATCTCGGCTTCACCGACGAGCGGCTGCGGCTTTACCTGGCGATGAACCTGATCGGGGTGCCGGCAAGCCGGCTGCTCGGCGTCGCGCCGGCCTGGCTGGGGATCGGCGAGACGCTGCCGGGCACGATCTTCCGCGACTGGGCGCGCTGGTGCCGACGGCCCGGTTTCCTGTTCGGCGATCCCCGATTGGCCGACCATGCCGGGTTCGGATCGGTCGACTGTCCGCTTCTGTCGGTGCGCGCCAGCGACGACCGCTGGTCGACCGAACGCGCCACGGCCGCTTTGATAGAACAATACTCCGCGGCCCGCTGGACGACGCTCGAGCTCGGCCCTGCCGATGCGGGTACGGCCCGGCTCGGCCATCTCGGCTTTTTCCGCCAGAAAAACGCCGCCCTGTGGCCGCAGGTGATCGCATGGCTGCTGGCGGAGGCCGACAAAAAACGGCCGCGGCACGCCGGACCCCAATTGGACAGCCGCCAGACGCCCGCCTCGGCCTGAGCGCGGCGCAACCGCCGCGCGCCTCCGCCGAATTGAGCCGGTCAGCCCGCCTTGGCGCGCCGCCGGCGCAGGTCGGGCGGCGTCGCCTCCTCGACGAGCATGGCGAGCGCGTCGGCAAGCGCCAGCGACTGCTGGTCGCGCGAACCGAGCCGGCGCACATTGACCGTGCCCTCCTCCGCCTCGCGCCGGCCGCATACCAGAAGCACCGGCACCTTGGTCAGCGAATGTTCGCGCACCTTGTAGTTGATCTTCTCGTTGCGCAGATCAGTTTCCACGATCAGCCCGCGATCCTTCAGCGTGCGCGCCACGTCTTGCGCGTAGTCGTCGGCATCCGAGGTAATGGTGGCGACCACGACCTGCAGCGGCGCGAACCAGAGCGGGAAATGACCGGCATAATTCTCGATCAGAATGCCCAAAAACCGTTCCATCGAGCCGCAGATGGCGCGGTGGATCATCACCGGCTGCTTCTTTTCCGAATCCGCGCCGATATAGAAGGCGCCGAACCGTTCCGGCAGGTTGAAATCGACCTGGGTGGTACCGCACTGCCATTCGCGGCCGATCGCGTCCTTCAGCACATAATCGAATTTCGGGCCATAGAATGCGCCGTCGCCGGGATTGATCGCGGTCTTGATGCGGCTGTCGGATTGCTGGATCTGGGTCAGCACGCGACCCATGATCTCCTCGGCATGGTCCCACAGCGCATCGGAACCAACGCGCTTTTCCGGCCGGGTGGAGAAAAACACCGTGATCTCCTCGAAGCCGAAATCGGCATAGGTCGACAGGATCAGGTCGTTGATCTTCAGACATTCAGCCGCGAGCTGGTCCTCGGTGCAGAAGATGTGCGCGTCGTCCTGGGTAAAGCCGCGCACGCGCATCAGTCCGTGCAGGGCGCCGGAGGGCTCGTAGCGGTGGACATTGCCGAATTCGGCCAGCCGGATCGGCAGGTCGCGATAGGATTTCAGGCCGTGTTTGAAGATCTGCACGTGGCCGGGGCAGTTCATCGGTTTGAGCGCGAAGACGCGGTCGTCCTCCGCGTCGTCTCCGGCGACCTGCACCTTGAACATGTTTTCGCGATACCAGCCCCAGTGGCCGGACGTCTCCCACAGGCCCTTGTCGAGCACCTGCGGGGCGTTGACCTCCTCGTAGGCTTCCTGGTCGAGGCGCCGGCGCATATAGGCGACAAGGTTCTGGAACATCCTCCAGCCCTTGGAGTGCCAGAAGACAACGCCCGGCCCCTCCTCCTGGAAATGAAACAGATCCATCTCGCGGCCGAGCCGGCGGTGATCGCGCTTCTCGGCTTCGGCGAGCATGTGCAGATAGGCATCGAGCTGCTTCTGGTCGGCCCAGGCCGTGCCGTAGATGCGCGTCAGCATGGGATTGTTGGCATCGCCGCGCCAATAGGCGCCCGCCACCTTCATCAGCTTGAAGGCGTTGCCGATCTGCCCGGTCGAGGCCATGTGCGGGCCCCGGCACAGGTCAAACCAGTCTCCCTGAGAATAGATTTTCAGTTCCTGATCTTCCGGGATCGCGTCGATCAGCTCGACCTTGTAGGCCTCGCCCTTGTCGCGAAACACCTGCCTGGCCTTGTCGCGATCCCAGACCTGCTTGGTGAACGGCATGTTGCGGCCGATGATCTCGCGCATCTTTTTCTCGATGGCGGGAAAATCCTCCGGCGTGAACGGCTCGTTGCGCGCGAAATCGTAATAAAACCCGTTTTCGATCACCGGTCCGATGGTAACCTGGGTGCCGGGCCACAATTCCTGCACTGCCTCGGCCAGCACATGGGCGGTGTCGTGGCGGATCAGTTCCAGCGCGCGCGGATCGTCGCGGGTGATGATCTCGACCGCGCCGGAGGTGCCGATCGGATCGGCCAGGTCGCGCACCGTGCCGTCGAGCGCATAGGCGACCGCCTTCTTGGCCAGCGATTTCGAAATCGATTCGGCAAGCTGCGCGCCGGTCGTCGTCGCGTCGTGCTCGCGCACGGATCCATCGGGGAATTTTAGGGAAATCTGCGACATCGTCGTCTCCTATCCAGTCCCGCACACGAACGCGGGTGGTGTCGTATTTGATCAACCGGCGCACACGCCAAGGCAAAGCGCACCGGACGGCACGCTACATAGGCACCGTTCCGACGCGCGTAAAGCCCGCGCGGGCGGCAATACCGGGCGCGGACTGCGATGGCGAGGCTAAGGCAGGGCCGGACGACCCCGCCCTAGCGTCAGCTGTTGTCTTCGACCGGAGCGCCCGGTCCGTTCTTCTTGATGGAAGCGATCGCGTTCTCGGCGCTCGACTTCGAGCTATAGCCCTCGGTCGAAAACATGATCTCGCTGTTGTATTTGAAACGGACGCGGAACTCGCCCTTCTTGTCCTTGTAGATCTCGAACTTGTGAGCCATCTGCGGTTTTCCTCTCCGATTCTGGAAACGATGCGATTCGCAAATTGCCAGCGCCCGCCCCCGGGAACAAGCGCTGGTTGTCGTCGCCAGCGCGGTTATGCCCCGATCTGTCGCCGAACGGGACCCCGGCCGGCAGCACCACACCGGGTCCCGACAGCTGCCCGGATCGCCCTTACCCGGCGCGCGAACGCCGCCCGACGCTCCAGTAGCGCCATGGCAGATACCAGCGCAGCCGCCTGTCGAGCGTATCGGGCACGTTGTCGATGCCGTGCGTGCCGCCAGGGCCGCAGCGCGCGACCCGAAACAGAGCCAGCCAGCCTCCCGACCACAGCCCGTGGCGGGCGATCGCTTCATAGGCATATTCCGAACAGGTCGGAAAATGCCGGCACGAATTGCCGATGAAGCCCGACAGGGTGAGCTGGTAGAGCCGCACGAAACCGGTGCCGAAAAGCCTGCCAGGCGTTTTCGGCCAGACTCCTGAAAAATTGCGCGAGCGAGCGGTCATGTCCGGTTCATTGAACTAGCGCAGCAATGCCGGCCGCGGATGCGGCGTTGCCAAGGGCCGGTCGGATCCACGCCGGTCAGGCCGCCTGCCCGGCCTGCTTTTTCTCGATCTGGCCGATCGCGTCGACGACCGCGTCGAAGGTCAGGAGCGTGGAGGCGTGGCGGGCCTTATAGTCGCGCACCGGCTCCAGATATTTCAGGTCCTCGAACCGGCCCTGCGGCGGCGCGCCGTTTTCCTTCAGCATTTTGCGCATCGTCTCGCGCACAGTCCGCAATTCCTCCGCCGAGGCGCCGACGACATGGCTGGCCATGATCGACGACGACGCCTGGCCGAGCGCGCACGCTTTGACCTCGTGGGCGAAGTCGGTGACGACGCCGTCCTTCATCTTCAGGTCGACGACAACGGTGGACCCGCATAGCTTGGAATGCGCCTTGGCGCTGGCGTCGGCGTCGGCGAGCCGTCCGATGCGCGCAATATTGCCGGCGAACCCGAGAATTTTCGCGTTGTAGACGTCGTTGATCATGTTTTTCGCACGTCCGTCGAAATTGCGACAATCCGTTTCCGTCTGCCGCCTTTCAATTGTTGTATCCACTCATATATAATGCCTGGGTTGCCGTTGCAGCAAGACGGACGGTCTTGGCGCACCGGAAAACACGACGCCATTTTCGGGCAGTTTCGGAATTTCGTTCCCGCAATCCCTGAAAAGGCCGTGGTCCGTTCAACTCGTTCCTCCGTAGAGGGGAACTACGGGAGACGCTTTTCATGGACGCAATCGTGAAGCCATTCGCCACATCCACCGCCACCGCCGCGCCAGCCGACAAGCCCAGCCAGGCAGAGGCCGAAGACGCCGTGCGCACGCTGTTGCGCTGGATCGGCGAAGATCCGGGCCGCGAGGGCCTGCTCGACACGCCCCAGCGCGTCGCCAAAGCCTACCGGGAGATGTTTTCCGGCTACGAGCGCGATCCGGCCGAAGAACTCGGCCGCACCTTCGAGGAAGTCGCCGGCTTCGACGACATGGTCATCGAGCGCGACATCTATTTCCATTCCCATTGCGAGCACCACATGGTGCCGATCATCGGCAAGGCGCATATCGGCTATCTGCCTGACGGCCGGGTCGTCGGTCTGTCCAAGCTCGCCCGCGTGGTCGACATCTTCGCCCAGCGCCTGCAGACGCAGGAGGCGATGACGGCGCAGATCGCCGGCGCCGTCCAGGATGTGCTGAATCCGCGCGGCGTTGCCATCATCGTGGAGGCCGAGCATATGTGCATGGCCATGCGCGGCATCCGCAAACAGGGCGCGACCACACTGACCTCCACCTTCACCGGTGTTTTCAAGGACAGTGCCGAAGAGCAGGCACGATTCTTCACGCTGTTGCGGGCGGGCGCGAGGGCCTGAACGCGCGCGGGCTGCAACGATCCGGAGCGGTTCATCCTGAGATGAGGCCGCCAATATGTGGCGTTGTCCTTCCCGACGGGTTCCAGCTAATGATGAACGGCTCAACACAGGACCCGGTATGACCCGATCCGACTTTCCCGCTCCGCCCGCCTCCAAGAGCGAACTGGAAGAAGGCGCGGTCTTCACGCCACGTTTCGACGCCAATGGATTGGTCACGGCGGTGGTCACCGACGCCCAGGACGGCACGGTGCTGATGCTGGCGCACATGAACGCCGAAGCGCTCGCGCTGACGCTGGAAACCGGCATTGCGCATTATTGGTCGCGCTCGCGCGGCAGGCTTTGGAAAAAGGGAGAAACTTCCGGCAATCTCCAGCACGTCGTCGAAATGCGAACCGATTGCGACCAGGACGCGGTCTGGCTGCGCGTTCGCGTGGCCGGCCACGATGCAACCTGTCACACCGGCCGGCGTTCCTGCTTTTACCGCACGGTCTCCGCGGCCGACGGCGGCGCCCGACTCGCCACCGACGGGACGGCGCCGAAATTCGATGCCGCTTCGGTCTACGGCAACGATAACCGTTCATGAACGGGAACTGAACGCCGGGTTCACTGTTTTGATACCCATTGCGGGTAAGGTGCAGACAGGGACGTAAGGGAGATGACGATGCTCGAATGGGCATCCCTTCGCACGAGACAGGACGTCGGGGACGGCCGCGAGGCGCCTCCGAGCCTCGACGCGCCCGAACCGCAGCCTCGACCCAAGACTGGTATCGCTCTGGCGCTCGGCGGCGGCGCAGCCCGCGGCTGGGCCCATATCGGCGTCCTGCGCGCGCTCGACGAAGCCGGCATCAAGATCAACATGATCGCCGGCACCTCGATCGGCGCCCTGGTCGGCGGCTGCTATCTGGCCGGCAAGCTGGACGAATTGGAGGAGTTCGCCCGCAGCCTCACTAAGCGCCGTATTTTCGGATTGCTCGACCTGCATCTGGGCGGCAGCGGCCTGTTCGGCGGCATGCGGCTGACGGCGCGTATGCAGCAGCATATGCGCGGGGTCACGTTCGAGGATCTGGAAAAACCCTTTGTCTGCGTCGCGGCAGAAATCCGCACCGGCCACGAAATCTGGCTGTCGAGCGGCAATCTAATCACCGCGATGCGCGCCTCCTACGCGCTGCCGGGCGTGTTTGAGCCGGTCAGCGCCAACAATCGCATTCTGGTAGACGGCGCGCTGGTCAATCCGGTTCCGGTTTCGGTGTGCCGCGCCTACGAGCAGCCGCTGGTGGTGGCGGTCAATCTGCACTACGACCTGTTCGGCCGCGCCGCCGTCATCAAGCACAGCGCTGGCGAACTGGTGGTCGAAAAGCCGCGGCGCGCCGCCGACGTTACCGGCCACAACCCCCGCGACGCCGAGGCCCGTCTCGGCATCACCGGCGTGATGGTCGAAGCTTTCAACATCATCCAGGATCGGATTTCGCGGGCGCGACTGGCCGGCGATCCGCCCGACCTGTCCTTGCAGCCCAAGCTTGGCCAGATCGGGCTGACCGAGTTCCACCGCGCCGACGAGGCCATCCGCCTCGGTTACGACGCGACGCTTGCCAATATTAACGAACTCAAGCGCCTGCAGACTGTGCTGGCCTGACCGGCAGGCTTTTTTTTCCAACGACGATCAGTCGGCGGCCGCGGCGTCGCTCAGCCGGAACTGCGCCGATTTGGTGCCGTTCCAGTAATTGGCCGACAGCGAACCCGCCGCATGGATCAGCCGGCCGCGGCTGGCCAGAAGAAAGCGGCCTAGATCGGTGTCGGCGCTGCGAAAGGCCATTGCCTGCAGGCGCCCGCCGGAACCCGAGCGCAGCGCGATCCGCAAATGGCCCTGCCCGACCGGGCGCACGTCCGTCACCTGGTGGCGCGGCAGGACGAAAACCGGTTGCGGGTGTCCGGTGCCATAGGGGCCCGCACGTTCGAGAACGTCGAGAAGCTCGAGCGTTGCGCCGTCGGCGGCAAGCGCGGCGTCGATCTTGAGCGCCTGTTCCTCGCGCAGGCGAAACACCGCCTCGGCCGCCTGTTCCTCGAAAAATGTCCGCAACGCGCCCAGCTTGGCGCGTTTCACCGTGATTCCGGCCGCCATGGCGTGTCCGCCGCCCTTGACGATCAAACCCCGGTCCGCGGCATCGCGCACCAGCCGGCCGATATCGAACCCGGCGATCGAGCGGCCCGAGCCGGTGCCCTCGCCATTGACGTTGAAGGCGATCGCGAAGACCGGCCGGCGCAATTGCTCCTTCAGCCGCGACGCGATCAGCCCGACGATCCCCGGGTGCCAGCTCGCGCTCTCGGTCAAAAACACCGCCGGACCTCGCCCATGCGCGAGTTCGGCCTCGGCCTCCGCGCGCGCCTCCTCCAGCATTGAGCGCTCCATCGCCTGGCGCTCCTGGTTGAGCCGGTCGAGCTGTTCGGCGATCTCGCGCGCAACGACCGGATCGGTCTCGGCCAAGAGCCGCGCGCCCAGCGCCGCATCGCCGATGCGCCCGCCGGCGTTGATGCGCGGACCGATCAGAAAGCCGAGATGAAACGTATTGGTCGGCTCGCCGATACGCGCCACGCGCTGCAGCGCCGCCAGGCCGGGATTGTTCTGATGGCGGGCCGCGACCAGCCCCTTGACCACGAAGGCGCGGTTGACGCCGACGAGCGGCACGACATCGCACACGGTAGCAAGTGCAACCAGATCGAGCAGTTCCAACAGGTCCGGCAGCGGGCCGGATCTGCCGCTGGCGCGCAGATGCTTGACGGTTTGTACCAATGTCAGGAAGGTGACCCCGGCAGCGCACAAATGCCCCTGCCCCGACAGATCGTCCTCGCGATTGGGATTGACGACGGCGAGCGCATCGGGAAGCGCGCCGCCGACCTGGTGATGGTCGAGCACGACCACGTCGGCACCGGCCTCGTTGGCCGCCGCGACCGAGGGCGCGCTGTTGGTACCGCAATCGACGGTGACGATCAGCGTGGCGCCGCGCGCGACGAGGTCGCGCATGGCGTCGGGATTGGGCCCGTACCCTTCGAAGATCCGGTCGGGAATATAGATCTCCGCCTCGATGCCGAAATGGCGCAGGAAGCGCTTCATCAGCGCCGAGGAAGCGGCGCCGTCGACGTCGTAGTCGCCGAAGATCGCCACACGTTCGCGCTTCAGCGCGGCGGTTGCCAGCCGCGCGGCGGCCTTGTCCATGTCGGTCAGCGAGGCCGGATCGGGCAACAAATCGCGGATCGTCGGGTCGAGAAACCGTTCCGTGGCAGCGGCATCGATGCCGCGTCCGGCCAGGACGCGGGCGATAATATCGGGCAGGCCGTGGGTCTGGGCGATCTGGAGCGCGTCGTTCTCGCCACGCGCCGACAGGCGATGGACCCACATCTGCCCGCTCGCCGACCTCCTGACGTCGAGGAAGAGGCGCGCCTCACTCATGCCGTCATCCCGCTCCCGGGCCGGAACCGGCGGGTCGTGCGGCCGCGAGCGCCCTCAAAACTTGTCCAGATCCTGGTGCTTGGCCTTGATCTCGCGCACCGTGCGCGAGGATGAGCGCATCACGATCGTGTGGGTCTGGACGAAATCGCGGGCGAATTTGACGCCGGAAAGCAGATTGCCGTCGGTAACGCCGGTGGCCGCGAACAACACGTCGCCGCGCGCCATTTCGTCCATCTGGTAGATCTTGTCGGGATCGTCGATCCCCATTTTCCTGGCCCGCGCGATCTTGTCTTCGGTGTTGAGCTGCAGGCGCCCCTGCATCTGGCCGCCGATGCAGCGCAGCGCCGCCGCCGCCAGCACGCCCTCCGGCGCCCCGCCGATACCGATATAGATGTCGATGCCGGTTTCGTCGGGATCGGTGGTGTGAATGACGCCGGCCACGTCCCCGTCGCCGATCAGGCGGATTGCGGCGCCGGTGGCGCGCACTTCCTCGATCAGCCGGGCATGGCGCGGGCGGTCGAGGATGCAGGCGGTAATCTCGCCGACCGGCACGCCCTTGGCCTTGGCGAGTTTTTCGAGATTGTCGGCCGCGGGCGCGTCGATATCGATGATGCCGGCCGGATAGCCGGGTCCGATCGCGATCTTGTCCATATAAACGTCCGGCGCGTAGAGCAGGCTGCCCTTTTCGGCGATCGCAATAACGGCGAGCGAGTTGGGCAGGTTCTTGGCGCAGATCGTCGTGCCTTCGAGCGGGTCGAGCGCGATGTCGACTTCCGGCCCGTCCTTGGTTCCCACCTCCTCGCCGATATAAAGCATCGGCGCCTCGTCACGCTCGCCCTCGCCGATCACCACGGTTCCGTCGATCGGCAGGCGATTGAGCTCCGAGCGCATCGCATCCACCGCCACCTGGTCGGCGGCCTTTTCGTCGCCGCGCCCGCGCAGCCTGGCCGCTGCCACGGCGGCACGCTCGGTCACGCGGACCAACTCAAGGGTAAGAATGCGATCGAGACCGTCGGAAGCGAGCTTGGCCATTTTTGTATCCTGAGAAAGGGCTCCGGCAAGCCGGGGCGGATAGTCGGTCGCCCCTTTTGTCAAACGGGCCCGGCGACGGCAAGGGACGGCGGAGGCCTTTCCCCTAATGGCCAATCACAACAATCGATTAAAAAAGATCAGCGGCCCTACTCGGCGCGCTCTATGCGGATCACCTGCGGCGTGTCGACGACATGGCCGTCCCTGGTGATGCCGTCGACGGCCTTGCGCACGGCGGCCTCGGTGGTCTCGTGCGTAACCAGGATGACGGTCTTATGGTCGGCCCCGTTTTCGCCGTTGGCGTGCTGGACGATGGATTCCAGCGAAATATCGTTTGCGGCCATGCGCTTGGCGATCGCGGCGAAGGCGCCCGCGCGGTCGATGACCGTCAGCCGGATGAAATAGCCGCCGGCATGGGCGCGCATGCGGGCGCGCTTGTAGGGCCTAAGTTCGCGCGCCGGCCGGCCGAACACCGGCCCATGCTGGAAGCCGGGGCTTGCCTTGGCGATATCGGCAATGTCGCCGACCACGGCCGACGCCGTCGCGTTGCCGCCGGCGCCCGGGCCCGACAATAGCAGCTCGCCCAAAATATCGGTTTCGATCGCCACCGCGTTGGTGACGCCGTCGACCTGGGCGATCACCGAGGCCGTCGGCACCATGGTCGGGTGCACGCGCTGCTCGATACCGCTCTCGGTGCGCTGGGCGACACCCAGCAGCTTGATCCGGTAACCCAGTTCGCCGGCCGCACGGATATCGGCCTGCGTGATGTTGGAGATGCCTTCCATGTAGATGTCGCCGGCCGAAATCCGCGTACCGAAGGCCAGGCTGGTCAGGAGCGACAGCTTGTGGGCGGTGTCGTGGCCTTCGATGTCGAAAGTCGGGTCCGCTTCGGCGTAGCCGAGGCGCTGGGCGTCGGCCAGGCAATCGGCGAACGACAGCCCCTCCTCTTCCATGCGGGTGAGAATGTAGTTGCAGGTGCCGTTCAAAATGCCGAAGACGCGGCTGATCGTGTTGCCGGCCATCGCCTCGCGCATGGTCTTGATGACCGGGATGCCGCCGGCCACCGCCGCCTCGTAGTTGAGAAGCACGCCGCGTTTTTCGGCTTTTTCGGCCAGCGCGACGCCATGAGCCGCCAAAAGCGCCTTGTTGGCGGTCACAACGTGACGGCCGGCCGCCAGCGCGGCCTCGACGCAATCCTTGGCGATCCCCGTCTCGCCGCCGATCAGTTCGACGAACACGTCGATCTCGGCCTTTTTGGCGAGCGCGACCGGATCGTCGAACCATGTCGCCTCGCCAAGCGTCAAGCCGCGGTCCTTGCCGCGATCGCGCGCCGATACCGCGACCACGACGACCTCGCGCCCGCATTGGCGCGTCAGTTCCCCGGCCTTGTCGGTCAGCACGCGCACGACGGAGGCGCCGACCGTGCCCAGACCGGCAATTCCGACACGCAATGCTTCGCCCATGGCCGACCGCCCCTTTCGTTCGAGATTCTTGTGCTTGTTCAGCGGCGCGCGCCGAGCGCGACCACATTCGTCTCGCCATCCGGCCGGGCGCTGGCGGCGAGAAAGCGCTTGATGGAACGCGCCGCCTGGCGGATGCGATGCTCGTTCTCGACCAGCGCGATGCGCACGAAATCGTCGCCATGCTCGCCGAAACCGATGCCCGGCGCCACTGCGACGTCAGCCTTTTCCACCAGCAGTTTGGAAAATTCCAGCGAGCCGGCCTCGCGGAACGGTTCGGGGATCGGCGCCCAGGCAAACATCGTCGCCGCCGGCGCCGGTACGGTCCAGCCGGCGCGGCCGAAGGCCTCGACCAGCACGTCGCGACGGCGGCGATAGGTCTCGCGCACTTCTTCGATATCCGAGCCGTCGCTGTTGAGCGCCGCGGCGGCCGCCACCTGGATCGGCGTGAACGCACCGTAGTCGAGATAGGATTTCACCCGCGACAGCGCGGCGATCAGCCTGTCATTGCCGACGGCGAACCCCATGCGCCAGCCGGGCATGGAGAAGGTCTTCGACATCGAGGTGAACTCGACCGTGACGTCGATGGCGCCGGGCACCTGCAACACCGACGGCGGCGGGTTGTCGTCGAAATAGATCTCGGCATAGGCGAGATCGGACAGGATGATGAGGTCGTGCCGTTTGGCAAAGGCGACGACATCCTTGTAGAAATCGAGCGTGGCGACATAGGCCGTCGGATTGGACGGATAGTTGAGAATCAGCGCCAGCGGCCGCGGTATCGAATGCTTGACGGCGCGTTCCAGCGCCGGAATGAAACCTGAATCCGGCTCGGCGGGAATCGAGCGGATGACACCGCCCGACATGATGAAGCCGAAGGCGTGGATCGGATAGGTCGGATTGGGGCACAACACCACGTCGCCCGGCGCGGTGATCGCCTGGGCCATGTTGGCAAACCCCTCCTTGGAGCCGAGCGTGGCAACGACCTGGCTTTCGGGATCGAGCTTGACGCCGAAACGGCGCGCATAATAGGCGGCCTGCGCGCGCCGCAATCCGGGAATGCCGCGCGAGGCGGAGTAGCGGTGGGTGCGCGGATCGCGCACCACGTCGCATAATTTGTCGACGATCGACTTGGGTGTCGGCAGGTCGGGATTGCCCATGCCGAGATCCACGATATCGGCGCCCCTGGACCGCGCGCTCGCCTTCAGGCGATTGACCTGTTCGAACACGTAAGGCGGCAGCCGGCGGGTCTTGTGAAACTCTTCCATGGCGATCTCGGCGAGAGTGGAGCGATCTGGGCGCGCCTATACACCCAATCCGGCACTCGGTCGATAGCGTCACTCGCCCTCGATCTTCTTGAGCGTGTCCTCGCCGTGCGTCTCTCCGAGTTTGCGCAGCCTTTCCAGTTCGGACGGCGCGATCCCCGGCTCGTTGGCGATCTCGGCCTGGCCGCTGGCCGAGCGGCGCAATTCGCCCTTCTTGGCGCTGGCCTCGCCGGCGCTGAGCTGGTTGGCCGCGCCCTGGCGCGGCACGTTCAGGTTCGGGTAGCGCCCGGTATTGCGCAACACCGGCGGCGAGACCCCGTCGATGGGCGCGGTCGGGCCGCCGTCGAGCGCGCCGGCCGGAACCGCCTCCTCGATCGGCACGCCCGCGCACGCGCCCGCCGCGGCAGACACTGCGACGATGAGTCCGCGCAAGACGGCGCGACAAAAGACCGGTCGAGACGTTTTCGACATATTGCGTTCCCGAACGTCGGCTAGGCAAATCCAGGCCGCCGGTTCAATGGACCGCTATGGCCGTCACATGATATTGTGTCAACAAAAGGCCCGGGAGGACCACAGCCGCAATGGCCAGGCAGGACGACAAGACGAATACGGACGCCAGCGCCTCGTCGGTAGAGCAGTATATCGTCAAAGACCCTGAGCAGTTCGCCCGCAACCTTGCCCATATGATCGAGCAGGCCGGCAAGGCGGCCTCGGCCTGGGTGACGCCGCGCGAACGCGGCGAGATACGCGACAGCGTGGCCGAACCGATGGCCGACATGGTCAAGACCTTTTCTAAACTGTCCGAATACTGGCTCTCCGACCCCGCGCGCGCGCTCGAGGCCCAGACCAAGCTGTTCGCCGGTTATATGAACGTGTGGTCGAACGCCGTCGGCAAAATGTCGGGCGAACAGCGCGACGAGAGCGACGTCGAGCCCGAGCGCGGCGACAAGCGTTTCCAGGATCCCGAATGGGCTCGCAACGCGTTTTTCGATTTCCTCAAGCAGGCCTATCTGGTGACCTCGCGCTGGGCGGGCGAGCTTGTCGAACATGCCGACGGCCTCGACGAACACACCCGCCACAAGGCCAATTTTTACGTCCGCCAGATCACCCAGGCGATTTCGCCGTCGAACTTCATCCTCACCAATCCCGAGCTGTTCCGCGAGACCGTGTCGACCAATGGCGAAAACCTGGTGCGCGGCATGAAGATGCTGGCCGAGGACATCACCGCCGGCAAGGGCGAACTCAAGCTGAGACAGGCCGACTATTCCAAATTCGCGGTCGGCAAGAACATCGCCACCACGCCGGGCAAGGTCGTGGCGCGCAGCGAGCTGGCCGAGATCATCCAGTACGAGCCGACGACGCCCAAGGCGCTGAAACGGCCGCTGATGATCTGCCCGCCCTGGATCAACAAATTCTACATTCTCGATCTGAATCCGGAAAAATCCTTCATCCGCTGGGCCGTCGAGCAGGGCCACACCGTGTTCGTGATCTCCTGGGTCAATCCCGACGAGCGCCACGGCCGGATGGGCTGGGACGCCTATATCGACCAAGGCATTAGCTTTTGCCTCGACACGATCGAAAAAGCCACCGGCGAGCGCACGGTCAACGCGATCGGCTATTGCGTCGGCGGCACGCTGCTGGCGGCCGCCCTCGCCCTGATGGCCAAACGGGGCGACGACCGGATCGGGTCCGTCACCTTCTTCACCACCCAGGTCGACTTCACCCATGCCGGCGACCTGAAAGTGTTCGTCGACGAGGACCAGGTCGCCGCGATCGAGCGGACGATGAACGAAAAGGGCTATCTCGACGGCACCAAGATGGCCACTGCCTTCAACATGTTGCGCGCCGGCGACCTGATCTGGCCCTATGTCGTCAACAATTACATGCGCGGCAAGGAGCCGATGCCGTTCGATCTGTTGTACTGGAACTCCGATTCCACGCGCATGGCGGCCGCCAACCACTCCTTCTATCTGCGCAATTGCTATATGGAAAACAGCCTGTCGCGCGGGCGCATGGTGCTGGGCGGCGAAACGCTGTCGCTGAACGACGTCACCATTCCCGTTTACAATCTGGCTGCGCGCGAGGATCATATCGCACCGGCCCGCTCGGTTTTTCTCGGCTGCCAGTTCTTCGGCGGCGAGGTGGAGTTCGTGATGGCGGGTTCGGGACATATCGCCGGCGTCGTCAATCCGCCGCAGTCGAAAAAATACCAGCACTGGACTGGCGGGCCACCGCTGGGCGCGTTCGACGACTGGGTCAAGTCGGCCAAGGAAAATCCCGGCTCCTGGTGGCCGCACTGGCAAAAATGGATCGAAAAACAGGATCGCAAGCGCGTTGCCGCCCGGCGTCCGGAAGACGAAAAAATTCCAATTCTGGGCGACGCGCCCGGCGACTACGTCACCGTCAGGGTATAGCCGGCAAAGGCGCGCCACACGCAGCGAGCGAACAAGTCGGGTTGCCGACTGAAACGGTCTGTGATGACGCGCGGCCGCGCCAGCGCCGGGGGACCGTCCGCTCAACACGGTGCTGCCGCATTTCGCCCCTAGAGCCGTTCTGCTTTTCGCGGAATCGCAGACCGGCTCTAACTTGTTGTTTTGACGCGTTTCCGAACAGCGAACCGGCTTCCACTTCGCCTGGAAACGCTCCAGCGCGGGAGGGTGGCCGGGATTGCACTTTGACCGTGACTTCGTTAGGGCTCGAATGATCGATTCCGCGATTGTCCGGCTCCGATGGGCATGGGGTTGGAAGGGCTGCGTTCCAAGTGTGGAACGGTAAGAGGGGAATCCGTTGAAAACAGCGCAAGCGCCCGTTGGCAGCAGAAACCGCCGCGTACTCGTGACAGCGATGTTGTCTGTGCTGCTTGGAGCCTGCACGACCGGTGGATCGATGTTCGACGTCGCGTCCCCCTCCTTTAACGGCACCAGCGGCGCCACGACCGGCCCGGTCGTTCTGGACACGATCGAGGAAAGCGACCTCGCCGCCATCGACGAGGCGCCGCCGCCTTCCGTTATCGAGGAGGGCGACACGGTCCTTCCCACACAAGTCGCCTATCTGCCTGCCGACAAGCCCGGCACCGGTGCGCCGATGCCTGGCGAGGAGAGCGGCGACGGCCCATCCGCCGTGCGGGACGGACAGGCCCCGGCGGTCGCGACAGCCGACGACGTCGACGCACAAACCGCCACGGCCGAGTTGCAACCCGCCCCGGACGTCCCCGCCGAACCGCCCAAGAAAGGCGGCTTCTTCGCCAGCCTGTTCAACAATCCCGCACCACGATCCGCCGGTGCCGGGCGCGAGGGGGCGCCGCGTCAAGGCCGCCTCGCAACAGCGCCTGACGCGACCGTCGCCGCCATACCGGCCGACAAGCCGGACACCGGAACGCCGCCGCTGCCTGGACCGGCCAATGCGAGCGAAGAGGTGGCGGCCTCGACCGGCGACGCCACACAGCCCCGGCAGCCTCAACCGACCGCCTTCATCGAGAGCGGCCCCGGGCCGGCGCCCGCGCCGGTGCAAAAGCGCGGCTTTCTGGCGAGCCTGTTTTCCAACGACGCACGATCGGCCGGCACCGCGGAGCGGGAGGACGCCAGACCCAGGTCGCGGCGCGAGCCGGTGGTGGCGCTCGCCTCGACCGGACCGGCCAAGCCAATCATCGATCCGGTCTCCCCGACCGGCGCTGCAGACGCCCTGCCCGGCGTACGCCAGTCGGCCCTGTTTGAGATCAACCGCAAGTCGGGCCTCGACGAGGACGACGACATCGACGTCCACGAGGCGGGCGAGCCGGTGCGTGTGGCCTCGGCAGCCGGACTGGCCCGCCTGGCGCCCAACGGGCTCATCAAACAGACCGACCGCGTCGATGTCGGCTGCCTGAAACCGTCGCTCGTGCGCGTGCTGCGCCGCGTCGAGCAGCATTTTGGCAAGAAGCTGATCGTCACCTCCGGCTATCGCAGCCCGGCGCGTAACCGCCGCGCCCGCGGCGCGCGCAACTCGCTGCACATGTATTGCGCGGCAGCTGACGTCCAGGTGCCCGGTGTGTCCAAGGCACAATTGGCGAGGTTTGTACGCGCCATGCCCGGCCGCGGCGGCGTCGGCACCTATTGCCACACCAAATCCGTGCATATCGATGTCGGTCCCGAGCGCGACTGGAACTGGCGCTGCCGCCGCCGGCGCTGATCCCTCGCCAGCAGTTCCTGCCGGCTCCCGGTTTTTTGGCGACCGCCCGGCCGCGGCGAAAGGCATACGCCTGCAATGCGCGCGGCCAAAAAAAATCTTATGCGCGATCTGTTTTGCGGGTTGTCGCTCACAAGGAAGCTGACTATAAGGCCGCACGTTCCCCGCGCGCCCATCGTCTAGCGGTCTAGGACGCCGCCCTTTCACGGCGGAAACACGGGTTCGAGTCCCGTTGGGCGTGCCAGTTTTCCCGACAATTTCATCGCATACCGCACAGTCCGCCTGCAAAGGCGAGACGTCTGCGCCATGCCGATCGCGCCTGAAAAGCACCCATTTGCGAGCGCTTTCGCCGCAATGAACGCGCTCTGGGCTTGATGCCGGCGCGCTTCGATGCCAAATCTGCGCCTGAGGATGTCGCCGCACGGCAACATCCGCTCCCGTTGCCAACGCACGCCCGAAAGACGAACCCATGGTCACCTATCAGGACGCGGCGACCGCGCCTCTCAAGAACACAGGACAGATTCGGCTCTATGACGAGGCCGGCTTCGAGGGCATGCGCCGCGCCTGCCAGCTGACGGCCCGCTGCCTCGACGCACTGGTCCCGATGATCGAGCCTGGCGTGACCACCGAAGCACTCGATCGCTTCATCTTCGAATTCGGCATGGATCACGACGCGATCCCCGCCACGCTCAACTATCGCGGCTACACCAAATCGTCCTGCACCTCGATCAACCACGTGGTCTGTCACGGTATTCCCGACCGCAAGCCGCTGCGCGAGGGCGACATCGTCAACATCGACGTCACTTACATCCTCGACGGCTGGCACGGCGATTCCTCGCGCATGTACCCGGTCGGGCAAATCAAACGCGCAGCCGAAAGACTGCTGGAAGTGACCCACGAAAGTCTGATGCGTGGCATCGCGGCGATCCGTCCGGGCGCGCGCACCGGCGCGATTGGCGCTGCGATCCAAACCTATGCCGAAGCCGAGCGCTGTTCGGTGGTGCGCGATTTCTGCGGCCACGGCGTCGGGCTTCTGTTTCACGATGCGCCCAACATCCTGCACTATGGCAACCCCAATGAAGGGGTGGAACTGAAACCCGGCATGATCTTTACCGTCGAGCCGATGATCAATCTCGGGCGGCCGCATGTCAAAGTGCTGTCGGACGGCTGGACGGCCGTCACGCGCGACCGTTCGCTCTCGGCCCAGTACGAGCACAGCATCGGCGTCACCGAAACGGGCTGCGAAATCTTCACCCTGTCGCCGGCCGGACTCGACCGGCCCGGCCTGCGCGACTGAGAAAGCGGCGCGGCGCCCTGCCTCGCCCGTCCCATGACGATTCCCTCCGACCAAGAAACGGTCTAGGCTTGCTGCCGGACCGGTGGTGAAGTGAGCGTCCTGCAAGCGGGAGAGTGAATGGCGCCGGAGGATGACGACGAACGCGGCTTCTTTGCCGAAACACCCGTGGCCCGCGCCGGCAGGCCGCATTACTCGGGTCATCGCGAACGGCTGCGCGAGCGGCTGCGCGACGGGGGGCAGGCCGCGCTCGCCGAATACGAACTGCTGGAGCTGCTGCTGTTTCGCTCGATCCCGCGCGCCGACACCAAGCCGGTCGCCAAGGCCCTGATCGCGCGTTTCGGATCGTTCGCCGAAGTGCTGGGGGCGCCCGAACATCTGCTGCGCGAGGTCAAGGGGGTCGGCCCGGCAGTCGCCTTCGACCTGAAACTGGCCGCAGCCGCGGCCGAACGCATGCTCAAGGGCCGGATTCGCGGACGCCAGGTCCTGACCTCGTGGAGCGACGTCATCGACTATTGCCGCGCCGCCATGGCGTTCGAACCGCGCGAGCAGTTCCGCATCCTGTTCCTCGACAAGAAAAACGCGCTGATCGCCGACGAGGTCCAGCAGCAGGGAACGATCGATCACACGCCGGTCTATCCGCGCGAGGTCGTCAAGCGAGCGCTCGAATTGTCGGCGACCGCGCTGATCCTGGTCCACAACCACCCCTCGGGCGATCCGACACCGTCGCGCGCCGACATCGAGATGACGCGGCTGGTCGTCGATTCCGCCAAACCGCTCGGCATCGCCGTGCATGACCACATCATCATCGGAAAGAACGGTCACGCCAGTCTAAAGGGCCTGCAACTTATTTAAAATTCTAATCGAACTCGATCTATATTTTCCTAAAATCTGCAAAAGACTGAAAAACGATAGAGTTGTACAACAGAGCCCGATTAACCATGCCAACGGTTTGTTAAGCAAACCGATTAACGATTGTTTAACACTCTCATTGGGTGACCGTGGGAGTCTATGATGCTTATTCGCCAAACCGCCGACAACGGCGGCCTCGACATGCTCGGCGCGCGCCGGGCCGACCCATACGAAAATTCAGACAGTCTGGAATTCGGCTTCCGGGCCCGCCGTTTCGTCCATATCCGCCGCCTGATCGAGACGATCATCGCCGAACGCGGCCACGCCGAAATCCTCGATCTGGGCGGGACCGAGACCTATTGGAAGATCGGCGCAGATTTCATCCGCGAAAATCGCGGCCGGCTCTCCTTCACGATGGTCAACACCGAAGAGCAGCAGGTCGAGGACCCGGCCCTGTTCAGCTTCGTCGCCGAAAGCGCTTCGGATCCGGCGTTGTTTGCCGGCCGGCAGTTCGACCTGGTTCATTCCAATTCCGTGATCGAACATGTCGGCGACTGGTCGAACATGGAGGCGTTCGCCGTCAATGCGCGTCGTCTGGCGCCGCGCTATTACATCCAGACGCCGAACTACTGGTTCGCCTACGAGCCGCATTTCCGTTTTCCGGGCTTCCAGTACCTGCCCAAGCGCGTGCGCGCCGCGCTTTTGATGCGCTTCGCGCTCGGCTTTTTTCAGCGCGTCGGCTCGCTGGAAGAGGCGCGCGACATCATCCACCATCACCGTCTCTTGTCGACTCGCGAAATGACGGCACTATTTCCGGACGCCGCGATCGTGCACGAGAAGGTGTTCGGCCTGAACAAATCGGTGATTGCGATCCGCGACGGCGCCTGACCACCGCCGGCTTGATCGAAAACGCAAAACGGCCGCCCAACTCGGGCGGCCGTTTCGCATTATGGGTTGCTTGAGGGAAAAGACGCCCGTTATTCGGCGCCCTCCTCCTTGTCCTTGGCCGCGGCCTTCTTCTTCGGCGCGGCCTTTTTCTTCGCCGGCGCCTTCTTGGCCGGCTTTTCGGCCGCCTCGTCCTCGTCGTCGGCCAGCAGCTCTTCCTTGGAGACCTTCTTGTCGGTCACATCGACCTGGCCGAGCAGATGGTCGACGACCTTCTCTTCGAACAGCGGCGCGCGCAACGTGGCGAGCGCCTGCGGATTGCTGCGGTAATATTCGTAGATTTCCTTTTCCTGGCCGGGGTAATGCCGCACGGTCTCGATCAGCGCGCGCTGCATTTCCTCTTCCGTGATCTGGACGCCGGCCTGCTCGCCGATCTCGGCCAGGACCAGGCCGAGGCGGACGCGGCGCTCGGCGAGACGCTGATACTCGGCGCGCGCCTCGTCTTCGGTCGTGTCCTCGTCCTCGAAGCTGCGGCCCGCCTTTTCCAGGTCGTTCGTCACCTGGTTCCAGATATTCTGGAATTCCGCCTCGACCAGCTTGGACGGCGCCTCGAAGGAATAGGCGCCGTCGAGCGCGTCGAGGAGCTGGCGCTTGACCTTCTGGCGCGTCAGCGCGCCGTACTGGTTCTCGATCTGGCCCTTGACGATCTCGCGCAGCTTGTCGATCGACTCGAGCCCGAGATTTTTGGCCATCTCGTCGTTGAGTTCCAGCGCCTCCGGCTTGGAGACCTCCGAAACCTTGACGTCGAAGGTCGCTTCCTTGCCGGCCAGATGGGCGGCCTGGTACTCGGCCGGAAACGTCACCGTGATGGTCTTTTCGTCGCCCGCCTTGGTTCCGACGAGCTGCTCCTCGAAGCCGGGAATGAACTGCTTGGAGCCGATCACCAGATTGGCGCCCTGGTCGGCGCCACCCTCGAATGGTTCGCCGTCGATCTTGCCGACATAGTCGAGCGTGACCCGGTCACCGTCCTCGGCCTTGCCCTTCTTCGGCGTGAAGCTGCGGGCCGATTCGGCGATCCGCAACATCTGCTCCTCGAGCTCTGCGTCCTCGACGTCGTAGACCTCGCGCGTCACCTTGATGCCGTCGACGGCCTGGATCTCGATCGGCGGAATCACCTCGTAGGCGATCTGGAAGCTGAAATCGGCCTCGCCGGCCAACACCTTCTCGGCTTCCTTCTCGTCCTCGGTCATCGTGATCTCGGGCTGCATGGCGGCCTTTTCGCCACGCTCGGAAATGATCGAACCGGTGGAGTTCGACAGAATGTCGTTGACCACCTCCGCCATCACCGCCTTGCCGTACATCTTGCGCATGTGCTGCATCGGCACCTTGCCCGGCCGGAAGCCGTTGATGCGCACCTTGCCTTTGGCGTCTTCGAGCCGCTCCATCAGCCGGGCTTCCAGGTCCTTGGCGGGAACCACCACCTGGATTTCCCGCTTCAGCCCTTCATTCAGCGTTTCGGTTACCTGCATCATAAAACCTTTGTCTTCGCGAATGCCGGCGATCCGGCGCCTGCCGTTTCGTGAACCGGATTCTCTTGCCGGGAGTGGCTTTGTGGTGCGGGTGGAGGGACTTGAACCCCCACGGCTTGCGCCACAGGAACCTAAATCCTGCGTGTCTACCAGTTCCACCACACCCGCTCCGGAGACGTTTTGGCCCCCGAAAGCGCGGCGTTCTATATCATCAGCCTTTGTGGCTTCAAAGGAAAAAGGCCGCAAAAATGCGGCTTTTTTTCCGCCGTGCCGGGTTTTTCCGACCGGGCGGCTTGCGGGCGCCGATCCGAATGGCTGCGCGGCTAATAAAGCGGCTCTTGATAGAGCGTCGTAACGCCGTCGACAAACGCCTTGATCTGCGCCTGCCCGGCGGCGCTAACGGCGGCGATCACATAAAAGCTGCGCGTGCGCATATCGGCCTCGATGGCCATGCCTTCGCCTTCCGGCAGGTAGAACCGCTCGATGCCGTAACGCAGCCGCAGCATGTCGGACGACAACGGCGAGGAGGACGCAAGCTTGCCGCGCACACGCACGACAGTCGCGTCCGGCGGCGGCGCATTGTCCGACAAATGCACGGCCACCGGCTGAAAAAGCCCCTCGTCATCCGCCTTTAAGTCGACCAGAAGCGGCGCACCCTCGGCGAGCGCACGCTCCGGCCGTGTCGAAAACAGCGTTTTGGGCAGGACCGAGATGGCATAACCCAGCCGCACGTAGTCGCCGCGCAGCAGATCGCGCGGATCGACCGGTTCGACCTTGAGCCGAATCTCCCGACCGTTGCGTAGAATGTCGGCGCGGGCCTGGATCATCCAGGCCAAAAAGCCGATCTGCAGCAGCGCCACGGCAAGAGCCGCAGCGAAAAGTCCGGTCCCGCGCTTCATGACGGCGCTCCCCGACCGCTCGCCGATGCAAGCAGTCTTTTTTCGAGGCGCATGATGACGGCGGCCATCGCCGCCAGGATCAGCCCGGCCGCGAGCAGGAAACCGGCCGTGCCAAGCATGGTGCCGACAGTGGCGATATAGACCACGCCCAGTTCGAGCGTGAACAGCGCATAGGCGCACCAGCGCAGGGCGCGGCTGTCGCGACCGGCCAGCATCAAGGCGCCAACGCAGCCGCCAAAGGTCACCAGCGCCGCCAGCATGAAGACCGGTTCCTCGTAGATTTCCACCTGAATCAGCATCATTGCGCTCGCAAAGCCGATCAACCCGTGCACCGGCGCCCCGCCGCCCAGGCGCAGGATCCGTTCGCCGGCTTGGTCGAACACGGCGGTCAAAGCCAGGAAGAGGGCCGAGCCAACGGCAAGCGCGACCGCAACGGCCAGATGTTCGCCCTGCAGGTAGATCAGGCAGACATACCCGACAAAGGCCAGCAGCAGCAGATGTCTGGCCGGGCGGCTGGCCGTCCACAACGACACCGCCCACAGGACGACCGCCAGCACCGGCCATTGCCACGACACGGGACGATCGCGCCAGAAATCCCAGCCATCCGTCCACAGCCAGGCGACGGACAAGGCGACCGCCACCGCCGTCAGGGCGGGCGAGCGCAGCAGGATCGCGGCCAGGCCCACGCCCAGACACCAGGTCAACAGCGCCGCCGCCTCGTCGCCCGACAGGTGATACATCTGGCCGATCAGCGCGATCGATGCGCCGAACGCCGCCGCGGCCACCATATAGGCCGCCTCCCCGGCCCCGTTCTGGCGGCGCGCGTGCAGCCAGGCGCCGCCGAGATAACCGGCGAGGATCAGCGCAAACAGCATGCCGACCCGGGCAAGCCGCGGCAGTGCCTCCCAGTTCGCCGCCACGAAGATCAGGATCGCCGCGCCGAGCAGCAGCGCGGCCAGCATCGCCACGATGGCGCCGAAGGAAATACCGCCGCGGCTTGTCTGCTCGACATCGTCGAGCAGCCGGCGCGCCGTCGCCGCGTCGACCAGCCCCGCAGCCCGCCAGCGCTCGATATCGGTTTTCAATCGTGTCGCGTAGGAAGCCATGGTCGCTCGCTGTGTACCGGCCGGGATCGCTCTATCCTAGCGGTTTTGGCAAGCGCGGATAGAAGCCGGTCTTACCGGTATTGCCGCGCGGCACCATACGGCCGCGCCCGCGCCTCGACACGAGGCAGAGCGGAGTGCGGCCTTTATGTGACGATACCCTGATGTTGCGCTGCACAAAACGCATTGCTGCTATGCAATATATGCGCTTCAAATCGGCCCCGAACGCCCCTATCTTCCAATTGTCAACGAGAACAGCCGAAACGAAGATTTACGAAAGAGAACGACCATGAACCTGATCCGCAATTATCGCAACTGGCGCCGCTACCGGGAAACCGTGAATGAGCTGAGCCGCCTTTCGAACCGCGAACTCAACGATCTGGGCATCAGCCGCGGCGACATTCCCTTCGTCGCCCGCCGCTCGATCTAACAGCGAACACGAATTTCGCCAGGACCATCCTCCTCCCAGGTCCTGACGGATAAGGCCGGCATTCACCTCCTCCCGGATGCCGGCCGCCAAAACGACACCCGCCGGACCTCCTCCCCCGGCGGGTGTTGTTTTTTATGGGCAGCCCAAGCCGCTCCCGTTTCCCAAAATCATCCGGTTCCGATTTCAGCGCGGTTTCAGGCGCGAACCCGCTCTCAGCGCGCGCCCATCACCCCGCGCGAGCGCCATTCGCTGTAAAGCATGATGTCGGGCGCACCGCCCATCGGCTCGTACCAGCTGTCGACCGCCCACAGCGTGCCGCCGCGCTCGCGAATCATCGCCGTGGAATGCGGATAGCGGCCGTCGACGAACAGCCCGCGCGAGCGATTCCATTCCACCGTATGGTGCTTCAGGAGACCGCGCTCCTGCAGATAGAGCAGCAGCGAGCGGGTATTGGTCGATTCGTCGATGCAATCCATCTGGCCCTTGACTCGGGACCCGGCGAGATCGGATTTGGCGGCGTCGCGCACGCCGATCACGCCGCCTGCGCGATCCTCGAAATACTGCACCGCCTTGGAGATCGCGCCGCGTTCGTCCGCCGCCGTTGCGGCATAGGCGAACATCTCGCCAAAAATCTCGCCATCGCGTTCGGTCAGGGTCAGCCTGGTCTTGTAGGAACAATTATAGCCGTGGCAGACATAGACCCGCTTCGTCGTGGTCTTGGTGATCTCGCCGGTATAGTTGCTCGACACCGACGTGCAGCCGGCGGCGGCGACCAGCCCGAGACCCGCGATAATTCGCCCGAATGACCCGTACCCCATCATCGTGCGAGCATAGAAAACGCGGCGCGGTCCGGCAAACCGAAATTATGGCTTGTCCGCGACCGTCCACCGGCCGATTGCATTCGGCCCGCGCCGGGACTATTTCGAGCCCATGAACACAAAACCAATCCACGTCATCGGCGGCGGCCTTGCCGGCTGCGAAGCTGCCTGGCAGGCCGCGGAGGCCGGCATCCCCGTGATCCTGCACGAAATGCGCGGCGTGCGCGGGACCGACGCCCACAAGACCGACGGTCTCGCCGAACTCGTCTGCTCCAATTCCTTTCGTTCCGACGACGCCGAGACCAACGCGGTCGGCCTGCTGCATGCCGAAATGCGGCTTGCCGGCTCGCTGATCATGGCCTGCGGCGACGCCCACCAGGTTCCGGCCGGCGGTGCGCTGGCCGTCGACCGCGACGGTTTTTCGGCCGCCGTAACGGAAAGGATAGAGGCGCACGACTTGATCACGGTCGTGCGCGAAGAAGTGTGCGGCCTGCCGCCGGCGGACTGGGACCAGGCGATCATCGCCACCGGCCCGCTGACCGCGCCGTCGCTGGCCGACGCGATCCGCGCCGAAACCGGCGCCGACGCGCTGGCTTTTTTCGATGCGATCGCCCCGATCGTGCATTTCGACACGATCGACATGGATATTTGCTGGTTCCAGTCGCGCTACGACAAGGTCGGCCCGGGCGGCACCGGCAAGGACTATATCAACTGCCCGATGGACAAGGCCCAGTACGACGCCTTCATCCAGGCCCTGGTCGACGGCGACAAGACCGAGTTCAAGCAGTGGGAAGGCACGCCCTATTTCGACGGCTGCCTGCCGATCGAGGTGATGGCCGAGCGCGGACCGGAGACGCTGCGCCACGGACCGATGAAGCCGATGGGCCTGACCAACGCACACGCCCCCGAGATCAAGCCCTACGCCGTCGTGCAGCTGCGCCAGGACAACGCGCTCGGCACGCTCTACAATATGGTCGGTTTCCAGACCAAGCTGAAATATGGCGAGCAGGCACGCGTGCTGCGCATGATTCCCGGCCTGCAGCAGGCCGAATTCGCCCGCCTCGGCGGCCTGCACCGCAACACCTATATCAACTCGCCCGTGCTGCTCGACGGCGCGCTGCAACTCAAGTCGCGGCCCGGCCTGCGCTTTGCCGGCCAGATCACCGGCTGCGAAGGGTATGTCGAAAGCGCCGCCATGGGCCTGCTTGCCGGACGTTTCGCCGCTGCCGAGCGGCTCGGCCGCGTCGCGGCGCCGCCGCTGGCCACCACCGCCTTCGGCGCCCTGCTTGCCCACATCACCGGCGGCCACATCGTCTCCGACGACGAGCCGGGCAAGCGCTCCTTCCAGCCGATGAACGTCAATTTCGGCCTGTTCCCGCCACTCGCGCCGGGTGCGATCGAGAAGCCGGAAGGCCGGCGCTTTCGCGGCAAGGAAAAGACGATCGCCCGCAAGAAGGCGCTGACCGGCCGCGCGCTTGCCGACTGCCGGTCCTGGCTGGGGCTTGCGCCGCGCGCCGAAGCCGCGGAATAGTCAAGCACCAGTCGGCCGCCGTGACCGACGCAAACGGGAGACACGCCGCCATGACCGCGCTCGAAAGCAGTTTCTTCCATGTCGAGCGCCATGGCGCCGTGGTTCATCTGGTGATGAACCGGCCCGACCGGGCCAATGCCATGAGCGCCGATTTCTGGACCGACCTGCCGCGCCTGATCGCCCACCTTGGGCGCGACGAGACGGTGCGCTGCGCGGTGATCTCGGGCGCGGGCAAGAATTTCACCGGCGGCATGGACCTTGCCGCCTTCGCCGACATCGCAAAACTGTTTCAGGCCGAACCGGGACGGACGGCGCTGGCCATGCGCGACCTGATCCTGACGCTGCAGGACGCCTTCACCACGCTGGAACGGGCGCGGTTTCCGGTGATCGCGGCCGCGCACGGCGCCTGCGTGGGCGCCGGCGTCGACCTGATCACCGCCTGCGACATGCGGCTCGCCGCCGCCGATGCCGCCTTCGCCGTCGAGGAAATCCATATCGGCATGGCCGCCGATGTCGGCACGCTGCAGAGACTGCCCAAGCTGATCGCGCCGTCCGTGGCGGCCGAACTCGCCTATACCGGACGCCGGTTCTCGGCCGAGGAGGCGAAAGGGTTCGGCCTGGTCTCGACGATCTACGACGACCGCGAGGCGCTGCTTGCGGGCGCGCTCGACCTGGCGCATGCCATTGCCCGCAAATCGCCGCTGGCGATCGCCGGCATCAAGCGCAACCTCGCCTATGCGCGCGACCATTCGGTCGCCGACGGGCTCGACTATATCGCGACCTGGAACGGCGGCATGCTGCGGCCGCAGGACCTGATGGCCGCGGTGCAGGCGAAGATGGCCAAGCGCGAAGCCCAGTTTACCGATCTGTTGAGCGAAGCGGCCTCCGGCGGCGCTCACTCGGCCGGCTGAACGGCACCGTCGCCGCCGCCAGCGACAGCCGGCAGGCCCGGCTTGCCCGCCTCGGCCGGATTGCGTCGCACGAAATCGGCTTTCAGGCTTTCCGATGTCTCGCGCGAGCCGTCATGGCTCCAGCCCGGCGGCATGAACAGGTAGCCAAGGCGCTGGCGCACCGTCAGGCCGGGCGCGGCGGCGTCCTTGAACATGCTGATCCATTCGTGGAAGGCGACCTTGAACGGGTTGAAGGTGCCCAGGTTCTTCACGATGCCGTAGCGCGGCCGCTCCTCCTCCAGCTCCTCCACGAAGGTCCCGAACATGCGGTCCCATATGATCAGCGTGCCGGCATAATTGGCGTCGAGATAGCGCGGATTGGTGGCGTGGTGAACACGGTGATGCGACGGGGTGTTGAAGACCGCCTCGAACCAGCCCCACATCCTGCCGATCGTCTCGGTATGGATCCAGAACTGCCAGACCAGATTGAACCCGAACACGAAGGCGATCACCGCCGGATGGACGCCCAGCAGCACGATCGGCGCCTGCAGCACGAACATGCCGGTAAACGTGCCCGTCCACGACTGCCTGAGCGCGGTCGACAAATTGTAGTGCTGGCTGGAATGGTGGTTGACGTGCTCGGCCCAAACCCACCGGCAGCGATGGGCGATGCGATGATACCAGTAATAGCGCAGATCATCGAGCAGGAAGGCGACGACGAACACCCACCAATGCAGCCCGAGATCGAAGACGCGGAACCGCCACACCCAAGACAGCGCCCAATAGGCGACGAAACCGAGCAGGATGCCGGCCACCACATTGCCCGTGCCCATCATCAGGCTGGTAAAGGTGTCGCGGGTCTCGAAGGCGCCCCTGGCGCGGCCCGAGCGCACCAGCCACAGCTCGAGCAGGATCGCGGCGACGAAAAACGGGATCGCCAGTTCCGTGACTTTCGGAAAATCGTAGCCGTCCATCAGGCGCTCTTTCGTTGTTCGTTGCGGTTTGCCGGCGAGAGCCGCTGCGCAATGCGGTGAGCCTCCGGCGCGCCGGCGAACCGGAAGCGCCCGCCCGACCAGGTGAAATCCCTGGATTTCAGACCAAGCGTGGCGCCGTCGGCGTCGACCGCAGCCAGATCGGCCGGCCGAACGACGCGGGTCAGAAAATGCATGCCCACCGCCTGGACGATGCCCGTACCGGTGCCGTCGAGCAACAGGAACGCCGCCGTCGGCGGCGTCGTCATGATCACTTCGGCAACCGTCTCGTTGGGAAAATCCTCGCCAAAACGCCGGCGCGCTTCGGCCTCGTTCGCCAGTTCGGCCTCTCGCGTTCCGCCGGTCGCATGCACCGCCACGACGACGGCCGCGATACCGATCACGACAATGGCGACCAGGACCGGCAGGCTCATGGCGGCTCTCTCCCAAAAGCGTCACTTGCGTCCGGCACGATGTAGCATTTTTGACGTAAACGTAAAAGGGCGATGTCACCAGCCACCGGTGGCGCGGCGCAAGATCAGCCAATGCCGGCGCAGCGCTGAGGGCGCCGGCGCGTCGACGCCTTTGCTCTCTATCCGGTCGAGGCTTGCCCCGGTTACGGCCAGTGGCAGGAAAGCCGGACGCAAGCTGGCCGGCAAACCGGGCGCGCCGCGCAAAAAGGCGCCAAGATGGTCGCGGGCGAGCGACGCCATCGCCGCGACCGCCCTTCCCGCCCCTTGGCCATCGGCGGCGAGAAAGCCGTCGCGAGTTGTACCGACCGCCGCAAGAAGATCGGCCGGCACGTAGCATTGGCCGCGCGCGCGGTGCCGCGACAGGTCCCGCAACAGGCCCGTCATGGTCTGCGCGCACCCGGCATGGCCTGCCAGATCGGCCTGCCCGGCGGCCGCCTCCGCGTCGAGCACCAGCGCGGCGAGTTGGATCAACGCTGCGCCGGTTTCCCCGCAATAGCCTTCCAGCGTCGTCCTGTCGGGCATTGGATCGTCGTAGAGGTCGAAGACACGCGCCTCCAGCATGGCCTCGAACGCGGCAACCGGCAGGCGATAGGCGCCGATCGCGAAAATCAGCGCGTCGGCGACGGGACTGCCGGTCGGCTGTCCGGCTGCGATCGCATCGCGCCACCATTGCAGACGGATTTCGCCCGGCAACGGCTCGCGGACCAGATCGCGCACCCGGGCCGTCTCGACATTGAAGGCATAAAGCGCAAACAGCGCCGACCGCTTGTCTTCGGGCGCGTAGAGCGTCGTCAGGTAGCGATCGGGATCGCCGGCGCGCACGATCTCGCGCACATGCGTGTCGGTCGTCATCTCAAACCGCGACCAGGGCCGCCGCCACCGCCCGATCCTCGGCCAGAAGCACGTTATAGGTGCGCACCGCCGCCCCCGTCGACATCGCTTCCACCGTCAGCCCGGCAGTGCGCAGCGCCTCGCGCGCCGCCTTGGGCAGCGGTTTCAGCTCCACGCCGGTGCCGACCAGCAACAGCTCGATGTCCTGGGCCTCGGCAAGGATACGGTCGAAATCGGCCTCGGCCAACGCGGCCGGCTCCCAGCCGTGAATGCCCGACGGCACGCACAGGATCGAACCGCGATGCGACATCTCGGCAAACCGGAACCCGCCATTGCCGTAGGCGTCGATCGGCGCCCGGCCCGGAAAATGGGCCTCGCGCATGATGATGCCGCCGGCCATGGCCGCCTCAGGCTTTCGACGTCTCGACCGGCGTATCCGGCCCGTCCGCCTGCGCCTCGTCCTTGCCGGGCGACAGCGCGCCCGGCCGCAGCTTGAACAGGATCAGGATCGGCGCGGCGATGAAGATCGACGAATAGGTGCCGAACACCACGCCGAACAGCATCGCCGCCGTGAACGAGCGGATCACCTCGCCGCCGAACACGAACAGCGCCCCCAGGGCGAGCAATGTGGTAAGCGAGGTCATCAAGGTGCGCGACAAGGTCAGGTTGATGGCGTTGTTGAGCAATTGCGGCAATGGCATCTTCTTGTAGCGCCGCAACTCCTCGCGCACCCGGTCGTAGACCACCACCGTGTCGTTGAGCGAATAGCCGACAATGGTCAAAATCGCCGCGATCGACGACTGGTTGAACTCGATGCCCGAAATCACGAAGAACCCGACCGTGATGACGATATCGTGCACGGTGGCGATGATCGCCCCGACCGCGAACTGCCATTCGAAGCGCAGCCAGATATAGACCATGATCAGCGCGAAGGCGACCAGCACGCCGATCGTGCCCTGTGTCGCAAGTTCGGAGGAAACCGTCGGCCCCACCGTTTCCACACGGCGGATATCGTAGTCCTGCTCGAGTTCGCCGCGCACCTTGACCACGACGCTCTGTTCGGCGTTGTCGCCGGCCTCCTGCGAGGCGACGCGGATCAGCACATCGCTTTCGGTGCCGAACTGCTGAACCTGGATGTCGCCGATATTGAGGTCGGAAAGACGGCCGCGAATCTCGCCGATATCGGCGGCCTGGCCGTCGCGCGTCTGTACCTCGATCAGCGATCCGCCCTTGAAGTCGATGCCGTAATTCATGCCGACGCCGATAAACAGCACGACGGAGGCTACCGACAGAAAGGCCGAGAAACCGAACGTGATGCGCCGGAAGCCCATGAACGCGATTTTCGTGCCCGGCCGGATCAGCGACACGAACGAGCGCGGCAGTTCCTTCGGCCGGCGGCGGCGGACCCATTCGGCCAGCATCCAGCGGGTGAAGGTGAAGGCGGTGAAGACCGTCGTCACGATGCCGATCGCCAGGGTGACGGCAAAACCGCGCACCGGACCGCTGCCCAGATAAAACAGCACAACGGCCGCGATCAGCGTTGTGACGTTGGCATCGACGATGGTGGCGAAGGCGCGCGAGAAGCCGGCGTCGATCGCCTGGATCAGCGAGCGTCCATTGCGCCGTTCCTCGCGGATGCGTTCATAGATCAGCACGTTGGAATCGACCGCCATGCCCATGGTCAGCACGATGCCGGCAATGCCCGGCAAGGTCAGCGTCGCCCCAAGCACAGACAGGATCGCCACGATCATGGCGATGTTGGCAAGCAGCGCCAGATTGGCGAGCGCGCCGAGCGTGCCGTAGGCGGCGATCATGAACACCACCACCAGCACGGCGCCGATCACGCCGGCAAGCTTGCCCGCGTCGATGGAATCCTGGCCGAGTCCCGGTCCGACCGTGCGCTCCTCGATGATGGTCAAGGTCGCCGGCAGGGCGCCGGCGCGCAAGAGCACCGCCAGATCGTTGGCGCTCTGGACGTCGAAATTGCCCGAGATCTGGCCCGTGCCGCCGAGAATCGGTTCGCGGATCTGCGGCGCCGAGATCACCTGCTCGTCAAGAACGATGGCAAACAGCCGGCCGACATTTTCCTGGGTCGCCTGCCCGAACCGGGTCGCGCCCTTGGTGTCGAAGCGGAACGACACGACCGGCTCGTTGGTGCGCTGGTCGAATGTCGCCTGCGCGTCGACCAGGTTTTCGCCCGACACGATGACGCGGTTTTCGATCAGATAAGGCACCGGCGGATCGTCGGTGGAAAACATCACCGTCGTGCCCGGCGGCGGACGGCTCTCGATCGCTTCCTGCACCGGTACCGAGGTATCGACCATCTGGAAGGTCAGCTTGGCGGTCTGGCCCAGAATGTCCTTCAGGCGCTGCGGGTCCTGCAGACCCGGCACCTGAACCAGGATCCGATCGTCGCCCTGCCTTTGAATGACCGGCTCGGTAGTGCCCAGTTCGTTGACGCGCCGGCCGACGACCTCGATCGACTGCGACAGCGCCGAGGCGAGCCGGTAGGTGATGCCCTCATCGGTCAGCGTGAAGCGCAGCAGGCCGGCCTCCGGCTCCTCGAGCGCGAGTTCGGTGACCGTGCCGCCGGCAAACAGGCCGGCCGAAACCGGCTCGGTCAGCTGCGCCAGCGCCTCCTTGGCGCGTTCGACATCGCCGACGTCGCGAATACGGACCTGGACGGTGCGGCTCGAACCGGACAGCCCGGTATAGCCGATGCGCGCGTCGCGCAGCAGGCGACGCACGTCGTCGCGGGTCGATTCGAGGCGTTCCTCGATCAGGTCCCGCCGTTCGATCTGCAACAGGATATGCGAGCCGCCCTGCAGGTCGAGGCCGAGCGTCATCTGGCGCTTCGGCAACCAGTCCGGCAGGCTGGCAACGGTTGCCTGGGGCAGAAGATTGGGCGCGGCAAACACGATCCCGGCCAGAACGGCCAGCCAGATCAGTGTCGTCTTCCAGCGGGTGAAATACAGCATCAGCCTGTCCGTCGGGGCGAAAACGAGATCATTTCACCCGGTTCTGGGTTATTTTTTGGCGTTCTGGTTGGCGACCGGCTCGCCCTTGACCCGTACTTCGGCGATGGTCGCGCGCATCGCCGTCACCTTCATGCCGCCGCCGAGATCGATTTCCAGCTCGTGATCGTTGATGACCTTGGTGACCTTGCCGACCAGACCGCCGCCGGTGACGACCGAATCGCCCCTGCGGATCGCCGCCAGCATTTCCTGGCGTTTTTTCATCGTCTGGCGCTGCGGCCGGATGATGAGAAAATACATGATCACGAAGATGAGCACGAAAGGCAGAATGCTGATCAGCATGTCGGAGCCGCCAGCAGCCCCTGTTTGCGCATATGCCGGTGTTACGAACATCGAATTCTCCTGAGAACGCCGCCGTGCGCAAAAGGCCCCGGCCGAAGGTGGGCGGAATATAGTCTCTCGCGTCTCCATTGCAACCGGATCGGCCGGGTTTCGGCCCGCTTTTGCCGGCGGCACGCGCGTGGTAGAGCGCGCAGACATAGTTCAGGACGGATGGAAATGACAGAAGCCCGCAGCGAAACCCTTGGTGAAAAACTCGACCGGCTGATCGCGGCGGTGTCGCGGCTGGCGCCGCCGCCGGCGCCCAAGCCCGATTTCGGCGCTGCGGACTGCTTCGTGTGGGAAGCCGAAACCGGCGTGCTGGCGCCCGTCGAGCGGGTCAACCGGGTCGGGATCGATCTGATCAAGGGCGTCGATCGTGTGCGCGACATCCTGGTCGACAACACGCAGCGTTTCGCCGACGGCTATCCGGCCAACAACGTGCTTCTGTGGGGCGCGCGCGGCATGGGCAAGTCGTCGCTGGTCAAGGCCGCGCACGCCGCCGTCAACGCGACCCACGCGGCCCGGCTGCGCCTGATCGAAATCCACCGCGAGGATATCGACACGCTGCCCGCCCTACTCACCTTGCTCAAGGGCGCCGCGCATCGCTTCATCCTGTTTTGCGACGATCTGTCCTTCGACCACGACGACACCTCCTACAAATCCCTGAAGGCCGCGCTCGAGGGCGGCGTGGAGGGTCGGCCCGAAAACGTCATCTTCTACGCCACCTCGAACCGCCGTCATCTCCTGCCGCGCGACATGATCGAAAACGAGCGTTCCACCGCCATCAACCCGTCGGAAGCGGTTGAGGAAAAAGTCTCCCTGTCGGACCGTTTCGGCCTTTGGCTCGGCTTCCACAAATGCTCCCAGGACGACTATCTCGCCATGGTAGACGGTTATGTCTCCCATTATCGCCTGGCGATCGACGCCGAGAGCCTGCGGGCGCAGGCGCTGGAATGGGCGACGACACGCGGTTCGCGCTCGGGCCGGGTCGCCTGGCAGTTCGTGCAGGATCTGGCCGGACGGCTCGGCCACAGGCTGGACTGATCGCCCGGGCGCAACGAAATCGCCCGCCCCTTGCGGGACGGGCGAAGCTGGCGGGCCCGACTGGAGGCGAGGACCCGCTGCCTACTCTTATGTGCGATCTATTCGAGATAGCCGGTCGGATTGACCGGCACGGAATCCTTGCGCACCTCGAAATGGAGTTTCGGCAGGTCGGCCGAGCCGCTCATGCCGGAGCGCGCGATCTCCTGGCCGCGCCGCACCTTGTCGCCGCGCGCCACCTTCAGCTCGCTGGCATGGCCGTAGACGGTGACCAGGCCGTCCTCGTGACGCACCAGGACCGTGTTGCCGAACTCCTTCAGCCCGTCGCCGGCATAGATCACGACGCCGTTTTCGGCCGCCTTGACCGGCGTGCCTTCCGGCACGGCAATATCGATGCCGTCATTCGGCTTCGAGCCGGCCTTGCGTCCGTAGCCGGCGATGACTCGGCCGCGCACCGGCCAGCGCATGCGCTCCACGCCGGTCGCCTCGGGCGCGATGGCCGCGCTCTTGGTGACGGTTTCGGTGATCGCCTTGTCGGAGGAGCTGCGCGCGGCCTTGTCCGTTTCGGGCGGCGTATAGGCCGTCACCGGGCTTTTCGTTGCGTCGGATCCGCGTTTTGCGCCCGTGGTGGCGGTCCTGATCGGGTCGACGGGTTCGTCCGCCCGGACGACCGTTTGGCCGGCAGCGGGAATGCGCAATTTCTGTCCGATGCGCAAATAGCCGTCGCTCAGGCCGTTGGCCTGCTTGAGCGCAGCGGCGGTGGTGCCGCGCTGACGCGCGATACCGAAGAGCGTATCGCCGGCCACGACCGTGTAGAGCCCGTCCTTGGCCGGGGAAGGCGCGGCGGCGTCGCTGGTCTCGGCGGCTGCGACGCGCTGTTTCGGCTTCGGCGTCTCCGGCAGGATCGCCACCTCGCGGTCCGGCGAGCGGCTCGGCAACGGCACCTGGTCGGCCGGCACGTCGAAGCGCGAGCCGCGCGAGGACTTCGCCTCCATCACGTTGGGATTGGCGTCGGGGGCTGAAATCGGCGCCTTGCGCGAATAGACATAGGTCGGGATCACGACTTTCTGCCCCGCGGACAGTTCGCCGGCCGATCCCATGTCGTTGACCTTCATGATCGCCTTGACCGGCACGCCGAAGCGACGCGAGAGATTGTAGAGCGTTTCGCCTTCGCGGACCGTCACCTGGGTGCCGCCGGCCCGCGTCCAGCCCTCGGCGTCCGCCTCCGCGCCGACCGGCGCCGGGGTGGCCGTGGCGGCCTGACGCGGCGCGGCCGGCTTTGCTGCGACCGGCGCCGCCTCGACCGGCCGCGCCGGCATGGGCTGACGGACGGGCGCCGGCAGCGTCTGGCGCTGGACGCTGCCAGTCCGGAGTTCGGCGCTTTCGACGGCGCGGCGATTGACCGAGGCGGTATAGGTCTGGTCGACCCTGGCCGGCCGGGGGCCTACGTCGCCGGGAAAGGGCTGATCGATCGCATCGCCGAGAATGGCGCGCTGATTGGCCGTGGAGGCGGTGAATATCTCTTCATCGAAGCGCATCGCCCCGGAGCTGCAGCCGGCCAGAAAACTGCCGGCGGCCAGAATGGCCGTCATGCGGGCGAAATCGCGCCCGGCTATGCCCAAGACTTTGATACGCATCGCAATACTCGCGAACACCGGTTACGGAACGTCACTCACCCAAAATTAAAGCGCGTTAATCTTACTGCCGCGTTAAGATGGCGCGGCCGGCGTCGTGTTTTCGCGAAATCGATGTGCGGACGGCGTCAAAGCGCCGCGGCAACGCCTTCCAGAAGGGGCTGGAAGCGCACGACGCCGATATCGGTCCGGTCGAAACGGCTTCCCACTTTCTGCAGATGCACCAACGCCTGTTCGCCCTCGCCCGGCCCGATCGGCGCAATCATCAACCCGTTGGTGGACAACTGATCGACGAAATTGCGCGGCAGGGCCGAAAACGCGGCCCAGCACACGACACGGTCGAACGCACCTTCGCCGGCGAGCCCGTTGGCGGCGTCGGCCTGGCGAACGACCACATTGCCGATGCCGAGCGCGTCGAGGCGATGGCGGGCCTGGTCAACCAGCGTCTTGTAACAATCCACGGTGACGACGCGGCCGGCGAGCTGCGCCATCAGGGCCGCCGTGTAGCCCGACCCGGTGCCGATCTCCAGAACGCGGTGCTGCGCCTCGAGGCCGAGCGCGTGCACGATCTGCGCCTGCAGGTCGATGCCTTCCAGCGTTTCCCCGCATTCGATCGGGATCATCCGGTCGCACCACACCACCGATTGCCACTGGCCGGACACGAACCCGCGCCGCGGCACCGCTTCGATAGCGGCAATCAGCCGTTTGTCGGCGACGCCCTTGGCACGGGCGCGCAACAAGAAGGCGGCGAAACCCTCGCGATCGTCGCCGGCACGGGTCATACGAGTCCCTTCGCCACCCTGTCTTTCAGTTCGTGCGCGGTCAGGTCGAGCTGCAGCGGCGTCACGGAGACGAAATTGTCGCGCATGGCGGCAAGATCGGTGCCCTCGCGCACTTCCGAGGGCTGGCGGCCGAAACGCAGCCAGTAATAGGGGAAATTGCGCCCGTCGCGGCGCTCGTCGATCCACAGCCCGTGCAGAAGCTTGCCCTGCGCGGTCACTTTCGTGCCCCGCACCTGCTCGGGCTCGCAATTGGGAAAATTCACGTTGAGGAACGCGCCCGCCGGCAGGTCCATCGCCACCAGCTTCTTCAACAGCGCCGGCGCCAGCGTCTCGGCGACGTGCCACGGCACGAAACGATCCTCGTCGCGGAAACCGTAGGCCTGCGACAGCGCGATCGAGCGTATGCCGACCAGCGTGCCTTCCATGGCCCCGGCCACCGTGCCCGAATAGGTGACGTCGTCGGCGACGTTGCCGCCCGAATTCACGCCCGAAAGCACCAGGTCCGGCGGTTCCGGCATGACCTTGCGCACACCCATGATGACGCAGTCCGTCGGCGTGCCGCGCAGGGCGAAATGGCGGTCGTCAAGCTTGCGCATCCTCAGCGGCTCGGACAAGGACAGCGAATGGGCAAAACCCGACTGGTCGGTTTCCGGCGCCACCACCCACACATCGTCGGACAGCGTGCGCGCGATCCGCTCCAGCACCTGCAGACCTTCTGCATGGATGCCGTCATCATTGGTCAGAAGAATGCGCATGCTCAGCCGATCCTTTCCAGACCGCCCATATAGGGGCGCAAAACTTCAGGAATGGTGACCGAGCCGTCGGCGTTCTGGTAGTTTTCCATCACCGCGATCAGCGCGCGGCCGACCGCCGTGCCCGAGCCGTTGAGCGTGTGCACGAAGCGGGTCTGCTTCTCGCCCTCCGGCCGGTAGCGGGCCTCCATGCGCCGGGCCTGGAAGTCGCCGCACACCGAACAGGACGAAATCTCGCGATACGCGTTCTGGCCCGGCAGCCAGACCTCGATATCGTAGGTCTTTCTGGCCCCGAACCCCATGTCGCCCGAACACAGCACCACCGTGCGGTAAGGCAGGTCGAGGCGTTTGAGCACCTCTTCCGCGCAGCCCGTCATGCGCTCGTGTTCATCGAGCGAGGACGTTTCGTCGGTGATCGAGACCAGCTCGACCTTGTAGAACTGGTGCTGGCGCAGCATGCCGCGCGTGTCCTTGCCGGCCGAGCCGGCCTCGGAGCGGAAACACGGCGTCAGCGCGGTGAAGCGCAACGGCAGCGATTTGGCGTCGAGGATTTCCTCGCGCACCAGATTGGTGAGCGGGACCTCGGCTGTAGGGATTAGGCCCCACCGATTGGCGCGTGCCTTCTGGTCAATGAGATTACGCAGTTCATCTATCCGAGAATCAGAACCTATAGGTGCAAACCAGTCTGCAAGAGCAACTGCCGGCACGTTCCCTTCTGCTACCAACTCTTTCCACGCTAAATCATACTGAATCCGCGAATCGGTAAAAAACAGATCCCCACCAAATTTCGGTAACTGCCCTGTGCCAAAAAGCGGCCCGTCGCGCACCAGAAGCGGCGGCTGGACTTCCAGATAGCCGTGCTCGGTGGTGTGCAGGTCGAGCATGAATTGGCCGAGCGCGCGCTCGAGCCGGGCAAGCTGGCCCTTGAGCACGGTGAAACGCGCGCCCGACAGCTTCGCGGCCGTCTCGAAATCCATCAGGCCGAGCGCCTCGCCGATCTCGAAATGCTCCTTCGCCGCATTGGCGCGTTTCGGCTCGCCGACGCGTCGGATCTCGACATTGTCAGCCTCGTCGGCGCCGACGGGCACGTCGTCGTGCGGCAGGTTGGGCAGCGCGGCCAGCCGGTCGAACAGCGCCTTGTCGAGCCTGCGCTCCTCTGCCTCGCCGTCCTGAACGAAACGCTTGATATCGGCGACCTCGGCCTTGAGTTTTTCGGCCAGCGCCAGGTCCTTTTGCGCCATCGCCTTGCCGATTTCCCTGGAGGCGACGTTGCGGCGTTCCTGCTTGGCTTGCAATTCGGTCAGATGGATACGCCGCGCCTCGTCCGCGGCCACCACGGCGTCGACCTCGGCGCGCGAATCCGCCGACGACCAGCCACGCTTTTCAAGCGCTGCGGCCAAAACGTCGGGGTTGTCGCGAATCCATCTGATGTCGAGCATGGCGAAAATCGGTTCCCATAGGGTTGAGTTTGCCGAAACGGCACTGGGCTGCCTGCCTCGCGCCCGCGAAGCGCGCGAGGGAACGCCGAACGGCCTAAACCGCAAATCGGCAAGGCGCAAGGCCGCGCCGCGTCGCGACCGCCTTACGAGGGGCGCGTCGCGTCCTCGTCGCCGGCTTCGGACGCCGCGGTCTCTGCCTGGGCTGGATCGGGTTCGTCGCCGTCCGTTTCCGCCTCGTCCCGGGCTGCGCGCTCTTCCGCACGCTTCTTCTCGACCATCCGCGCGAGCCAGATCGAGACCTCGTAGAGAAGGATGGTCGGCAAGGCGAGGCCGAGCTGGCTGACGGGGTCGGGCGGCGTCAGGACAGCGGCGACGATGAAGGCGATGACGATCGCGTATTTGCGCTTGTCGGCCAGTCCCGCCGAGGTCAAAAGCTCTACCCGCGCCATCAAGGTGGTGACGACGGGCAGCTGGAAGACCAGGCCGAAGGAAAAAATCAGCGTCATGATCAGGCTGAGATATTCCGAGACCTTCGGCAACAGCGAGATCTGGATTTCCTGGTCGGGATCCACCTGCTGCATCGACAGGAAGAACCACATCACCATCGGCGTGAAGAAGAAATAGACCAGCGCGCCGCCGATCAGAAACAGCACCGGCGAGGCGATCAGAAACGGCAGGAAGGCGCGGCGCTCGTTGCGATAAAGGCCGGGCGCGACGAATTTGTAGATCTGCGCGGCGATCACCGGAAAGGCGATCACCAGCCCGCCGAACATGGCCAGCTTGATCTGGGTGAAAAAGAACTCCTGCGGCGCGGTGTAGATCAGGTCGACCTTGTCGGCGTCGAGGCCGGCCCAGGCGGTTGCCCACTGAAACGGGATCACCAGCAGGTTGAAAATGTCCTTGGCGAAAAAGAAGCAGGCCAGGAAGGCGACGAAGAAACCGCCGATCGACCACATCAGCCGCGTGCGCAGCTCGATCAGATGATCCATCAGCGGAGCCGACGATTTGTCGATGTCGTCGTCGTGGACGGTCAAGAGGATGCCCCGGTCTTCTTCTTGGCCGGCGCCTTGCGCGTTGCCGGTTTGGGTTTGGAGGCCGCGGCGGCGGGTTTGGCGCGCCCGGCCGTGGAAACCTTCTTCGCCGGTGCGGCGGCGGCCTTGCGGGCCGGTTTGGCCTTGGCCGCGGTACCGGTTGCGGCCGCGGATTTTGCCGCTGTCTTGTTCTTGCCCGGCTTCTTGCCCGGCGCGGCGGTCGCCGGCGTCGTCATGGCCGCCTCCGGCATCGCGGTCGGCCCGGCCTTTGCCGGCTCGGCAGGCACGGCACCGGCGTCGGGCGCCGCCGGCTTGGCCGGTTTCGGCTTCATCAGATCGTCAAGGCCGGCGCGCACGTCCGCGGCCGCCTTTTCCATCGGATTGAGCGCTTTCTTGATCTCCGAAGCCGGGTTGAGCTTGCGCGCGCTGTCGAAGGTCGACTTGACGCCGTCAAGCTCGGCCTCCTTCAGCGCCTCGTCGAACTGTTTTCGGAAATCGCCCGCCATCGAGCGCATCTTGGACGTCGTCCGCCCGAATGCGCGCAGCATTCGCGGCAGGTCCTTCGGTCCCACGACCACGATCAACACGACCGCGACCACGAGCATTTCCGGCCAACCAATGTCGAACATGGCTTAGATTCCGGCAGCCTGCGACAGGAGCTTGTGCCCCGTCAGGACTTCGTTGCCTTTTCCTTGGTCGAGGAAGGCGTCGCGCTCTCGTCGTCGCGATGCTCGACAGTCTTGGCGTTGGCCGCCTCGTCCTCGTCCGACATGCCTTTCTTGAAGCTTTTGATTCCCTTGGCCATGTCGCCCATCAACTCGGGAATCTTGCCGCGCCCGAACAGCAGCAGCACGACCACGAGCACGATAAGCCAGTGCCAGATGGAGAAGGTTCCCATTACAAACCCTTTTATGAACGCGTTTCGTTCCCAGATTTAGGCGTTTTCGGCCCGGCTTTCAAACACAAGCACATCAGACTCTCGCACCGTAAGCCAGATATCGCGTGCGCCCGAAGGCAAAACGCCGCATCGAATGCGTGCCCGGACCGGGGTTTCGGCACCCGCAACCGCAAGTTCCAGCGCCTCCGCCTCGCCCAGGAAGCGCCGGGATATCACTCTTGCCGCCGTCCCGCCATCCTTTTCGCACAGCTCGATGCCGGCGAGCCGCACAGCGACGGTGACGGGGACGCCGTCGCCGATGCCGGGTGCCCCGAATTGGCCGAGCGGCGTCTCGACCCGGCCCGCCCGTGCCCTGGCCTCAAACAGGTTGAGCTCGGAAAAAAACCCGGCCACGAACAGGTCGGCCGGTTTCTGGAACAGGGATTGCGCAGGGCCCATCTGCACCAGCCGCCCGCGTTTCAGCAGCGCGATCCGGTCACTCATGCGCATCGCCTCCTCCGCGTCATGAGTCACCACGATCGCCGTTGACCTGCTCTCGCGCAGGATCGCCAGCGTCTCGGCGCGCACGGCGTCCTTGAGGCGCGAATCGAGTCCGGAAAACGGCTCATCCAGCAACAGCACCGCCGGGCGTGGCGCGAGCGCCCTCGCCAGCGCCACGCGCTGCTGCTCGCCGCCGGACAGGATGTGCGGAAAGGAATGGGCATGATGTTCCAGCCCGACACGCACCAGCGCGGCCATCGCCTCGCGCTTGGCCTCTCCCGACGACAGCGCGGTCAGACCGAAGCGCACATTGTCGAGTATCGACAGATGCGGAAACAGGGCGAAATCCTGAAACACCAGGCCGATGGAACGCCGTTCCGGCGGCACGAACACCGACGGTCCGGAAATCTCGCGATCGTTGAGCAGCACGCGCCCGCGCGTCTGCGTCTCGATACCGGCGGCGATCCTCAGCAGCGTCGTCTTGCCAGATCCCGACGGGCCGAGCAGGCACAGCACCTCGCCCGGCTCGGCGCTCAGCGAGACGCCGCGCAGCGTTTCGGTCTTGTCGTCGAAGGAGTGCCACACATTGTCGAAGGACAGGCGCGCGGCAAAGGACACGCCGGCGGGAAGGCGCCCTGCCCGTTCACCCGGCTCCCGCCTTGTCTTTTCAGCCTGCACCATCTCGCCTGTCACGGATCCGCGCCGCGACGACACGCGGCGCTCCCGTCAATCATCCCCGCCGCGGGGTGTCAACAGGCCGAGCTCTTCCAGGTCGATGTCGGTCAGCGGCTCTTCGTCCTCGGTAAGCTCGTCGGGATCGGACGGCGGCAGCGGCACGGAGAAATTGGCCGGCATGCGCGCCGACAACAGGCCCGCCCCCTTCAATTCGTCGATCCCCGGCAGGTCGCGCAGTTCGCCGAGCCCGAAATGGTCGAGAAAGGTCAGGGTCGTGCCGTAGGTGACCGGACGGCCGGGCGTGCGCCGCCGGCCGCGCATCTTCACCCAGCCGGTCTCCATCAGCGTGTCGAGCGTGCCCTTGGAGGTTTCCACGCCGCGCACTTCCTCGATCTCGGCGCGGGTCACCGGCTGGTGATAGGCGATGATGGCCAGAACCTCGAGCGCGGCGCGCGACAATTTCTTCTGCTGCAGCGCGTCGCGGCTCATCAGGAAGGACAGATCGCCGGCGGTGCGAAACGCCCAGGCATCCTCGATCTTGACCAGATTGACGCCGCGCTTTTCATAAAATTCCTGCAGCGACAGCATGATCGCGGGAATGTCGACGCCTTCGGGCATGCGCATGGCAAGCGCCTTTTCGCTGACCGGCTCGGCGGACGCGAACACGATCGCCTCGGCCATGCGCATGGCTTCCACCACATGCAGCCGTTCGGCCGGGTTGTCGTTCAGCGGATCGACCCCGAGGGCGCCCTCGCCGTCGGGCATGGACAGCGCGTTCGCCCGGCTGCTTTCAGACATGGCTCACCTCGTTGGGCGCTTGTTCGGGCGGCCGTGCGCGCAGGAAAAGCGGCGCGAACGGCTCGGTCTGGCGTATTTCGATCGCGCCTTCGCGCACCATTTCGAGCGAGGCGGCGAACGAGCTGGCGAGCGCGGTGGCGCGCTCTTCCGGCATGGTCAGATAATCGATCAGAAACCGGTCGAGCGCGGTCCAGTCCTTGATCTTGCCGACCAGGCGCGACAGCACCGCGCGTGCGTCCTGAAGCGACCACACCGTGCGTTTGGCGATCCGCACATTGGTCACCGCCTGGCGCTGGCGCTGGCCGGCATAGGCGGTCAGCAGATCGTAGAGCGAGGCGCTATATTCGGTCCGGCGCTCCAGGATCACCGCTTCGGGCATGCCGCGGGCCATCACGTCGCGCCCGAGCCGATTGCGGTTGACCAGGCGCGCGGCGGCATCGCGCATTGCCTCCAGGCGTTTCAGCCGGAACTGCAGGATCGCGGCCAGTTCCTCGCCGCTTTCGCCCTCGTCGCTGTCCTGCTTGGGAATCAGCAGTTTCGACTTCAAGAAGGCAAGCCAGGCCGCCATCACCAGATAATCGGCGGCGATCTCGAGGCGCAGCTTGCGGGCCTCGTCGACGAAAACCAGATATTGCTCGGCAAGCGCCAGGATCGAGATACGGGCGAGATCGACTTTTTGGGTGCGGGCCAGATGCAGGAGCAGGTCGAGCGGTCCCTCGAAACCGGCCACGTCGACGACAAGCGCCGGCGCGGCCGGATCGTGGGTTTCCTCGTTCTCGGTCCACAGGCGCTCCATCGGCGCCTTGTCCTGGCCTGAACTCTTCTGGATCGCTCCCAAATCCGTTTCCTATCCAGCGTCGGGGCTCATGCCGCCGACCGGGCCAACGCGTCGAACTCCGCCCTGACCCGCTTTTCGTCCTCGGCCGCCGCATGCGCCCGCAGATCGAGCGCCCGCCGTGCCCGCTCAAGCGCCCTGCCGGCGAGCGCCGGGGTCGCAGACGCCACCGCCGTCATCTCGTCCATGACGCCGTTGCAGTGAAGAACCACATCGCAGCCGGCCGCAAGAATCGCCCGCGCTTTTTGCGAGAAATCCCCAGAAAGCGCCTTCATGGAGACGTCGTCGCTCATCAACAATCCGTCGAAACCGATCTCGCCGCGGATAATATCGCCGATCATGCGCGGCGACGTCGTGGCAGGATTGTCGGGATCGATCTGCTGGTAGACGATATGCGCGGTCATCGCCATCGGCATATCTGCGAGCGCGGCAAACGGCGCGAAATCGACCGCGCGCAGGACGTCCAGCGAGGCCTCGACCACCGGCAGCGCCTTGTGGCTGTCGCAACGCGCCCGCCCGTGACCGGGCATGTGTTTCATGACCGGCAGCACGCCGCCGGCCAGAAGCCCGTCGGCCGCAGCGCGCCCCATCGCCGCCACCACCGCGGGGTCGCTGGCATAAGCACGCTTGCCGATGACCTCGTCGGCGCCGTCGACCGGCACGTCCAGCACCGGCAGGCAGTCGGCATCGATGCCGTGGCGGGCAAGGTCGAAGGCGTGCAGGCGCGACATCAGCCAGGCCGCGCGCAGCCCGGCCGCACGGTCGGCGGCATGGATCGCGCCAAGCGCGCCGGCTGAGGGATAGTCGGGCGCCAACGGCGGGCGCAGCCGCTGCACCCGGCCGCCCTCCTGGTCGACGAAGACCGGCGCATCCGGCCGGCCGACGCTCTCGCGCAGGTCGGAAACCAGGCGCAGCACCTGCGGCGTGTCGGCAACGTTGCGGGCAAAAAGAATGAAACCCCAGGGTTTCTCCCGGCGAAAGAAGGCCTCTTCCTCAGTGGTGAGTTCGCTCCCGGCACAGCCGAGGATCATTGCTTTTGATTCGCTCATCGCAGCAGACTAGCCCGTCCTGGCTTGCCGCGCACTGACCACAGCCGAGTTCCATCCCGAAACGGTTCGGGCCGCTTCGCAGCGGCCCGACGATTCGATGCGGAGTGGTCTTCGGCCGGTGGCCGCCGTCATTTTGCGACGAAACAGCTCCCGCCGGCGGCCTTGTACTGCTCGCACAGTCTGGTCGCCTCGGCCCGGCTTCCCGCCGGGATCCGCACCCGCCAGAACGTGCCCTTGCCGGCGATGTCGGCCTTGACGATGTTGACGCCGCGCCCCTTCAGGATCGAGCCGTAGCGCGCCGACAGGTTGGCATAGCTTTTCTGCGCGCCCTCGGGCGAGGGCTGCGAGGCGATCTGCATCGACCATTCGCCCGGCTTCGGCGCACGTGTGTCAAGGGCAGTGACCTCGGTCTGGCGGTTGGGCTGCGCGGTGTTGCCGACGATCTCGACCGGCTGGTCGGACGGGCGGGTCGGAGCGACCGGCCCGCGATCGGGAACCTTCTGGGTGCCGGATTGCCGGATCGTGGTTGTTTCGACCACGCGCACCGGCGCGCTGTCGGCTTCGGCCTGCGCCGGCGCGGCAGGCTCTTCGGCAGTGCCGGCGCTTGCGGCATCCCCATCGCGGTTCTGCACGACCGGCGCCGCGGGTGCGGCGGCGACCGGTTCGGGCGCGGGCGCAGCGGCAGCCGGTACGGGCGCGGGCGCCGGCTCGACCTCGGCCGCCTTCGCGACCTCGACCGGCTCTTCGCGCGGCACCAGCGTGCCGTCCGGCCTGACGATCATGGTGCGCACCCTGCGCGGCGCGACCAGCGCCGGCTCATCGCCGGCAACGCCCGGCAGGTCCGACGTCTCGGGCGCGACCCTGTCTTCGGACTTGCCCGCCGCTGCATCCGCCGCGGGGGTCACATCGCGCACGGCGAGATCGACCGGCTCTTCCGCAGCCGACAGCAGTTTTTCCTGTGTCGGCGTACCCGGTTCGTCGCCGCCGGCGACGCGCTCGTAGACGATCTTGTCCTCGTTCGGAACAGTCACGCCGCCGGGCGTTTCCGGCCGCACCTTGACCGGAGACGGATCGGCCTTGACCATGGCCGGCGCGGCTTCCGGATCGCCGGATCCGAACGACAGCGCGAAGGCGGAAATACCGCCGATGACGGCAACGCCAGCGACCAGAGCCGCGATCATAAGGCCACGACGGCTGGAAGGCGGCGCCTCCGCGGCGCCCTGCGCATGCGGTGCCTCGCCGTAAAAGGCGGAGGCAAGCTCGCCATCGTCGGAGGCGTTTACCTGATAGGCCTCGTCGGGCCACTCGGCCGCCCTATCGTCCTGGCCGGCTGCGTCGTCGAAACCGTCCGGCCGCCATGCCGTGCCGTCATCGCCCTGCTCGGGGGCGCCGAAATCGAACGTCTCGTCGAGGGCGAGGTCTGCCTCGTCGAGCCCGAGCGCAAAATCCTCCGGCGCGGCCTCCTCCGAAAACCGCCGCTCGGCGGCAAGCGCTGCCGCGTCGGTGGCGCGCGACCAGCTCTGCGGCTCGGAGGCCACTGGCCTGTCGCGATTCAACTCGTCGAAAGCCGACGCGAATTCCATGTCGAGTTCGTCGGCCAGGTCGAGCCGGGGTTCGTCCTCCTGGACGAATTCGGGGATACCGGCATCGTCGGCGATCTCCACAGCGGATTCCGGCACGTCGACCGTCTCGATCGCCGGCGCCTCCGTGGACCGGGCAAATCCGGCGCGCGCACCGGTCAAGGCAGAGGCCGCCGCGCCGGCACCAGCCGCAACACCCGCCGCAGCCACGGGCTCGGCGCGCGGCGTCTCGGGTTGCGGTGCCGGACGCTCGTCATAGGCGACCGGCGTCGCCGCCTGGTCGGGCTCCCGATGCCTCCAGCCGGCCGCGTCGGGTTCGGTCCGCTCGACCTGCGCCTGCGTCCACCCGGCATCGTCGGCAGCGTTCATATCGTCGTCCGGCTGGGTGACAGCGTGCGGCGCAATCCGGGTCTCGTCACTTTGCGCAACCCAGTCGTCGTCCTGCCACACAGGCTGCGTCGGCTCCGGTTGCGCCGGCGGCGCGACCGGCGTCGTGCGCGCGAAGGCAAACGGCTGCTCGGGCTCGCCGGTGCGCGGCGCGGCCGGGTTCGAGCCCAGATCCATATGCGCCAGAACATCGTCCTGGAGATCGTCGGAAACAAAACCGTCGGAACGATCGTCAGCCCGATGTGGCTGCGTGTCGGTTTCGGCCCGGTCGCCGCCAAAATCGACCGGTCCGACCGGATCGGGCGCTGCCGGCGGCGGCGACGCCATCGCAGCCAGTTCCGCGAAGGGGTCGAATACCGGTTCGGCGGCGGCGGCAGGCGCGGTCTCCCGGGCCCCTGCGGCCACCGGCCTGTCGGCCCCGTTGTCCTGGTGCACGGGTTCGCCGTCGCTCAACGGTGCTGTCACACCGGCATCGAGGCGACGTTCGGAAACGGGTTCAGCCTGCCGGAGCGGCGGCTCAGCCACGCCAAAATCCATATCGACGAACGCAGCCTCGTCGAGGTCGGCCACAGACGGCGCAACCGCGGCAGGCGCGTCGTCGGGATCGTCAACATCGGGCGCCCTCGCCCCGACGACGTCGAAGGCGGGCGGCGCGGCGGCCTGACCGGCATCGTCGTGCCCGTCCATGACTTCTCCGGCCTCCAGCGAGGCTGAAAACTCAGCCGTCAGCTCGTCCTCGAAGGACGGGCCGAGATCCGTCAGGGGTTGTTCGTGGGACACCGGCTCTTCCGCCTGCGGCGAATGCCGCGCCTGCGGATCGAGGTCCTGTTCCAGCTCCCCCATCAGTTCGCGCTCGAGATCGATGCCGAAATCGTCGTCGACCTCGCCCGCGCCGGTTGCTTGCGGCATACCGCCCATGATCCGGGTCAGTTCCGCCAGGGGATCGTTTTCGGCGAAGTCATCGTCGTGCTTCACCTTCAACTGCTTGAGGTCTGCCATACCCATTTCCGCACTCACACTCGCCCGGGCGCTGAAAACGCCGCGAGTTTCTGGCCGTTACCAGCCCATTGTGGGCAAAAGGTGACAGATAGTACCGGGTCGCCTAGCGCATTTCTTCCGGCGCCTCGGCTCCCAATAGGCCCAGCCCCGACGTCAAGACATCAGAGACCACCTGCACCAATCCCAGTCTAGCCTGGGTCAAGACTGGGTCATTAACCTTAATAAACCGTAAGTCATCGTTATCGGTGCCGCGGTTCCACAAGGCATGAAACTGGCTGGCGAGGTCGTAAAGGTAAAATGCGATGCGGTGCGGCTCGTGGGCAAGCGCGGCCCCTTCGATCATACGCGGATATTCGGCCACCTTTCTGACCAGCGCGATCTCGGCGTCGTCGGTCAGCCGCTCCGAGGCCCGCGACAGGGCCTGGCGGTCGAGCCCGTCAGCGCCGATCTGCTCGGCCGCCTGGCGGAACACCGAATGCGAACGCGCCGAGGCGTACTGGACGTAGAAGACGGGATTGTCCTTGGTCTGCTCGGTCACCTTGGCGAAGTCGAAATCGAGCGGCGCGTCGCTCTTGCGGTAAAGCATCATGAAACGGATCGCGTCGCGGCCGACCTCGTCGACCACCTCGCGCAGCGTGACGAACTCGCCCGAGCGCTTGGACATGCGCACCGGTTCTCCGCCGCGATAGAGCTTGACGAGTTGGCACAGCAGCACCGTCAGCTTGATGTCGCCGCCGGAAATCGCGCGCGCCAGCGCCTCCAGGCGCTTGACGTAGCCACCATGGTCGGCGCCGAGCACGAAGATCAGTTCCTCGAATCCGCGCGCGTATTTGTCTTTCATATAGGCCACGTCGGCGGCGAAATAGGTGAACGCTCCGTCCGACTTGACCAGCGGGCGGTCGATGTCGTCGCCGACGTCGGTCGAGCGGAACAGCGTCTGCTCGCGATCTTCCCAATCCTGAGGCTTCTGCCCCTTCGGCGGCGGCAGCTTGCCCTTGTAGACGTGGCCTTTCATCGTCAGGTCGGCGATCGCGGTGCGAATGGCGCGCGCGCCGTCGGCATGCAGGCTGCGTTCGGAAAAGAACACGTCATGGCGGACGTTGAGCGCGGCGAGATCGTCGCGGATCATCGCCATCATCGCATCGATGGTGCGCTCCTTGACCAGGCCGAGCGCCTTGTCGTCGGCCATGCCGAGCAGGGATTGGCCATATTCGTCGGCCAGCGCCTTGCCGACCGGCTTGAGATAGTCGCCCGGGTAGAGACCGGCGGGAATCTCGCCGATCTTTTCGCCGAGCGCCTCGCGGTAACGCAACAGCACCGAGCGGGCGAGCACGTCGATCTGCGCGCCGGCGTCGTTGATGTAATATTCCTTGGTCACCTCGAAGCCGGCAAAACCCATCAAATTGGCCAGCGTGTCGCCGACCACGGCGCCGCGGCAATGGCCGACATGCATGGGCCCGGTCGGGTTGGCCGAGACATATTCGACATTGACCTTGCGTCCCGTACCGATCGTCGAGCGGCCATAGTCGGGGCCGGCGGCCAGCATTTCGCGCAGCCGCGCCTGCCAGAACCCGTGGCCGAGCGTCAGATTGATGAATCCGGGTCCCGCCACGTCGACGGCGGCGACCTCGGGATCGGCGGCGAGCCGTTCGGCGATGCGCCCGGCGAGCGCGCGCGGATTTTCGCCGACCGCCTTCGACAGCACCATGGCCGCATTGGTGGCGATATCGCCGTGCGCGGCGTCGCGCGGCGGCTCGACTGTCAGGCGCGAATAATCGAGCGGACCGCCCGCAACGGGCACAAGATCGAGCGCATCGATCGCCTTCGTGATCCGATCGCGGAAATCGGCAAAAATGTTCATGGGTCAAAGTCCGGGTGAAAACGAAAGCCAGCTTGGGCTGGGCGAGGCCCTATCCGATCTCGGGCGTGTGGTCAAACAGACGCCGATGCTCCTTGATCGCATAGGTATCGGTCATGCCGGCCAGGAAATCCGCGACATGACGGGCTTTGACCACGTCGTCGGCGCGCTCGAGAACATCGCGCCAACCCTCCGGCATCGCCGCCGGGTCGGCGAAATAGACGCCGAACAGGTCGCGCACGATGCGCTCGGCATCGGCGCGCACGGCCATCACGTCGGGGTGGCGATAGAGATTGGCGTATAAGAACGCCTTGAGCTCTTTCTCGGCCGCGCGCATGGTGGCCGAAAAGCGGATGATCGTCTCGCCCGCCGCACGCACCGCGCCGCTGCTTGCCGGCTTCAGCGCCGTGAGCCGGTCGCGGGCCGTCACGATCACATCCTCGACCATGCGCGTGATCTGGCGGCGCATCAGCTCGTGGCCGATGCGCACCGGATCGAGGCCGGGATAGAGCGCGCGTACCTCGGCCAGAATGGCGGCGGTGAAAGGCACCTCCTCCAGCATGTCGAGCGTCAGCAGCCCCGAGCGCAGGCCGTCGTCAATGTCGTGCGCATCATAGGCGATGTCGTCGGCGATCGCGGCAGCCTGGGCCTCGAGCGAGGCGTGGGAGGCGAGATCGAGCGGAAACAGCACGTCGAAATCCGCAATCGTGCGCGGCAGTGGGCCGTCGAGCCCCTCGCCGCTGGCGTCGGTCAGCGGACCGTTGTGCTTGACCAGCCCTTCCAGCGTTTCCCAGCTCAGGTTGAGGCCGTCGAACTCCGCGTAGCGGCTTTCCAGCCTGGTGACGACGCGCAACGACTGGGCGTTGTGATCGAACCCGCCGGCGAACCCCATCAGGTCGTTGAGCGCGTCCTCGCCGGTATGGCCGAACGGGGTGTGGCCGAAATCGTGCACCAGCGCGACGGCTTCGGCGAGGTCCTCGTCGAGCAACAAGGCCCGCGCCAGGCCGCGCGCGATCTGGGCGACCTCGATCGAATGGGTCAGCCGCGTGCGATAGTGATCGGCCTCGTGGGCGATGAAGACCTGGGTCTTGTGTTTCAGCCGGCGAAAGGCGGTCGAATGGATGATGCGGTCGCGGTCGCGCTGGAACGGCGTGCGCGTGCGGCTTTCCTGCTCGCGATAAAACCGGCCGCGCGTCGCGGCGGGATCGCAGGCATAGGACGCGCGCGGCCTGTAGCCGAAGCCGATATGGGAAAATTGCGATACTGGATCGGACATGTTGCGCCGGTTGACTTGCGGTATGACGCTTCATACCTATGGTGCGAGTGCGAACACAAGGTGACGCCATGGGCGCGGACGCATTGGCAGGCAAAAAGGGCGTCGAGCTGACCGACGCGGCGGCGAAGCGGATCGCCAGGATCATGGCCGCCGAACCCGGCAAGACGGCCCTGCGGGTCGCGGTCGAAGGTGGCGGCTGCTCGGGTTTTTCCTACACGTTCGACCTGGTCGAAGCGCGCAACGACGACGACGTGGCCATCGAGAAGGATGGCGCGACCGTTTTGATCGACGAGATTTCGCTCGTCTATCTCGGCGGTTCGGTGATCGACTTCGTCGACGACCTGATGGGCCAGTCCTTCCAGATCAAAAACCCCAACGCCGTCGCCTCCTGCGGCTGCGGAACCAGTTTCTCGATCTGAGCCCACCCCGCGACCGGCAATCGACATGACGGCTCCGCTTGCGCGGCGCGCCGACGGTCCTGTCTGTGTCGCCGGCAACAGGGTTTTGAGCCGGAAGCCGGGCGCGCGGGTCCACGCGGCCGGCCTTGTGTCTCCTTTTCGTCAGTCCAGCTCTTCCGGCAACACGAGGTTGAGGACCACCGCCAAAAACGCCGACGGCAGCAGCCCGGAGGTGAGCAGGATCTGCGCGGTCTTGGGCAGATGCTGCAGCGCTCCAGGTTCGAGTTGCAGCCCGAGCCCGACCGACAGCGACACGGCGAAGATCACCATGTTGCGCCGGTTCCAGTTGACGTCGGACAGCATGTTGATGCCGGCGGCCGCCACCATGCCGAACATAACGATCACGCCGCCGCCGAGCACGGTGATCGGGATCGTGGAGATGATCGCGCCGACCTTGGGGATCAGCCCGCACAGGATCAGGAAGATCGCGCCATAGGTGACGACGTGACGGCTCATAACGCCGGTCATCGAAATCAGCCCGACATTCTGGCTGAAGGAGGTGTTGGGCAAGCCGCCGAAAATGCCCGCGATCGCCGTTCCGAGCCCGTCGGCATAGGTGGCGCCGGAAATTTCGCGGTCGGTCGCCTCGCGGCCGGCACCGCCCTTGGTGATGCCCGACACGTCGCCGACCGTCTCGATGGCCGAGATCACCGCCATGAAGCACATGCCGATGATAGCGGCGGCCGACAGTTCGAAGCCCCATTTGAACGGCATCGGCACGGCGACCCAGCCGGCATTGCCGACATTGCCGAAATTCACCATGCCCATCATCAGCGCCACGACATAACCGGCGATCAGGCCGAGCAGCACCGCCGCGATCGACCACATGCCCTTGGCGAAGAATTTCAAGAGCAGCGTCACCACGATCACCACCAGCGCGACGCTCCAATTGGCCAGGCTGCCATATTCGGGTTTGCCGATCAGCGGCACGCCGCCGGCGGCGTACTGGATGCCGACCTTGATCAGGGCAAGCCCGATCATCAGCACGATCAGCCCGGTCACCAGCGGCGGCAGCGCGAAACGCAACCGGCCGATGAAGGTGCCGAGAAAGAAGTGGAAAATGCCGCCGACCAGGACGCCGCCCATCAGCGCTCCCATCGCCGCGACGCCGCCGCCGGCCACGATCGGGATCATCACCGGCAGGAAGGCGAAGCTCGTGCCCTGCACGATCGGCAGGCGCCCGCCGACCGGACCCATGCCGATGGTCTGGAACAAGGTGGCGATGCCGGCAAACAGCATCGACATCTGGATCATGTAGATCAGGTTGGGAAAGTCGGGCGAATTGGAGCCGAAACCGAAGCCCGCCGCCCCGGCCACGATGATCGCCGGCGTCACGTTCGAAACGAACATTGCCAGCACGTGCTGGATGCCGAGCGGCACGGCCTGCGCGATCGGCGGCGTGTAATCGGGATCGCGGAGCCGCTGCCTGAGCCCCGCGGTACTTGCCGCGTCGGTGTTGGTTGTGTCAGTCATGGTTGCTGTCCCCTCTTCTCAACGCCCGTTTGTTTTGAGATTGTTTTTCGGGCAATGGACGACCATTCCCGACTTCGGCGTCGCTGACCATCAAGTAAAATTTGAAAGATCGGCACTTTATCCATGAAAATCGCGACCTGGAACATCAACGGCGTCAAGGCGCGCATCGACAATCTGCTCGTCTGGCTCAAGGACAGCCAGCCCGATATCGCCTGTCTCCAGGAGATCAAATCGGTCGACGAGCTTTTTCCGCGCGCCGACATCGAAGCGCTCGGCTACCATGTCGAAACCCATGGCCAGAAAGGCTTCAACGGCGTGGCGATCCTGTCCAAGCTGCGTTTCGACGAGGTCAATCGCGGCCTGCCCGGCGACGATGACGATCAGCAGGCCCGGTTCATCGAAGGGGTGTTTTCGACCGATACGGGCGTGGTGCGTGTGGTGTCGCTTTATCTGCCGAACGGCAATCCGCTCGGTTCGGAAAAGTTTCCCTACAAGCTCGGCTGGATGGAGCGGCTGGAAAACTGGGCCCGCGAGCGGCTGGAGCTGGAGGAGCCGCTGGTGCTGGCCGGCGACTACAACGTTATCCCGCAGCCCGAAGACGCCAAGAACCCGGACGCCTGGGTCGACGACGCGCTGTTCCAGCCCGAAAGCCGCGGCGCCTTCCGCCGCCTGTGTCATCTCGGCTACACCGACGCGGTCCGCGCCGTCAGCGACGACGTGCTCTACACGTTCTGGGATTATCAGGCCGGCGCCTGGCAGAAGAACAACGGCATCCGCATCGATCATGTGATGCTGTCGCCGGAGGCCGCCGACCGGCTGGCCGGCGCCTCGGTGGAAAAACATCTCCGCGCCTGGGAAAAACCCTCCGATCACGTGCCGGTGGTTATCGAACTCGCCTGAGGGGAGAGATCGGCGTGACAGGCCGGCCCCCTCGCGTGGCCCACGCGACACGCCGCCAAGGCGTTCGTGGAACCGTTGCCTGGCGGACAGAACCGACATAGGACCGTAGGCATATTCGACCTGCTGGGATCGTCTTCCGGGCGCCCCTAATTCATCCTCGAAAGAAAAATCCGCAGACCAGCGGCTCCAAAGGTCAATGCGAACAGCCCTTCGAACCACTTCCTTGCTCTGACATATGTTTTCATCACCTTCGGCGTGGAAAGCAAAAGCGCGTAAGCGTGGAGAATGAGCATGGTCTGCAGGCTCACCGCAACGACCACGACCGCCAACCCCGGTGCAGTGACATCTGCCGGAACTCCTATCGCGTAAAGCGCACCGAAGAACAGAATGGCCTTCGGATTCGTGAGGTGGATCGCCAAACCGGTGAGATATGCGGAGCGCAAGGAGGTCGATGTTCTGCCTCGATATTCGCTTGGCCCCGTGGAAAGGAACGCCCTGAGGGACCGATACGCCAGATAGAGCAAATAGCCCGAACCAACGTATCGGAATATCTCAAAAAACACCTGATTGGCCGCCAACAGGGTCCCCAGTCCGAGGGCAGCTGAAGTTCCCAGGACGAACGAGCCCGTTGTCATGCCCGACGCAAGCGCCAGACCGCTCCGCCGCCCCGCACGCATCGACGCACCGGCAATCGCCAGGGTGCCTGGACCAGGACTGGCGACGGCGATGAACGCAGCCCCCAAGATCAACCAGAGATTCAGACTGTCCGCCATGTGGTGTTGCCATTCCGATGGTATTCGCCGCCAATGGAAAGCGAATGCCATTGAATAAAGCAAGCGTGATCCGCCACCTATTGCACGGAGACTGTCCCTCCGGACGCCTGCAATCTCTTTGAAAAGTCTCTTTGACGCCGGGAAAACGCCCTCGGGCCGTATGGTGCGGACGGCGGGACTCGAACCCGCATGGCCGAAGCCGAGGGATTTTCTTACCAGCTACGGCTTTCGCCGCCGCCCCGCCGGGGCGTTTGTGGTCTGGACTATACCTTCACCCTAGCATCCGCCTTAGGTGCTGCCCGTCTAGTCTCTACACCTTCCCGAATCGTCTGATCTTCGGGCTTGGCTCGGGATCGCCATCTGACAGGGTTCCCCGAATTTGAGCAGTTCTACAGCCGGCGTTTCCCCCGGTGCACTCAGATTGCGTTCAAGTCCCTTGTGTCTACCGATTCCACCACGTCCGCGTGGCCATCCCTGCTAGCAGAACCGGTCACCGGGCTCAATTCTTGACTTCCTTACTGCGCCGGCTTCGGCGCATCGTCCGCAGGGGGCTGAACGTCGACAGCGGGCACCTCGATCGTGACCTTGTCGGGCACGTCGATACTGGCGGTCGTCGATCCCTCGAAAAACCCGCCGGCAAACAGAATTGCAGCGATGACCAGCGCCACCACCACGCCGCCGACGATGAACCAGCCCGCCCCGCCGCTGCCTGTGGTGACGATGGTCGTACGCTCACGAGGTTCCTGTTCCATGACGGCATCTCTCCTTTCAATGTGACCTGTGCTGAAGGGGCTCAACCGGCGGCCATGCCGATGACGGCGACAAATCCGGCCAGGCCGAAAACCGGGCCGATCAGCCACCGCGCTTCCCAAACGCTGTTGTGCATTATCCTGTTCCCCGTATCCGCTTGAACTGCCTGTGAGGGAAACTCGCGATCGCGAAAACAGTTCCCTGTCTGCCCGAAAGCGCGAAACGCGGCATCGAAAACGCGTGTGCCGGAGCGCGGAATGAATGCCGCGCGACCGGGGGAGAGCCCACAGGCTTGTGAGCGTGGGTGATCGACATGACGCGCGCTTTCTGCTTCCATCGCATAGCCAATGGAGGGAACTGAACATGGGCATTGAGAGTCTCATCGTCTTCATCATCATCGGCGCCATCGCCGGCTGGCTTGCCGGACTGATCGTCAAAGGCTTCGGCTTCGGCCTGCTTGGTAATATCGTCGTGGGCATCGTCGGCGCCTTCATCGCCGGGTTTTTGTTTCCCGCGATCGGCATCTCGCTGGGCGGCGGCATCCTCGCCGCCATCATCCACGCCACGATCGGCGCGGTCATACTCCTGGTGATCATCAAGCTCGTGAAATCCGGCTGACATCGCGCAGCCGACCACGAAAGAACGGCCGGTCCCGCCAGGACCGGCCGTTCTTTCGTCGAAGCTGACGAAAAATACGGCGTCAGCGCGTCTCGGGCGCGTCTTTGGCCCCGCGCGCGCGCCTTGCACGCAACAACGGCGCCATCCGCCAGGCGATGAAGGGCGTCACCGCGAGACTGACGACGACCACCGCCGGAATCAGGTAGGGCGCCCAGGCGCGCAAGGCCGGCACCGAAAGCACCGTGACGGCGCCAACCCCGAACAACACCGCATTGACCATCAGGCCGATCATGCCCGCCATGTAGGTCCGCGTGCGCATCGAAACATCCTTTCCTTTGACGGAAGAACGCGACCGACCAGGCGCCGGTTCCACACGGGCGGTCAGACCCCACACGCCCCAGGCGGCCCGACGAGGCGGGCTCCTGGTTTCTTTTCGCGTATTCGCGCGCTTGCGACTGGCGCTCGCACCCCGCTCTTGGCAAAGTGGACCGACAAGGAGACCCGATCATGGCCGCACCGACCCCGCCCCGAAACCGCAAGCCGCAGCCCTGGACCGAGGTCGCGCCGCTGCTGGTCGACGTGGCCATGGGCCGGCGCGCGGCCGATCTGGTGATCCGCAACGGGCGCTGGGTCAACGTTCATTCCGGCGAGGTGATACCGGCGACCGACCTGGCGATCGTGGCCGGCCGCTTCGCTTATTGCGGCCCCGACGCCAGCCACGCCATCGGCGAAGGCACCAAGGTCGTCGACGCGGCCGGACGCTATCTGGTACCGGGCCTGTGCGACGCGCATATGCATGTCGAAAGCGGCATGGTGACGGTGACCGAATTCTCCCGCGCCGTCATTCCGCACGGCACCACATCGATGTTCGTCGACCCGCACGAGATCGCCAACGTGCTGGGGCTCGACGGGGTCAGGCTGATGCACGACGAGGCGGCCGCCCAGGCGATCAACGTCTTTGTGCAGATGCCCTCCTGCGTGCCCTCGGCGCCGGGCCTGGAAAACGCCGGCGCGCAACTCGGCCCCGCCGACATCGCCGAGGCGATGGGCTGGGAAAACATCATCGGGCTCGGCGAGGTGATGAATTTCCCCGGCGTGGCCGCCAACGACGCCACCATGACCGGCGAGATTGCCGCGACCGTGGCCGCCGGGCGCACCGTCGGCGGCCATTACGCCTCGCCCGATCTCGGCCGGGCCTTTCACGCCTATGTCGCCGGCGGGCCCGAGGACGATCACGAAGGCACACGCGCCGAGGACGCCATCGCCCGTGTGCGCCAGGGCATGAAGGCGATGCTGAGACTGGGTTCGGCCTGGTACGACGTCGCCGAGCAGATCAAGGCGGTGACGGAAAAGGGCCTCGACCCGCGCAATTTCATCCTGTGCACCGACGACAGCCATTCCGGCACGCTGGTCAACGAGGGCCACATGGACCGCGTCGTGCGCCATGCGATCGCCCAGGGACTGAACCCGGTGACGGCGATCCAGATGGCGACCATCAACACCGCCCAGCATTTCCGGCTTGAACGCGAGCTCGGTTCGATCGCGCCCGGCCGGCTGGCCGACGTGCTGATCGTATCCGATCTCGCCACGCTAGAAATCGACGAAGTGTTCGCGCGCGGCGTCAGGCTGGCCAAGGCCGGCCGTCTGGAAATCGAGATCGCGCCCTACCCTTATCCGGCGAGCGCGCGCGACACGGTTCGGCTCGGCAAGACGCTTGCCGCGGCCGATTTCGACATTCCCGCCCCCGACAACAGCGCCGAAGTGCGCGCCCGCGTCATCGGCGTGATCGAAAATCAGGCCCCGACCAGGGCGCTGGAGGCCGACCTTGCGGTCGAGGACGGGATCGTGGCGATGGACCGGCGCAACGATGTCTGCCAGATCGCGCTGGTCGAGCGCCACAAAGGCAGCGGCGCGGTCGTCAACGGCTTCGTGTCGGGCTTCGGCTATACCGAGGACTGCGCGATGGCCTCCACCGTCGCGCATGATTCGCATCACATGATCGTCGTCGGCACCAACAAGGACGACATGGCGCGCGCCGCCAACCGGCTCGGCCAGGTCGGCGGCGGCGTGGTGATGGTCTCGAAGGGCAAGGAACTGGCGCTGGTGGAAATGCCGATCGCCGGGCTGATGTCGGACGAGCGCGCCGAGATCGTCGCCGCCAAGGCCGAAAAACTGTCGGCGGCGATGCGCGACATGGGCTGCTCGCTCAACAACGCCTACATGCAGCACTCGCTGCTGGCGCTGGTCGTCATCCCGGAACTCAGGATCTCCGACCTCGGCATCATCGACGTGACGAAATTCGAGAAGGTGGATCTGTTCGTGTGATCAGCCGGCGAGCGCGGCGGCGACCATGAAGCGGTGGCCGTCGGGCGTGCGCACGCCAAACTCGCGCATGCCCCACGGCCGGTCGGCGGGCGGAAACAGAATGTCGGCGCCGCGGCCCGACACCGCCTCGAACCAGGCATCGACGTCGGCCACCTCGAGATAGCCGAAATATTGGTGGTCGCCCAGATCGCGCGGATGGATGGCGTCCGGGCAGCTGCCGAGCATGATGGTGACCTCTCCCGAGCGCACGAACACCCAGCCGTCGGGTTCGCCGGCGATTTCGAACCCCATCACCTCGACCCACCAGCGCGCGGTTCTGGCCGCGTCGGGCACGGCGAGCACATGCGCGGCGCCGCGCATATCCTGCATCATCACTCCACCCCCACCGTCGACAGGACCTCGGCCGGCGTGGTGATGACGATGCTGGCGGCCGAGACCGCGGTCTGGCCGAGCCCCTTGGCGAGGTTTTCGATATTGCCGGCAAGATCCGTGCGGCGCTGCACGAACGTGTCGCCGGCCTTCAGCCGGTCGCCGATCAGCTTCACCAGCACCGGGTTGTCGGCGAACTTGGTGTGGTTGAGCCGGTCGCCCGCCTCGACGTCGGTGACGTTGATGACGACGATGCCGTAGCTGGCAATGTCGTCGGCGTCGGCATACTCGCCGAGCCTAGGCCGGTTGCCGGCGATCAGGCCGGAAAGGTTCAGCGCACGGTCGTTTTGCGACAGCATGACGAAGAATGGTTTGTCGGGCTTGCCATAGCGCTTCATCTGGCTCTTGAACACGTCGACATCGACGTCCGGCGACGCCAGCACCACGTCGCCGAGCTTGCCGCCGATATCGCGGTCGCCGGAAATTGCTAGCTGGCGCAGCGCTTCCAACGTCAGCCAGTTGCCCATCGAATGGGCGATGATGTCGATGCGCTGCGCCCCGGCGCGGCGCACGAGCCGCAACGTGCGCTCCAGGCCGTCGCGCGCGGTGGTGGCGGAATCGCGATCGTAGACATAGTCGACGGTGCGCCCGCGCGAGGCCCAGGTGAAAAGCACCGGCGCGCCGTCATAGCCGGCGTCGTGCACGATCTGCGTCAGGCGGTAGACGGCTTCGTCGAAACGGGTGTTGAAGCCGTGGATGAAGACCAGGGCCCTGCCCCCGCGCGCCGCGATCGTCTTGGCAAGCCCGGCCTCGAAGGCGGCCTCGTCCTCATAGCCGCCGACCCCGGTGGCGGTGAAATATCTGGATGGGTCGCGGGTGCTGTTTTTCGGCCGCTCGAGTGCGCCGACCTTGTGGATCGCCGGCACGGTCACGTCTGTCACCGCAAAACTCAGCGTCAGCGAGCGCTCGCCGTCGAAGACCTCGCGTGGCTCGGCCGAACGCTGGCGGGTTGTGGCAACGAACAGCCGGTGCTTGCCGGCGATCTCTGCCGCGGTCGCCGACACCGTCTCGGTGCCGACCAGGAGATGCGCGCCCTTGTTGGCGCAGCCCGCGAGCGACGCCGCCAGCACCCCGAAAGCCAGAATTTTTAGGAACTTCGCCGCCACCGACAGGATCCGACCTCCACGCCTGTGCCTTCCGATAAGCAGATCGGCCAGGCCGCGTCTACCCGTCATGACGGCAATAAGGGGCGCGGACGAACACAATGTCTTGCGCACTGTCACGGATCTGCCCGGCAACCGGCGGATTCGGCGCGCCGATCACCGCGCCCAAAATACCGGCGTAAAGATCACCAGCACGGCGAGAATCTCCAGGCGTCCGAGCATCATGGCGAGCGACAGGATCCATTTCGCCACATCCGGCAGCGGCGCGAAATTGCCGGCCGGGCCGATATAGTCGCCGAGGCCCGGGCCAACATTGGTGAGCGCGGTGAGCGCGCCCGTCATGGCGGTGATCAGATCAAGGCCGGTGGCCGACAACAGCACGGTGGCGATCGCCCACAGCACGAAAAACGACGAGATGAACAAAACGACCGCGCGCTGCATGTCGTCGTCGACCGGCCGATCGCCGTAGCGCACCGTCTGCACCGAACTCGGATAGACGAAACGGCGCAAACCGTTGGCCATCAGTTCGAACAGGATGATGAAGCGATAGGCCTTGATCCCCCCGCAGGTCGAGCCGGAACAGCCGCCCAGAAACGTGGCGACGAAGGCGCAGGCGACCACGAACGGCCCCCAGGACGTATAGTCGTGGGTCGAATAGCCGGTGGTCGTGATCAGCGACATGAAGTTGAAGGTGGTGTGCGTCAGGGTCTCGAAGAACGGCGCCCCGGTGGTGATGCGCGTATAGATGGCGGTCGCGACGGCGAAAAACACCACATAGCCGGCAAACACGCGGATCTGCGGGTCGCGCAGCGCGTCGAGCCGGCCGCGCACCATGAACAGGATCAGGATCGAAAACGGCAGCGCGCCGATGAACATGAACACGATCGCGATCCACAGGATCGCCGAATTGTGGGCGAAATAACCGAACGAGGCGTCGTGGGTGGAAAAACCTGCCGTGGAGATGGTGGTGAGCGCGTGGTTGAGCGCGTCGAAGCCGCTCATGCCGGCAGCCGCATAGGCGATCCCGCAGGCCAGCGTCAGCGCCGAATAGATGCTGATCAGGCTGATGGTGAAGGTCGACAGCCGCTCGAACGGGCGGTCCTCGATATCGGTCGATTCGATCTTGAAATAGGACACGCCGCCGACATTGAGGAACGGCAGGATGAACAGGCCGAGCGCGATCACACCGAGCCCGCCCATCCATTGCAGGATCGAACGCCACAACAACAGGCCCGGCGGCAGGAAATCGAGCCCGCTGAGCACCGTGCTGCCAGTGGTGGTCGTCGCCGAGACCGATTCGAAGATCGCATCGGCAAGCGACATCTCCAGCGACGAGGCGAGAAAGGGCACCGCGCCGACCATCGCCGTGGTCGCCCACAGAAGATTGACCATCAGGAAGCCGAAACGCGAGGAAACCGGCGGCGGCTTGCCCTGGGTAGCCAGCGCGACGGCAAGCGACAGACCGCCGGTGAAGAACGCCGACAGTGCGAACACGCGCCAGTCGGGATTGCCCTGGTAAAGGTCGACAAAAGCGGGAATCAGCATCGCCAGCGACAGGTAGATCCCGAAAATCGCGGCTATGTGGATCGCGGCGCGGAAGGCGAAGCTCTGCACGAAAAGCAAACCCCGATCTGAGCGGCTGCCGGACTCCTGTCGGCCCCGTCGTGGCGCGCCGACAGTGGCGGGACGCGGCCTTTTATGCAATAGGGCGCGAAGGTGCAACCTGCAGGTGGAACGGATCGTGGTCGACAAATCGGGGCTCGCCGGTTTCTGTGCCCGCGTGGACGAGGCCGCACAGGCCATGCGCGCGCTGTTTGCCGAAACGCCGCTGCAGGAAAACGAACACTTGTCGCGCAAGACCGGCGCACGGGTCTTCTTGAAGCGCGAGGACCTGACCCCGGTACGGTCCTACAAGATACGCGGCGCCCATAATTTCTTCCGCAAGGCGCTGGCCCGTCGCGACGCGCCGCAGTCCTTCGTATGCGCCTCGGCCGGCAACCACGCCCAGGGTTTCGCGCATGTCTGCCGCCAGATGCGCAAGACCGGCGTGATCTTCATGCCGGTCACAACGCCGCGCCAGAAGATCGACAAGACGGCGACGTTTGGCGGCGACTTCATCGACATCCGCCTGACCGGCGACTTCTTCGACGAATGCCTGGCCGCGGCGCTGGCGCACGCCGACGAGACCGGGGCGCTGATGGTACCGCCCTTCGACCATGCCGACATCATCGAGGGCCAGGCAAGCGTGGGGCATGAAATCGCGCGCCAGATGCCGGACGGAGCGCCCAACATGATGATCCTGCCGGTCGGCGGCGGCGGGCTGGCTGCCGGCATGACGCGCTACGGCGCGGCCAACGACTGGGCGACGCGCTTCGTGTTCGCCGAACCCGGCGGCGCGCCGAGCCTCAGACGGAGCCTCGAGGCCGGACGCCGGATCAAGCTCGCCCGTGTCGACAATTTCGTCGATGGGGCTGCGGTCGCGGAAATCGGGCGCGAGCCGTTTAGCCGGCTGAAAGGTTTCGCCGCCACGGACGTGCATCTCGTTCCCGAAAACCGGTTGTGCGCGACCATGATCGAAATGCTCAATGTCGAGGGCGTGGTGCTGGAACCTGCCGGCGCGCTCGCCATCGATACGTTGAAGGATTTTTCGCGCAAGGAGTTGAAGGGCAAGACCGTGGTCGCCGTCGTTTCGGGTGGCAATTTCGACTTCGAGCGCCTGCCCGACGTGAAGGAGCGCGCACTGCGTTTCGAGGGCTTGAAGAAATATTTCGTCTTCCGCTTTCCCCAGCGGCCGGGCGCCCTGCGCGATTTCCTCGACCTGCTCGGCCCCGAGGACGACATCGTGCGGTTTGAATACCTGAAGAAATCGGCGCGCAATTTCGGCTCGGTGCTGATCGGCATCGAAACCAGAAAGAAGAAGAATTTCGCCGCGCTGCAAAAGCGCTTCGACCAGGCCGGCTGGTCCTATCAGGACATTACCGACAACGAGGTGCTGGCGGGTTTCATCATATGAGCGACACGGTCTGGATCGTCCTGTTCCGCGGCGTCGGCGGCAAGAGGCAGCTACCGGTCAAGCTGTTGCGCGAAAAGCTCCAGCAGGCCGGCTTTCGCCGGGTCGCGACCTATATCAACAGCGGCAATGCCGTCGTGGCGAACGACCGGCCGCGCGACGCCGCGCACGCTGCGATCGTCCAGCTGTGCGCGCGCGAACTGGGCTTCGAGAAGGACATATACCTGCTGTCGCTTGCCGAATGGGAGCGGCTGATCGCACAAAACCCGTTCCCCGGGGCAACCGGTACGGGCAAGTTCCTGCACGCCGCGGTCCTGGGCGCGTCGCCCGACGAGGCCGATGTCGCCGCCCTGCGGGCGCACGCCGTCGACGGCGAAAGCATCGCCGTCGTCGATCGGGTCGCCTATCTCCACACACCGCACGGTTTCGGGCGCTCCAAACTGGCGGAAAAATTCGACAAAGGCATCGGCGTTCCCAACACCGCGCGCAACTGGAACACGGTCGTCAGACTGGCCGAACTGGCGCGCGCCGCGGCCGAGAACGCGTGAGGCAACGCGGCGCAGAAGCAATATCGCCGCGGAACGGCAGAAGAGATTTCGTTTGCTTTCCCGGCCGAACTCCCCCATATGGCAGCCAGACGCAAGGGCCGGCACCGACCGGCCCGCCTGAACTGGCCTTGCTGCGTCTGGTTCCCCTTCCCCGTTTTGGTAGGTGCGAACGATCACCCGCGCGCGTTGGCGCGCGGAACGACAGCGCAGCCGCGCGTGCCCTCAGGTTCGCCGCCTCGTCGTTTTTGACATCATCTTAACGGCAGGTTGCGCCCTGCCGCGCAAAAGGCGGTGCCAAGCCGCCGAAAGAGAAGAATTTTGACAGTTATCGATACCGCGAACCCGCAAGGCGGCTTCGCCGATCTCGGCATCGCCGGCGCCCTTTTGAAAGCGCTGGCCAAAGCCGGTTTTTCCGACCCCAAGCCGATCCAGAACCAGGCCATCCCGCATATGCTCAAGGGCCGTGACGTGCTCGGCATCGCCCAGACCGGCTCGGGCAAGACGGCCGCGTTCGCGCTGCCCGTCTTGTCGGCCATCATGGCGCTCGGCGCGCGCCGGCAGCCCAAGACCGCGCACGCGCTGGTTCTGGCGCCGACGCGCGAACTCGCCGTGCAGATAGAGGAAGCCTTCCGGCTGTTTTCGCGCGGCGCGCATATCACCACCGCGCTGGTGCTCGGCGGCGTCTCGCGCAGCAGCCAGACCAAGCGCCTGCGCGACGGCGTCGACGTGCTTGTCGCAACGCCCGGCCGGCTGACCGACCTCGTGCGCGCCGGCGATGTCCGGCTTTCCGAGACGCGCTGGCTGGTGCTGGACGAGGCCGACCGCATGCTCGACATGGGCTTCATCAATGATGTGCGCCGTCTGGCGCGCGCAACCCATCCCAAACGTCAGGTCGCGCTGTTTTCGGCGACGATGCCGGCCGAGATCGAAAAGCTCGCCATGGAGCTGCTCAAGGACCCGGTGTCGGTGTCGGTGGCGCCGCAATCGACGACCGTGGCCGAAATCCGCCAGCACGTGGTGCTTGCCCGCACCAAGCAAAAGCGCGTCGTGCTGACGCAACTGCTCGCCGAGCCGGCGATGAAATCCGTGATCGTGTTTTCCCGCACCAAGCACGGCGCCGACAAAGTGACCCGCCAGCTCGAGCAGGATGGCATTTCGGCGGCCGTGATTCACGGCAACAAGTCGCAGAACGCGCGCCAGAAGGCGCTCAACGGCTTCCGCGGCGGTGACGTGCGCGTGCTTGTGGCAACCGACATCGCCGCGCGCGGCATCGACGTTCCCGGCATCACCCATGTGGTGAACTACGATCTGCCGGACGAGGCCGAGACCTATGTGCACCGGATCGGCCGCACCGGCCGCAACGGCGCCGACGGCATCGCCATCACGCTGTGCGCGCCCGATGAACGCGCCAAGCTGCGCGCCGTCGAACGGCTCGCCCGCACCCGACTGGAGGTCATGGCCGACCATACCGGCGAACCCGATCCCGCCCCGCAGCCCCGCCCGGCGCGGGGTACGGCCGAAACCGAAACGGATCGCCCGCGGGCCAAGGCCTTCAAACCGGCACGCAGCCATGACGGCAAGCACAAGCCCCGGGCCGCCGCCGCCAAGGACGCCGGCGCCCCCGACAAGGCGCGCCCGCAGCGTCGTCGCCGGCGCCCGCAGCGCGCGCGCTTCGCCAAGGCGGCCTGACCGGCCCTGGTCCAATATGTGACGGCCCCGCGGCGATTGTGCGGGGCCGTCGTCTTTCTGTAGTCTCTGCGGCAGGGCCGGCCCCGGCTGGCCATGGCGCGACGGATCGCGCCGTGAGCTCCAGCACATACGGAAAAAGATGGCCGGCATCGTCGCATTCGCCTTCGCATACATTCTCTCGCAGTTCTACCGGTCCTTCCTCGCCGTTCTGACGCCCGCGCTCACAAGCGAGCTCGGCGCCAGCAAGGCGGATCTGTCGCTGGCCTCCGGCGCCTGGTTCATCGCCTTCGCGCTGATGCAGTTCATCGTCGGCGTCTCGCTCGACCGGTTCGGACCGCGCCGCACCGCCTCGATCATGCTCGCCGCCGGCGCCGGCGGCGGTGCCATGCTGTTTTCCCTGGCCAGCGCGCCCTGGATGATCGTTGCGGCGATGACGCTGATCGGCATTGGCTGCTCGCCGGTGCTGATGGCGCCGCTGTTCATCTTCGCCAAGACCTATTCGCCGGTGCGCTTCGCGGTGCTGACGTCATGGTTCGTCGGCATCGGCACGCTGGGAAACGTGCTGGGCGCGGCGCCGCTCGCCGCCGCGGCCGAACTGTTCGGCTGGCGTCCGGTGATGGCCGGGCTCGGCGCGGTCACGCTGGCGGTCGCCGCAGCGCTCTATCTGATCGTGCGCGATCCGCCGCCCGACGCGGAGGCTGCCGGCGGTTCGACCGGGTTTTCCGGCTATCTCGAGTTAATGCGGCTGAAGGTGTTGTGGCCGGTCATTCCGCTGACGGCGATCAACTATGCCCCGCCGATCGGTATTCGCGGCCTGTGGGCTGGTCCGTTTCTGACCGACATGCACGGCGCCGACACCCTGATGATCGGCAACGTTACCCTGTTCATGGCGCTCGGCATGGTCGCCGGCTCGTTTGTCTACGGGCCGCTCGACACCGTCTTTCGCACCCGCAAATGGGTCGTGATCGCCGGCAATGCGATCTGCCTCGCCGCGATCGTCTTTCTGGCGCTGTTTCCGGCCGCCTCGCTCATGGCCGCGGCGACCGCGCTGGTGGTGATCGGCATCACCGGGGCGAGTTACGGCATGCTGATGGCGCATGCGCGCGCCTTCTTCCCCCGCCACCTGACCGGCCGCGGCGTGACGCTGATGAATTTTTTCGCAATCGGCGGCGTCGGACTGATGCAGTTCGCCACCGGCGGGGTCGTCAGCGCGGCGACGAGCCCGCAACAGCCGGCGACCGCCTATGTGGCGCTGTTTGCCTTTTATGCGCTCACCCTCGGTGGCGCCTTCGTGATCTATCTGTTCTCGCGCGACGCCGCGCCGGAGCGCGGCTGAGGCCGGTCATGCAACGCTTGCCTTTTCGCCCCAACTGCGCATAAGGCTGTGCCGCATCGAGATGCTGAAAAAGAGACCGTCGCGATGTCGCTCCCCGAAAAAGCCTTTCCCGTCTCCTGGGACCAGTTCCACCGCGACGCGCGCGCCCTCGCCTGGCGACTGACCGGCAATGGCGGAACGTGGAAGGCGATCGTGTGCATCACCCGTGGCGGCCTGGTGCCGGCCGCCATCATCGCGCGCGAACTCGGCATTCGCGTCATCGAGACGGTTTCGATCGCCTCCTATCACGACTATACCGCGCAAGGTGAGCTGAAGGTCCTGAAGGAAGTGAGCCCGGTGCTGTTGGAAAACGACGGCGCCGACGTGCTGATCGTCGACGACCTTACCGACACCGGCAAGACAGCCGCTGTTGTACGGGCGATGATGCCGAAAGCCCATTTCGCAACCGTCTACGCCAAGCCGAAGGGACGTCCCCTAGTCGACAGTTTCGTCACCGAAGTGTCGCAGGACACCTGGATCTACTTTCCCTGGGACATGGGTTTTACCTATCAGCGGCCGATTTCCGAAGACGACCGCGACTAAGGCCAGCCCGCCGGGCATCATGTCCGCAAAGAAAAGAAGCATCAGGAATATCAGCGGTCGACCGCAGGTTCTTGAATTCTCACGATAAAGCCGTATTTGATTTATATAGTCGGCTCAACGGCCCGCAAGCCGTCGCGCCGACGATATGAAATATTCACCGCCGGCTGGCATGTTTCATGACATCGGCTAAGCTACTGATTCCTTATGCGGAGATTCGGTCCACCCATGCTGATCAGTCAGCGCTCTTGGCAACATTCGGTCGACAGGGTCAGGCGCCTTCTCGGCGGCGTGCCGCCGCGCGTCCAGGTGGCCGCGCTGCCCTGGCGCCAGGGCGGTCGCGGGCTCGAGGTGATGCTGATCACCAGCCGCGAGACCGGTCGCTGGGTGCTGCCGAAGGGCTGGCCGGAAAAGGGCGAATTGCTGCACGAATCGGCCGCGCGCGAAGCAGCCGAGGAAGCCGGCCTGCACGGCACGATCTGCGCCGAGGAGATCGGGCATTATCTCTATGGCAAGAACCTCAAGACCGGGCTTGAAGCCCGCTGCGAGGTTCTCGTTTTCCCCCTGAAGGTCGAGCAGATCGACAAGACCTGGCCCGAGAAGGGCCAGCGCCTGCGCAAATGGTTTCCCACCGGCGAGGCAGCGACCCGGGTTCGCGAACGCGATCTTGCCGAACTGATCGGCGACTTCGCGATTCCGGCCTGATCCGCGCGCAGCCGCTTGGACGGTTTTCCACGACTATTCGTCCTGTCATGCATCGAGCACTGTGAAGCGGCCTTGAGCCCGCACGCCACCTCCTCTACCGCAGGGGCTGAGACGGGAGCGGGATCGTGATGACCGAGACCAGCGAGACGGCGCGCAAGGCGACGCTCGACAAGGATCTGGAAAAGCTTGCCCAGGTCGAGGAAGCAACCAGCTTTCTCGCCCGCGGTCTCGCCGCGCCCGGGCTCGCGCTTTTCTTCATGGCGTTCGTCGCCATCGCCGTCGCCATGTTCGTCGCCGGCGAGCCCGGTGCGGTCGCCATCATCGCCGCCGCCGCGATCGGCGCCTATATGGCGCTCAACATCGGCGCCAACGACGTCGCCAACAATGTCGCCCCGGCCGTCGGCGCGCGCGCGCTCACGATGGGCGGCGCCCTGGTCATGGCCGCGCTTTGCGAAACCGCCGGGGCGCTGATCGCCGGCGGCGACGTCGTCGACACCATTTCCAAGGGAATCATCGACACCGGCGCCGTTGCCGGCCCGGGCATTTTCGTCAGCGCCATGATGGCGGCCCTGCTCGCCTCGGCGGTCTGGGTCAATCTGGCAACCGCGATCGGCGCGCCGGTGTCGACCACCCATTCCGTCGTCGGCGGGGTGATGGGCGCCGGCATCGCCTCGGCCGGCTTCGCCGCCGTCAACTGGCCGGTCATGGGCGGCATCGCGGCGAGCTGGGTGATCTCGCCGCTGCTCGGCGGCGTGATTGCGGCGCTGTTTCTGGCCTTCGTGAAATCGCGCATCATCTACCAGGACGACAAGATCGCCGCCGCGCGCCTCTGGGTCCCGGTGTTGATCGGCATCATGGCCGGCGCGTTCGCCGCCTATCTCGCCACCAAGGGACTGAAGAAGATCGTCCACCTGCCGGCCGCCCATATCGCGCTGATCGGGGTCGGAAGCTTCCTGCTCGCCTGGGGCCTGGCCCATCTCGGCGTCGCGCGCCAGTCGCGGGGCATGGAAAACCGCAACCAGTCGCTGCGCCGGCTGTTCGCGCTGCCGTTGATCATCTCGGCCGCGCTTCTGTCTTTCGCGCACGGCGCCAACGATGTCGCCAACGCCGTCGGCCCGCTCGCCGCGATCGTCCAGGCGGCCAGCGGCGGCGAACTCGCCGCCAAGGTCTCGATACCGTTCTGGGTGATGCTCATCGGCGCGTTCGGCATTTCGCTGGGTCTGCTTCTGTTCGGCCCAAAGCTGGTGCGCATGGTCGGCGAGCAGATCACCAAGCTCAACCCGATGCGCGCCTTCTGCGTCGCGCTTTCGGCCGCGATCACCGTCATCGTCGCTTCCTGGTTCGGCCTGCCGGTCAGTTCCACCCATATCGCCGTCGGCGCCGTGTTCGGGGTCGGATTTTTTCGCGAATGGTATACGCAGAACTCGTCGCGCCGGCGCGCCTATCTGGAACGCAAGGGCGTGCGGCTGCGCGCCGAGCGCCGGCTGCAGGCAAACAACGACGACCCCGTGGTGTTCGACGACGACGAGGACGAGGCCGACGCCGGAGCCCAGACGTTTTCGCGCGAGGAGGCCAAGCGGCGCAAGCTCGTGCGCCGTGCCCATTTCTCCACGATCGTCACCGCCTGGGTGGTCACCGTCCCCTCCACCGCCCTGATCGCCGCGCTGATCTTCCACGGGCTGGCCTTCCTGTCCTGACAGCGGCCGGCCGGCCCGGCCGAACGGCGGAATTGCAGCCTTCCCGCAAGCGCCACCGGCAAAACCCCGCCATCCCCGCTATCCACATTTACGACACACAAGATGTTGCGGTCATAAAACTTCCAAGAACGAGCCCTTGACGCTAAGGGACGAGTCGCTTTTTATTGGCCATGCGCTCTTGTTGAGGGTGCGGCCGGAGAGTTCCGAGCCCGGTCTTTTTCCAGATTATTGTGCGTTTGAGCCGCTGTCCGCCCTGATCGAAGGGCTGATGGATGCTGTGGAAAAAACCGTGCCAAGGGGGACCTGAAATCGACGGATCGGGGTGGCAAAAATTGTTCGTTAACACTATATTTAGTGTTTGCGCCCAACCTCGACACTAGATAGCGTATACATCCCCTGGGACGGGGAATCGCGTTCAGCGGCAGTACGAGGAACCCGCCGCCCTTGCCGCTCGGCCAGGAAGGTGCTTTTGAGACACCTTCTCGACCACGGACAAGGATCGGCGAAAGGAGACCCGGGCGCGCCCGACGGCGCGGACGGGAAAGGCGGACCTGTGCGTTTGGGCGAGCGTTTTGCGCTCGTGGACGAAGGCACTATATTTAGGGACTAGAGGGACCAGGATGCGCATCGAGCGTCGTTTCACCAAGCACGGCCGGTCGGCCTACGCGGAGATCGATTTCCGCAAGGCCACGAGCGAAATCAAGAACCCGGACGGCTCGGTCGTCTTCAGGCTCGCCGACATTGATGTGCCGAGACAGTTCAGCCAGGTCGCGGCCGATATCCTGGCCCAGAAATATTTCCGCAAGGCCGGCGTGCCCGCCCGGCTGAAGCGGGTCGAGGAAAACGACGTGCCGTCCTTCCTGTGGCGCTCGGTCGCCGACGAGGCGGCCCTGGCCGAGCTGCCCGAGGACGAGCGCTACGGTTCCGAAACCGATGCGCGCCAGGTCTTCACCCGTCTCGCCGGCACCTGGACCTATTGGGGCTGGAAGGGCGGCTATTTCGACGGCGAGGACGACGCTCAGACCTTCATGGACGAGCTGTGCTACATGCTCGCCACCCAGCGCGTGGCGCCCAACTCGCCGCAATGGTTCAACACCGGCCTCTACTGGGCCTACGGCATCGACGGCCCCGGCCAGGGCCATCACTACGTCGATCCCTTCACCGGCAAGCTGACCCGGTCGAAATCCGCCTACGAGCATCCCCAGCCGCATGCCTGCTTCATCCAGTCGGTCGGCGACGATCTCGTCAACGAGGGCGGCATCATGGATCTGTGGGTGCGCGAGGCGCGCCTGTTCAAATACGGCTCCGGCACCGGCTCCAATTTCTCGCAGTTGCGCTCGGAAGGCGAAAGCCTGTCGGGCGGCGGCAAGTCGTCGGGTCTGATGAGCTTTTTGAAGATCGGCGACCGCGCCGCCGGCGCGATCAAGTCGGGCGGCACCACCCGGCGCGCGGCCAAGATGGTGGTTGTCGACGTCGACCATCCCGACATCGAGGCCTATATCGACTGGAAGGTGAAGGAGGAGCAGAAAGTCGCCTCGCTCGTCACCGGCTCAAAGATCGTCAAAAAGCATCTCGACGCGATCATGAAGGCCTGCGTGAACTGCGAGGCTGACAATGGCGACTGTTTCGACCCGGCCAAGAACCCCGCGCTCAAGCGCGAGGTGCGCGCCGCCAAGAAAAACGCCGTGCCGGAAAACTATATCCGCCGCGTCATCCAGTTCGCGCGCCAGGGCTACACCGCGCTCGATTTCAAGACCTACGACACGGACTGGGATTCGGAAGCCTATCTGACTGTATCGGGGCAGAATTCCAACAATTCGGTCTCGCTCAAGGACGACTTCCTGCGCGCGGTCGAGGCTGACGGCGACTGGGACCTGATCCGCCGCACCGACGGCAAGGTCGCCCGCACCGTCAAGGCCGGCGATCTGTGGGAGAAGATCGGCCACGCCGCCTGGGCCTCTGCCGATCCGGGCCTGCATTTCAACACCACCATGAACGACTGGCACACCTCGCCGGCCGCCGGCCCGATCCGTGCGTCGAACCCGTGCTCGGAATATATGTTCCTTGACGACACGGCCTGCAATCTGGCCTCGCTCAACCTGCTCGCCTATCGCGGCACGGACGGCGCCTTCGACATCGCCGCCTACGAGCACTCGGTCCGGCTGTGGACCATGGTGCTTGAGATTTCGGTGATGATGGCGCAGTTCCCGTCGAAGGAGATCGCCAGGCTTTCCTACCAGTACCGCACGCTCGGCCTCGGCTACGCCAATATTGGCGGGCTGTTGATGACCGCGGGCATTCCCTACGATTCCAAGGAAGGCCGCGCCATCTGCGGCGCGCTGACCGCGATCATGACCGGTGTGGCCTACGCCACCTCGGCCGAGATGGCCGGCGAGCTCGGCGCCTTCCCCGACTACGAGCGCAACGCCGACAATATGCTGCGCGTGATGCGCAACCATCGCCGCGCCGCGCACGGCCAGGCCGACGGTTATGAAAAGCTCGCCGTCGACCCGGTGCCGCTGATCGCCGAGGATTGCCCCGAGCCGGCCCTGATGGAGCACGCCCGCAAGGCCTGGGACCGCGCGCTCGAGCTCGGCGAAAAGCACGGCTACCGCAACGCCCAGGCGACCGTGATCGCGCCGACCGGCACGATCGGCCTCGTCATGGATTGCGACACCACCGGCATCGAGCCCGATTTCGCGCTGGTGAAGTTCAAGAAACTGGCCGGCGGCGGCTATTTCAAGATCATCAACCGCGCCGTGCCGGAGGCGCTGCGCACGCTCGGCTATTCCGAGGCCCAGATCGCCGAGATCGAGGCCTATGCGGTCGGCCACGGCAATCTGAACCAGGCGCCGGGCGTCAATCCCGGCACGCTCAAGGCCAAGGGCTTCGGCGACGAGCAAATCGCCGCGCTCAACGCCGCGCTCAAGAGCGCCTTCGACATCAAGTTCGTGTTCAACAAATGGACGCTCGGCGAAGCGTTCTGCAAGGAGGGTCTCGGCCTCACCGACGAGCAGCTCGACGACTTCTCCTTCGAGATCCTGCCCGCGCTCGGCTTTTCCAGGAAGGAGATCGAGGCCGCCAACATCCATGTCTGCGGCGCGATGACGCTGGAAGGCGCGCCGCACCTCAAGGACGAGCACCTGCCGGTCTTCGACTGCGCCAATCCGTGCGGCAAGGTCGGCAAGCGCTACCTGTCGGTGGAGAGCCATATCCGCATGATGGCGGCCGCCCAGCCCTTCATCTCGGGCGCGATCTCCAAGACGATCAACATGCCCAACGACGCCACGGTGGACGACTGCAAGGCCGCCTACATGTTGTCGTGGAAGCTGGCGCTGAAGGCCAACGCGCTCTACCGCGACGGCTCCAAACTGTCGCAGCCGCTCAACGCCTCGCTGATCGCCGACGAGGAGGAGGACGAGGACGACGCGGTCGAGACCCTGGTGGCACATCCGGCCGCCGCGCGGGCCGCCGCCGTCACCGAAAAGATCGTCGAGCGCATCATCGAGAAAGTGGTGCGCGAGCGCGAGAAACTGCCCAACCGGCGCAAGGGATATACGCAAAAGGCGGTGGTCGGCGGCCACAAGGTCTATCTCAGGACCGGCGAGTTCGACGACGGCCGACTCGGCGAGATCTTTATCGACATGCACAAGGAAGGCGCCGCCTTCCGCGCGATGATGAACAATTTCGCCATCGCCATCTCGCTCGGCCTGCAATACGGCGTGCCGCTGGAGGAATATGTCGAGGCCTTCACCTTCACCAAGTTCGAGCCGGCCGGCATGGTCCAGGGCAACGACGCCATCAAGAACGCCACCTCGATCCTCGACTACGTGTTCCGGGAACTGGCGGTTTCCTATATCGGCCGCCACGACCTCGCCCATGTCGACACGTCGGACTTTTCCAACACTTCTCTCGGCAAGGGCATTTCCGAGGGCCGGTCGCTGCCGGTTTCCAAAGGGCTGACCCGCGGCGCCGCCTTCCAGGTGGTGTCGGGCTCGGGCGAGCCCAAGGGCCAGGCCGGCGGCGGCGACAGGCCGGCGCGCCAGCCCACCGCCCAGGGCAGCAATGTGCGCGCCATCGCCACGGCCGCCACCGCGGCCGCACTCAAGCCGGCCGTGTCGGAACTGCAGCACCAGGCGACCGCCTTCAAGCGCGACTACGAGGAGCGCGCCAGGGAACTCGCCGACGATGTCGCGGCAGAAGACGGCGCCGTGGCCTTTTCCGAGACCGCGCACAAGGAGGCGAGCGAGGCCAAGGCGCTCGCCGCCGAACGACGCCAGAAAGCGATCATGCAGGGCTATACCGGCAATATGTGCTCGGAATGCCAGAACTTCACCATGGTCCGCAACGGCACCTGCGAAAAATGCGACACCTGCGGGTCGACGTCAGGGTGTAGCTGAGCGGCGGCCAATCCCGATTGGCGCGAAACCTCCCCGCGATGGCCTCGCCCATCGCGGGGAGTTTTTCCGAAAGGCCGGCGCCATCATCACGCAGGTCGAACGGTTCGCTACCGCCCCGCTCTCGTCATCCCAGGGCGAAGCAGAAGGCGCAGACCCTGGGATCCATGCCTGAACGGCGCGGTCGCGGGAGGGTGAAGAATGAGAGGGGTCGCATGCACGGCCATGGCAACGGCTTCGTTGCAGCAATGGCGGGTGTTGCGTGCGACCTCGACGCCGTCGGCGCCGCGTTGGCCGAAGGAGTCGCCGAGGGCCGCCACCAGCGCCAAGCCGCCTGATGCCCGGCGCGGCGACGTCGGTGCGCCGCCGGCAACCCGGCTTCTATTCGGCGGCCTGCTTGTCCTGCGTCATCGTGTCGAAATCGGAGGCGTCGTGGCGCTCGTGCAACTGACCGGCCGGATCGCCGGACGTCCGGTTGACCATGCGCCCGCGCTTGACCGCCGGCCGGGCGTGGATCTGGTCGGCCCAGCGGATGACGTTCTTGTATTCATGCACCGACAGGAACTCGCCCGCGCTGTAGTTCCAGCCCTTCACGAGACCGCCATACCAGGGCCAGACCGCCATGTCGGCGATCGTGTAGTCGTCGCCGGCCAGATAATCGCTATCGGCCAGCCGCCGGTCGAGCACGTCGAGCTGACGCTTGACCTCCATGGCGAAGCGATTGATCGGATATTCCCATTTTTCCGGGGCGTAGGCGAAAAAATGACCAAAACCACCGCCGAGATAGGGCGCCGAGCCCATCTGCCAAAACAGCCAGTTCAGACATTCGGTGCGCGCCGGCTGCGTGGTCGGCAGAAATGCCCCGAATTTTTCGGCCAGGTAGAACAGGATCGAGCCCGATTCGAACACCCGCACCGGCTCGGAGCCGCTGCGGTCCATCAGCGCCGGAATTTTTGAATTCGGGTTGACCTCCACGAAGCCCGAGCAGAACTGGTCGCCGTCGCCAATGCGGATCAGCCAGGCGTCGTATTCCGCGCCGGTATGGCCGAGCGCCAGAAGTTCCTCCAGCATGATCGTCACCTTCACGCCGTTGGGCGTGGCCAGCGAATAAAGCTGCAGCGGGTGCTTGCCCACCGGCAGGTCCTTGTCGTGCGTCGCACCGGCGACGGGCCGGTTGATCGAGGCGAAGGTGCCGCCGCTTTCCTTGTCCCACGTCCAGACTTTCGGCGGGGTATAGGCGGTGGTGTCCGGCATGCGTTGGCTCCTGGAGCTGATTGTATGGTGTCGGGCTGAGATAGGTCGATCGTCCGTCGAACGCCATGCCCAACGATTGGTCCACACAATATTGTGTTCTCCAGGCCACAATTCACCCGATGCGGCATGACCGAGCGGCCGATCGCGGGCGACGGCCCGTCCGCGTGCCTATCCGGCAGCCCGCGCCAGCCATTTTCGCCATGCGCCGGCGTCGCCGCGAAACACGTTCAGGTCGATGCGGCCGTCGACGCCATGCGACAGGCCCGAGCCTGAATATTGCCAGAACAGCCATTCGCGGCCCGGATAGACTTTTGACGGATGCGCCGCGACCGAGCGCAGCCAGAACGGATGGTTCGGGAACGCACCCTTGAGATTGTCGGCGTAGAAATCGGGCGCGGTGTAGATCACCGGCCGCTGGCCGTAGTGCTTTTCGAGACGCTCGAGAAAGACCCGCATCTTCTCGAGCACGGTTTCGCGCGACGGGCGCTTCTTGCAGGCCGACAGATGGTTCCACTCCACGTCCAGGACCGGCGGCAGCGCGCCCTTTTCCTTCGGCACGTTGCGGATGAACCAGTCGGCCTGCGAAGAGGCCGAGCGGCACCAGTAGAAAAAATGATATGCGCCGCGCGGGATGCCGGCCGCCCTGGCCGCGCGCCAGTTCGTCTTGAACATCGGATCGACATGGTCGCCGCCGTCGGTCGCCTTGATCCAGGCGAAATTGGCCCCCTGCCCGCGCAGCTTGACCCAGTCGATCTCGCCCTGCCAGCGCGATACGTCGACGCCGTGCACGGCGTGATCGGCGGGCGTGACCTTGCCGAAATTGATCGGATGGGCATCGCGAAAGCGCTGGCGCACCACCTTGCCGCCTGGCGCGGGCGCGGGCCTGACAGTAGGTCTGGCCGGCGCGATCAGGGCGACCTTTTCGGCCGCCGCCGCGGTCACGATGTCGGGCTCGGCAAGCGCCGTGACGCCGGCGCCGATCTCCTCCTCACCAGCGCCGTCGCCTTCCGGCACGACGGCGGCCGGCCGGACGATCGAGCTTGTCGTTTCCTGCGACGGGCCGACGCTGCTCAAGGCATCAAGCCCGGGGCTGGTCGTGCACGCGGCAAGCGCGACACAGGCAAAAACGAGGACGGCGATGGCGGGCGAACGCATGAGGACCTGTACGCGGGACAAAACAGGGCGACGGCGCATCACGCACCGTTTGACCAAACCGGCGTCGATCCTCGTTCAAAAAGACCAAGAAAGTTTGAATCGAATTTTTACCATGTCCGCTTCGCGCCTCGGCGCGAAGCGGCCTTCGATCAAGATCGCGGCTCAGGCGCAGAGCCGCAACGGCCCCGCACCCACCGTACTGACGGCGCCCTCGCAAAAGGTCCGCGGCGACCGGCCGGTCTTATGGGCGCGCATATGCACCTTGTCGGCCAGACGTCTGATCTCGCCAGGCGACACGCCGTCGCTCCTCATCATCATCAGAATGATCGGATCGTTCAGCAATTCATCGAGTGTGGCTTCGTCCTGCAGCATGTCCGTCTCCGAATCTTCAAGCCCGCCCGTTTCGTCTAGGCGGGCAAGGTGACGGCCCGATGTCCGATTGGTGACGAACCGGTGGCCGGTCAGAGATATCGCGGCCATATTGCTTAACGCTCAGACGATCGTCAGGCCGAGACCGCCGATCGGCAGACCGAGCACCGACGTGCTCCAGTGCTGGCCGGCGACGACCGGCAAGGCGCGCGTGACGGTGCCGGTAGCGATCACGTCGCCGGGTTCGAGGCCGCGCGCGAACGGATGCGGATCGAAGCCCTCGACAAAATGCCTGAGCGCGGAGACCGGACCGCCAAGCACGTTTTCGGCCGCGCCGCGCTCCACCACCTCGCCGTCGCGCATCAGGGCAAGCGTGAAATCGCGCAGCGCTTCCAGCCATTCGCCAACCGGTCGCGCGCCGACTGCGAGCATGGGTCCGAGCAGAAGCCGCCCGTGCAGCCCGCACGCCGCCACGGTGTCGGCCGGCCGGAACCGCCAGCCGGGATAGACGGACTGCACGATCTCGAAACCGTGCCCGACCGCGTCGATACACGAAAACAGCGCCGCCTCGTCCATGCCCCTGTGCGGCGCGCTTCTGAGCCGAAAGACGATCTCGGGCTCGATGCGCGGTTCGGGCATGGCCGTCACCGCCACCGCGCCGGGCGCCTGCGGCGTACCGGCCTCGCCGAGCGTGTGCTGGTAGACCGGTCCCCAGATCGGCGCAAAGACGCCGTATTCGGACCAGATCGTGCGATTGGTGAAGCCGATCTTCCAGCCGGCAATGCGTTCCCCGCGCAACCCGCGCCGCGCGGCGATCGCAGCCGAGACGCGATAGGCGTCTTCAAGACCGAGATCGGGCCAGGTCTCGGTCACCGGCGCGATCTGCCGCCCGGTTTCCAGCGCGGCCAGGATCCGCTCCCCGAGACCCTCGACCTCGCGCAGCGGAAGGTTGCCGGCATCGTTCATGACCAACCCGTCTCACGATTTTCGCCGCGCCGCCATGCCTGCGACGGCGCGAGCATCAGCTTCGTCAATGCTTGCGCGCCTGCACGAAATAGGCGTCGATCTCGGTCTCGCCAAGCCATTTTGCCGCTTCCAGCCGGTGCAGCCCTTCAACCAGGACGTTGCGCTTGCCGTCGTGCCGGACCTGGATCGGCATCTTCATGCCGTTTTCCAGAATATCCTCGGCCAGATGCCGCACCGTATCGACGTGCAAAGTCTTGCGCCGCGCGGTCGGCACGTAAATCGAGGCGATCGCGACCTTCTCAATCCTCAGCATCTGGGCTCCCGGCAGATTGTCCTGAAACCGCGATCATGGGCGGGCCGATAGGCAAAGTCCAGCACGGCGTGCGCCAGGCTGCCCGCTCGTACCCACGCCGCGTGACATATCCGCCAGAACGCCGCCGCGAATGGAAACCAGGACGTGCCGGGTCGCATTTTGTGTTGCGCGGGTCGAGACTACGCTTGACCTTCCAGTTACCGGAACCACGATATTGATCGCAGCGTGGCGCGCCACCCGAACGGCATGTCGCGTCAGCCCCATTCGAGGAGACGCCCTTTGAAATCATCCCGAACGTTCTTTCTTGCTTCGACGCTTGTTCTTGCCCTGGCATCTCACGCTGCGCTCGCGGCCGAGCGAGGCACGATCACGGTGTGGAAATCGCCCTGGTGCGGCTGCTGTCAGGCCTGGGCCGACGCGGTCGAAAAGGCCGGTTTCGACATCAAGATGCACGATGTCGAGGATCTCGCCCCGGTCAAGAAACAGGCCGGCGTTCCCGACGCCATGCAGGCCTGTCATACCGCCGCCATCGACGGCTATTTTCTCGAGGGTCACGTGCCGCTGGAAGCCGTGGACAAGCTGCTTTCGGAACGGCCGCAGATCGCCGGCATCGCCGTGCCCGGCATGCCGCAGGGCTCGCTCGGCATGGGCCACGATCCGGACGCCAGCTATCTCGCCTATGCGATCGCGCGCGAGACCGGTGTCGAACCGTCGGTGTTTTATCGCGCCGGCCGCTGACGGCGGACGACTATACCTGCCGCAAACGCTGCCGCGGCCTCCTCGGCCACCCGCCTGCCTTGCGCGGCGCCCAGTCGCCAAAGGCGGTCGGGCCGGGCTGCGATCTGCGCGCCGCCCTTACCGAAGGGCGTCGTCGGCGGCCGACAGGCCCGCCAGCACGGCCGGGATCGCGGCGGGCAAATCTTCCGCGACCAGCCCCGCCCCCAGGCGCAGTCCGGCGTCGCCGTGCAGCCACACCGCCGCCGCCGCAGCCTCGAACCCCGGCATGCCCTGCGCAAGCAGGCCGGTAATCAGACCGGTCAGCACGTCGCCGGACCCGGCGGTGGCCAGATAACGGCTGGCATGCGCGTTGATTGCCGCCAGCCCGTCCGGCGCGGCGATCACGCTGTCGGCCCCCTTCAGCACCACGGTAGCGCCGGCGCGCGCGGCCGCCCGGCGGGTACGCTCCACCTTCGAAGCGCCCGAATCCATGCCCAGATCGGGAAACAGCCGGGTGAACTCGCCTTCGTGCGGCGTCAGCACCACGGACCCGGCCTTTCCGGCTCCGTCCCCTCTCAGGCAGGCAAACAGCGTATCGGGCGCGTCCTCGAACGAGGTCAGCGCATCCGCGTCGAGAACCAGGCCCAACCCGCGTTCGCGTCGCAGTCCTGCCGCCATGGCAACGAAAGCGCGGCATTTTTCGCCGACGCCGAAGCCCGGCCCGATCGCCAGCGCCGACAGTTTGCGCTCGCCGGCGAAGGCGGCGACGTGGTCGGGATCGTCGGCGCGCTGAAGCATGATCGCGGTCAGATGCGCGGCATTGACCTGCAGCGCCGAGGCCGGCGACAAAAGCGTGACCGCCCCTGCCCCGGCGCGCGCCGCCGCCATCGCCGCCAGCCTGGCCGCGCCGGTCGCCGCGGGGCCGCCGGACAACACGCCGGCATGGCCGCGGCTATATTTGTGGCTGAGCGGGTCCGCGACCGGAAGAGCCTCCCGCCACAGGCGGGGTGCATTTTCAAACAGGTCGAGGCCGATCTCGGCCAGCACCCGGCGCGGAATGCCGATATCGGCAACCTCGACCCTGCCGCAAAGCCCCCGGCCGGGAAAAAGCAGGTGCCCGGGCTTGCGCCGGAAAAAAGTGACCGTGTGCCGCGCGGCCATCGCCGCGCCGAGCACGGCGCCGCTTTGCCCCGAGACACCGGACGGCAGATCGACGGCCACCACCGGCGCGCCCGACAAACGCGCCTTGTCGACCAGCGCGGCAAAAACACCGTCGAGCGGCCGGGCAAGGCCGGCGCCGAACAGCGCGTCAACGACAACGTCGTGCGGCGTGGCGCAAAACGCCTCCAGCGGCCGCACCGTGTCGGGGAAATCGGCAAGCGCGCGCGCCGCGTCGCCGCCCTCGCGCGGCGCCGGACCGAGATAGGCCGAGACCTCCATCCCCGCCTCGCGCAGGAAGCGCGCCGCCACCAGCCCGTCGCCGCCATTATTGCCGGGACCGCACAGAATATGCGCATGGCGGGCGTGCGGAAAATGCGCCAGCACCGCGGCGGCCACCGCGCGCCCGGCATTGAGCATCAGCCCGTAGCCGTCCAGCGGTCCGCCCGCAATCGCCAGACGATCGGCTTGGGCCATCTGATCCGGCGTCAGCAATTCGTCGCTCACCGCGCATCTCCCTGTTTACGCCGACATTATCCGCCCGCGCGTGCCCTAGCCACGGCGTTGCCTGCCGTTTTTTTGTGCCGGTTGCACAAGAATTAATCACGCCTCATGATGTGAGGGCACAGCCTGCAATCCTGTGCCTCGTCAAACCAGCGCCCACATCGCATAAATTCCCTATTTTGCGCGCCGTGGGCGAAGACGGGGTTTGTCTCTCGGGCATGGGCCGAACTGGCACGGTTCATGCTTTTGAGGTCACAGCGCGGGAAAATCACCCGACATCGATGCCAGCGGAGGCCGAAACCTAGATGAAAAAGATCGAGGCGATCATCAAGCCGTTCAAACTCGACGAGGTGAAGGAAGCGCTTCAGGATGTGGGCCTGCAAGGCATCACCGTCACCGAAGCCAAGGGTTTCGGACGCCAGAAGGGCCATACCGAGCTCTATCGCGGCGCCGAATATGTCGTCGACTTCCTGCCGAAGGTGAAGGTCGAGATCGTGCTTTCCGACGATGCGGTCGAAGCGGCGATCGAAGCGATTCGCAAGGCCGCGCAGACCGGACGGATCGGAGATGGCAAGATCTTCGTCTCCAGCATCGAAGAGGTCGTGCGCATCCGAACCGGCGAAACCGGCGTCGAGGCGATCTAGTCCGGCCGCGCCAGGCTCGGGCCGAGTTTTCAGGCAAAGCGGCTTTGACAGGAAAACCGGGCGGCGTGTCTGTTTGCAAAAATACGACGACCGCTCATCACAAATTGCCCGCAAGGCATGTCACACGTCAGACAGGGAAAGAGAGACCATGACGACAGCCAATGATATTCTCAAGCAGATCAAGGACAACGACGTTAAGTTCGTCGATCTGCGCTTCACCGATCCCAAGGGCAAGATGCAGCACGTCACCATGGACGTGGTGGCGGTCGACGAGGACATGTTCGCCGACGGCGTCATGTTCGACGGCTCCTCCATCGGCGGCTGGAAGGCGATCAACGAATCCGACATGGTGCTGATGCCGGACACCGAGACAGCCCATATGGACCCCTTCTTCGCTCAGTCCACGATGGTTGTGCTGTGCGACATCCTCGATCCGGTGTCGGGCGAAGCCTATAATCGCGATCCGCGCACCACGGCCAAGAAGGCTGAGGCCTATCTGAAGTCCGAAGGCGTCGGCGACACCTGCTATGTCGGTCCGGAAGCCGAGTTCTTCGTTTTCGACGACGTCAAATACAAGGCCGATCCCTACAACACCGGCTTCATGCTCGATTCGACCGAATTGCCGTCCAATGACGACACCCACTACGAAACCGGCAATCTCGGCCACCGCCCGCGCGTGAAGGGCGGCTATTTCCCGGTGCCGCCGATCGATTCCCTGCAGGACATGCGCTCGGAAATGCTGACCGTGATGGCGGAGATGGGCGTCGTGGTTGAAAAGCATCACCACGAGGTCGGGGCCGCACAGCATGAACTGGGCATCAAGTTCGACACGCTGACCCGCAACGCCGACAAGTTGCAGATCTACAAATACGTCATTCACCAGGTCGCCAACGCCTACGGCAAGACCGCAACCTTCATGCCCAAGCCCGTTTATGGCGACAACGGCTCAGGCATGCATGTGCATCAGTCGATCTGGAAGGACGGCAAGCCGACCTTCGCCGGCAACGAATATGCCGGCCTGTCCGAAAGCTGCCTGTTCTATATTGGCGGGATCATCAAGCACGCCAAGGCGATCAACGCCTTCGCCAACCCCTCGACCAACTCCTACAAGCGGCTGGTTCCGGGCTTCGAGGCGCCGGTGCTGCTCGCCTACTCGGCCCGCAACCGCTCGGCCTCCTGCCGCATCCCCTACAGCACCTCGCCGAAGGCCAAACGCGTCGAGGTCCGCTTCCCCGATCCCGCCGCCAACCCCTACCTTTCTTTCGCCGCCATGCTGATGGCGGGGCTCGACGGCATCAAGAACAAGATCCATCCGGGCCAGGCCATGGACAAGGATCTCTACGACCTGCCGCCGAAGGAACTGAAGCGCGTGCCGACGGTGGCCGCGTCGCTGCGCGAGGCGCTTGCCAGCCTCGACAAGGACCGCGCCTTCCTCAAGGCCGGCGGCGTGTTCGACGACGACCAGATCGACGCCTATATCGAACTCAAGATGCACGAAGTGCTGCGGTACGAAATGACGCCGCATCCGGTCGAGTTCGACATGTATTATTCGGTCTGATCGCCCCCCCCCCGCGGGACCGTTGCGAACCGCACGAAAGCCCCGCGGCCTGGCCGCGGGGCTTTCTGCGTTGTGGAAACACGACATAAAGCGGGGCGGCGCATTGTCGGCATGGGCACGAACTCTCTAACTGGGCGCCTTGAAAATCGGCGACGGGGAACGGACATGATGGCGGCAGCGCGCTTGGCGGTGAGCGGATCGGTCTTGGGCGTGCTGGCGACCGTGCTCGCCGCGTGTCAGACGATGAGCAAGGAAGAATGCGCGGTCGCTGACTGGCGCATCGTCGGCGAGACCGACGGGGCGGCCGGACGCGGCACCGACTACATTCTCAAACATGCCAAGGCTTGCCAGCGTGTCGGCGTCGTGCCGGACCAGTCGGCGTGGCTGGCCGGACGCGAAACCGGCCTGATCCGCTACTGCACGCCGCAAAACGCCGTCCGGGTCGGGTCCGAGGGCAAGAGCTACGCCAATGTCTGTCCGCGGCAGCTCGATGGCCTGTTTACGCAGGGCTACCAGTTCGGCATGCGCGTGTATGACGCACGCGCCCGGCGCGACAGGGTTCAAAACGACATTTCCCGCAAGGAGAACGAACGCCGCGAACTGACCGCCTCGCTCGGCAAGGACCCGGCCAAGGACGCCGCCATCCGCGCCCAGATCAGCCAGCTCGACCGCGACATCGGTTTTCTTTATGGCTCCCAAAGCAGCGTCAATCTCGAACTGGGCCGCGCCGAGGCCGAGGCGGAGGGCTTCCTAGCCTCTCTCTAGCGCCTCGTCCGCGGCAACGGCGCGGGCGTCGAGACGCCGCGCCAATTCGCGCCGGATCTCGATCCAGGCGAATCGGATTGAATTTTCGACGATCTCGGCGTCGTAGCGCTTGAGCCCGTCGGCGATCGGCGCCCAATCAAGCAGCGCGCGGGGACTTTCGCTAAAGGCGTCGCCACCCGCCTCCAGGTTCGCCCAATGCACGCCCTCGAGCCGCGCATCGAATGCCGTCAGCCATGCAGCCAAAGTCGCTTCGTCGCGCATGTCGGCCGCGTTGTCGGCCAGCCCGGCACGAAAGCAGGTTCTGGCGAGGGCGCTCCGGCCCGCTTCGTCCAGCGCCGCCTCCGCGCCGACACGCACACCCGCATGCACGGCGAGGTCGGAAAGCGCCGCGACAAACACGTGCATCTTGGCGATGTTGACCGAAGCCACGAACACCTCGTCCTCGAACATCGAGGGATAGCGCGTGCCCATGCGCGCCTTGAGATAGCCGTAGAGCTTCTTCTGCGCGACGAAGGCCGCCCGTGTGCTGACGAAGTCGCACAACGCCGCCACGCTGTCGATCGGTGCCGTGTCGCGCCGCACCGACAGCCGCGACGCGAATTCGCGCAGCAACGTCAGTCCGGATGCCAGTTTTCCGCTCATCCCGCGCCCCGTCCACAACCGATGAATACGACCAATGTCTCAATTTCCATTGTCTTGCCGATAGCCGATCCTGCCCGATCATCGGTGTGAGTCCCGGCCGGGATTCCGTGATGAGCCCGCTCGCAGCCAATGCTGCCAGCACAATGTAGGGAGGGAAAACACCATGTCCGGCGAACACGCTCAACTGAGCGACGAAGCCCGGGATCGCTATTGGTCGAAAACCAGGAGCCTGACGATCGTCGTGCTCGTGCTCTGGTTCTTCTTCTCACTTGTCATCCCCTGGTTCGTCAGCTCGCTCAACAGCGTCAATTTCCTGGGCTTTCCGCTTGGCTACTACATGATCGCCCAAGGCTCGCTGATCGCCTTCGTTGTTCTCATCTTCTTCCAGAACTGGCGCCAGGACCAGATCGACGAAGAATTCGGCGTAGCCGACGAATAGGAGGCGTATCATGGCCATGATCAAGGGAAATTTTCTAGACAATATCGGCCGCGTCTACGGCATCTACACCGGCGGCTTCATCGCCTTCATCATCCTGATGGCGATCCTCGAGCAAATGGGGGTTGGCGCCGACACGATCGGTATCCTGTTCGTCGCCTTCACCATCGCCATCTACGCGCTGATCGGCTGGCTGTCGCGCACGATGGAGGTCGACGCCTACTATGTCGCCGGCCGCCAGGTTCCGGCGGTCTATAACGGCATGGCCACGGCGGCCGACTGGATGTCGGGCGCGTCCTTCGTGGCGCTCGCCGGCGGTATCTATTTCGGCGGTTACGGCTACATGGCCTTCATCGTCGGCTGGACCGGTGGCTACGTGCTCGTCAACTCGCTGATGGCGCCTTATCTGCGCAAGTTCGGCTGCTACACCGTGCCCGACTTCGTCGGCACCCGTTATGGCGGCAATCTGGCCCGCTTCTGCGCGGTCGTCGTCCTCGTGGTGGCGTCGTTCACCTATGTGACGGCACAGATCAACGCCACCGGCACGATCGCCGCCCGCGCCCTGCACATTCCCTTCTCTTACGGGGTGTGGTTCGGCTTGCTCGGCATCCTGCTGTGCTCAATGCTGGGCGGCATGCGCGCCGTCACCTGGACCCAGGTGGCGCAGTATATCGTGCTCATCATCGCCTATCTGGTGCCGGTGATCTGGATGTCGAACGCGCAGGGTTTCGGCATCATTCCGCACTTCACCTATGGCGAGGCGGCAACCACCATAGCCGGGCTCGAAACGCAATACGGGCTCAATCCGCCGGCCGAGGCCGTCCCCGGCCTGTCGGTGCTGACCACGCCCCATACCGGGCCGGTCGGCGATCTGGCGGAGTGGAAATTCGTCACGCTGGCTCTTTGCATGATGGCCGGCACGGCATCGCTGCCGCACATCCTCATGCGTTACTTCACCACGCCGTCGGTGCGGGCGGCGCGCAAATCGGTGGCCTGGTCGCTGCTGTTCATCTTCCTGCTCTACTTCACCGCACCGGCGCTCGCCACGCTGACGAAACTGCAATTGCTCGATCCCAGCCTGCCGACGGCCATCATCGGCAAGTCGATCGAGGAGGTGCAGAACCTGGCCTGGATCCAGAACTGGTCCAGCGTCGGCTTCCTATCGGTCGTCGACCAGAACGGCGACGGCATCCTGCAACTGAACGAGTTCTTCATGCGGCCCGACATCGTCGTTTTGGCAACGCCGGAAATCGCCGGCCTGCCCTACGTCATCTCCGGCCTCGTTGCGGCCGGCGGCATGGCGGCGGCGATGTCGACTGCCGACGGTCTGCTTCTGGCGATCGCCAACGCGCTTAGCCACGATCTTTACTACAAGATCATCGACCCGAAGGCGGACACCGCCGTCAGGCTGATCGTGGCCCGCGTGCTCCTGGTCGTCATCGGCGCGGCGGCGGCCCTGATCGCGTCGATGCAGCTGACCGGCATTCTGGGAGCTGTGGCCTGGGCATTCTGCTTCGCGGCATCGGGCCTGTTCTTCCCGTTGGCGCTCGGCGTGTGGTGGAAACGGGCCAACACGCCCGGCGCGATCGCCGGCATGGTCCTGGGCTTCGCCTCGGGCTCGGCCTATCTCTACTACGTCTATACCGGCGGCACGCCGTGGATGGGTCTCGACCATCTGCGCTTCGGCATCGTCGGCATGGCGACCAGCCTCGTGGCCATGGTCGTCGTCACCCTGCTGACGCCGGCGCCGGACGAGGAAACCCAGCGCATGGTCGACGAAACCCGGGTGCCGACCGGGCCGGCCATTCTTGCGGCCAAGCACTGACTTGACGCACACTGCGCGCGGGGACGGGAACAACTCCCGTCCCCGCGTTTTCGCGCAACGGACCCTTTCGGCATGGACCACACATTCGCGGCCTTCCCCCTCTGGGTGATCGTCATCGACTACCTGCTCGGCATCGTCATGTGGACGCTGATCGGGCGAGCGGCGATGAACGTCTTTTTGCCGGAGGATTCCGACTTCTTTTTCATGAAATTCTTCGTGCGGGCGACCAACCCGATCCTGCGCCTGTTCCGCCCGATCACGCCGTCTTTTCTGCTCGAACCGCTGGTGCCGGTCTTCGTTGCCTGGTTCTTCTACATGATCCGCTTCTACCTGATGCCCTGGCTCCTGGGCTATTCGGTCATGGGCATGCTGTCCTTCCCGCTGGAAGGGGAAATCGCGCGGGCGCTCTACCGGATGTTCGGCGGCGGCTGAAGAAAGGCCGGCGCGGCCGCCGGTTCAGTCGAGGGTCGCCATAAGCGCGTGGGCGGCGGCGATGTCGGCAAAGCGCATGGCGCGCTTGCGCGCCGCCTCGGCATCCTCGCCCCACTGGGCGATGTTCCAGTCCTCGTCCACATGCGCCCCTGCCCAGGCATGGTCGAGATCGATGGCGCCATCCTCGAGCGACAGGGCGATCAGCGCCGAACCGGTCAGCGTTGTCATCACATGCAGGCAGGCGAGCCGGAAAGGATCGCTGCGCGCGCGCAGATGGACACCAACCGCGGCGATCGACTCGCGCGGCTGCTCGACATGCATCACCCCCTCGGCAAGCACGAAACGCGCGCCCAGCCGCGTCAGCGCCCAGTCGAGCACCGGGTCCCAGGCCTCGGCCTGCAGCGCGGCCAGCCGTTCCGGGTTGCCGGCCCGGTAGCACACCAGGTCCGACGCGGCGAAGCGCAGAATATCCTCCAGCACCGCCTGCGGATCGTGCGCGACGCCGTCGATCACCGTATTGGCGATGCGCGTCACCGGCATCGTCATCGGATCGATGATCTCGCCTTGCGCGGCGAACTCGCCGGCCACCAGTTCGGCCGCCGCCGCATTGGGCAGCGCAAGCAGCGCCCTGCCCGGCGTGCGCACCGGCTTGCCGTCGAGCCGCACCTCGTGGCCGCTGTCGCCGACCGACACGGTGGCCTGCGTGTAGAAGCGCTTCGGCAAAGGCTGGCGCATCTTTTCCTGCGCCCGCTTCATCGGATCGGGCCCGGCCAGACCGCGTTCGTCGTCGAGATCGTTGAGTATGTCGCGCATGATGTTGTCCATCGGCAAAAAGAAAAACGGTTGAGGCGGCTCAGCCTCGCGGCTGGCGCCGCGACGGCCGGTTGGCAAGCACAATACCGACCGCGATCATGCCAAGCGCGGCCACGATGCGCACCGAAACCGGTTCGGCAAGCAGCAGGCCGCCCAGAATGACCCCAAAAGCCGGCGTCAGAAAGGCGAAACTGGCAAGCGCGCCGGCCGGGTAGCGCCGCACCAGCCAGAACCAGACCAGATAGGTGAGTGCGACGACGTAGATGGCCTGAAACAGCATCGCGCCGCTCGCAAGAGCCGTGACCTCACGCAGGGCGGGACCCGAGACCGCCAGCAGCGGCACGGCCATCAGCGCTGACACAACAAGCTGGTAGAGCAGCACCTTTTCCGGGCTCGCCGCGGCCAGGCTGCTTTTGCGGACCACCAGCACCGTTGCGCCCCAGAGCGCGCCGGCGATCAGGCACATGATGTCGCCGCGGACGGCGGTCGGACCGGGGGCGCTGAGCTTGTCGGAAAAGACCAGGACCACGCCGCCGAAGGCCAGCACAGTCCCTGCGAGCTTCAGCATCGACATGCGTTCGCCGAGAAGGAAATGTGCGCCCACCAGCACCCAGAACGGCATGGTGTTGAGCATCAGCGCGCTGCGTGCGACGCTGGTATAGTCCAGACCCCAGAACAAGAGCACGAATTCGCCGCCGAAAAGCAGCCCCGCCAGAATGCCCGGCCACATCGTGCCGTCGCGCTCGAACAGCGCGACCCCGCGCCAGCGGCACCAGCCGTACACGCACAAGGCCGCGATCGCCGAGCGCAAGACCGTCAGCATGACCGGGCTGTAGCCGACACCCGCCAGCTTGGCGGCAACCCCGTTCAGCCCCCACGAGAAGGTGAGCACGATCATCAATCCGGCCGCAGAGGCGTCGATCGCGCCGTGCCGTTCGACGGGCTGCGCGACGCCGCTCATGGGTCCGGCGCCTCGTTTTCGTCGAAACCGAGCAGGTTGAAGCTCTGCACCATATGCGGCGGCAGCGGCGCGGACACGTCGATCATTCCGCTGCGCGGGTGCGGAATCACGATCCGGCGCGCGTGCAGGTGCAACCGGTTCTGGATACCGCCCGGCAACTCCCAGTTCTGGTCGGCCTCGAAATATTTGGGGTCGCCGATGATCGGGCAGCCGATCGAGGCGGCGTGGACACGCAGCTGGTGGGTCCGGCCGGTAAACGGCTCCATCTGCAGCCAGGACAGCGTCATGCCGGCCTGTTCGATGACCCGATAGTGCGAGATCGCATGGTCGGCCCCCGCTTCGCCATGCCGGGCAACCCGCATGCGGTCGCCGTCGGGTGTCTGTTCCTTGACGAGCCAGGATGATATCCGGTCCTCGCGCTTGCGCGGCACACCCTTGACCAGCGCCCAGTAGGTCTTTTTGGCGTCACGCCCGCGAAAGGCTTCGGCCAGCCGCATCGCCGCCAGGCGCGTGCGCGCCACCACCACGGCGCCCGACGTGTCGCGGTCGAGGCGATGCACCAGCCGGGGCTTTTCGCCCTTCTTGCTGCGCCAGGCCTCCAGCATCTGGTCGAGATGGCGCGACACGCCCGAACCGCCCTGCACCGCCAGGCCGGACGGCTTGTCGAAGACAAAGACCTGCGGGTCCTCGTAAAGCAGCATCTTCGACAGGAGATCGGCGTCGCTGCGGTCGCGCATGGTGCGCTGCGTCAGCGGCGCCTCCCCCTTGCGGTCGACGGCAAGCGGCGGAACCCGCACCACCTGCCCCGGCTCGACGCGCGTGTCCGATTTCACCCGGCCGCCATCGACCCGGATCTGGCCCGAGCGCAGCAGCTTTTGCAGCTGCCCGAAACCGAGGCCGGGGAAATGCGTCTTGAACCAGCGATCGAGCCGCATGCCGGCTTCGCCGCTTTCCACCGTGATCTGCTCTACGCCCGCCATCGCCTGTCGCCGGTCATGTCCGTTTCAAGCCGCGCACTTACCATCAGGCAAGGGTTCTTGCGAGCCACAATCCGCAAAACAGCGCGCCGACCGCGCCGATCACACTGGCGGCCAGGTAAAGCGCGGCCAGAGCGATGGCGCCGCGCTCCCACAAAAGCGCAACTTCGAGCGAAAAGGCCGAGAACGTGGTAAAGCCGCCCAAAAGGCCGGTGGCCACGAACAGGCGCAACTCCATCGGTGCACCGACGCGACGGGCAAGCAACTCGATGAACAGGCCCATGGCGAAACCGCCGACAATGTTGACGGTCAGCGTCGCCCAGGGAAAGCCGGGCCCCAGCAGGCGCAGAAACAGCATTCCGGTCAGATGGCGCAACGACGCACCGATGGCGCCGCCGGCCGCGATGATGGCGATATCCTTCATGCGGCGACACCTTGGCCATCGCCGGCCCTAAGTCAATCGGGCACGTCGGGTTGTCGAACCGGCCACAGGGTTGGCGACCGCCCGTCAGCGTCCCGCCAGCGATCGAAACGCGCCGTCTCCGCCGTCCTCACCCCGCCTGCCGCTTGGTCGGGGCCTGATCGTCGCTGCAGTGCGCGACGAAGCCGGTCACAAAGGCGGCGAGCGCGTTCCAGTTGGTGAACTCGTGGTCCTTGGTCACGTCGGTCGGCCCGCCCTCGCGATAGGCGATGTGCTTCATCAACAGACGCTTGAGGAAATCGTAGCGCGGGTAGCGCAACGCGCCGGCCGCCTGGTGCACCATCGCCGGATGCCAGCCGGTCTGATCGAAAAACGTCTGGGTGATCTTCTGGATCTCGGCGTGTTCCTCGGGAAACGGCGATGCGGAGGCCAGCGACACCGAGATGAAGGCGCCAGGCAGATCGGCAAGTGCGGTATCGTGCGTGGTCAGCCAATGCGCGATCGCGCTCGGGAATTGTCCCATATGGACCGGCGCGCACACGATGACCGCGTCGGCCAGGTCGAGATCGGCATCGCCAAGGTCGCCGGCGTCGAACACCGTGACCTGATGGCCGAGGCTCTGGATGGTCGCCGAGACGTTGCGCGCGATCTTGCGCGTATGGCCCTCGACCGTTCCGTAGATGACGATGACATGCATGCGACTGTTCCTTTCCTGATCTCGGAAGGGTCAGCAGACTCGCACCGCGCAAGCCTGGAAGGTGAAGTCGGTATCGGGTTCGGTCCGCGAGGCGTCGAACTGGCGCCCGTCAACGCACTGAACCCGCGCCTCGAACACGCGCCGACCGCCAAGATCGTATTCGCGCGCGGCGATGAAATAGCCGACCTCGCATTGTTTTTCGGCCGCGATGGCGCGCGTGATCTCGTCCAGCCATGCCGGATCGGTGGACTGCGCCACGGCCGGCAACGTCAAGGCGCCCCCAACGAGCAGCGACGTGATCAACGCTCTGAAAGCCAAGGCTCGTTCTCCGAAAACCGCCCATACGATGACGGTTTCGGCCACGGACGTCCTTGATCCCGGTCAAGCGGTCGACAGATTATTTACCGCCCCAGCGCCGCCAGCTGGTCGCGCAGGCGAGCGCCGACTTGCAGACCCAGCGCGGCGGCCGGCCGATTGACGGCCGAGACGACGCCGCCGGCCAGACTATCGTCTGCCTCGCCGATGCGCGCCGTGTCGTGGGCGACCGCGCAGGCGGCGATGCCCGCGCGCGCCAGCCGGTCGAGCCCGGCAATCCCGGCCCGCTGCTTGCCGATGCCGGCATCGTTGAAGACGTAGAGCCTGGCTGCGACCGCCGCCGCGAAACGCGCCGCGCTGACGCCGCCATGCGAGCCGGTCACCACAACCTTGCCGGCATCCGCGGGCGATATCTGGGTGATGGAATCGATCAGCACGAGGTCGACATCGCCGAGCCTGTCGCCACGGCGACCGGTTCCGGCGATGTCGGCGTCGTTCCCGTTCATCCGCCCGAACGGTCCCGACGCAACTTGGCCCAGTAGTCGAGCCGTTTGCGGATATCGCGCTCGAAGCCGCGCTCGGGCGGGTCGTAATAGGTCTGGCGCCCCATCCGTTCGGGAAAATAGTCCTGACCGGAAAACGCGTCGTCCTGGTCGTGGTCGTAGAGATAGCCGCCGCCATAGCTCTCCGCCTTCATCAGCTTGGTCGGCGCGTTCAAGATATGCTTGGGCGGCATCAGCGAGCCGTGCTGCCTGGCGTCGCGCATCGCCGCCTTGAAGGCGGTATAGACGGCGTTCGATTTCGGCGCGGTGGCCAGATACACGCAGGCCTCAGCCAAGGCCAGTTCGCCCTCGGGCGAACCGAGATAGTCGTAGGCGTCCTTGGCCGCATTGGCGACGACGAGCGCCTGGGGATCGGCCAGGCCGATATCCTCGCTTGCCATGCGCACCAGCCGCCGGCCGATATAAAGCGGGTCCTCACCGGCATCGAACATGCGCGCGAGATAATAAAGGGAGGCGTCGGGATCGGAGCCGCGCACCGATTTGTGCAGCGCCGAGATCAAATTGTAATGCCCGTCCTGGCCCTTGTCGTAGATCGGGGCGCGGCGCTGGACTATTTCCTGCAAGGCAGCCGCGTCGAACACCTCGTCCGCGCCCGCCGCGCGCCAGATCTCCTCGGCAAGCGTCAACACGGCGCGGCCGTCGCCGTCGGCCATCCGCGTCAGCACGGCGCGCGCGTCCTCATCAAGCGGCAGCGGTCGCTCCTCGATCGTCTCGGCTCGTGTCAGAAGCAGCGCCAGGGCCTGCGCGTCGAGCGCTTTGAACACCAGAACCCTGGCCCGCGACAACAGCGCGGCGTTGAGCTCGAAGGACGGGTTTTCCGTCGTTGCGCCGACGAGGATCACCGTGCCGTCTTCCATCACCGGCAGGAAGGAATCCTGCTGGGCGCGGTTGAAGCGATGGATTTCGTCGACGAACAACAAGGTCTGATGGCCGTTGGCGCGCCGCAGCCGCGCCGCCTCGAACACCTTCTTGAGATCGGCGACGCCGGAAAAGATCGCCGAAATCTGCTCGAAGGCGAGCCCGGTCTCGCCCGCAAGCAGGCGCGCCACGGTGGTCTTGCCGGTTCCGGGCGGCCCCCAGAAGACCATCGAGCCGAGCGAACCCGAGCGGATCAGTCGCGTCAGCGCGCCGTCCGGCCCGGTCAGATGCTCCTGGCCGACGACGTCGGCGAGTTTTTGCGGCCGCAGCCGATCGGCGAGCGGGCGGGCCGGCTCGCGTTTCGGTGCCTCCTCGGTCTTAAACAGATCCCCCATGCGGCGCGCACCACCCCGTCAGTAACGCAGCATCTGGCGCAGCAACTGTCCGTCGCGCTCGACGGTGAAGCGCCACCAGCGCGTGTTTTCGGCCGCCGCGGAGAGCAGCGCCTCGACCGTGTCGATCGGCACACCGTTGACTTCCCGCACGATGTCGCGCGGCCGGAACCCGAACCCGGCCGCAGGCGATCCGCGCGGCACCTCGACCATCGCCACCCCCGTCGTGCGCGCCGGCAGGCGCAGGCGCCGGGCAAGGCGCGGCGACAAAGCGGCCACGCTGGCGCCGGCAAACGGACTCTCGCCGGCGATCTCGACCGGGCCGCCGCCGCTGCCTTCCGGCGCCCGCGCCAGTGTCACCGTAAGCTTGCGCTTCGCACCCTGGCTCAGGACGTCGAAAGCAACCGCGCTGCCCATCGGCTGCGTGGCCAGACGATAGCCGAGCGCGTCGACATGCTCGATCGCCGCGCCGTTGAGCGCCAGCACCACGTCGCCCGGCTTGAGCCCCGCCGTCGCCGCCGGGCCGTCCACGTCGACCGCCGTTACCAGGGCGCCGGCCGGGCGCTCCATGCCGAGCGCCTCGGCGATCTGCGCGGTGACGGGCTCGAACTGCGCCCCCACGAAAGGCCGTTCGAAATGGTCCTCGCCCTGACGGGCGGCTTCCACCACCGCGCGCACCATGTTGGAGGGAATGGCGAACCCGATGCCGATCGAGCCGCCCGTGCGGCTGTAGATCGCCGTGTTGATGCCGACCAGGCGGCCGGCCATGTCGATCAGCGCCCCGCCCGAATTGCCCGGATTGATCGCCGCGTCCGTCTGGATGAAGAACCCGAAATCGACAATGCCGATATGGTTGCGCGCCAGCGCCGACACGATGCCGCTGGTGGTCGTCTGACCGACGCCGAACGGATTGCCGATCGCCAGCACGAGATCGCCGACCTCCAGCGCATCGGAATCGCCGATATCGATTGCCGGAAACGCCGCGTCGGCCTCGATCTTCATCACCGCCAGGTCGAGCGATTCGTCCTTGAGCAGGATCGTGCTTTCATATTCGCGCCCGTTCGACAGAGCCACCTTGATGTCGTCCGCCTCGCCGATGACGTGATAATTGGTCACGATGATGCCGGAGGGATCCACTATCACGCCCGAGCCGAGCGATGACTGCACCCGGGGCGGCATACGCCGGCCGAAAAACTGCTCAAAGAACGGATCGCCGGCGAAGGGCGAACGCGTCGCCACGACCTGCTTGGCATAGACATTGACGACTGCGGGCGCGGTTTCGCGCACCAGCGGCGCGAAGGAAAGCTGAATGTCCTGGCGGGCAAACGGCACCCGACGCTCGGGCCCGCTCTGGGCCTGGCCGGATTCCGCGGCCGCCTTGTCATCCGGCTCGTCCCGGCCGGGCAGGAGTTCGTTCAAAAGGCCGCGCAGGCCGCCGGAATCCTCCTGCGCATGGGAAGGCACGGCGGCGCCAAGCGGCATCAGGGCGGCAACCGCCAAAGAAACCATCACGGCGGCCATAAATTTGCGCATCAACGAATCCTCCATCACGGCACTCGTCGCATTGTCACCTTGATTGTGCAAATTGGAAGGCGGTCCGGGACCGCAGGGGCCGCACCGGGCATCTTTGTGCGCAGCCGGCATTCCGATCACCAGGCCGCACGGCCCGCGACCCGATCGCGGCACTGCTGCTTGCGTATCGGAGATACGAAAACAGCACCGCGCACGCAAAAAAGGGGCCGAACGGCCCCTTCCTGCTCTTCCGATGCTGACCGTGCGTCGCTTACGCGGCCTCGGTCTCCTCGACCTTTTCCTCGGCTTCGACGCGGGCGCGATCGGCAGCGCCCTTGGCCGAAACGTCGCGATCGACGAACTCGATCACCGCCATCGGCGCATTGTCACCATGGCGGAAACCCGCCTTCATGATGCGCAGATAGCCGCCATTGCGCTCGGCGTAGCGCGGCGCGATGGTGTCGAACAGGCGTTGAACCAGCTTGTCGCTGCCCACGCGCGAAATCGCCTGGCGCCGGGCATGCAAATCGCCGCGTTTGCCGAGCGTGACGAGCTTCTCCACGATCGGGCGCAGCTCCTTGGCTTTCGGCAAGGTGGTGGTGATCTGCTCATGCTCGATGAGCGAGGCGGCCATGTTGGTGAACAGGGCCTTGCGGTGGCTTGCGGTGCGGTTCAGCCGGCGGCCGGAACGTCCGTGTCGCATGAGCCTTCTCCTTCAAATCCAAACTGTCCGGACCTGCCGGCTCTTAATACTGATCTTCGTAGCGCTTCGCGAGATCTTCGATATTGTCCGGCGGCCAGTCCGGCACTTCCATGCCGAGATGGAGGCCCATGGCGGCCAGAACTTCCTTGATCTCGTTCAAGGATTTGCGCCCGAAATTCGGCGTGCGCAGCATTTCGGCTTCCGTCTTCTGGATCAGGTCGCCGATATAGACGATGTTGTCGTTCTTCAGGCAGTTGGCCGAACGCACCGACAGTTCCAGCTCGTCGACCTTCTTCAGAAGGGCCGGGTTGAAGGCCAGTTCGGTCACCTGTTCCTGGGCGACTTCCTTCTGCGGCTCCTCGAAGTTGACGAACAGGCCGAGCTGGTCCTGCAGGATGCGGGCAGCAAACGCCACCGCGTCCTCGCCGGTGATCGACCCGTCGGTCTCCAGCGTCATCGACAGCTTGTCATAGTCGAGAACCTGGCCCTCGCGGGTGTTTTCGACCTTGTAGGACACTTTCTTGACCGGCGAGTACAGGCTGTCGACGGGGATCAGCCCGATCGGCGCGTCCTCGGCGCGATTGCGCTCGGCTGGCACGTAGCCCTTGCCGGTATCGACGGTGAACTCCATACGGATCTCCGCGCCCTCGTCGAGCGTGCAGATCGCGTGATCGGGGTTGAGAACCTCGATATCGCCGACCGTCTGAATATCGCCGGCCACGACGACACCCGGCCCCTGCTTGCGCACGACCATGCGCTTGGGACCGTCGCTCTCCATTCGGATCGCGATTTCCTTGATGTTGAGGATGATGTCGGTGACATCTTCACGCACGCCGGCGATGGAGGAGAATTCGTGCAGGACGCCGTCGATCTGGACGGCGGTCACCGCGGCGCCGCGCAGCGACGACAACAGCACGCGCCGCAGCGCATTGCCGAGCGTCAGACCGAAGCCGCGTTCCAACGGCTCGGCGACGAGCGTCGTCACCGTCTTGTTCTTGGACGAGAACTCGATCTTGTTGGGCTTGATCAGTTCCTGCCAGTTCTTCTGGATCATGTGTTTGTCCTTCCGGTACCCCGCCACCATCCAATCGTGGCGGGCGATCTGGAAACCGCGGAGGAGCGCACAAGGCGCTCATGCGGCATGGTGTCGACGTGCGTCAGACCCGGCGCTTCTTGCGCGGGCGGCAGCCATTGTGCGGGATCGCCGTAACGTCGCGGATCGACGAGATCGTGAAACCCGCAGCCTGCAGTGCGCGCAGCGCCGATTCGCGGCCCGAACCCGGTCCGCTCACCTCGACATCGAGCTGGCGCATGCCGTGCTCCTGAGCCTTGCGGGCGCAATCCTCGGCGGCGATCTGGGCCGCGAACGGGGTCGATTTGCGCGATCCCTTAAAACCCTGCGCGCCGGCCGACGACCAGGCGATGGTGTTGCCCTGCGCGTCGGTGATGGTGATCATGGTGTTGTTGAAGGTCGAGCTGACATGCGCCACGCCCGACGAAATGTTCTTGCGTTCGCGGCGGCGAACACGAGCGGCTTCCTTGGCCATTTTGGTCCTTTCGTTCGATATCGACGCCGCCGTAATGCCAGCGGCTACACCTTGAGAGGCAGACGGGTCTCAGCCACAGGCCGGTGGAACCGGTCTGGCGGCACCCGCCCTGCCCGCTCTTACTTCTTCTTGCCTGCGATCGCCTTGGCCGGACCCTTGCGGGTGCGCGCATTGGTATGGGTGCGCTGGCCGCGAACCGGCAGCGAGCGGCGATGGCGCAGGCCGCGATAGCAACCCAGGTCCATCAGACGCTTGATGTTCATCGAGACTTCGCGCCGCAGGTCGCCCTCGACCTGATAGTCGCGGTCGATCGATTCGCGGATATGCATGACCTCGGCGTCGGTCAACTGGTTGACCCGGCGATCGGACGGGATGTTCGCCTTGGCGACGATCTCGGCCGCGAATTTCGGGCCGATGCCGTGAATATACTGCAGCGCGATGACGACGCGCTTGTTGGTCGGAATGTTGACGCCGGCTATACGAGCCATCTGTATCTCCATGTGGGCCGATCAATGCCGGCGCTTGTGTGCAATCGCTCCGCGTCCGGTGGAGCCCGGCCCCTGCGAAGGTTCCCTTCAGATGCAACAACAAAGCCGAGCCGAACCGGCCCAGCCGACTGTCTGTCTGATGGGAGACGCGCCGCTATAGTCCAAGCAGCCCGTCCCGTCAACCGGTCTTTCAGCTTACCGGCGCGATTTCCTGGAGAACGGCCTCGATCGCCTCGGTAACCGCGTCGATCGAAGCCATGCCGTCGACGCCGACCAGCTTGCCCTTGGCGTGGTAATAGCCGATCAACGGCGCCGTCTTTTTGTAATATTCACGCAGGCGCTCGTCGAACACTTCCGGGTTGTCGTCCTTGCGCGGCGGCTGGCCGGCGGCCTGCGCCTCCTCGGCCCGCTTGACGATCCGGCCGACGAGGGCCTTGTCGTCAACAACGAGTTCGATCACCGCGTCCAGCCCCTTGCCGCGCTCGCACAGCATCGCCTCGACCGCGTCGGCCTGGGCCAGCGTGCGCGGATAACCATCGAGGATGAAACCACGCGCGCAGTCCGGCTGATCGATCCTCTCGCCGACAATCGCATTGACGATCGCATCCGAAACCAGTTCGCCTGCGTCCATGACCGCCTTGGCCCGGCGCCCGACATCGGTTTCAGCCTTGACGGCGGCCCGCAACATGTCTCCCGTCGACAGTTGCGGAATGCCGTGCCTTTCGACAAGCCTTTGCGCCTGCGTCCCCTTCCCCGCTCCCGGCGGACCGAGCAGTATCAGCCTCATCGACCCCTCTTTCCTCCGCGAAGCTTCGATTTCTTGATCAGCCCCTCATACTGATGTGCGATCAGATGTCCCTGGACCTGCGAAACGGTGTCGAGTGTTACGCTGACCACGATCAGGAGGGAAGTACCACCAAGGTAGAAGGGCACGCCGGTCGCCGAAATCAGAAACTCGGGCACCAGACACACCAGCACGAGATAGAGCGCGCCGACGACCGTGATGCGCGTGAGCACATAGTCGATATATTCGGCCGTCCGCTCGCCCGGGCGATAGCCGGGAATGAAGCCCGAATGCTTCTTCAACTGGTCGGCCGTATCCTTCGGATTGAACACGATCGCGGTATAGAAAAACGCGAAGAAGGCGATCATCGAGGCGTAGAAGATCATGTAGAGCGGCTGACCGTGCCCGAGCGTCGCTAGGATCGAATTGGCCCAGCCAGGCAGGGTCGACGTGTCGGAAAAGCCCGCCAGCGTTGCCGGCAGGAGCAGCAGCGACGAGGCGAAGATCGGCGGGATGACGCCGGCAGTGTTGAGTTTCAGCGGCAGGTGCGAGGTGTCGCCCTGGAACATGCGGTTGCCGACCTGACGCTTCGGGTACTGGATCAGCAGCCGACGCTGTGCGCGCTCAAAGAAAACGATCAACGCGATAAGCGCGATCGCCAGCACGATGATCGCCAGGATGATGCCGGTCGACAGCGCCCCGGTACGGCCCAGTTCCAGCGTGCCGCCGAGCGCGGACGGCAGACCGGCGACGATACCGGCAAAGATGATCAGCGAAATGCCGTTGCCGATGCCGCGAGCGGTGATCTGCTCGCCCAGCCACATCAAGAACATGGTGCCGCCGACAAGCGTGATGACGGCCGAAATACGGAAGAACCAGCCCGGATCGGTGACGATGTTCGCCCCGCTCTCCAGCCCGACCGTGATGCCGTAGGCCTGCACGGTGGCGAGCAGCACGGTTCCGTAGCGCGTGTACTGGTTGATGACCTTGCGGCCCTGCTCGCCTTCTTTCTTCAGCTGTTCCAGCGTCGGAACCACCGACGTCATCAACTGCATGATGATGGAGGCCGAGATGTAGGGCATGATGCCGAGCGCGAAAATCGCCATGCGCTCGACTGCGCCGCCGGCGAACATGTTGAACATGCCGAGCACGCCGCCCGACTGCTGCTCGAAGGCCTGTGCGAAGGCTTCCGGATTGATACCGGGAATGGGGATATAGGTGCCAAGGCGGTAGACAAGCAGCGCGCCGAGCGTGAACCAGATTCTCTTCTTCAGGTCCTCCGCCTTGGCGAAGGCGGCGAAATTGAGATTGGACGCGAGTTGCTCAGCAGCTGATGCCATGGGAAATTCTCCGCTTCGTCACGCCGCGGGTCCGTTCGTTGCGAACGGCGTGCGTCGCCGAAGCCTCGAAATAGGCTCCGGCCAGCCAAGATGCAAGCGGCGGCCTTGGGCCGCCGCTATTGGTCGCACCGGGTGCCGGTCTATTCCGCCGCGGGCTTTTCCGGCACTTTGACGGAACCACCGGCCTTTTCGACCTTTTCCACGGCCGCCTTCGAGGCGCCCGCGATGTCGAAGTTGACCTTGGCCTTCAGTTCGCCGTCCGACACCAGGCGCACCCCGTCCTTGACGCGGCGAATCACGCCGGCCTTGACCAGCGCCTCGGCTGTCACCGTGTCCTTGGCGTCGAGCTTCTTGGCATCGAGCGCGATCTGGATACGCGCCAGCGACACAACGTTGAATTCCTTCGGGAAAGGAACCTTGAAGCCACGCTTGGGCAGGCGCCGGTAGATCGGCATCTGGCCGCCCTCGAAGCCATTGATGGACACGCCCGACCGCGACTTCTGGCCTTTCACGCCACGCCCGCCGGTCTTGCCCAGGCCGGAGCCGATGCCGCGTCCGACGCGCTTGCGCGAATGGGTCGCGCCGTCCTTGTCACTCAGTTCGTTGAGTTTCATGTCGATACTCCAGCGCCGCTCAGGCCTCGTCCACAACGCGGACGAGATGTTGCACTTTCGCGATCATGCCGCGCACGGAAGGCGTATCCTCCAGCGTGCGCCGGCGATGCATCTTGTTCAGTCCCAACCCGATCAGTGTCGCGCGCTGCGCGCCCGGGCGACGAATGGGACTGCCGGTCTGCTCGACCGTAACGGTCTTGCCGCTTTTCTTCTCAGCCATTGTCCTGCTCCTCAGTCAGCCGATCGACGGACTATTCTTCGGCGGCGGCGGTGCCGCGGCGCGCCTGAAGCGACGAATATTTGATGCCGCGCTGAGCGGCGATGTCCTTCGGATGCATCTGCTGCTTGAGCGCGTCGAACGTGGCGCGCACCATGTTGTAGGGATTGGAGGTTCCCATAGACTTGGCGACCACGTCGTGCACGCCGAGCGTCTCGAACACCGCGCGCATCGGACCGCCGGCGATGATGCCGGTACCGGCCTTGGCCGCCCGCAAGAGCACCTTGCCGGCGCCATGGCGGCCGGAGACGTCGTGATGCAGCGTGCGACCCGAGCGCAACGGCACGAAGATCATCTCACGCTTGGCGCTCTCGGTCGCCTTGCGGATGGCCTCCGGCACTTCGCGCGCCTTGCCGTGGCCGAAACCGACGCGACCCTTCTGGTCGCCCACCACGACGAGCGCGGCGAACCCGAAGCGACGGCCGCCCTTGACGACCTTGGCGACGCGGTTGATGTGAACGAGCTTGTCGACAAATTCGCTGTCGCGCTCGTCGCGATCACGGTTGCGACCGTCCCTACGATCTTGTGCCATTTTCCTGTTCCTTGTTCTTTTCCGGAAGCACGGTTGGAGTTGAGGACCCGCACGGCGTCATACCGGCCGCGCGGGCGGTGATCAGAAGCTCAGACCGCCCTCGCGGGCCGCCTCGGCCAGCGCCTTCACGCGGCCGTGATAGAGATAGGCGCCGCGGTCGAACACGACGTCCTTGACGCCCGCCTTGACGGCGCGTTCGGCAAGCAGCTTGCCGACGGCGGCGGCCGCGTCAGAATCCGCGCCAGTCTTGAGCGACCCCTTGAGGTCTTTTTCCAGCGTCGACGCGGCGGCGACGGTATGGCCCTTTTGATCGTCGATGATCTGGGCGTAGATGTTCTTCGACGACCGGTGAACCGAAAGCCGAAGACGATCGCCCGATACCGCCTTCAACTGACGGCGAACGCGGGCGGCGCGGCGCTGAGCGGGATGCTTCGAAGCCATGGCCTGCTTTCCTTACTTCTTCTTGCCTTCTTTGCGCACGATGCGCTCGTCGGCATAACGCACGCCCTTGCCCTTATAGGGCTCGGGTCCACGATACTTGCGGATTTCCGCGGCGACCTGGCCAACCTTCTGGTTGTCGATGCCGCTGACCACGATCTCGGTCGGCTTCGGCACCGAAAGCTGGATGCCCTCGGGCGCCTCATAGACGACCTCGTGGCTGAAGCCCAGTGAAAGCTGCAGGTTCTTGCCCTGCATGGCTGCGCGGTACCCGACGCCGGTGATTTCGAGCCGCTTCTCAAAGCCGCTCTTCACCCCGTTGAGGATGTTGTCGATGATCGTGCGCGACATGCCCCATTTGGAGCGCGCGTCCTTGGACTGGTCGCGCGGATCGACTTTGATGCCCTCATCGTCGAGCTTCACCAGAACTTCGTCGTTGACGACGAAGGTGAGCTCGCCCTTCGGACCCTTCGCGGTGACGGTCTGACCGTCGACGCTGGCCGTCACGCCCTCGGGCACCGGCACGGGTTTCTTACCAATACGAGACATTTTCCCGACCTCGTCTTCCTGTTCCGTTTCCCTGCCCGATCAGAAGATCTGGCACAGGACCTCGCCACCGACATTGTTCTCGCGCGCCTCGTGATCGGCCATCACGCCCTTGGGCGTGGACAGGATCGAGATGCCGAGGCCGTTGGAAACCTGCGGGATCGACTTTGCCGACACGTAAACGCGCCGACCGGGCTTCGACACGCGGGCGATCTCGCGGATCACCGGCACGCCGTCGAAATATTTCAGTTCGATCTCGATTTCCGACTTGCCGTTGTCGAAGTCGGTCTGGCTGTAATCGCGAATATAACCTTCCGACTTCATCACTTCCAGGACGCGGGCGCGCAGCTTGGACGCCGGTGTGGACACCGTGTTCTTCTTGCGGCCGTAGGCGTTGCGGATGCGGGTCAGCATATCGCCGAGAGGATCACTCATGGACATCGCACGCCCTCCTTACCAGCTCGACTTCACAAGGCCCGGGATCATACCCAGCGAGCCCAGTTCACGCAGCGCCACACGAGACATGTTCAGCTTGCGATAATAGGCACGCGGGCGACCGGTCACCTCGCAGCGATTGCGGATACGCACCTTCGAGGAGTTGCGCGGCATCGCGGCAAGCTTGAGCTGCGCGCGGAAGCGGTCCTCCATCGGCAGGTCGCGGTCCATCACGACCGCCTTGAGCGCGGCGCGCTTGGCGGCGTGACGCGCAACGAGCTGGCGACGACGCTTGTTCTTTTCGACTGAGCTGGTCTTTGCCATTTCAGATTGTCCTTTCTCGCTGCCGTTACTGCCTGAACGGGAAGTTCAGGGCCTTGAGCAAGGCCCGAGCCTCGTCGTCGGTCGGGGCAGTCGTGCAAACGATGATGTCCATTCCCCAGATCTGGTCGACCTTGTCGTAATTGATCTCGGGAAACACGATGTGTTCCTTGATGCCCATGGCGAAATTGCCGCGGCCATCGAAGCTTTTCGGATTCAGGCCGCGGAAGTCGCGCACGCGCGGCAGCGCGATCGTCACCAGACGATCGACGAAGTCGTACATACGATCCTTGCGCAGCGTCACCTTGGCGCCGATCGGCATGCCCTCGCGGACCTTGAAGCCGGCGATCGAGTTGCGGGCGCGGGTCACGACGGCCTTCTGGCCGGCGATCAGCGCCAGGTCTTCCGCCGCCGTGGTCGGCTTCTTGGAGTCCGCCGTGGCCTCGCCGACACCCATATTGATGACGACCTTGTCGAGACGCGGAACCTGCATCCCGTTGGCGTAACCGAACTGGTCGCGAAGCGCCTTGCGGATCGTCTCGTTGTAGAGCTTCTTCAGGCGGGGTTCGTAAGCCTTCTCAGACATCGATCGCTACTCCCGAGCGCTTGGCGACGCGCACCTTCTTGCCGTCCTTGACGTCGAAGCCGACGCGGGTCGGCTTGCCGTCCTTGGGATCGGCGAGCGCGAGGTTGGACAGGTGGATCGGCGCGTCGAGTGCGACGATGCCGCCTTCCTGGGTCTGCGTCTGCCGCTGGTGGCGGCGCACAACATTGATGCCACGCACGACGGCCTTGTCGTCCTTCGGCATGACTTTCACAACTTCACCGGTACGGCCCTTGTCCTTGCCGGCGAGCACGACGACTTTGTCGCCTTTACGGATCTTCTGCATCAGTCCGGCTCCTTAAAGCACTTCCGGCGCAAGCGAGATGATCTTCATGTGGCTCTTCGCGCGCAGTTCGCGCGGAACCGGTCCGAAGATACGCGTGCCGATCGGCTCTTTCTTGTTGTCCACCAGAACGGCGGCATTCTTGTCGAAACGAATGACGCTGCCGTCCGGACGGCGGATGTCCTTGGCCGTGCGCACCACAACCGCCCGCATCACATCGCCCTTCTTCACGCGGCCGCGCGGAATGGCTTCCTTGACCGACACCACGATGATGTCGCCGACGGAAGCGTATTTCCGCTTCGAACCGCCCAGCACCTTGATGCACATGACACGACGGGCGCCGGAATTATCCGCGACGTCGAGGTTTGTTTGCATCTGAATCATGACTGGCCGCCTTCTTCTTGTTCAGGGGGACAGGCCAACGCCCTCCCCGGCTTCCTTGATCGTTGCTATTCGGCCTGCGCTTCGGTCACCACGACCCAGCGCTTGTCCTTGGAGATCGGCCGCGATTCCTGGATGAACACGCTATCGCCGACCTTGTGGCTGTTGGCTTCATCGTGCGCCTTGTAGTTCTTCGACGTACGCACGGTCTTCTTCATCACCGGATGAGTGAAGCGACGCTCGACCTTGACGACGACGGTCTTGTCGTTCTTGTCCGACACGACCGTGCCCTGCAGGATGCGCTTTGGCATTTGTTTGTCCTTACGCCTTCTTGTCCGCCGATTTCTCGACGACGATGGTCTTGATACGCGCAATGTCCCGACGGACCTGCTTGACGCGCGCGGTCTTCTCGATCTGCCCGGTTGCCTGCTGGAAGCGCAGATTGAACTGCTCCTTCTTCAGGCCCGCGAGATCGTCGGTAAGCTGGTCGAGGGTCTTGGCCCTGATATCCGAGGCTTTCATCTGTCAGCCCTTTCTATTCGACGATGCGCTGCACGAAGCGCGTCTTGACGGGAAGCTTGGCCGCCCCGAGCCGCAGCGCCTCGCGCGCGATCGTCTCGTTGACGCCGTCGAGCTCGAACATGATCCGGCCCGGCTTGACCCTGCACACCCAGTAATCGACGGAGCCCTTGCCCTTGCCCATGCGGACTTCGGTCGGCTTCGACGTCACCGGTACATCCGGGAAGATACGGATCCACACCCGGCCCTGACGCTTCATCTCGCGGGTGATCGCCCGGCGAGCGGCCTCGATCTGGCGCGCCGTCACGCGCTCGGGCTCGAGCGCCTTCAGACCGAAGGACCCGAAATCGAGATTGGTGCCGCCCTTGGCCGCGCCATGGATCCGGCCCTTGAACTGCTTGCGGAACTTCGTGCGCTTCGGCTGCAGCATCGTTTTCTACTCCAAATTCCGTTTTGCCCGCGGCAACCGATCAGGCGTTTTCGCGACGACGGCCACCGCCGCCCTGATTCTCGCTCTCGACCACACGGCGTTCGGACGCCATCGGATCGTGCTCGAGGATCTCGCCCTTGAACACCCAGACCTTGACGCCGCAGATTCCGTAGGCGGTCTGCGCCTCGGCGGTCCCGTAGTCGACATCGGCGCGCAGCGTATGCAGCGGCACGCGACCTTCGCGATACCATTCCATGCGCGCGATCTCCGCGCCGCCCAGACGGCCGGCGCAATTGATGCGGATGCCTTCCGCGCCCAACCGCATGGCCGACTGCACGGCACGCTTCATGGCGCGCCGGAACGCGACGCGACGCTCGAGCTGCTGGGCGATCGACTGTGCGATCAGCGTCGCGTCGATCTCGGGCTTGCGCACCTCGACGATGTTGAGATGCGTCTCCGACTGGGTCATTTCGGTCAGCTTGCGGCGCAGCTTCTCGATGTCCGCGCCCTTCTTGCCGATGATCAGGCCCGGGCGCGCGGCATGGATCGTCACGCGGCACTTTTTGTGCGGACGTTCGATCACCACCTTGGAAATCGCGGCCTGCTTGAGCTCCGACATCAGATATTTGCGGATCTTGATGTCCTCGTGCAGCAGCTTGCCGTATTCGCCGGTATTGGCATACCAGCGCGAGTCCCAGGTCCGGTTGATGCCGAGACGAAGCCCGATCGGATTGACTTTCTGGCCCATCAGGCGGCCTCCACGTTGTCTTCTACTTCGCGAACCACGATCGTCAGGTTCGAGAATGGCTTCTCGATACGGCTGGCGCGACCGCGGCCGCGAGCATGAAACCGCTTCATGGTGATCGACTTGCCAACGAAGGCTTCCGCCACGACCAGCGAATCAACGTCGAGGTCATGGTTGTTTTCCGCGTTTGCGATCGCAGATTCCAGTGTCTTTCTGACCGTGCCGGCGATGCGCTTGCGCGAGAATTCGAGATCCGCGAGCGCGCTCGCCACCTTCTTGCCGCGGATCATCGCAGCAACCAGGTTAAGCTTCTGAGGGCTGACGCGGATCGTGCGCAATACGGCGCGCGCCTCGTTGTCAGCAAGCCGGCGCGGAGCTTTGGCCTTGCCCATCTTTATTTCCTCTTCGCCTTCTTGTCCGCCCCGTGGCCGTAATAGGTCCGGGTCGGCGCGAATTCACCGAATTTATGCCCGACCATGTCTTCCGACACGGAAACCGGCACATGCTTCTGGCCGTTGTAAACGCCAAAGGTCAGACCGACGAACTGAGGCAGAACGGTGGAGCGACGGCTCCAGATCTTGATCACCTCGTTGCGGCCGCTCTCGCGCACCTTCTCGGCCTTCTTCAGCATGTAGCCGTCGATGAAAGGGCCTTTCCAGACTGAGCGGGTCACTTCGCGTTACCTCTTATGACTTGCGCGCATGACGCGAGCGCATGATGAACTTGTCGGTCGACTTGTTGGAGCGCGTGCGCTTGCCCTTGGTGGGCTTGCCCCACGGCGACACCGGATGGCGACCGCCGGACGTGCGGCCTTCACCACCGCCGTGCGGGTGGTCGACCGGGTTCATGGTCACGCCCCGGTTATGCGGACGCTTGCCGCGCCAGCGCGTGCGGCCCGCCTTGCCGTCATTGATGTTGGCGTGGTCCGGATTGGAGACCGCGCCGATCGTGGCAAAGCACGAACCATGCACCAGGCGCTGCTCGCCGGAATTCAGCCGCAGGATCGCCATGCCTTGGTCGCGACCAACCAGCTGCACGTAAGCACCCGCCGAACGCGCGACCTGACCGCCCTTGCCGGGCTTCAGCTCGACATTGTGCACGATCGTGCCGATCGGCATCGCCGACAGCGGCATCGCGTTGCCCGGCTTCACGTCGACCGACGCACCGGCGATCACCTTGTCGCCAACAGCCAGACGCTGCGGCGCCAGGATGTAGGACAATTCGCCATCGTCGTAGCGGACCAGCGCGATGAACGCCGAGCGATTGGGATCGTATTCCAGCCGCTCCACCGTCGCCGACACGTCGAGCTTGCGCCGCTTGAAGTCGACCACGCGATAGGTCCGCTTGTGACCGCCGCCGATGAAGCGGGCGGTCACCCGACCGGCATTGTTGCGCCCGCCGGATTTCGTCAGACCCTGCGTCAGGCCCTTGACCGGCTTGCCTTTGTAGAGGCCGGAGCGATCGACGATGATCAGCTGGCGCTGACTCGGCGTGATCGGATTGTACTTCTTGAGTGCCATAACCCTACCTCAAGCCTCTCAAAGACCCGTCGCGATATCGATCGACTGGCCCTCGGCCAGCGTCACGACGGCTTTCTTGAAATCGCTCTGCTGGCCGATAGTGCCGCGGAAGCGCTTCACCTTGCCCTTGCGAATGAGCGTGTTGACGGCCATGACCTTGACGCCGAACAGCGCCTCCACGGCAGCCTTGATCTCCGGCTTGGAAGCCTTGCGGGCGACCTTGAAGACCACCTGGTTGACTTCCGAGGCCATGGTCGACTTTTCCGTGATCACCGGGCTGACGATCACGTCGTAATGGCGCAGATCCGTCATTTGAAACGCTCCTCGAGAGCCTCGATGGCCGATTTCGACAGAACCAGCGTACCGCGGCGCAAAATGTCGTAAACATTGATGCCCTGGATGGGCAGCACGTCGATATTGGGGATGTTCGCCGCCGCCCGCTTGAAGTTGGCGTCGATCTCGGCGCCGCCGATCATCAGCGCGTTGTCGAGGCCGAGCTTCTGGAAGCTGGCGAGCAACGCCTTGGTCTTGGCTTCCGGCAGCGTCAGGTCGTCGACCACGATCAGGTTCGAGGCCTTGGCCTTGGCCGACAGGGCGTGTTTCAGACCGAGCGCGCGCACCTTCTTGGGCAGCTCGTGCTCGTGGCTGCGCACCACCGGCCCGTGGGCCCGGCCGCCGCCGCGGAACTGGGGAACCCGCGCCGAGGAGTGACGGGCGCGGCCCGTACCCTTCTGCCGGTACATCTTGGCGCCGGTGCGCGAAATCTCCGAACGCCCCTTGGTCTTGTGGGTGCCCTGCTGCTTCTTGGCCAGCTGCCAGCGCACGACGCGCTGCAGCAGGTCCTCACGCGGATCGAGGCCGAAAATCTCTTCTGACAGAGACGCCTTGCCCGCGTCCTTGCCGGCCAGCGTTGTGATCTTGATATCCATCACTCGGCACCTTCCTGAGCGGCGGCTTGACTTGCGCCGGCGTCGTTGGCGGCAGCGGCCCGGAACGCGGCCGGCTTCGGCGCGTTGTCCGGCAGCGACGCCTTGACCGCGTCGCGGACCAGTATCCAGGCGCCCTTCGAACCGGGAACCGCGCCGCGGACCAGGATCAGGCCGCGATCGACGTCCGTCGACACCACTTCGACATTCTGGGTGGTGACCCGCGTATGGCCCATATGGCCGGCCATCTTCTTGCCCTTGAACACCTTGCCGGGATCCTGGCGCTGACCGGTCGAACCATGCGAACGGTGCGAGACCGAGTTACCGTGGGTCGCACGACCGCCGCCAAAATTGTGGCGTTTCATCACGCCCTGGAACCCCTTGCCGATCGAGGTGCCGGTGACGTCCACCTTCTGCCCCGCGACGAAATGGTCGGCCGTGATTTCGGCTCCCACGTCGAGCAGGCATTCCGGCGACACGCGGAACTCGGCCAGCTTCGACTTGGGCTCGACGGACGCTGTGGCGAAATGGCCCCGCAGCGCCTTGGTCGTATTCTTGACGCGGGCAAGCCCTACGCCGAGCTGGACAGCCGTGTAGCCGTTCTTTTCCTGGGTGCGCTGCGCAACAACCTGACAGTTCTCCATCCGCAGAACCGTCACGGGCACATGTTCGCCCGCTTCGTTGTAGATGCGCGTCATCCCCACCTTCTGTGCGATAACACCTGAACGCATCGGTTCGATTTCCTTCTCAAGAGTTCCCGGGCGGGGCTCGAGCGCCCCACCGCGCCTCTTCTCAACTCGTTAGAGCTTGATCTCAACGTCAACGCCGGCGGCCAGATCGAGCTTCATCAGCGCGTCAACCGTCTGCGGCGTCGGATCCACGATGTCGAGAAGACGCTTATGCGTGCGCATCTCGAACTGTTCGCGGCTCTTCTTGTCGATATGCGGCGAGCGGTTCACGGTGAACTTCTCGATCCGCGTCGGCAGCGGAACCGGCCCGCGAACATTCGCCCCGGTACGCTTGGCCGTCGACACGATCTCCCGGGTCGAGGCGTCGAGCACACGATGGTCGAACGCTTTGAGGCGAATTCGGATATTTTGTCCGTTCATGGATAGTGTCCTTGTTTGGCGGGGTGCGACGGGTTTGCCGCGCCCGCGCCAGACCGGTTTTTTGCCTTATTCGGTGATCGAGGCGACGATGCCCGCGCCCACGGTGCGTCCGCCCTCGCGGATGGCGAAGCGCAGCTTTT
>JBDWLQ010000001.1:0-431313 GCA_039973095.1 Nitratireductor sp. | reverse complement strand
AAGATCGTCGACTGGTACATGGACGGCAAGATCGAGATCGACCCGATGATCACCCACACGCTCACCCTCGACGAGATCAACACAGGCTTCGATCTCATGCACAAGGGCGAAAGCATCAGAAGCGTCGTCGTGTTCTGAGCCGGGGGAGGAAGGCTTGCAGCATCGCGCGGCACGCAAAGGAAAGCGCAAGGCGGCGCGTTTCGCGGCCATGCTGGCGGCGCTGATTTTTTCGGGAACGGCGATCGCCGCGGAGGCGGCGTTTCACGGTTCGTTCGCGTTTCGCTGGACACGCGAGCCCGACGACCGCCATCGGGAAATGGTGCTTTTGTCCGATGTCAGCTTCGTGGACCCGGCAGGCCGGATCTGGCAGGTGCCGGCCGGAACCCGGATCGACGGCGCTTCGATCCCGCCGTCATTGTGGTCCTTTTCCGGCTCGCCCTTCGTCGGCAATTATCGACGCGCGTCGGTGGTTCACGACCATTTCTGCGCGATCAGGACCGCGCCGACATCCGCGGTGCACCGGATGTTCCGCGATGCCATGGCGGCCGACGGCGTTGGCCAGCCCGAACGCCAGATAAAGTATGCAGCAGTCAGCCTCTACGGCTGGCTTGGCGGCCAATGCGGCAAGAAGGAGTCCGTTGTCGAAACACTATACAGCGCAGCTGGCGAAGCGGGATTTGCCAAGACGGAGGAATTGAACGCGCTCTTGCTTCCCCTGCAGTTCATCAGTACCGCCCGACCGGACATTCCCGGTCTTGCGGCGCGGTTCACCGACGTCGCGCAGATCAAACACCGTCGCACCTTCGCGGCGATGCTTGCCTATCGCGACACGCCGTCGGAGGACAATCTCGACCGGCTCGCAACCGCCATCCGCGCGGAATCACCAAGTGACAGCGAGTTGGAAAACCTGATCCTGCTGTCACGCGCGGTGCTTCCGGACGAAAACAGCATTCTTCTCGAACAATAGGAAATTCAGTGCCCACGAACACGACCCCGGCGATCCTGGTCGACGCCGATGCCTGCCCGGTGAAGGAGGAGGTGATGCGGGTGGCCGAGCGCCACGGGCTGGTCGTCACCTTCGTGGCCAATGGCGGCTTGCGGCCGTCGCGCGATCCGATGGTGCGCCACGTGGTGGTGGCCAAGGGCGCGGACGCGGCCGATGACTGGATCGTGGACCACGCGGCCCAAAACGACATCGCGGTAACCGCCGACATTCCGCTTGCCGCCAGGCTGGTGGCGAAAGAGGTTCATGTTTTGGGGCCGACCGGCAAACCGTTCAGCGAAGCCTCGATCGGCATGGCGCTCGCCATGCGCGACCTGAAGCAGCATCTGCGCGAGACCGGCGAGATCAAGGGGTATAATCGCGGTTTTTCGGCCCGCGACCGCTCCGCCTTCCTGGGTGCGCTCGACAGAAGCGTGCGCCAGGCGCTCAACGCCGCGCGCCAGGAACCCCCTTCCCCAACCGCGCCGGCCTGAGGCGACAACGCACGCGCCGAGAACGGGTCGCGGCGGCGGAAAAGCCGCGCCGGCGCGGCCGCGCACCCGGCGGGGGTTTGGAATCGCGCCTTGCCATGTTAGGACCAAGCCCTTCCCGCCGCCGCACGCTCGGCGAAGCACGCCCTTTTTTCAAACCAAACGACCGGCCCCATGCGCCGGCAGAGACTTGATGAGCATGAAAACAGTTTCGACGGCAAAATCCCACGACGGCGTGCAGGGCGTCTACACGCACGCGTCCCAAAGCTGCGCCTGCGACATGACATTCGCCGTGTTCGTACCGCCACAGGCGGCCGAGGCGCCCTGCCCGGTGGTGTGGTACCTGTCGGGCCTGACCTGCACGCACCAGAACGTGATGGACAAGGGCGAATATCGCCGTCTGGCGGCCGAGCTCGGGCTGATCGTGGTGTGTCCCGACACAAGCCCGCGCGGCGAAACCGTGCCCGACGACGCGCAGGACTGGCAGTTCGGCTCGGGCGCCGGCTTCTACGTCGATGCCACGCAGGCACCCTACGATTTGAATTATCGCATGTATTCCTACGTCACCGAGGAATTGCCGGCGCTGATTGCACAAAATTTTCCCGCCGATATGTCCCGCCAGGGAATTTTCGGCCACTCCATGGGCGGGCACGGCGCGCTGACCGTGGCGCTAAAAAACCCGAAACGCTTCAAGAGCTGCTCGGCCTTCGCGCCGATCGTCAGCCCGTCGACCTCGGACTGGTCGAAAAAGGCCTTCGAGCGCTATCTCGGCGCGGATGAGGAGGCCTGGCGCGCCCACGATGCCTGCCTGCTGATCGAGGACGGCCACCGCTTCGGCGAAATCCTGGTCGACCAGGGCGGCGCCGACGGTTTTCTGGAGGACGGGCTGAAGCCGTGGCTGCTGGAAGAGGCCTGCAAGAAGGCCGGCATCTCGCTCGCGCTTCGCATGCGCGAAGGCTACGACCATTCCTATTTCTTCATCTCCACCTTCATGGAGGACCACCTGCGCTGGCACGCGCAGCGTCTTGCCCAGGGTTAATCGCGACCTGCAATGACGCATGGCGTGCTTCCCGCCCCGGCCGGCGCAACTAGGATAAAACCGAAACCGAAGCCTAGGAGGCAGACGATTTCATGGCCGTTGTTACATCGATACACAGCCGCGCGCCCGACACCGACACGTTCGGCGGGCGGCTGTCACGCACCCGCGACTCGCTCGGCCTGAGCACGGGCCAGCTCGCCCGCCGCGTCGGCGTCAAGCAAAAGACGATCGAGCAATGGGAAAGCGACCGCTCCGAACCGGGCGTGGAGCGGCTGTCGCTGCTTGCCGGCGTGCTGAACGTCAACATGATCTGGCTGCTGCACGGCGTCGGCGACGCGCCGGAGGACGATATCGGCCCCGACCCCTATGCCGCGATCACCGCCCAGCTCGAGCGCCTCAAGCGCATGCACGAGGATACCGGCCGCATCATCGAGCGCATCCAGCGCGAACTCGGCCGGCTCGAAGACGAGCGCTGAGGCCGTCGCCCGCGGAGCCGACATTCCAATCGCGACGGTCTAGGCGCGCCGCGGCGTAGCCGGGCAACGACGGCGCCGGTTCCCTACCAACCCGGCCAATCCCCAGTTTCAGCCGCGTACACCGCGTGACAAGGCGGCGGCACTAGGATATGGTCCGCCTCGTCTCGGGCCGAAAGCCCGGCCTGCTTGCGGGAGAGAGCCGTTTACGGCCGCCGAAGGGGAAATCGCCCGAAATCTCTCAGGCAAAAGAACCGCAGCAGGTCAAGACGCTCTGGAAAGTCGGGGGGTGATCCCCGCGCCGAAGGTGTAAGCGCCGCCGACAGAGTTCCGGCAGTGCGAGTCTCTCAGGCTTCCGACAGAGGGGCGCGATTCGTCCGTCACAAGACGGACGGCAACGCGTTTCTTTGGAGAAGCAATGACGACGACCGAAACGGCACAAAAACTACCCCTGCACGATATCCATGAACAGGCCGGCGCCCGGTTCGGCCCCTTCGCCGGCTGGTCGATGCCGATCACCTATCCGCTCGGCGTGATGAAGGAGCATCTTCACGTCCGCGAGAAGGCCGGGTTGTTCGACATTTCGCACATGAAGCTGTTCGTCGTGTCGGGACCGCAGGCGGCCAAGCTGATCGCGCGCGCCTGTCCGTTCGAGCCGGACGGGCTGGCGCTCTCCCAGGCACGGCTGAGCTTCTTCCTGAACGACAAGGCCGGCATTCGCGACGATCTGATCGTCACCCGGCTCGGCGACACGCGCTTCATGATTGTGGCGAACGCCGGCAACGCGGCCGCCGACGAGGCGCATCTGCGTGCGCTGGCGGCGGATTTCGATGCCGAGATTGAGCCCCTGGAGTGGGTCTTCCTGGCGCTGCAGGGTCCGCAGGCCGAGGCCGCGCTCAACCGCGCCGGCGTGGCGACGGACGGGCTTTATTTCATGCACGGGCGCGAGCCCAAGCCGGACTGGTTCGTGTCGCGCTCGGGTTATACCGGCGAGGACGGGTTCGAGATCGGGCTGCCGGAAACGGACGCGCGCGCGCTGGTCGCGCGGCTGACTTCGGACGACGACGTGGAATGGATCGGGCTTGCCGCGCGCGACAGCCTGCGGCTGGAGGCGGGGCTGTGCCTGCACGGCCAGGACATCTCCGCCGAAACGACCCCGGTCGAGGCGGCGCTGTTGTGGGCGATCCCCAAACCGGTGCGCGAGACCGGCGATTTCGTCGGAGCAGAGGCGCTGCGCGCGGCGATCGCGGCGGGGCCAACGCAAAAGCGCGTCGGGCTGAAGCCGGAAGGCCGCCAGCCGGTGCGCGCCGGGGCGACGCTCCTGGCCGAGGACGGCAGCGTCGCCGGACGCGTCACCTCGGGCGGATTCGGACCTTCCGCCGGCCATCCCGTCGCGATGGGCTACGTCACGGCCGACCTCGCGCAAGCCGGAACCCAGCTCACCGTGGAAGTGCGCGGCACGCGCATACCCGTTGCCGTGCACGCCCTGCCGTTTACGCCCCATCGCTATCTCAAAGGATAATCAAATGACCAAAACCTATTTCACCGACGATCACGAATGGATCCAGGTCGACGGCGACATCGCCACGGTCGGCATTACCGACTACGCCCAGGAGCAACTGGGCGACCTGGTGTTCGTCGATCTGCCCGCAGTCGGCGCGACGCTGGCCAAGGGCGACACGGCCGTGGTGGTCGAATCGGTCAAGGCCGCATCGGACGTCTACGCGCCGGCCGACGGCGAGGTGACCGGTGTCAACGACACGCTGTCGACCGAACCCGGCCTGATCAACACCGCCGCCACCGGCGACGGCTGGCTGTGGAAGATGAAGCTCACCGATGCCGGCCAACTCGACGGCCTGATGGACGAAACCGCCTATAACGCGATGATCGGATAAGGATTCTCCATGCCTTCCACCGCCACAACCGCCACCTTCGCGCGGCGCCATATCGGCCTGGGTGCGGCCGACGAGCGCACCATGCTGAAGACGCTCGGGCTGACCTCGCGCGAGACGCTGATTGCCCAGGCGATCCCGAAATCGATCCGTCTGGAGCGCGAACTCGATCTGCCGCCGGCAGCCGACGAGGCCGCCGCGCTGGCCGAGCTGAAGGCGAAGATGGACAAGAACGTCGTCGCCAGGTCCTTCATTGGCCAAGGTTATCACGGCACTGTGGTGCCGGCGGTGATCCAGCGCAACCTGTTCGAGAACCCGGCCTGGTACACCGCCTACACGCCCTACCAATCCGAGATCAGCCAGGGGCGGCTGGAAATGCTGTTCCATTTCCAGACCCTGGTGACGGAACTGACCGGGCTGCCGGTGGCCTCGGCCTCGCTGCTCGACGAGGCGACCGCGGTCGCCGAGGCGGCCGGTATCGCTCTCAGGCATCATCGCGACAAACGCCACCGCGTGGCTCTGGCCGGCACCCCGCATCCCCAGGTGCGCGACGTGCTCGAAACGCGCATGGCGCCGCTCGGCGTCGAGATTGCCGATGGCGCGGTCGACGACCAGACCGCTGCGCTGATCGTGCCGTGGCCCGATACGTTCGGCGTCTATCGCGACCACAGCGAGGCGATCGCCGCGGCGAAGGCGGCCGGTGCGCTGGTGATCGTGATCGCCGATCCGCTGGCGCTGGCGCTAACTGAAGCGCCCGCAGAGCTGGGCGCCGACATCGCCGCCGGCTCCATGCAGCGCTACGGCGTGCCGATGGGCTATGGCGGGCCGCACGCGGCCTATCTCGCCGTTTCCGACGCGCTGACGCGGCTGATGCCGGGCCGACTGGTGGGCCAGTCGAACGACCGTCACGGCAGGCCGGGCTACCGGCTCGCCCTGCAAACGCGCGAGCAGCATATCCGCCGCGACAAGGCGACCTCCAATATCTGCACCGCGCAGGCGCTGCTGGCCAACATGGCGGCGGCCTATGCGATCTGGCACGGGCCGGACGGCCTGCGCGCCATCGCCGGCCAGGTGCACGGGCTGGCGACGCGGTTCGCAGCCGGTATCGAAAAAGCCGGATACGCGATCGCCGGGCCGGTGTTCTTCGATACGGTGACGGTCGCCGCGCCGGGCAAGGCACGGGCGATCGTCGACACGGCGCGCGCCGACGGCCGGCTGTTACGGGCGCTCGACGACGACCATGTCGGCGTCAGCTTCGACGAGACGACGAGCGAAGACGACCTTGGCGTGCTTTGCGCCCTGTTCGGGGCCGAAGCGCCGCGCGAGGCCGCGGCGGCCCTGCCCGAGCAACGGCCACGGGATGGGTTCCTGACCCAGCCGGTGTTTCATGAAAACCGGTCCGAAACCGAGATGATGCGCTTTCTGCGCCGCCTCGCCGACAAGGACCTGGCGCTCGACCGGGCGATGATCCCGCTCGGCTCGTGCACGATGAAGCTCAACGCGGCGGCCGAAATGGCGCCGGTCAGCTGGGCGAGCGTCGGCGGACTGCACCCGTTCGCGCCGGCAGAACACGCCGCCGGCTATCGGGCGATGGCCGACGACCTGGAGGCGTGGCTGGCCGAGATCACCGGTTTCGACGCGGTGTCGCTGCAGCCCAATGCCGGCAGCCAGGGCGAATATGCCGGACTGCTGGCCATCCGCCGCTATCACCTGGACAACGGCGACGACCAGCGCGACGTGTGCCTGATCCCGACGTCGGCGCACGGCACCAATCCGGCCAGCGCGGTGATGGCGGGCATGCGGGTGGTGATGGTCAAGTGCACCGAGGCCGGCGATGTCGACGTCGACGATCTGACCGCCAAGGCCGAACAGCACGCCGAGCGGCTGGCGGCGGTGATGATCACCTATCCCTCCACGCACGGCGTGTTCGAGGAGGGCATTCGCGGCATCTGCGAGACCGTGCACGCGCATGGCGGCCAGGTCTATCTCGACGGCGCCAATCTCAACGCCATGGTCGGGCTCGCCCGGCTCGGCGACATTGGCGGCGACGTGTGCCACATGAACCTGCACAAGACCTTCTGCATTCCGCATGGCGGCGGCGGACCGGGCGTGGGGCCGATCGGCGTCAAGGCGCATCTCAGGGCGTTCCTGCCGGGCCATGTCGCGCTCGGTAGCGACCATGCGGTGGCCGCCGCGCCGCTGGGCAGCGCCTCGATCCTGCCGATCACGTGGATGTATATCCGCATGATGGGCGCGCCGGGGCTCCGGCACGCGACCGAGGCCGCCATCCTGGCCGCCAACTACATCGCAGAACGGCTGAAGGCCCATTATCCGGTGCTTTACGCCGGCCGCAACGGACGGGTCGCGCATGAGTGCATCCTCGACACGCGGGTGCTCAAGGACACGGCCGGCGTGACGGTCGAGGACGTCGCCAAGCGGCTGATCGATTACGGCTTCCACGCGCCGACCATGTCCTGGCCGGTGGCCGGGACGCTGATGGTGGAACCGACCGAGTCCGAACCGCTGTCGGAGGTCGACCGCTTCTGCGAGGCGATGATCGGCATTGCCCGGGAAGCGGACAAGGTCGCCACGGGGCAATGGCCGAAGGACGACAATCCGCTGGTCAACGCCCCGCATACAGCGGCCGAGGCGATGGGCGACGACTGGCCGCATCCCTATTCGCGGCGCGAGGCGGCCTTCCCGGCCGGCGAGCGCGACGGCGGCCTGAAATACTGGTCGCCGGTGTCGCGGGTCGACAATGTCGGCGGCGACCGCAACCTGGTCTGCGCCTGCCCGCCCGTCGAGGCGCTGGCAAGCTAAGCCGGTCCTGCCGGCAAGAAAAACCGGTCCCGCGCCGCCGTTGCGCGGGACCGGCCGGCGGCAACGGCGCGCTTTGCCGCCCCCGCCTTCAAATCGCCGCGCCGCGCGCGCAACGGTTTCGGTCCGCATGCGCTTGAGCCTCGCATCACGATCGGTTATGCGGCGGACCGCGCCCTGCCTGGCATTATCCTCGCGACCGCGTTCCGTGGCACACTCGGCAGTGATTCGCAGACTGGACCCAGATCGCCCATGGACGACAGCAACGACCTTTTCGCCGCGCTCGACACGCCCGCATCGCCACCCGCCGAGCGCGCGCCGTCCACACCGCCGCGCGCCGCCAAACCGGCGCCCGCGGCCAAGGATGGCAGCGAAGCCTACAGCGCCGCCGACATCGAGGTGCTGGAAGGGCTGGAGCCGGTGCGCCGGCGGCCGGGCATGTATATTGGCGGCACCGACGAAAAGGCGCTGCATCACCTGTTCGCCGAGGTGATCGACAACTCCATGGACGAAGCGGTCGCCGGCCATGCGACCTTCATCGAGGTCGAGCTCGACGCGGACGGTTTTTTGACCATCACCGACAATGGCCGCGGCATTCCCGTCGACCCGCACCCGAAATTCAAGTCGAAATCGGCGTTGGAAGTGATCATGACGACGCTGCATGCCGGCGGCAAATTCGATTCCAAGGTCTACGAGACGTCGGGCGGCCTGCACGGCGTCGGCATCTCGGTGGTCAACGCGCTGTCGGATTCGCTCGAGGTGGAGGTGGCGCGTGGGCGCCAGCTCTACCGGCAGCGCTTCTCGCGCGGGCTGGCGCTGGGGCCGCTGGAAAAGCTCGGCGAGGTCCACAACCGGCGCGGCACGCGCGTGCGCTTCCATCCCGACGCCCAGATTTTCGGCAAGGAGCTGCGGTTCGAACCGGCGCGGCTGTGTCGGATGGCGCGCTCGAAGGCCTATCTGTTCGGCGGCGTGGAAATCCGCTGGTCCTGCGCGCCCGAACTGATCACCGGCAAGGACGAGACGCCGGCGAAGGCGGTGTTCCACTTTCCCGGCGGGCTGCGCGATTACCTCACCGCCTCGCTGGGCAACGAATTCCAGGTCACGCGCGAAGTGTTTGCCGGCAAGAGCGAGCGCCAGGGCGGCCATGGCTCGGTCGAATGGGCGGTCACCTGGTACGGCGGCGACGGTTTCGTCAATTCCTACTGCAATACGATCCCCACGGCCGAAGGCGGCACGCACGAGGCCGGTTTCCGCGGCGCGCTGATGCGCGGCCTGCGCGCCCATGCCGAACTGGTGGGCAACAAGCGCGCCTCGATCGTTACCGCCGAGGACGTGATGGTTTCGGCGGCGGGCATGCTGTCGGTCTTCATCCGCGAGCCGGAATTCGTCGGCCAGACCAAGGACCGGCTGGCGACGCTCGAGGCGCAGAAGATCGTCGACGCGGCGGTGCGCGACGCCTTCGACCATTGGCTGGCCGACAATCCCCAGGAGGCCACGAAACTGCTCGACTGGGTGATCGCGCGCGCCGACGAACGCGTGCGCCGGCGCCAGGAAAAGGAAGTCAGCCGCAAGTCGGCGGTGCGCAAGCTGCGCCTGCCGGGCAAGCTTGCCGACTGCACCCAGAACGCGGCGGCGGGCGCGGAGATATTCATCGTGGAGGGCGATTCGGCCGGCGGCTCGGCCAAGCAGGCCCGCGACCGCAAATTGCAGGCGGTGCTGCCGCTGCGCGGCAAGATCCTCAACGTGGCCAGCGCCGGTCATGAAAAACTGTCCGCCAACCAGCTGATCTCCGACCTGATCCAGGCGCTCGGTTGCGGCACGCGCTCGAAATATCGCGAAGAGGACCTGCGTTACGAGCGGGTCATCATCATGACCGACGCCGATGTCGACGGCGCGCATATCGCCTCGCTTTTGATCACCTTCTTCTACCAGGAAATGCCGGAGCTGATCCGCGGCGGCCATCTCTTTCTGGCGGTGCCGCCGCTCTACCGCATCAGCCAGGGCGGCAAGGTCGCCTATGCGCGCAACGACGCGCACAAGGAGGAGCTGCTGGCCGCAGAATTCACCGGCCGGGGCAAGGTGGAGATCAGCCGCTTCAAGGGCCTGGGCGAGATGATGGCCGCGCAGCTCAAGGAGACCACCATGCAGCCCGGCAAGCGCACGCTGTTGCGCGTCGAGGTGGCGGACGACGCCACGACGACTTCCGACGCGGTGACGGCGCTGATGGGCACCAAGCCGGAAAGCCGTTTCCGCTTCATCCAGGACCGGGCCGAGTTCGCGCGCGACCTGGATATCTAACGACAGGCAACGTCAAGACACGATCGCCGAAACCCTGCGCGGCGCTGCCATATCGATTCAGCGTCGTGCCCGATCTTCTTGTTTTGATGGTTGAAACGCGCATCGTCGCATAAGCCGTGCCGACGCAGCGACGCGCTGCTCACGCCGCGCGGCGCGCTTCCTCGCGCAGCCAGTCGGCAAGCCGGCGCGCCAGCCGCGACGCTCGCCCGGCGCTGACAAGGCGCAATTCGCCGGTCGCCACCGCCGGCGCGTCGGGCAGGTGGACGAGCGAGCCGGCCGCGGTTTCCTTGACCGTCATGAACGGCGCCGCCAGCACCATGCCGAGACCGGCGGTGGCGGCGTGGATGGCGGCATCGTCGGTGTCGAAACCGTGGCCGAAATTCAGGGCGCCGAAGGCGATGCCGGCCTCTTCGGCCCATAAGCGCCAATCCCAGTCGCCAGTGGTGGCCGACAGAGCCGGCACACGGCCGACATCGCCGCGCCGGGCGAAGCGGCTGCGCTCCAGCAGGGCGGGCGACAGCATCGGCCGGCAGACATCCTTGAACAGAAGCGCGCCCGGACCATCCTCGCCACGACGCAGATAGCTGATGGCGATATCCGCCCGGCCGCCGAGTTCGACCCGGGCGTAGTGGGTCGTCTCCAGCCGGATGCGCGCCTCGGCCGCGCCCGCCTTGAAACGCTCGAGGGCGGGGATCAGCCAGCGCACGGCAAGCGACACCGAAGCGCGGACGACGACCGCGTCACGGTCGCGGTAGAGCGCGTTGGCGGCCTGCTCGATCATCGCCAGCGCCGGCGTCACGTCGCGCTGGAACTGGCGGCCGGCATCGGTGAGCGCGATCGAATTGTTGCGCCGACGGAAGAGGTTTACGCCGATCCGCTCCTCCAATGCGCGAATCTGGTGGCTGACGGCCCCGGGCGTCACGCCCAGTTCCTCGGCCGCCGCCAGCATGCCGCCCAGACGCGCGGCGCATTCGAACACGCGCACCGCGTTGAGGGAAAGCTTCGGATTATTCTGCATCAAGAAAACTCATTCAGAAAAAATTCTTCTCGTTTTATCCGAAGCATGAAGGCTGAGAGAAAATAGCGCAACTGCATCCTCATCCGATCGGAGAAGCTGATTGCGCGCCAGGAATTTCGAGGCCGTCCTGTGGACGACGGCCGGCACCGCCCTGTTCACGCTGGTATTCGCGTCGGGCAAGTTCGCCGGCGACAGCGCCAGCGCGCCGCAGATCCTGTGGTTGCGTTATGTCGGCGGGCTGACGACGCTTGTCGCCGTACTCGCCGCCACCCGGCAGCCGCCGCGGCGTTTCGTCAGCCGGCGGCCGCGATCGCATCTGCTGCGCGCGCTGTTCGGCGCCAGTGGCGGCATGGCGGCGATCCAGGCTGCGGCCGGCATGCCGATCGTCGACGCAACGGCGATCGGCCTGCTGCAGGTCGTTTTCGCCATCGGGCTGGGCGTGTGGCTGCTGGGCGAGCGGATCGGGTCCCGGCAATGGGCCGGCATCGTGCTGTGCACCGCCGGGGCGGCGGCCATTGTCGTGTCCAAGGGTGCGTTTCGGGCGCTCGAACCCGCCTATATGCTGCCGGCCGCGATCGCGGTCACCGGGGCCGTACTGGTGGCCGGCGAGGCGATCATGATCAAGACGCTGAGCGTGCGCGAGACGGCCCTGACCGTGCTTTTATACGTCAACGCGTTCGGCGTCCTGATCCTGGCCGGTCCCGCCTGGCTTGGCTGGCGCCCGCTCGACATTGGCGGGCCGTGGCCGTTCCTGATGCTCGGCCCGATCGCGATCACGGCGCAGTTCTGCATCATACGGGGTTACCGGCTAGCCGATGTCGCGCTGCTGGGGCCGGTCGACTATAGCTGGCTGGTGTTTGCCGGCATTTTGGGGCTCGTCTTTTTCGGCGAGGTGCCCGGCGCGGCCTCCTATGCCGGGGCGGCGCTGATCCTGGCCGGCGGGATCGTTCTGGCGCGCGTAAGGAGCTGAACCCGCCCGCCCCTAGCGCGCCGCATTGTCCGCTCACAAACCCGATGGGCCGGCCGTGAAGGCACGGAACGCGCCATAGCGCCGGCTCGGCAAGGCTTTCGGAGCCACAATTCGCTGCTAGAGTGCAGGCAATGCGCATTCGATCCTTGATTCCAGCCACCCTGTTCGTCCTCGTTCTGCTTTCGGCCCTGCCGGCCGCCGCGCAGGTGCTGGCGCCGGCGACGATCGAAACCGTCGAAGCGGCGAGCCGCCTGACCAAGGGCGATGCGGCCGACTTGGCGGCGGCGCGGCGGATGCTGGAGGACGGGCTGGACGCGCTTGCGCCGTTCGCCCATGCCGACCGCTACGTGCTGGCGGCCGCGGCCGCCTCGGTGGCGCGGCTTGCCGGGGATTTCGAGCGCTCGCAGGTGCTGTTTGCGACCGCGGCCGAGGCGATCGAGCAGGTGCCAGGCGAGGACGACCGCCATGCCGCCACGCTCGAGGCGCGCGCCTCCGACCTCGTGCGGCTGGAGCGCCTGGACGAGGCCGACGCCCAATACGAACGCGCCTTCGCGCTCCGCGAGGAAAGCGGGACCACGCGCACCGGCACGGCCGTCGACGCAGCCTCTTCGCGGCTGTTGCTGGCGCTCGCCCTGCGCACCGAAGAGCGGATCGTCGCCGGCCTGCAGCGGCTTACCGCCTCGCTGCAAAACAATCCGGAAATCGACAAGCGGCGCGAACTCTCGGCCAATATCGCGCTGGCGAGAGCCTATCGCCACCTCGGGCTTTACGACGGCATGCTGGCCTTCACCGAAATCGCCAACCATCTGTTGATGCAGGCGCTGACCGAGCGAAAGCTGACGACGGCGGCCGGCACGACGCCGGTGGGGCTGAGCTGCGCGCAGGAAGAATTCTTGCGCCGCGACCTGGCCGGCCTGCTGATCGCGGCGGCGGAATTCGACGCGGCCGAGAACGCGCTGGCGGGACCGCTGTTCGTCGAAGACTGCGCCGACACCGTCGCCTCCGACCAGGGGCGCTATCTCAACAGCATGCTCGCGCGGCTGGCGCTCGCCGCCGGCGCACCGGTGATCGCACAGGCCAGGCTGGTCGACTTCGCCCGCGACGGCGCCGAGGCCGGTTCGGATGCGCTCGACACGGCGATCGCCCGGGCCCGGCTCGCCGCCGCCAACACGCAGCTCGGCTTTCTCGGCCGCGCCGCGCCCTATTATGCCAGCGAGGCGGCCCGGAACGGATTTCGCGATCTCGACAACCAGATCGAGCATCTGATCGCCTGGGCGCTGCACGATTTCCTGTCCGGGCGCGACGACAACAGCCTGGCGCGCCTCGACGCAGCCGCCGAACTGGCGCGCGAGCAGCGGCCGCGCGACTGGTTCCTGCGCGCCCGGATCGATTTCCGGCGCATCTATCTGCTGATCGACGCCGGCCGGCTCGACGCGGCGAAAACGATCCGCGAGGCCTTCGAGGTCTTTTACGAAAAACACGCGGCCGAGATCGCCGGCGCGCAAAAACTCGCCCTCGGCACGCCGCGCGCGGAAAGCGTCCTGGCCTCGCTGCGGGCGCTTGGCGACCTTCTGGCGGCCACGGCAGGCTCGGACAAGGCCACCGTCGCCCGCCTGCTGGAGGCCTCCCAGAAGGTGGGTCCGCCGTCCCTGCCCGGCCTCGAATATTTCGCCCAGCGCGCCTATCTCGACGCCTGCGTGCTGGCGCGGGGTACGCAAGCCTGCCGGTTCGAGATGGCGCTGAACTTCGCCCTGCCCTACAACGTACCCTATCGCATTCCGACGCTGCTGGCCTCGCAGCACTTGCCGACCCTGTCCGGCGACCTGTTCCGCTACGGTCCGTTGCGCGACCGGCTCTACGGCCCGCTGAGCGACCGCCTGTGGCAAGCCGCGCGCGCCGCCGGCGCCGAGGCGCGCGACCTGGTGCCGGGCGACGCCGACGCCGCCGCGCTGGCCGCTGCCATGCAGGGCGCGGCAACCGCGTTCGAATTCGCCCAGCAACTGGTGGAAGGCGCGGCCGAGAAGACCGCCAACCAGGTCGCCCAGCGGCTTTCGGCCGGCGACACCCGGCTCGGCGCGTTGCTGCGCCTGCGCGACCTGTTGTCGGAGCGGATCCTGCGCGCCCGCCTCAGCCTGCTGAAAGGCGGCGGCGACGGCGACATAGACGCCGATCTGGCCGAACTCGACGCCGTGCATGCCCAAATCGGCCGCGATTTTCCCGATTTCAAGGCGCGCTACCGCTCCGATCCGGTGAGCTGGCACGACATGCGCGACCTGCTGTCGGCCCGCGAGGCGGCGGTGCTGATCCACAGCGCGGCGGACACCACCGATATTTTCGTCGTCGACAAGGAGCGGCTCCACTGGCGGCGGGTCGATCTCGGCGCTGCCGCGCTGTCGAAAAAGGTGCGTGCGCTGCGCGCCGGGCTCGACCCGACAGGCGGGGCCAGAAGCGCGCAGCCGCTGACGCTCAACCCGGAGATGGCAGGGTTCGACCGGGCCGCCGCCCACGCGCTCTACCTGACGCTGTTTTCGGACCTCGAACCCGTGCTTGCCGACAAGGAATTGCTGGTCGTGGTCAACGGGCCGCTGGCGGCCCTGCCGCTTTCGGTGCTGGTGACCGCGCCGCCGGAAGAAGACGGCCGCACGCCATGGCTGATCCGGCGCAACGCGATCTCCGTGCTGCCCTCGCTGGCCATGCTGCGGCTGCGCGCGTTCGCGCAAACCGAGCGCCGCGCGGCCGGTTTCGTCGGTTTCGGCGACCCGGTCTTTTCGCCGGACGGGAGCGCAAGCGGCACGTTGTCGAAACTTGCCCCGCTGCCCGGAACGCGCCGCGAAGTCGAGGCGATCGGCGCGATCTTCGAGCCCGCCGAACGGGCGATCTATCTCGGCCGGGCGGCGAGCGAAACGGCTGTGCGAGACGCCCGACTGACCGGCCAGCAGGTGATCGCCTTCGCCACGCACGGGCTGGTCGCCGGCGAACTCGGCGGCGACAGCGAGCCGGGACTGGCGTTTTCCGCACCGGCGGCGACCGCGGCCGGCGACGACGGGTTTCTGTCGGCCTCGGAGGCGGCAACACTGACCCTCGACGCCGACTGGCTGCTGTTATCGGCCTGCAACACGGCCGCATCCGACGGCAATCCCGACTCGCAAGGTTATTCCGGCCTGGCGCGCGCCTTTCTGTTTGCCGGCGCCCGCGCCATCCTGGTCTCGCACTGGCCGGTGCGCGACGACGCCGCGCCGCTGATTACGGCCGAAGCGATCAAGTGGCGGCGGCAAAACCCCCAGGCCAGCCCGGCACTGGCGCTGCAGCACGCGCTGCTGGCGATGATCGACGACCCGGCGAGACCGGACCATGCCGATCCGGCGGTGTGGGCGCCGTTCGTGGTGTTTTCAGGCGGCCGGTAGCGGCGAGCTCTAAGCCGCGGCGATCGCCAAAGCGTGGCCGCGCGCGTTCTCGCGCAGCGCCTCGAGATGGATCGACTTGACAAGATTGGCAAGCCCGCCGCAATCGACCGGGTCGACCGCCTCGCCACGCGCGTCCTGCAGGCAGCGCAGCATCATGTAAGAGACTTCCTGTGCGCCGGCGACACGCCTGCCCCTGGCGACCTCGCGCCAGACGGCGAGCGCGCAAAGCACGACCTCATGGGTTCCGGCCGGCAGTCTGGCGGCGCGGAACAAAGCCACAAGGGCCGTATCGCGACCGCCAGACAACAGCGCCCGCACCCGGCTTTCGGGCTGGCCCGACAGCGCCACCAGCGCGGCGCCGAAAAAGTCGATCTTGCCGTGTGCGATCACGCGGACGAGAAAACCGGTCGTCAGGTCGCCGCGCATGCGCAGATGCTCCACCAGCGCGGCGAATTCGGCCGGGCGGGTGCCGTCGATCAACGTCAGCGAGGCGCGCGTGCAGGCCTCGCGCATCAGCCGCTCGGCGCGCGCCTTGCCCATCAAGGCCGTGACGAGCGGCGATGTGGTCAACACCTCGCCGAGCGAGATCACGAGCGCATGGCGGGTCTCGGAGGGGAGCGCGGGATGGGTGACAAGCGCCTCGCGCACCGGCGCCAGCCCGCCCAGCCGCTCGGCGATGCGGCGAAAGCTCACCGAGGCGATTTCGGCGCCCGGATTGCGCAACAGCGCCACACAGGCGTCCGGCTCGCCGACCTCGGCGATGGCCGCCGACAGCGCCATGGACACGCGGGCGCGGGAGGCGATCAGACCCTGCGCGGCCGCGCCGGAGGCCGCGACCAGATCGATCAGATCATTGTCGCCCAATACGGGGGAAAGCGCCAGCACGGGCGCGGCGACCTCGGGCTGGTCGGCGGCGAGCGCGGCGACGATCTGCTGGGGCGCGCGCGGGCTGAGCTTGAGCGCCTCGGCCATGGCCAGGCGCACCTTCGGCGACGGATCGTCGAGCAAAAGGGTGAGCGCAGCCTCGGCCGCGCAGCGGTCCTCGAAATCGAGGTCCGACACGATATATGCGCGCGCCAAAGCGTTGGCGGCGGCGGCCCGGTCGGCCACCCGCGCCGTATCGATCCATTTCAAGAAATGCTGAACAATCATGTCGTCCGTCTGGCCCCACCGTTGCACCGACCGTAGGGCGAATTGGTTTACGAACGGTTCACCATCTTCGTTAACCGAACAGAGCGGCTTGCAGGCGGCGCGCAGCGGCCCTATCAACGGCTCACCGGCACGCGGGAGGAACGACATGGCGGGTCTTCATCTGGAGGAATTCGAGGTCGGCGCGGTGATAAAACACACGCTGCGCAAGACCGTCACCGAAAGCGACAACATGCTGTTTTCGGTGATGACGCTCAATCCGCAGCCGCTGCATATCGATTTCGACTTCGCCGCCAGGAGCGAATGGGGCAAGCCGCTGGTCAACTCGCTGTTCACGCTCGGCCTGATGATCGGCATTTCGGTGCACGACACCACGCTCGGCACCACGATCGGCAATCTGGGCATGAACGAAACCAGCTTTCCCCACCCGCTGTTTCACGGCGACACGGTGCGCGTGGAAACGGAAATTCTTTCGGTGCGCGACTCGAAATCGAAACCGGACCGCGGCATCGTGGAATTCGAGCACCGTGCCTTCAACCAGGACGACGTGCTGGTGGCGCGCTGCGTGCGGCAGGCGATGATGCTGAAAAGGAAGGCGGCCTGACATGCGCTCGCTGCTTTTCGTTCCCGGCGATTCGGACAAAAAACTGCAAAAGGGCCTGGGTTCGGGCGCCGACGCGGTGATCGTGGACCTGGAGGATTCGGTGGCGCCGGCCAACAAGAAGGCCGCGCGCGAGACGGCGGCCGCATTCCTGACCGAGGCGCGCGCGGGCGACGCGCCGCTGATTTATGTGCGCGTCAACGACTTTTCGACCGGCCTGATCGACGACGACCTTGCCGCCGTGATCGCCGGCCGGCCCGACGGCATCATGCTGCCCAAAACGACCGGCGGCGGCGACGTGGCGCGGCTTTCGACCAAATTGCGCGTGCACGAGGCCGAGGCCGGGCTTCAAGACGGCGCGACCCGCATCCTGCCGCTGATCACCGAGACCGGCGCCGGGCTGCTCGCCGCCGGCAGCTACACGCCCGACCTGCCGCGGCTTTCCGGCCTGACCTGGGGCGCGGAGGACCTTTCGGCCGATATCGGCGCGCACAGCGCGCGCGACGAAAACGGCCGCTTCACCGACGTGTTCCGCCTCGCCCGCTCCATGACCCTGCTTGCCGCGGCGGCCGCCGAGACACCGGCGATCGACACGGTGTTCGTCGATTTTCGCGCCCTCGACGTGCTCGAGGCCGAATGCGTGGAAGCCGAACGCGACGGTTTTACCGGCAAGCTGGCAATCCACCCGGCCCAGGTGCCGGTGATCAACGCCGCCTTTACCCCCTCGACCGACGCCGTAGCGGAAGCAGAGGCGATCGTCGCCGCCTTCGCCGGAGCCGGCGATGTCGGCGTGGTCGGCATCGACGGCAAGATGTTCGACCGGCCGCATCTGCGCCGCGCCGAAAGGCTGCTTGCCCGCGCGCGCGCTGCCCGGCGCGCGGACGGATAAGCCCCGGCGCGCAAGCACCGCACAAGCCCGAGATCGACCGCCTGTGGTCTAAAATCACCCGAAGGCGCAGCGAATACTGTCCGGCCGGGCCGATTTACATTGCCTGTTCAACAGTTATTATCGCGGCGAACAATTTTGGGGATTTCGATGAAAAAACCCTTGTTCCGCCCGCTACACGACCGCGTCGTCGTCCGCCGCATCGAGGCCGACGACAAAAGCGCCGGCGGCGTCATCATCCCCGACACGGCCTTGGAAAAACCGCAGCAGGGCGAGGTGGTGGCGGTCGGCAGCGGCAGCGTGAGCGAAAGCGGCGCGGTGCGGCCGCTCGACGTGCAGGCAGGCGACCGGGTGTTGTTCGGCAAATGGTCGGGCACCGAGGTCACGCTGGACGGCGAGGAATTGCTGATCATGCGCGAATCCGACCTTCTCGCCGTGGTCGGACTGCCCGGCAGGCCGGGCACGGGCTCGGGCGGTCCCGGCGGGGAATAGCCGGCGCCGCGCGTCAAGGAGCGATCGATGCTTTCAAGCCTGCCGAAGCTCGCCGACCGCTCCTTTCTGATCGGCTATCTGGTGCCGGCCGCGCTTTTTCTGGCAGCGTTCGCCAGCCTGTTTTCCGACTGGCCGGGCCTCGTGGAGCCGCTCGGGCTCGGCGGCGAAGCCGACGGGCTGGAGGTGCTGGCCAAGGCGGCGATCAGCGTGTGGCTGTTCGCGATCGTCCTGTCGCTGCTCAACACGGTGCTTTACCAGGTCGTGGAAGGGTATCGGCCGCCGGTCGCCTGGCTCGGCTTTCTCAAGCGGCGCGCCCTGGCGCGGCATGACGCGGCCAAACACGAAATCGACACGCTCGCCGCAGCCTGGAAGAAGGCCGGCAACGCCTATCCGAAGGCGCTGCAGGACCGGCACGACCAAAGCCTTCAGCATTTCGTCGCGCATTACCCGTCCGACCGCGATCTGGTGCTGCCGACACGGTTCGGCAATACGATCCGCGCCTTCGAGGATTATTCGCGCGCGCTTTACGGCGCCGACAGCATTCCGCTGTGGATCCACCTGACCACCGTCATTCCCAAGGACTTCCTGGAAAACGTCAACGATGCGCGCACCCATGTGAACAGCCTGCTCAACATCGTCGTGCTGGCAACGATGTTCGGCGTCCTCGCCCTGGCGCGTTACCTCGCCAGCATGCCGTGGGCGGACTTCATGGCCGCGGACCTGGCGTTCATGCTGGCCGGGTCGCAGGCCGGGTTCCTCCTCTACGCGATCGCGGCCATCGTGACGGCGTGGCTGGCCTACGAACTGGCGATCGAGCGCAGCGTCGCCTGGGGCAGCCTGGTCAAGGCCGCCTTCGACTGTTTCCTGCCGGATCTGGGGCAAAAACTCGGCGCAACCACACCGCAAGCGGCGGGTGAGAGCGAGGCGTTCTGGGTCGGCGTCAGCCGGCAGGCGATCTATAACCGTCCGCGTCCGCAAAAAGCGCCGGCGACCAAAAAGCCGGCCGCCCGCGCCGGCAAGGCCAAGACCAACACCGCCCGGGCCCGCTCGACGGCCGGCGGCGCAACAAAAAAGCAAAGCGCGCCGGCGAAAAAAAGCCCCGGAACTGGGACCGCAAAGGCCAAGGCCGGCGGCAGAAGAAAAACCGCGGACGGTTAGAGGCGCTCAATCCTGCCGCCAGCGCGGGCGGCGCATGGCGAAGGTCTCGGTGACGGCGGCATAGTCCATGTAACCCAGCCGGGAGACGGTTTTGGCGCGCGCGACGTCGAACAGGCCCTCGGTCAGGAACGCCTCGTCGATATGGATCCCGACCACCTCGCCGACCACCACATGCACGCCGGCCGGCTCGCCCGACAGGCCTTTCGGTTCGAGAATGTCGGTTACCTTGCATTCGAGCGCGGCATGCGCCTCGGCGACACGCGGCACCGCGATCAGCCGGCTCGGCGCCGCGGTCAACCCGGCATAACCGAACTCGCTGGTGCCGCGCGGGGCGTCGACGGCGCTGGCGTTCATCTTTTCGGCCAGGTCCAGCGTGACGAGATTGGCGACGAATTCGCCGGTTTCGCCGGCGAAGGTGGCGCTGTCCTTGCGGCCTTCGGAGGAAAACCACACCAGATGCGGATCGGAGGACAAGGCATTGAAGAAGGAATAGGGCGCCAGGTTGAGCGCGCCGTCGGCGCCGAGGCTCGATATCCAGCCGATCGGGCGCGGCGCGACGATCGCCTTGAAAGGGTCGTGCGGCAGGCCGTGGCCGTTTTCGGGTTCGTAAAACATCATGCGTTCTCCCGGGGGCCTGCATAGTCGGACATGATCGCCGACGGCTCCGGTCGCGGCCTGTCGGTGGTGGCGCCGGGATGGCTGCCGATATGAACGAAACCGACGACCCGCTCGTCGGGGGCGAGCCCGAGCAGCGCCCGCCCCTGCGGCGTATCGGAATACCAGTTGGTGATCACATTGGCGCCGTAGCCGAGCGCGCTGGCCGCATGGATCAGGTTCATCGCCGCCATGCCGCCGGACACGAACATCTCCCATTGCGGGATTTTCGGATTGGACCTGGGCACGGACACCACACCCACGACCAGCGGCGCGCGCGAAAACCGCGTTCTTTCCTGCTCGCGGCGGGCTTCGCTCAGCGGCCCCTCGCGCTCCTCGGCGAGCGCGGCCAGCCCCTCGCCGACCCGTTTACGCGCCTCGCCGCGGTAAAGAATGAAGCGCCACGGCTCCAGCCGGCCATGATCGGGAACGCGGCTGGCTGCGCGGATCATCTGCTCGATCTCCGATTCGCGCGGCCCAGGCTCGGCGAGTTCGGCAATCGGCGGCGATTTGCGGGTCAGAAGAAAGTCGATGATCGATGATGCCAAGGCTTTGTTCCTGTTGTTGAAAACGGATGCTGCGGGCGCGCGCGTCCGGCTGCGGAAAACCGGCCTTGAAATTGCCATCCGCCTGGGTTTGATGGCAAGCCATGAACGAGGGGATTTCCGCACTGTTCACCCGTCTGTGCCTTTTGGCCGCGCTGACGGCTGCCGCAACGACGGCCGGCGCACAGGACGCGCCCGATCCCGAACTGAAGCTCTCCCTGCCGGGGCTGAGCGGCTATGCCCCGACATCGGGCGATCAGCCACTGGCGGCAACCGCAAGCGGTGAAGTGACCCTGGAAGCCAAGCTGACGGAGGATGCGCCGGAACTGTCGCGCGGCCTGGTGTGGCGGGTGTTCAAGCCGGAGCCGGCCGCCGACGGCAAATTGCCGCTGGTCGCACAGGGTCAGGGCGGCACCAGCGCGTTTTCGCTCGAGCCGGGCAGCTATCTCGTGCATGCCGCCTTCGGGCGCGCCGGCGCGACCAAGCGCATCAAAGTCGGCGCCACGCCCAGCCGCGAAACCTTCGTCTTGGATGCCGGCGGGCTGAAGCTCGACGCGATCCTTTCGGGCGGCGTGCGCATCCCGCCGGCGAAGCTGCGATTTTCGATCTACGAGGCGGCCGAGGACCCCGACGGCGACCGGGCGCTGATCATTCCCAATGTCAGCCCCAACACGGTGGTGCGGCTCAATGCCGGCACCTATCACGTCGTGTCGACCTATGGCGCGGTCAACGCCGTCATTCGCTCCGACATAAGGGTCGAGGCCGGCAAGCTGACCGAGGCGACCGTCGAACACCGGGCGGCGCAGCTGACGATGAAGCTGGTGCGCGACGCCGGCGGCGAGGCGATCGCCGACACGTCGTGGTCGGTGCTGACGGGGTCCGGCGATCCGGTGCGCGAAAATGTCGGCGCCTTCGCCTCGATGGTGCTGGCCGAAGGCGACTATACCGTCATCGCCAAGAACCGCGAGCGCATCTACCAGCGCGACTTCACGGTGGTGGCCGGCCGCAACCAGGACGTCGAGGTGATCGCGGCCGAGGATCTGGTCCCGACCCGCGACGCGGCCTCGAAGGCCGAGATCGTGGACTAGAGCCGTTCTGCTTTTCGCGGAATCGCAGACCGGCCCTAACTTACTGTTCTGAAGCGCTATTGAACGGCGGACCGGCCTCCGCTTCGCTGGAAAATCTCTAGTCGACGCGCTCGCCGTCACGCAGGCGATAACTCGGCTGGTACATGGTCACCAGTTCCTCGGCGGCGGAGGGGTGAACGGCCATGGTGCGGTCGAAATCCTCCTTGGTCAGCCTGGCCTTGACGGCGATGCCCAGAACCTGCGCCAATTCGCCGGCGTCCGGCCCCAGAACGTGCGCGCCGACGACGCGGCGGCTGTCGCCGTCGACGACCAGCTTCATCATCATCTTTTCATCGCGGCCCGACAGCGTGTGGCGCATCGGCCGGAAGCTCGCCTTGTAGATCTCGACATGGCGGAAGCGCTTGACCGCCTCGTCCTCGGCGAGCCCGACCGTCCCGATCTCTGGTTGCGAAAACACCGCCGTGGCGACGTCGTCGTGGTCTGGACGGGTCGGATTGTCCTTGAAGACGGTCTCGACGAAACACATCGCCTCGTGGATCGCCACCGGGGTGAGCTGCACCCGGTCGGTGACGTCGCCGATGGCGTAGATATTGTCGACATTGGTGCGCGAGAACTGGTCGACCGGAATCTCGCCGAGCGGCCCGACGGCAACGCCGGCCGCCTCGAGCCCCAGGCCCTCGGTGTTGGGCGTGCGGCCGAGCGCCAGCATCACGGTGTCGACCACCAGATGGCCGTTATCGAGAAGATGGGCGTCGAGCCGGCCGTCGGGGCGCCGCTCGATCCGGTCGAAGATCGTATGGCACAGGATGCGGATCCCCTTTTTCTCCATGGTCTCGTGCAGCATGCGCCTGAGATCCATGTCGAAACGGCCGAGAATCTCCTTGCCGCGATAGACCAGCGTGGTCTCCACGCCGAGCCCGTGGAAAATATTGGCGAACTCGACCGCGATGTAACCGCCGCCGGCGATCGCGATCGAGCGCGGCAGGGTGTCGAGATGGAAGGCCTCGTTGGAGGAGATGCACAGTTCGTGGCCGGGCAGCGCGGCATGCGGGTTGGGCTGGCCGCCGGTGGCGATCAGGATGGTGGCGGCGGTGACGGTGCGGTCGAGCCCGACAAGGCGCACGGTGTTGCGGTCGACCAGTTCGGCCCGGCAGTCGAAGATTTCCGCGCCGGCATTGTCGAGCCCCTTGCGGTAGAGCCCTTCCAGCCGTGCGATCTCCCTGTCCTTGTTGGCAACAAGCGTCGGCCAGTCGAAACTGGCCTCACCCACGCTCCAGCCATAGCCGGCCGCGTCCTCGAAATGTTCGGGAAACTGCGAGGCGTAGACGAACAGCTTTTTGGGCACGCAGCCGCGAATGACGCAGGTGCCGCCATAGCGGTATTCCTCGGCGATCGCGACCTTCTTGCCCAGCGAGGCCGCGACGCGCCCGGCACGCACCCCGCCCGAACCGCCGCCGATCACGAACAGATCGTAGTCATAGCTGGCCATAAAACTGCCTCGAAACAGATCGGTTGGAAAAACGCCTACACCGGCGGGCGCATGACAGGAACGCCGCCTATGCTCCCCAAACCGGGTAAGGCGGAAAAATCCGGCGCCCGCGCGACGACAGGGTCAGGCAAGGGCGCCGGATGCGGCGCGCGACGGTCGACGGACACAATCAGTCGGACGCCGCGGCCGGATCGGCGGGGGCGGCGTTTTCGGCCGCCTCGGACTTCTTGTTCAGCGCCTCGTTGACCGCCACGGCCAGATCACGGGCCAGGCCCTTCTGCCAGATGTCGGCGGCCTGAAGCACGTCGCGGGTCACCAGCGGCGATTTGGTCTTGAACGCGATGCCGCCCGGCGAGGTGTAGAAGGCGGCGATGGCGTTGAGCTCTTCCTCGGTGAAGTTGCGCGCATAGGCGAGCGCGGCTTCCTTTTCGAGATCGCCGCGGCGCGGGGCGAGCTTGAGCGCCTCCGCGTCGACGGTCTCAACGATGACGTCCTGGAGATTGGGATCCTTCTGGATCAGTTCGCCCTTCAGCGACTGCGCCGCACCCGGCAGGATGAAGTCGAACTCTTCCGTCGCGCCGAGCGAATCGATGGCGGCGCGCGCCGCCTTGAGATGGCTTTCCGACACGTCCTGCGAGAAGGCCGGCTGTGTCGCCGCCAGAAACAGGGTCGCCCCGAAGGCAACGGCCAGGCGGCGGGCATGGATCATGGATGTCATCACTGACAGAACTCCCTTTCTATCGGGTGGCTTTGATGGTGCTCACGCCGTTTTCGCCGGCAATGATAGCAACGCTTGCGAGATCGAGAAACAATCCGTGTTCGACCACGCCGGGAATGGCGTGAAGGGCACTGGAAAGCGCTCTTGGATCGGGAATGCGGCCAAAAGATGCATCCAGGATCATATGGCCGCCATCGGTCATGAACGGCGCGTCGTCGCCGCCGCGCAGCGCGACCGGGCCGGACAGGCCGAGACGGCTCGCGGCGTTCTCGATCGCGATGCGGGTCGCGGCGAGGCCGAAAACATTGACCTCGATCGGCAGCGCGAACCGGCCCAGCATGTCGACCAGCTTGGCGCTATCGGCGATCACCACCATGGCATCGGAGGCGGCCGCGACGATCTTTTCGCGCAGGAGCGCGCCGCCGCCGCCCTTGATCAGGGCAAGGTCGGGGCCGATCTCGTCGGCGCCGTCGACGGTGACCGACAGGCGGGGGGCGGCATCCAGCGTCGTCAGCGGCACGCCGAGCTCGCCGCACAGACGCGCCGTGCGCTCGGAGGTCGGAACGCCGACGACAGTGAACCCCTCGGCGACGCGCGCGGCAAGCAGGCGCACGAACTCCTCCGCCGTCGAGCCGGTGCCGATACCGATGGTCGCACCGTCTTCGACATAGGCGAGCGCGGCGCGCGCCGCCTCGATCTTCAGCAATCGTGCGTCCATGAATCCAGCCTGTCAGCCCGTTGTGGCGCTGATCTAGCACTTCCGATCCGATGGTCAAAGAGCGCGGCGGCACGCCAAGCGCGACGAATTGCCTTGTCGGCGATATCGGCACGGGCTATCGCCGGGTTTCGCCACGCCCGCCGGCCGACAGCGAGGAGCCCGCCCCCATGAAGCGCCCGTCCCCCGTCATCGTGTTCGATCTCGACGGCACGCTGGTCGACACAGCGCCGGACCTGATCGCCAGCCTCAACCACGCGCTCGCCGATCACGGGCTCGCCCCGGTCAATCCGGCCGCAATGCGCGCCTTCGCAGGCCTTGGCGGCAAGGCGATGATCGAGCGCGTGCATGCCGAGCGCCGCCTGCGGCTCGAGCCGGAGACCACGGCGTCGATGGTCGCGACGTTTCTGGCCCACTATGCCGACACGATCCCCGGCACCTCCCTGCCCTATCACGGCGCAATGCCTGCGCTGGAACGGCTGTCGGCGGTCGGCTTTTCACTGGCGGTGTGCACCAACAAGCCGCAGGCGATGACCGAGCGCCTGCTGGAGGCGCTGGCATTGGGCGGGCATTTCTCGGCCGTGTGCGGGGCCGACCGGTTTTCGTTTCGCAAGCCGGACCCGCGCCACCTGACCGAAACCATCGCGCTCGCCGGCGCCGACCCGCAACACGCCGTGATGGTCGGCGATTCGCGCAACGACGTCGCCACCGCCAAGGCGGCCGGCATTCCGGTGGTTGCCGTCGAGCACGGCTATTCCGACATTCCGGTGCGCGCGCTGGAGCCGTCGCGGGTGATTTCGCATTTCGACGAGCTGACGCCGGCGCTCGCCCGGCGGCTGATCGACGGCACGCTCGACGGCTGAGTGACAGCGCCGTTCCGCTCTCGCGCTGCAATACTCATTTCCTAATTCCAGTTCATTTCCGCATGCGTTTCTGGTATTGTATGCCTCTTGATATTTTCAGAGAAATTGGGAGAAGATCAGTGAAATATACCTTCCCTTTTTCCGTACCACTCGTACTGGCGCTGCTTTTAGGAGTAACTGCAGCAGAGGCAAAGACATACAAAGGATATTGGGACAATAATCCCCAATGGAGCTCAACCCTTGATTTTCTTGGCGAAAAACGTCTGACTTATTGCTTTCAAGGACAATGTCACACCACAAGATACTCCGGTTCAAGCAAGGGGACGGTCCGCTTTAACTGGGGAGCCGCGAATTTTAGGTTCGAATGGAACGGCAGTGGCTACACCGCGAGGCGAAGTGGCAGCGGCTTCAGCAACACCGGTTTCCTCAAATAATCCGGCAAGGATGGCGGTGATTTCTGAAACAGGTGCCGATGACGATTGTGGCCGCACATACCGGCACCTGTTGCGCTTGACTTTGCAAAGCCTCCGCCTCTATATCGCCGCCTGTCGCGGGGCCCAGGCCCCTGCGGGCGCGTAGCTCAGCGGGAGAGCATTCGCTTCACACGCGAAGGGTCACAGGTTCAATCCCTGTCGCGCCCACCATTTTTCCTCGGACGAATTCAGCCAAAATTCCTGCCCGCCCCGGCGGGCACGTCTAACGCGCCGTTTCAAACGGCGCCGGGGGCGCGGCGCACCCGCGGTCACGACTGCGCATGGTTAACCGGCCGCTTGTTTTAGCGTTCTCTTAACCCTGTGCGTACATTTTTGGCGGCGTTCAACAGTATGGGTTGCGTGTCATGCGTTCGGGTTTGGCGGTTGTGGGCGGCGTCGTGGCCGCGCTTTTGTTGTCCGGCTGCGCCAACGCGCCGAAAAAACTCGCCGCCGGCGAGCGCCCCGGCCTCGCCTTCGCGGAGGAACGCGCGCCGGTCGACACCGAGCAAAGCCCGCAGATCGCCATGCTGAGGCCCGACCAGCTGCCGCGCGCGCTTGGCGGGCTGGCCGGGCGCTTGATCCGCGTCGCGCGGGTCGCCGACATCGCCCTGCGACCGGGCGAAGTGGTGCTGACCTTCGACGACGGGCCGATCCCGGGCCGCACCGACACGGTGCTCGACATACTCGACCGTTTCGGGGTCAAGGCGACGTTCTTGATGGTCGGGCAGATGGCCAACGCCTACCCCGCCACGGCGCGCAAGGTCGCCGCGCGCGGCCACACGATCGGCACGCACACGCAGGGCCACGCCAATCTCGCCGGCCTCAGCCATGCCAGCGCGCAGGCGCAGATCGACCGCGGCCGCAAGAGCGTGGCGGCCGCGCTCGCCCCCTACCGCGCGGCGCCGTTCTTCCGCTTTCCCTATCTCGCCTCCACCGCCGCGCTGCGCAACAGCCTTGCCGCCCAGGGGGTGGTGGTGATCGACGCCAGCATCGATTCCAAGGACTATTTCAAGAGCGGGCCGCAGGCGATCCGCGCCCGCACGCTGACGCGGCTGCGCCAGCGCGGCTCCGGCGTCATTTTGATGCACGACATCCATCCGCGCACGGCGGCGATGCTGCCGGGCCTGCTCGCCGACCTCAAGGCCGGCGGTTACAAGGTGGTGCATCTCAAGCCCGGCGCGGGCGGCGGCCTGCTCGTCGCCTCGGCGCAGACCGACTGAGGGCGGTTCCGGCGGCGGCGGCGCCCGCCCCGCTTCGATCCCGCGACCGTCTTGCCGTGCCGCGTTCCCGCACGGCACGAGGCACGTCAGCCGGCCGGCTGGCGCACCGCCGCAATCGCGTCCAGCGCCTTTTGCACCCGGCTGTCGCGGTCATAGACGTCGGCATGATAGTCGACCTTGCCGTCCTGATCGGGCCAGGCGGTGAAGTAGGCGACATAGACCGGGATCTTGCGGGTGATCTTTTCGGAAGAATGACCGGCGCCGATCTTGGCCGCGACGTAGTCGACCGGCTTGTCGAGCACCGCGGCGGCCATGCCGCGCGGGTCGGCAAGGCGCACGCAGCCATGGCTGAAAGCGCGCGTGTCGCGCTCAAACAGGTTCTTGGACGGCGTGTCGTGCATGTAGATGGCGTGCTTGTTGGGAAACAGGATTTTCAGTTCGCCGAGCGCGTTGCTGGAGCCCGGACGCTGGCGCACATTAAAGGGCACCTTGCCGCCATACTGGCCCCAATTGATCGCGGAGGAAGAGATGCGCCGGCCACGGGCATCGGTGACCTCGTAACCGGCCCGGTCGAGATAGGCCGGGTCGCGGTAGAGCTTGGGCAGCATCTCGTTGACGATGATCGATTGCGGCACGCCCCAATAGGGATTGTAGTCGATCTGCTCGATCTCGTCGTAAAAGAAGCTGGTCTGATTGGATTTCTTGCCCACGACCACCCGCATGGAAAGCGTGTCGCGATTGCCTTCGACATAGGTCGCGGTGAAGGCGGGCTGGTTGATGAAGACACGCGGACTGCCGAGATCGGACGGGTGCCAGCGCAGCCGCTCAAGCGCGTATTCGACCTTGGCGATACGGGCGGCCCTGGATTCGCCAGCAAAGGCGGCGACCGTGCGCGGGCCGATAATGCCGTCGGCGCGCAAGCCCTTGAACGCCTGCGCGGCCTTGACCAGCGGCACCAGTTGCTCGTCGTAAAGCTCGCTGTCCTTGGAACTTTCCAGCAAAGTTGCGTGCTCGGTGCGAAACGCCTCGTCGGTCTCGCGCGCGAACAGGGCGAGCATTTTTGGCAGTTCGGGGCTCGACTTGCCCGGCCGCAACAGCAGCTTCGGGTCGACGACAATGTCGTTTTCCGCGCTCGCGCGCAGCGCCTCCAGCTCGACGCGCAGCGCCGCGAAGCGTTCGTTCTGCGGATGGCGCGATTCCAGATAGGCGCGGACGTCTCGGGTATGAGCGAGGCGGTCGAGCAGCTTTTTCAGGTCGAGCGGCTTTTTGGGAAAATCGTGGTAGCCCGACAGTCGATTGGGGTCGACACGGCCCGACCAGGCGTCGCGCACGTAACGCAGCACCTTTGCCGACAGCGCCATCTCGAAACGAATCAGCTCGGCGTTGCGGGCGGCCATCTGGTCCATCGAAAATCCCGGCGCCGGCATGGTCACCGCGTAGTCGGCCGGCTCGAGCCCGAAATCGGCGGCCGCGCCCAGAACCCGCACGGCCTCGGCCGCGCGCCCGTTGGGGCTGAAGCCGGAGACCCAGATGAAGGCCCGCTTGTCGCCGTAATGCGCCGTCAGCGCGGCGGCCACGTCCTGATAGGCACGCAGGTCGAAATCCTCGAGACCGCCGATCGCCTCGTCGAAAAGCCCGCCGTCCAGCGAGGGTTCGAAGCTCGCCGGTCGCGGCGCCTCGATCAGGTCGGAAAACGACACCTTCTCCAGCTTGTCGGGGCGGTAGGCGTAATAGGACGGCGCGGAAATCTTGACCCGCTTGACGCGCTTTTTCGGCTTTGCCGGCTCGGGCCGCACGTCGCGCTCGCGCCGCTCCTTGATGCCGCCGCCGAACAGTCTCTCAAAAAAATTCTGCGCGTCGGCCGGCACCGGCGCCATCATCATCGCGGCGGCGAGAAAAGAAGCCGGATAGGCCAGCAATCGACGGCGGTTTGTGTGCATCACCCTGCCCTTGGTCCCGTTTAGTGTCCTGGTTGCCCGTCCGTTTCAACGCGTCCGGTCCCGGATGCGGCCGTTTGGCGGCAGAATCGAACCGTAGCGCCGCATTATGGCAACAGCAAATGCCGGAGCCTTGGCCCGACGGCGATAAAATTTCTGTTATGTTTTTCGCACAGACGCCCGCAACGGCCACGCCCTGTCGCAGCGGGAACGCTTCGCATGGACTTTTTCTCCCGCAGCGACAATAAACCGGCGACTATCCGCTGTCAGCCGAAGCGAGGAACATGCGCATGAGCGATCCGGTGCTTGCCGATCTTTTCCCCCTGTCTGCCGACCAGACGCCCTATCGCAAGCTGAGCGACGACCATGTCGGCGTCGACAGGTTTCGCGGCCAGGAGATCCTGACCGTCGAAACGGAGGGGTTGCGGCTTTTGTCGGAAGCCGCGTTCGCCGATATCAACCATCTGTTGCGGCCCGGCCACCTGAAACAGCTCGCCGCGATCCTGGACGACCCCGAAGCGACCGACAACGACCGCTTCGTTGCCTACGATCTGTTGAAGAACGCCAATATCGCGGCCGGCGGCATCCTGCCGATGTGCCAGGATACCGGCACCGCGATCATCATGGGCAAGAAGGGGTGCCGGGTGTGGACGGAGGGCGGCGACGCCGAGGCGCTGGGACGCGGCGTGCTCGACGCCTACGAGAAGAAGAACCTGCGCTATTCGCAGCTCGCGCCGGTGTCGATGTTTCAGGAAAAAAACACCAAAAACAACCTGCCGGCCCAGATCGAGCTCTACCAGGAAGGCGAAGACGCCTACAAATTCCTGTTCGTGGCCAAGGGCGGCGGCTCGGCCAACAAGACGTTTCTCTACCAGGGCACGCCGTCGCTGCTCACCCATGACCGGCTGATCGACTTTCTGAAGGAAAAGATTCTCACCCTCGGCACGGCCGCCTGCCCGCCCTATCACCTGGCGGTGGTGATCGGCGGCACGTCGGCGGAGATGAACCTGAAAACCGTGAAGCTCGCCTCCACACGCTATCTCGACGGCCTGCCGACGGCAGGCAGCGAGACCGGCCACGCCTTCCGCGACCTGGAGATGGAGGCCGAAATCCACAAGCTCACCCAGCAGATGGGGGTCGGCGCGCAGTTCGGCGGGAAATATTTCTGCCACGACGTGCGCGTCATCCGCCTGCCGCGCCACGGCGCCTCGCTGCCGATCGGGCTCGGCGTGTCGTGCTCGGCCGATCGCCAGGCGCTCGGCAAGGTGACGCGCGAGGGCATTTTCCTGGAAGAGCTGGAAACCAATCCGGCGCGCTACATGCCCGATATCGACGAGGACAGGCTGACGGCGCATATGGTGCGCATCGACCTCAACCGGCCGATGGACGAGATCCTGAAGGACCTGTCGCAACACCCTGTCAAGACAAGGCTTTCGCTCAGCGGACCGATCATCGTCGCCCGCGACCTGGCCCACGCCAAGATCCGCGAGCGGCTGGAAAAGGGCGAGCCGATGCCCGACTATCTGAAAAACCATCCGGTCTATTATGCCGGCCCGGCCAAGACGCCGAAGGGCTACGCGTCGGGCTCGTTCGGGCCCACGACCGCCGGGCGCATGGACAGTTTCGTCGACCAGTTCCAGTCCTTTGGCGGGTCGATGGTGATGCTGGCCAAGGGCAACCGCTCGCGCCAGGTGCGCGAGGCCTGCGCGGCCCATGGCGGGTTTTATCTCGGCTCGATCGGCGGGCCGGCGGCGCGCCTGGCCCAGGACTGCATCAAAAAGGTCGAGGTGCTCGAATATCCCGAACTCGGCATGGAGGCGGTGTGGCGCATCGAGGTCGAGGACTTCCCCGCCTTCATCGTTATCGACGACAAAGGCAACGACTTCTTCAAGGAACTCAATCTCGGCTGAAGGCCGGCATCGCAACGATTTGCTTACCGGGGTTGGGCGATAGTCGCGGCGGGGCGCGCGGGGCGTGGGCTTTGGCCGTCGCTTGACCGTTCGGGCCGCGATAGCATGATGCGGCACAAGGGCGAAGCGAGGGCGCGCGGCGTTCCGACTTTCATTGGGATGGGTGACATGGGTAAAATCGGGCTTGGGATCAAGGCGGCGCTGGCCGCGGCTTTCATGATGGCGGCGCCGGGTTCCCCGCTGGTCGGCACGGCGGCGGCGGAAAGCCTGTTCGCGCGCATCATCCGCGGCGGCCAGCCGCGTGTCGAGCACGGCACCAGGAATTCCGACAAATCGCCGATCCCGCGCGAGACGGTGCGCTATGACGGGCCGCACGGCAAAGGCACGATCATCGTCAATACGTCCGAGCGGCGGCTCTATTATACGCTCGGCAATGGCAGGGCGCTGAAATACGCCGTCGGCGTCGGCCGCCAGGGTTTTACCTGGGCGGGCACCAACCGGGTTTCGCGCAAGGCCGAATGGCCGGGCTGGACGCCGCCGCCGCAGATGATCCGGCGCGAGGCGCGCAAGGGCCGCAAGCTGCCGGCCCACATGCCCGGCGGCCCCAACAATCCGCTCGGCGCGCGCGCGCTTTATATCGGCTCGACGCTCTACCGCATCCACGGCACCAACCAGCCGTGGACGGTCGGCCAGGCGATGTCGTCGGGCTGCATCCGCATGGCCAATGACGACGTCAAGCATCTTTACGAGCAGGTGGGGGTCGGCACCAAGGTGGTGGTGGTGCGGTGAGCGGCGCCGTTTACGGGAGGCAGTGATGACAAAGGGCTACAAGGCGCTTCTGGACGAGGCCAATGCGGTGGTGAAGGCGCTGACGCCGGCCGAGGCGGCGCCGCTACTGGCCCGCGACGACGTCGCCTTCATCGACATTCGCGACCCGCGCGAACTGGAACGCGCGGGCCGCATTGCCGGCGCGCATCACTGCCCGCGCGGCATGCTGGAATTCTGGATCGACCCCGAAAGCCCGTATCACAAGGCGCTGTTTTCCTCCGGCAAGCATTTCGTGTTCTTCTGCGCCGGCGGCTGGCGCTCCGCGCTGGCGGCCAAGACCGCACAGGACATGGGGCTGGACAGGGTCAGCCATGTCACGGGCGGTTTCAGCGCGTGGAAAGAAGCCGGCCTGCCGCACGAGCCCGGCACGCCGAAGGGCTGACGCGTGCGAACCGGTCGCAATATCAGTTGACCAGCGCCGATTCGCGGATGCCGGCGACGAAGCCGGTCAGTTCGGCGAGCACACCGGGGCCGGCCAGGATGCGGCGATGGCCGAGGCCGGGCGCCCAGACCAAGCGCACATGCGGCCCCGCCCGACCAAAGGCCCTGGCGTTTTCGGCCGGCACCTCCTTGTCGCAGGGCGCGTGCAGGACGAGGGTCGGGCATGGATGTCGGGCGAGCTGGTCGGCGCCGACATAGTCTTCCAGCGGACGGCCAGTCAGCCTCTCGACATGCGCGAACAACGCGGTCTGGGTGCGCGGGCCGAGATCCAGCATACGGCCGAACTCGGCGAAGAAGGACGGCATGGAATTGGGCGCCGCGATCAAGACCAGCCGCTCGGCCGCCAGTTTCTCGACACCACGGACCGCACCGGCGAGGGCGTGGACGGCGACGGCGCCGCCGAAGGAATGGCCGATGACGGCGTCGAAGGGACCGAACCAGACGCCAGCGAGGGACGCCGCGGCGACGGCGTTGGCCATGTCGAGCCGGCGGCCGCTCGACTTGCCGTGGCCGGGCAGGTCGAGGGCGATCACCCGTGCGCCGTCGCGGCGCAGGGCGTCGACGATCGCCGCCATGTGATCGCTGCGCGATCGCCAGCCATGGATAACAAGCACGGCGCGGCGGCGCCCGGTGCCCGGCGGCGGGCGAAAATCATGCGCCGCGACCCAGCCCGACGGGGTGGTCAGCCGGTGCAGGCGCGCCTCGGCCATGAACGGCGCCGCCTGGTCGAGCGCCCGCCGCTCCCCTGGCGAAACCCGGTTCGGATGCGGGGTGCGGCAGAAAAGCGCGAAGGCGGCGCGGCCGGCGAGCCGGGGCGCGATATGGTCGGCGATGCGGAAGGCGGTACGGATGACAGTCAACGGAAATGATGCCATGGTGGGCCACCGTAAATTAGTTCAACCATGAACATTATTAGTTCAACGATGAACAAAAAACAAGACCTGCCGTGGGACAACCCGCGCTTTCGCAACTGGATCGCCGTGGTGCGCGCCGAAAAGGCGGTGGTGCGCGCCCTGTCGAAGGCGCTGGCGCCGCTCGATCTGAAGCTCGCGCAGCTCGACATGCTGATGAATCTCTACCGCCATCCGGGCCAGTCGCAGCACGATCTGGCGCGGCGGCTGCTGGTGGGACGCTCCAACATCACCATGTTGCTGCCGCAGCTCGAATCGCAGGGGCTGGTACGGCGCGAGAGCGATTCGTCGGACAAGCGCGTCATGCGGCTTTATCTGACGCGGGCCGGCGAAGAGCGGCTTTTAAAGGCGCTCGCGATCTATACCGAGCTGATCGACACCGTCATGGCGCAATCCTCTCCGGCCGAGTGCGACGCCATGGGCGAGCAGATGCGCCGCATCGTGGAAACGCTGGCCGAGACGTGAGGCGGCACGCGCCGCGTGCCCGTGGCCGCAGGCCGGCCGTCACGAGACCGCCGGCGCATTCGCCGACAAATAGGCGCGCGGCGAGGTGCCCAGCATGCGCTTGAACATGGTGGTGAAGGCGGCCACGCTCTCATAACCCAGATCGAGCGCGACGGTGGTCACCGCCTCGCCTTCCGACAGGCGCGGCAAGGCGGCGAACAGGCTCGCCTGCTGGCGCCACACCGACAGGCTGAGCCCGGTCTCGCGCTGGAAGCGCCGGGTGAAGCTGCGCCGGCTCATGCCGGTCTCGCGCGCCCAGTCGTCGATGGTCACGGCCGGGGTCGGCGCGTCGAGATAGCGCCGGCACAGCGCCGCAAGACGCGGGTCGCTGGGAAACGGCAGACCGAGCGGCAATTCCTCAAGCCGCGGAATCTCGTGCAGGATCAGGTCGAGCAAGAGCGCGTCGCGGCCGCGCGCGCCAGGGATATCGCCAATCGCGACGGCTTCGCCCATCAGGCTGCGCATCAGGGCCGTCATGGCGACGACGCGCAGCGACACCGGCAGGCCGGCGATCGCGGCCGGCCGGACATAGGCCGACTGCATGCGCACACCGCCAAGCATATCAACGGCATGGGTAATGCCGGCGGGAATCCACAGCGCCTGGCCGGCCGGCACCATCCAGCGACCGGCATCGGTGACGGCGAGCACGACGCCGGCGCGCACGTGAAGCAGTTGCGAGCGGCCGTGCCGATGCGCCGCCACGCGGTGTCCGTCCGGATAGGCGCTCGCCAGCGCCACGACCGCGCTCTCGGCGCGTTCGATCAAGGCGCGCCGGTCATCGTCGTAGCGTTGCAGACTATGCGCTCCAGAAGTCGCAGAGGGCGCGCCGTCGCGCATGGTTCGTCCTTCCCGTCGCCGGCCTAGTGCTGGCCCACTTGCAAAACAAATAGACCAAACCAGCAAAGAAGGTCACGGCCAGCCGCTCTATAACCATTCGGCCACGATGCCGCGCCGCTGGCCAGAAGGAGTTCGTCTTGGCCGACACCATCGCCTCCCCCGCCCGGCTCGCGCCCGAGCGAACCGTCTACGCGGTGATTCTGGCCGTCAGCTTCTGCCATCTGCTCAACGATGTGATGCAGTCGCTGCTGGCTGCGCTCTATCCGATGCTGAAAGGCGATTACGGTCTCGATTTCTGGCAGATCGGCCTGCTGACGCTCGCCTTCCAGGTCACGGCCTCGCTGCTGCAACCGCTGGTCGGCATCGTCGCAGACCGGCGGCCAATGCCGTATTCGCTGTCGGCCGGCATGGGCTCGACGATGATCGGGCTGCTGCTTCTGGCGACCGCCGGCAGCTATGGCCTGCTTTTGCTCGGCGCAGCCTTTGTCGGTCTGGGATCGGCGATCTTTCATCCCGAATCCTCGCGCGTGGCGCGGCTTGCCTCGGGCGGGCGTTATGGCCTCGCCCAGGCGCTGTTTCAGGTCGGCGGCAATTTCGGCACCGCGATCGGCCCGCTTCTGGCCGCCTTCATCGTGGTGCCGCGCGGCCAGGGCTCGGTCGCCTGGTTCTCGGTGGCCGCGATGATCGGCATGGTGATCCTGTGGCGCGTCGGCGGCTGGTATTCGGCCTATCAAAAGCGCGCCGCGTCGCGACCGGCCGCGCCGACGATGCTCGACCTGTCGCGCCGGCGGGTGATGCTGACGCTGGTGGTGCTGATCGTGCTGGTGTTTTCCAAACATGTCTACCTCGCCTCGATCAGCAGCTATTACACGTTCTTCGTCATCGAGCGCTTCGGCGTGTCGGTGCAGGAATCGCAGGTTCTGCTGTTCATCTTCCTGGGCGCGGCGGCGGCCGGCACCATCCTCGGCGGGCCGATCGGCGACCGGTTCGGCTCCAAGACGGTGATCTGGTTCTCGATCCTGGGCGTGCTGCCCTTCACGCTCGCCTTGCCCTATGCCAGCTACGCCTGGACACCGGTACTGACCATCCTGATCGGCCTGATCCTGTCGTCGGCCTTCCCGCAGATCGTGGTGTTCGCGCAGGAATTGCTGCCGGGCCGGGTCGGCATGGTCGCGGGGCTGTTTTTCGGCTTCGCCTTCGGCCTCGGCGGGCTCGGCGCGGCGGTGCTGGGCGTCGTCGCCGACGCCAAGGGGATCGGTTATGTCTATACGGTGTGTTCGTTCCTGCCGCTGCTCGGGCTGTTGACGATCTTCCTGCCCGATCTCAAACAGCGCCGGTAGGGCCGGTGGCGGGCCCGGGCGCACAGCAACCACCCGCCCCGGCCTCCTGTATCGGCGGGCACGGCACCGTGCCGTAGGAACAAAAAACGCAGCAGTCGCCGGCAAGCGGCCGCAACAGCCGGCCGCAACCGCCGCATTCGTGGAAGAACACGCAAGCGTCGAGCGGCATTCGATGTGTGTGGCGACCGCCGCAATACGGACAGGTCAGCGTGGAAAGGAGCGTAGCCACCCTAGGGCCTCGCCCGCGCCGGATAGCCGGCGTCGGTCGTTGCCGCCGTCAGCAGGTCAGGGCCGGTGGTGTCGTCGTCGAAAACGACCGTGGCCGTGCTGTCATCGAGCGAGACCGAGACGTTTGTCACGCCGTCGACCCCGAGCAGCGCCTGGCGCACGATATAGGGGCAGGTCGCGCAGTACATATTGTCGATATCGAGCACGACGGTCCTTTCGGCGGCCAGCGCCGGAAACGTCAGTGCGAGCATGGCCGGAATGAGCAAGTGCCGGAGCGCCATGGAAAATCTCCCGTTCAAAGCCCGAGCAGGGCGGGCGCGAAGACGTCAAAGGCGAGCGCGGCCGCGACCAGCGCCAGAGCGGTTGCGAACGCGGCATTCAGGAATTTTCGCGGAACCGGACGGGCGCAGGCCTCATCCAGTCCACAGCGCCGGTCGCGCCGCATGCGCCAATAGCCGTAGCCGAGCGAGAGCGCCGCGACGCCGAGGAAAAGCGGCTGATAAGGCGCAAGCGCCGTCAGTCTGCCGATCCAGGCCCCGCCGATGCCCAGCATGAAGAGCGCGAGAGGCACGATGCAGCACGCCGTCGCCGCCGTGGCGCCCGACAGCGCGCCAACGGCCGCCCAAAACGATCCCGGCCGCGCGCCCGTGGCCTCCAATTGCGCCATGTCGTGATGTGCCTGTTTGCTCGACATGTGGTAACGCTAAATGCTGTAGCGACTACAGGAACAAGGAACTTCCGGCGTGGGCAAGATCACGGTTTCGCGAGCCGGCGGCATGGCGATCGGCCAGCTCTCGCGCCTGACCGGCGTCAACATCGAAACAATCCGCTATTACGAGCGCATCGGACTTCTCGACGCGCCGCCGAGGACGGCTGCGGGACGACGGACCTACGACAACGGCCACCGGCGCGCGCTCGCCTTCATCCGTCGCGGCCGCGAACTGGGCTTCGGCATTGCCGACATCCGCGCCCTGCTGGCTTTGGCCTCGCCCGTCGGGTCGAGCTGTGCGCAGGTGGAGCGGATCGCGCAAGCGCATCTGGACGCGGTGCGCGCGAAGCTCACCGACCTGGCCCGGCTGGAACACATCCTCTCCGAAACGGTCGGACGTTGTACGCGGCAGGACCCAGTCGCCTGCCCGGTGCTCGACATGCTTGACGGCGGCTGAGCGATCACATCCGCCCGCCCGCGCGTTCCGCTCGGGCTGGCGGACCGCGCCGCCGGTAGCTAAGATCGCGCCAGCGCCTGCAATCCACCACGGAGGTCACGGTTCGATGAAACCCCTGCGCCAGACCATCGCACTTGCCGGTTTTTTCGTCCTGGCGGCCGGCGCGCCCGGGGCGCTCGCCACCTCGGGACCGGGTTGCTACCAGGTGGTCAATGTCGAGAGCTGGGACGTGCTCAACCTGCGCAGCCGGGCCTCGGCCAAGTCTGCGATCGTGGACATGCTGCGGCCCGGCAATCACGGCATCATCGCCGGCGAAGGCGCGTGCACGCCGACAAGCCGGCCGCTGCCGAGCCGCTGGTGCCGCGTCACACATTATGATGGCGACCGCACCGTGACCGGCTGGGCCAAGCGGCGCTATCTCGCCCCCAGCGACTGCCCGTAACAGGTCAGCGCGCCAGGCCCTTTTGCCGGAGCTCGTCGAGATAGGCCTGCCAGCGGGTCTCCTTCTCGCGGCCGAGCGTGTCGAGATAGGCCCAGGTGAAGATGCCGGTGTCGTGGCCGTCGTCGAAGACGATGCGCACGGCGTAGTTGCCGACCGGCTCGAGCCGGCTGATGGCGACGTCCTTCTTGCCGCCGACGGTGACGCGCTGCTCGGACGAATGGCCCTGCACCTCGGCCGAAGGCGACAACACCCTGAGCATCTCCGCGCCGAGCACGTGGCTCTCGTCGGCGAAGGTCACGGTCAGGACGCGCCGGTCCCTGGAAACGCGCAGTTCTTTCGGGGCCGCCATGATCAATTCTCCGCTGCCGCCGGTTTGTCCATTCCGCGGTCATCGATGTCGCTATCCCACCATTGCGGCGCGGCATCAAGTCGATATATTGCACCGGATACAGCGAAAATGTTACCAAGGCCGCAGGCTCGCATCAGCCACGGCGGGACCGAGACCATTCGCGAGGCAGGACCGACAGCATGACCGCCAGCACCGCCCCCATGATCGACCCGTTCGGACGCACGATCGACTATCTGCGCGTCTCGGTCACCGACCGCTGCGACTTCCGCTGTACCTACTGCATGGCCGAGGACATGACCTTCCTGCCGAAGAAGGACCTGTTGACGCTGGAGGAACTCGACCGGCTGTGTTCGGCGTTTGTCGAAAAGGGCGTGCGCAAGCTCCGGCTGACCGGCGGCGAACCGCTGGTGCGCAAGAACATCATGCATCTGGTGCGCGAGCTGTCGCGCCACTTAAAAAGCGGCGCGCTCGAGGAACTGACGCTGACCACCAACGGCTCGCAGCTCGCCCGTTTCGCCGACGAGCTCGCCGATTGCGGGGTCAGGCGCCTCAACGTGTCGCTCGACACGCTCGATCCCGACAAGTTCCGCGCCATCACCCGCTGGGGCCATTTCGGCAAGGTGATGGAAGGGCTGGAGGCGGCCGAACGGGCCGGGCTGAAGATCAAGATCAACGCCGTGGCGCTGAAAGGCTTCAACGACGGCGAGATCCCCGACATGCTGCGCTGGGCGCATGGGCGTGGCATGGACATGACGGTGATCGAGACCATGCCGATGGGCGAGATCGACGCCGACCGAACCGACCAATATCTGCCGCTGTCGCTGTTGCGCGCCAGGCTGGAGAACGAATTCACCCTGACCGACATCCCGTTCAAGACCGGCGGGCCGGCGCGCTATGTCGAGATCGCAGAGACCGGCGGACGGCTCGGCTTCATCACGCCGATGACCCATAATTTCTGCGAAAGCTGCAACCGGGTGCGGCTGACCTGCACCGGCACGCTCTATATGTGCCTGGGCCAGGAGGACGCCGCCGACCTGCGCCAGCCGCTGCGCGCGTCGGAGGGCAACGAACTCCTGCATGCCGCGATCGACGCGGCCATCGGGCGCAAGCCCAAGGGTCACGATTTCGTTATCGACCGCCGCACCAACCGGCCCTCGGTCTCGCGCCATATGAGCGTAACGGGAGGATAGCGTGCGCTCCAGGAAAGGTCCGGCCATGACGATGCGTGTCCTTGTGTGCCTGGCCGCCGGCCTGTTCAGCCTGCACGCGTTCGCCGACACGCTGACCTACAAGAATTCCCGCTACGGCACCTCGGTCACCTTTCCCGCAGAAATCTTTCGCCAGGCGATGGAACCGCCGCAAAACGGCGACGGCATGACCTGGCTTTCCGAGGACGGGGCGAGTCTGGCCGTCTACGCCTTCAACAACGCGCTCGAGGCCTCGCCTGAGGCCTTTGCCGACCAGGCGAGCGAGCCGGCCGGGCGCGAGGGCTTCGAGGTGACCTACCGGCGTGTCAAGGACAATTGGGTGGTGCTGTCGGGTTACGTGGAAGACGATATTTTCTACGACCGGTTCGAGTTCGGCGCCGACAATATCATCCATGCCATGCTGTTGAGATTTCCGCGCACCCTCAAACCGGTCTACGAGCCGCATATCGCGGCCATGGGCAAGAGCCTGAACGGGCCTTAAGGGCAAGCCCGGCAAGGGGGGGGGCGCAAGGCCGGTCCGCGGAGGGCAGCGTTGCAACCATCTGGACCAGCGGTTTGCGGTTGCGTTTGCGCAGGGGTGTGCGTAATCCGGTAAAGAACTGTTCCGGACATGGCCTTGCATCTTTCCCCCAATCTGAGCGGCGCGGTCACCATGGCGATCGCCATGGCCGCCTTCACGGTCAACGACGCCGTGGTGAAGCTGGTCAGCACCGAACTCAACATGGGCCAGATCATGCTGGTGCGCGGCGTTGTGGCCACGACGCTGATCGCGCTGCTGGCCTGGCGCGCCGGCGTGGCGCGCCGGCTGTCGGGCGTCCTGAACCCGATGGTGCTGCTGCGGGCTGCGGCCGAAATCGGTGCGACGGTCTCCTTCCTGCTGGCGCTTCAACGCCTGCCGCTGGCCAATGTGACGGCGGTGCTTCAGGTGCTCCCGCTGGCAGTGACGATGGGCGCGGCACTGGTGTTTGCCGAACCGGTCGGCTGGCGGCGCTGGTCGGCCATCCTGGCCGGTTTCGCCGGCGTTCTGATCATTATCCGCCCCGGCTTCGAGGGGTTCAGCGCCTTTTCGCTGCTTGCGCTTCTGGCGGTGCTGTTTTGCACCGTGCGCGACCTCGCCACGCGGCGCATTGACGCCGCCGTGCCGACCCTGCTGGTGTCCACGCTGAGCGCGCTCGGGGTGACGATCGTCGGCGGGCTGCTGATCGCGCCGCTGGGCGGCTGGGCTCCGCTCGACGGCGGCCAGTTCGGCACGCTCGCCGTGGCGGCCGTGATGGTGCTGGTCGGCTATCAGTGCGTCATCATCTCGATGCGCACCGGCGAGATATCCTTCGTGGCGCCCTATCGCTATACCGGGCTGTTATGGGCGCTAGTGCTCGGCTTCGCGGTCTTCGGCGACGTGCCCGACGCGGCGATGATCGCCGGCGCGGTGATCGTCGTGGGCTCGGGCCTGTTCACGCTCTATCGCGAGCAGGTGCGCGGCCCGCGCAAGCCGGCCGCCGAAAGCACGGGGCCGACCATGAGCCCGGACGGTCTTTGAGCATGGCGATGCGCAAGAAAGGCGTCCCCTCCCCGGCCGCGACCAGGCGGAGGCCGGAATGAGCGACCGACGCCAACTGACGGGTATTCGTTCGCCGCACATCCTCACCCTGGTCATCGCGACGGCGACCGGGCCGCTGGCGATGAACATTTTCCTGCCGTCCCTGCCCGGCATTGCCCGGCATTTTTCCGCCGACTACGCGCTGGTCCAGCTTCTGGTGTCGCTTTATCTCGGCGCGACCGCCGTGCTGCAGCTCTTCATCGGGCCGGCCTCGGACCGGTTCGGGCGCCGGCCGGTGATGCTGACCTGTTTTTCGGTCTTCCTGGTCGGCACCGTCGCGGCGCTGTTTGCGCCCACCATCGAGATCCTGCTCGCCTGCCGCGTTCTGCAGGCCTTTTCGGCGGCCGGCATGGTGCTGTCGCGCGCCATCGTGCGCGACACCGTGCGCACGGAGGAAACGGTCAGCAAGATCGCCTATATCGTCATGGGCATGTCGCTGGTGCCGATGATCGCGCCGGCGATCGGCGGCCTGCTCGACGAATGGTATGGCTGGCAATCCACCTTCGTGCTGACCCTGGGGTTCGGCCTGGTGTCGATCAGCGTGGTCTATTTCGACCTCAACGAGACCAACAAGGCGCTTTCGCCCAGCTTTTCGGCGCAGTTTCGCGCCTATCCGGAACTGCTGCGCTCACGGCGCTTCTGGGCCTATGCGCTGACAGCCGCCTTCGCCACGGGCTCGTTCTTCGCCTTTCTCGGCGGCGGCCCCTATGTCGCCACGGAAATCCTGAAACTCAGCCCGTCGGAATACGGGTTCTATTTCATGCTGATCTCGATCGGCTACATGAGCGGCAATTTCCTGTCGGGCCGGTACGGCGCCCGCGTCGGGCTCGCACCGATGATGCTCGCCGGCAATATCGTCACGTTCCTCGGCATGGTCGTGTCACTGGCGTTGTTCGGGCTCGGCTACGTCCACCCGCTATCTCTGTTCGGCCCGGCCGCCATGGTGGGGCTTGGCAACGGCATCACCCTGCCCAGCGCCAATGCCGGCATCGTCAGCGTGCGCCCGCGCCTGGCCGGCTCGGCCTCCGGCCTCGGCGGCTCCATGCAGATCGGCGGCGGCGCCGCGCTCGCCGTGGTCGCCGGCGCGCTGCTGTCGCCCGAAAGCGGGGCCATGCCGCTGTTGTGGGTGATGGCGCTGTCGGCCGCCGCGGCGATCTGCGCCACGCTTTACGGCATGTGGGTCGACCGCGTCGCCGGGCCGCTCGGGGGCGCCTGAGCGATGGAGCGCAGCATCGCCGGGCTGGTGCTCGCCGGTGGCCGCTCCTCGCGCATGGCCGGCACCGACAAGGCCCTGCTGCCGCTCGCGGGCAAACCGCTGGTGGCGCATGTGCTGGAGCGCCTCGCGCCGGCCGTGGAGACGATCGCGGTCAGCGCCAATACCGAGAAGCAGCGTTTTTCCGCCTTCGGCCGCCCGGTGATCGGCGATCGTCTTACCGGCCAGCGCGGACCGCTCGCCGGCATTCATGCCGGCCTGGTCTGGGCAGCCAGCGCCGGTTTCGACCGGCTCGTCACGACAGCGACCGACACGCCCTTCTTTCCGCGCGACCTGGTTCGCCGGCTGGCTGCGGGCGGACACCCGGAGCGGATCGCGCTCGCCGCCTCGCAAGGCCGCGCGCATCCGGTGTTCGGCCTGTGGCCGACGGCGCTGGCCGACGAGTTGGCAGTCTTCCTCAAGGGACCAGAAAATCCCTCCGTTTCGGGCTTTTGCCGATCGCGTGCGGTCGATATCGTCGATTTCGCCATGCAAAAGCGCAATGGCGCGGAGATCGACCCGTTTTTCAACATCAACACGCCCGGCGACCTGGCCGCCGCCGAGCGACTGATTGCAGAGCAGGCGCAATGACCCGGCGCGTTTTCGGTATCACCGGCTGGAAGAATTCGGGCAAGACCGCGCTGACGGCGGCGCTGGTCAGCGAACTCGGCCGGCGCGGCCATGTCGTGTCGACCGTCAAGCACGCCCATCACGCCTTCGACATCGACCGGCAGGGCACCGATTCCTTCCGCCACCGCGAGGCCGGCGCGATGGAGGTGGCCATCGTGTCGGGCCGGCGCTGGGCGCTGATGCACGAATTGCGCGACGCGGGCGAGCCCGATCTGGCCGACGTGCTCGCCAAGCTCGCGCCCTGCGACCTCGTGCTGGTGGAAGGTTACAAGCACGACGCCCACCCCAAGATCGAGACCCGCCGCCTGGAGGCGCGCGACCGCGCGCCGCTGACCGCCTCGAGCCCCAACATCGTTGCCATTGCCGCCGATCATCCGGTCTGTGGAGAAACCGTGCCGGTGTTCCGTCTCGACGACATCGCCGCGATCGCCGATTTCGTCGAAACGGCCACCGGCCTGGCGGCGCGCGATACCGACGGCTGAGCGATCCGGCACGGACCGACCCGCCGCGCTTTGCGGTTGCATTTCCGACAAAAACAGTGGGAGTATCCGGTTTTCGCGGATGTTTCGGCATCCGCAAGGAAACGACAATGCGGTCGCAAGCCGCAAGCAACGACAAAAACGGAGAGGAACATTATGCGTATCCAACAGCGTCTGGCGCTCGCCGCCTCCGCCGCCCTGCTGGCGCTTACCCTGGGCACCGGCGCGCATGCCGAAGAGATGATGAAACTCAAGATCGGCACGGAGGGCGCCTATCCGCCCTTCAACAATCTCGAGTCCGACGGCTCGCTGGTCGGCTTCGACATCGATATCGCCAAGGCGCTGTGCGAGGAAATGAAGGCCGATTGCGAATTCGTTACCCAGGACTGGGACGGCATCATCCCCGCCCTGCAGGCCGGCAAGTTCGACGCCATCATCGCCTCGATGTCGATTACCGACGAGCGTAAGGAAAAGGTCGATTTCAGCGCCAAATACTACAACACCCCGCCGGCGATCGCCGTGCCCAAGGACAGCCCGCTGACGGAGGCCACCGACGCGGCGCTGGCCGGCAAGGCGCTCGGCGCGCAATCCTCCACCACCCATTCCAACTATGCCGAGGAAAAGCTGCCGTCGGCCGACCTGAAGCTTTATCCGACGCCGGACGAATACAAGCTCGACATCGCCAATGGCCGCATCGACGCGGTGATCGACGACGTCATCGTGTTGTCGGAATGGCTGAAGACCGACGACGGCGCGTGCTGCAAGATCCTCGACACGCTGACGCCCGACCCGGTGATCAACGGCCAGGGTGCCGGCGTGGCCGTGCGCAAGGGCGAGAGCGACCTGGCCGACAAGTTCTCGGCTGCCATTCTGGCGATCCGCGCGAACGGCAAATACAAGGAAATCAACGACAAATATTTCGATGTCGACGTTTACGGCGACTGATGCCGCCTAAAGACCACCATGCCGGGCGGCCGTTCGGGCGCCCGGCGATCCGGTTCCGCATGGCCGGCGCATGCGCCGGACCCGCGGCAGGCGGGCGGGGCACATGGACACTTACCTGACCTTGCTGAGCTTCGGCGACCAGGGCTGGGGCGACGAAATCGCCATCGGCGTCGTCACCACGATAAGCCTCGCGCTCGCCACCCTGCCGGTCGGGCTGTTGATCGGCTTTCTGATCGCGCTCGCCAAGCAGAGCCGCGAATGGAGTTTTCGAACCGCCGCCGACATCTACACCACCATCTTTCGCGGCCTGCCGGAACTTTTGACCCTGTTTCTGGTCTATTTCGGGCTGCAGATCGGTATCCAGCAGGTGTTTAAGGGGCTCGGCGTGGACGCCGGCGTGGAGATCAACGCCTTCCTGGCCGGCGTGATCGCGCTGGCCTTCGTGTTTTCCGCCTATGCCAGCGAGGTGTTCCTGTCGGCCTTCCGCGCGATCTCGCACGGCCAGTACGAGGGCGGCTACGCACTCGGCCTGCATCGCAACCAGGTCATGCGGCTGGTGATCCTGCCGCAACTGATCCGCATCGCGCTGCCGGGCCTGTCCAATCTGTGGATGATTTTGCTCAAGGACACGGCGCTGGTTTCGGCGATCGGACTGACCGACATTCTACGCCAGACCGGGATCGCGGCGCGCAACACCAAGGAAGCCTTTTTGTTCTTCGGCCTGGCGGCGCTGCTCTACCTGGTGCTGGCGCTGTTGTCGTCGGTCGTGATCGGCCGGGTGGAGACGGCCGGCAAACGCGGCGAGACGGCGCGATGACGACGCTGCAGGAGCGCCTGGAAGCCTCCGAGCGGCCGCCCGCCCTGCCCCGGGTGTGGACCGGCGAGCGGATCGCCGGCAATGTGGTGCTTGCCTTCTGGTTCGCCGCCGGCATCCTCATGGTGTGGTATCTGGTGGAAGCCTGGGCACCGGAAAAAGTCGCGCGCTACGGTCCCAAATATATTTCCGGCCTGCTGACCACGCTGTCGCTGGTCGGGCTTTCGCTGGTCATCGGCGCTGTGCTGTCGATCCCCGTCGCCATCGGGCGGATGTCGAAGAACAAGCTGATCAGCCGCATCGCCTTCGCCTATGTGTACGTGTTTCGCGGCACGCCGCTGATCGCACAGCTTTTCCTGATCTATTACGGACTCGGCTCGTTTCGCCCGCAACTGGAAGCGGTCGGCCTGTGGGGCTTTTTCCGCGAGGCCTGGAACTGCGCCGTGTTCTCGTTTGCGCTGAACACGGCCGCCTATCAGGCCGAAATCTTGCGCGGCGCGGTCGAGAGCGTGCCGAGGGGGCAATGGGAAGGCGCAGCCGCGCTCGGCCTCAACCGGGTCCAGACGCTTTACAAGATCATTCTGCCGCAAGCGCTGATCGTGGCGCTCAGGCCCTACGGCAACGAGATCATCCTGATGATCAAGGGCTCGGCGATCGTTGCCCTTGCGACCGTCTACGATCTGATGGGCGAGACCCGCCGGGCCTATTCGCGCACCTACGATTTCCAGACCTATATCTGGGCGGCGATCTTCTATCTCGTTATCGTGGAGACATTGCGCAATGTATGGAGCGTGGTCGAGACCAGGCTGACCCGTCATCTAAAGCGCTGAGCCGACCAGTTCCGCACGATTTTTCGAAACCACGCATGATGGAGGGGCCAGATGGCCAAAGTCGCATTTTTGGGTCTCGGCGTGATGGGATATCCCATGGCCGGTCATTTGAAGAACAAAGGCGGCCACGACGTCACCGTCTACAACCGCACTGCCGAGAAAGCGGAAAAATGGGTCGGCGAGCATGGCGGCGCGTCCGCCGCAACGCCAGGTGAAGCGGCCGCGGACAAGGATTTCGTGTTTTGCTGCGTCGGCAACGATGACGATCTGCGCGCCGTCACGCTGGGCCGGAACGGCGCCTTTGCGGCGATGAAAGCCGGCGCGGTGTTCATCGACAACACGACGGCGTCGGCCGAAGTGGCGCGCGACCTGGCCGAGGCGGCCGAAAAGGCCGGTTTCGGTTTCTTGGACGCGCCCGTGTCGGGCGGACAGGCCGGGGCCGAAAACGGCGTTTTGACGGTGATGGTCGGCGGCGAGCAGGCGACCTTCGAGACCGCGCGCCCGGTGATCGAATCCTATGCAAAAATGGTCGGCCTGATGGGCCCGGCCGGCGCCGGGCAGCTCACCAAGATGATCAACCAGATCTGTATCGCGGGCTTGGTGCAGGGGCTGGCCGAGGGCATTCATTTCGGCAAGAAGGCCGGGCTCGACGTGGAAAAGGTCGTCGACGTGATCTCCAAGGGCGCGGCCGGCTCGTGGCAGATGGAAAACCGCCACAAGACCATGAACCAGGGCCGCTACGATTTCGGCTTCGCGGTCGACTGGATGCGCAAGGATCTGGGCATCTGCCTCACCGAAGCCGAGCGCAACGGCGCCAAGCTGCCGGTCACGGCGCTGGTCGACCAGTTCTACAAGGACGTCCAGGACATGGGCGGGCGGCGCTGGGATACCTCGTCGCTGCTGGCGCGGCTGGAGCGGTAGCCGTGCCGGCCGCGGCGACGCCCTCGCCGGCTTCCGACGCCGCGGCCGTCATCGCGCATCTGGAAACGCTCGCTTCGGCCGACAACCGCGCCGGCATGGCGCGGTTCGGGATTGCCACCGATACCGCCTTCGGCATACCGAACGCGGTGCTGCGGCCGCTCGCACGCACGATCGGGCGCGATCAGGCGCGCGCGCTGGCGCTGTGGCAAAGCGGCTGGCGCGAGGCACGGCTTGTGGCCTGCTTCACCGCCGAACCGAAAGAGTTCACGGCCGCGCAGGCGCGCGACTGGGCGCAGGATTTCGCTTCCTGGGAGGTGGTCGACCACGCAGCCGACCTGTTCGTCGAGGCCGGGCTTGCCGGCGAACTGGTGCCCGAATTCGCCGAGGACGGGCGCGAATTCGTGCGCCGCGCCGGCTTCGCCATGATCGCCTGGGCGGCGGTCCACCTGAAAAAGGAACCCGACGCGCGCTTCCTTACCTGGCTGGCGCTGATCGAACGCCAGGCGCATGACGAGCGCAATTTCGTCAAAAAGGCGGTGAGCTGGGCGCTGCGCCAGACCGGCAAGCGCTCGCTTCGACTGCACGATCCGGCGCTGGCTCTGGCGCAGCGTCTGGCCGAGGCGGACAGTCGGGCCAGGCGCTGGGTCGGCAAGGACGCCTTGCGCGAGCTCAGCGCGCCAAAGACGCTGGAGCGGCTGCGCCAGAAGGCGCAGCCACCGGCGCGATAGTGGAAGAACGCCTCACGCGGCGCTGGCGCTCTCCTTGTCCAGCACCATGTAGTCGAGCGGCAACTGGGTGGTGTATTTGATCTGCTCCATGGCGAAGGCGGACGACACGTCGCGGATTTCGATCCTGGCGATCAGCTTCTTGTAAAAGGCGTCGTAGGCGGCAATGTCGGGGACCACCACCCGGATCAGATAGTCGACGTCGCCGCTCATGCGGTAGAATTCGACGACTTCGGGAAACTCCTGGATCACCTCGGAAAACCGCCGCAGCCATTCCATGCTGTGCGAATTGGTGCGGATGGAGATGAAGACGTTGACCCGGGTGTTAACCTTGTCGGGATTGAGGATCGCCACCCGGCGGCGGATGACCCCCTCCTCCTCCAGTTTCTGGATCCGGCGCCAGCAGGGCGTGGTCGACAGGCCGACCTTCCGGGCCACGTCGGCGACGGCGAGCGTGGAATCTTCCTGCAACAGCCGCAGGATTTTCTTGTCGAGACGGTCCATGACGGCTCCTGTCGGAAATTTTTTCCGAATTTACGCCTATCACGCCACCGTTCAAGTAATTTTTTCTCTTCTCATACGAAAATCCGCAGGGGGCGTTCTATTTCGCCGGCCCGATGCGGCTCGCGATTTCCCGCCGCAACACGGGCAGCAATTCGCTCTCGAACCAGGGATTGCGCTTGAGCCAGCCGGTGTTGCGCCAGGAGGGATGCGGCAGCGGCAGGACTTTTGGGCGCCCGGGCCGGGCAAAGATCTCCGCCCAGGCGGCAACCGTTTCGGTCAGCGTGGTCCGGCGCGCAGCGCGCAGATGCCAGCGCTGCGCGTGCTGGCCGACCGCCACGATCAGTTCGAGCTGCGGCATCAACTCCATCAGCCGGCCATACCAGGCCGGCGCGCATTCCCGGCGTGGCGGCAGGTCGCTGCCCTTGGCGTCGTAGCCGGGAAAGCAAAACCCCATCGGCGCGATCGCAAACAGGGACGGATCGTAGAACGCCTCGCGCGAGACGCCGAGCCAGTCGCGCAGCCGGTCGCCGGAGCGGTCGTTGAACGGAATGCCGGTCTCGTGCACGCGCAGGCCCGGCGCCTGGCCGGCGATCAGCACCGGCGCCGTCGACGAGGCGACGACGACCGGGCGCGGCTCGTGCGGCAGCGGCCGCCCCTGGGGCTGGTCGCGGCAGACCCGGCAGGCGCGGATTTCTCCCGCCAGCCGGTCGAGCTCGGTGATCGGATCGGCCGGCATCACGCCCGCGCGCTCGGCCGGGCGGAGACCGTCTCGTACCAGCGCCGCACGTTGCGCAACTCCTCGGGCAGGTCGATGCGCGCCGGTTTCATGAAATCGATACCGATCATACCGGTGATGTCGGCCACCGAATAGTCGTCTCCGGCGGCGAATTCGCGGTCTTGAAGCTCGCGGTCGAAGATTTCCAGAAATTGCACGGTGCGCGGCTTGTTGACTTCGCCCCACTCGGCGATCTGCGGCACCTCCCATTCCTTCATCGCCGGGTGGATGTGGCGAAAGGCCTGGCCGACGGTGAAGAGGAAATTCAGTTCCAGGCGGCGCTGCCACATCTCCACCTGTGCCCTGCCGAGAGCGCCGTGGCCGAACAGGGCCGGCTCGGGATGGAGCTCCTCGAAATAGCGGCAGATCGCGATCGACTCGGTCAGGATCGTGCCGTCATCGAGTTCCAGCACCGGCAGGCGCTGCAGCGGGTTGCGGCGGGTGACTTCGGCGCCGCGATGGCCCATCGCGCCCATATCGATCTCAACGCGCGGGACCTCGATGCCCTTTTCGGCCAAAAACACCCTGACGCGCCGCGGATTGGGCGCGCGTCCACCATCATAAAGCTTCACACTCTGCCTCCCGACAACCATTGCGCACGGCTTGCGCGCGATCATATGCCGTCAGCCTGCACCAAACAGCGCCGCGACCCAAGCCCACAGGCGCTCCGCGAGGCCGATTTCGATGTCGCTCGCGCGGCCGTGAACGGCACGCCAGGCGCGCGGACGCTCGAACTGGCCGGCCCACAGGCCGCGCGCTTCGGCCCGCGCCTGGCGTTCGATCTTCGCGTAGCGCCCGTAGGAGACCGCCCAGCCCTTTTCCACCATGGCGCGGTTCAGTTCGATTTCACCGACATGGCAGACCGCCAACAGACGGCCGAAACGGTCTTCTTCGTGGCCACGGCAGACGACCGCGTGCTGCCCCACCAGGGTGCGCAACGTCTCGCGCGCGGTGCGCCCGCAGGCATAGTCTGCGCCATCGCGCTGGCAGGATTGCTGGAGTTCGGGCGCATCAATGCCGACAAGCCGGATACGCCGGCCCGCAAGCGTCAGGCTGTCGCCGTCGCCGACCGACGCAAGCCCCCGCCTTTCGACTGTCGCGCTGTCCTCAAGGCGGGCCACAAGCACGGCGACGAGCGCGAAAACCGCCACTGTCAGGGCGATGTCGAACAGCCGGCGCAACGGCCGCGGCCAGCCGCCGCGGAGTGATTTCGCCGCCCGCGCGCGCCGCCGCCATCTGGTCACCGGAAGGGACTCTTAACCATTCGGAAGTAATTCTTTGCTGTCGATCCAATTTTGGAAAACCCGGTTCCGATGGCGCCAAGACGCTCCACCATGGCGGACAAAAACATTGTGGACCGCACCAAGGCCCACCGCAACGCCGACCTTGCGCGTACGGTGCGGGAAACCCGCGACCGGCTGTCCCAGCAGCCCGGCAACCCCGCCTTCGATCGAGAAATGCTGCGCCTGCACGCCGGTGCGCTGACCGGCCGCGCCGCGGTGCTGCCCGTGCTGGCGGCCGCGGTGGCCGCTGCCGGCCTTGTCGCCGGCATGGGTCCGCAGGTGGCAATATGGGCGGCGCTGACGGCGGCCGCCTATGCCGGGCTCGGCCTGTTTTCGGCGCATATCGTCAGGAAGGACGCGGCCGATATCGACGTGCCGTCGGTGCGTATTGTGCTGCTGACCGTCCATGCCATGACCGGACTGTGCTGGACCTGGTTCGCGCTGTTGAGCTGCGAAACCTGTCAGATCGACCAGCTTTCCACCGTCAAGGGCGTGGTGCTGCTGGTTGCCATCGCTGCAACGGCGATCCTGGCCTATGCGCTGCGCGGCGCGCTGCTGGCCACATTCGGGATCCCCGTCGCCGCCTATGTCTGGCTCGCGGTGAGCCTCTGGAACCCGGTCGATGCGGCGATGGCCGTGCTCCTGGCCGCCTCGCTGCCGTTTTTTTCCTATATCGCAGGCCATCTGCATCGTTCGGCGGTGATGCTGCTGTCGTTTCGAACGGAAAAGGACGGGCTGATCGCGGAACTGGAGACGGCCAAGTCGATCTCCGACGAGGCGCGCCGGCGCGCCGAGGAAGCCAATCTGGCCAAGTCGCGATTTCTGGCCTCCATGAGTCATGAATTGCGTACGCCGCTCAATGCGATATTGGGGTTTTCGGAAGTGATGGCCGAGCAGGTTCTCGGGCCGATCGAAAACGAAACCTATCGCGACTACGCACGCAGCATTCACGATTCCGGTCATCATCTGCTGGCGCTGATCAACGAGATCCTCGACATTTCGCGCATCGAAGCCGGGCGCTACAAGCTGAAGGAAGAACCGATCGACCTCGCGCACGCGGTGGATGAGTGCTGCAACATGATCGAGCTGAAGGCGCGCAACAAGGATCTGCACATCGTGCGCGAGTTCGAGCCCGATCTGCCGCGGCTGCACGCCGACGAACGGGCGGTGCGCCAGATCACGTTGAACCTGTTGTCGAACGCGATCAAATTCGCGCCGACCGGCAGCGAAATCAGGGTGCGCGCCGGATGGACCACCGGCGGCGGGCAATATGTTTCGGTGCGCGACAACGGCCCCGGCATCCCCGCCGAGGAAATCCCGGTCGTGCTGTCGGCCTTCGGCCAGGGCTCGATCGCCATCAAGAGCGCCGAACAGGGCACCGGGCTCGGGCTACCGATCGTCCAGGGGCTTTTGGATATCCATGGCGGGCGGTTCGAACTGCGCTCCAAACTGCGCCTCGGCACCGAGGCGATCGCGATCTTCCCGGCCGCCCGCGTCATGGCGCCGCTGGAGACGCCTGCAGCACGGACCAGGAAGGCGAGCGCGGCCTGAGAACTCAGGCCAGCGCGGGCATCGGGCGCATGCCCGACAGGCAGAGCGCCGCCGTCTTGACCATGCCGACGGCAAGCGTACCGGCGATCCCGCCGCCGGGAATATTTTGCGCGGCAAGCACCGGCCTTAGCGCGATCCGTTCGCTGACGTCCGCCGGAGGCCCGTCGGAGGCCGACGCGGCCAGGCGGCAATGCGTCACCGCCTCGGCGTTGAGCGCATGCAGCACGGCGGCGGCGGCAAGAGAAGCAAGCCCGTCAAGGATGACGGGAATGTTTTGCACACGCGCGGACACGATCGCGCCGGCGATCGCGGCGATCTCGCGGCCGCCGACACGGCGCAGCACTTCGAGCGGGTCGCGCAAATGGCCGCGATGACAGCCAAGCGCGGCATCGATCACGGTTTCGGCTTGATCGCCCGGCGCATCACCGGCCCGCGTCGCGGCGCTACCCCAGTCGCGCCCGCTCCCACCATGCAGCGCGGCCAGCACGCACGATGCCGCCACCGCGCCGCCGACGCTGAAATCGCCGAGCACGAGCAGGCCGGTGTCCGCGCTCGCCGCCTCCATGCCGAAGGCCATGGTCGCCGCGCAGTCGCGCTCGTCGAAGGCGGCGTCGCGGCCGATATCGCCAGTCGGCAGGTCGAGCGCCAGATCGAAGACTTTCAGCGCAACGTCTTCGGCCAGGCAGGCCTGGTTGATCGCAGCGCCGCCGGCCGCGCAATGCTCGACCATGGCCGCGGTCCAGGACGGGGCGCGCGCCGACACGCCGTGGGCGACAAGCCCGTGCGTGCCGGCAAACAGCGCGAGCTGAGGGCGACTGACCAGCGGCGGCATGCGCTGGCTCGCACGTGCGAGCCAGACCGCGATCTCGGCCAGCGCGCCGAGAGAGCCATCCGGCGCCAGTTCACCGAGCCGCGCGCGCGCCGCGTCGGCCGGCGCCTCGTCGGCGCGCGGCAGGCCGCGCAACAGATTGCGGAAGTCGTCGAAAGGCAAGCCGGTCGTCATGAAAAACCCGAAACTGTGATCCTATATCGCCCGGCATAGCGTCCCGCCGCGCGCGCGACAATGGCCACCAGCGCCGCACCACGCTGGACCGCCCGGGTAGCGCCGGCGCGACGCAAACGCCCTTGCGCGTGTCGCAAAACTGTCCCATCTGCGGTGAGGCTGGAAAGGAGTTTTGATGACCGCGATCGAATCGCCCTGCATCCTGGTCTGCTCGATCGACTTCAAGACCGGCTATTGCTTCGGCTGCGGGCGCACGCGCGACGAAATCGCTGAGTGGATCGCGATGACGGCCGAGACGCGCAGCCAGGTGATGGCCGAGCTGCCGGCGCGGCTGGAAACGATCGAGCGCAAGCCGCGGCGCGAGACCAAACGCGCACGCCTGGCGCGCGCGCGCGGCACAGCGGGCTGACCGATGTCGCGATTGTTCTGGCTCATCATCGCCCTTATCGGCGGCGGGCTCATCCTGCTGGTGACCAGCGGCGACCGCGGCACGGTATTCGGCCTCGACGACGACGCCTTCGCGCGCACGCTCTATCTGGGCGTCTGGGGCATCGTGCTGGCCGCCTCCATCCTCGCCACGCGGATGAAGCTCGGCGACATCGCCCGCAACGTCGCGGTGTGGCTCCTCATCATCCTGGTGCTGATGGCCGGCTACCAATATCGCTACGAGCTGCAGGATGTCGCCAGCCGCATCACCGCCGGGATCGTGCCCGGCAGCCCGATCTCGATCGAGGGCGGCAGCGCGGTCAGGCTCGACAAGCGCGGCGACGGCCATTTCGGCGCCCGCGCCCAAGTCGACGGCGCCACGGTGCATTTCGTCGTCGACACCGGCGCCACCTCGACCGTGCTGACGGCTGCGGATGCCGGCCGCGCCGGCATCGACGTCGCCGCGCTTTCCTTCCGCGTCCCGGTCTCGACCGCCAACGGCATGGCGCGCGCGGCGGCGACCTCGGTCGACACGATCACGCTCGGCCCGATCGAGCGCAACGGGCTTGCCGTGCTGGTCGCAGCACCCGGCGCGCTGGGGCAAAGCCTGCTCGGGATGAATTTTCTGGAAACGCTGGCCGGGTTCGACGTGCGCGGCGACGTGATGATCCTGCGCGACTGACGCGTCAGCCCGTCAGGCTCCAGGCAAAGCGCGCCGCCACCACCAGCATGAACAGGCCAAAGCCGATTTCCAGATGGCGCCGCTCAAGCGCGTGCGACAGCCTGACGCCGAGCGGCGCGGCAAGAATGGTGACGGGAAAGATCAGCGCCAGCGCGATCCAGTTGACGAAACCGGTCGAGCCGACCGGCAGCAGCGGATTGCCCCAACCGGCCCAGACATAGCCGATCGAGCCGGGAACGGCGATCAAAACGCCGACGCCGGCCGACGTGGCCACGGCCTGATGGATCGGACGGCCGTAAAGCGTCATGAAAGTATTGTTCATGACACCGCCGCCAATGCCCATCAGTGTCGAGGAGAGCCCGATCAGAAAACCGATCAGCGCCCGCCAGGGGTTTTCGGGAACCCGGTCGCCCAGGCGCCAGTGGGCGCGGTTGAACAGCAGCCTGAGACCGACGGCGAGCGCGATGGCGGCAAACACGATGCGCAAGCCGGCGCTGGAGATCGACGCGGCGACGAGGCTCGCCACCACCACGCCGGCCGGAACGGCGACGACGAAACTGCGCAACAGCGCGACATCGACCGCCCCGCGCGCGAAATGGGCCTGGAAGGAGCGCAGCGAGGTCGGCACGATGATGGCGAGCGAGGTGCCGACGGCGACATGCATGCGCACGGCCTCGTCGACGCCGAGCGCGCCGAGCGCCTGGTAGAAGATCGGCACCAAGACCGCGCCGCCGCCAATGCCGAACAGTCCGGCCAACAGGCCCGACACGGCGCCGGCCGCGCCCGCCCCCAGGGCCAGGCCCACAATATCGCCGATCGGCACATCGTTCACGTGCAGTCTCCGTGCGATCGGCCAGCCTCGCAGGGCCGCGATCCAAAACAGCGTTGTCGGAGCCGGCCGCGTCCCGGCCTGCGGGGATCGGATCGCGCACGGCCGCGTGCGGCGCCCGAGAGCGTTTGGGTCACGATCGCGGCTCAGGCGGCCTTGTCGGCCGCCTCCTGGTCGACGGCGGCAAAGGCGCGCAAAAGCACCTCGGGACCGGCGCCCGGGCGGGTGGCCTCGCTCGACAGGATCTGCCTGAAACGGCGCGCGCCCGGCAGGCCGTGGCACAGGCCGACCATATGGCGGGTGACATGGGCAAGCCGGCCGCCGCCGTCGATATGGGCGGCCGCGTAGTCGGCCATCGCCGCCACGACATCGCCAAGCGCGACGGGCGCGCGCGCCTCGCCGGAGATCTGCCGATCAGCCCCGGCCAGCATGGCGGGCTGGTGGTAGGCGGCGCGGCCGAGCATGACGCCGTCGACATGGGAAAGATGCGCGGACGTCTCGTCCAGCGTGGCAATGCCGCCATTGATGCCGATGAAACGGTCGGGCAGGCGCTGCTTGAGGCGGTAGACGCGGGCGTAGTCGAGCGGCGGCACGTCGCGGTTTTCCTTCGGGCTCAGCCCCCGGAGCCAGGCCTTGCGGGCGTGCACCCAAAGCGCGTCGGCGCCGGCGGCAAAGACGGCGTCCGCGAGCGCGTCGAGCGCGGGCCCGGGGTCCTGGTCGTCGACGCCGAGCCGGCACTTGACCGTCACCGGCACGATGCAGGCCGCCTTCATCGCCGCCACGCAGGCGCCGACCAGGGCCGGCTGCTTCATCAGGCAGGCGCCGAACGTGCCGGACTGGACGCGGTCGGACGGGCAGCCGACATTGAGATTGACCTCGTCATAGCCGAACCCGGCCGCGATCGCGGCGGCCTCGGCGAGTTTTGCCGGCTCCGATCCGCCGAGTTGCAACGCCACGGGGTGCTCGTCGGGATGAAAGCCGAGCAGCCGCGTCCGCTCGCCGTGCAAAATGGCATCGGCCACCACCATTTCGGTGTAGAGCAGCGCGCGGCGCGTCAATTGCCGGTGCAGATAGCGGCAATGGCGGTCCGTCCAATCCATCATGGGCGCGATGGCGAGTTTTTGCACGGCAGCTTTCACAGTCGCTGGCATGTTTCCAAGTTTCGTCCCGTCGATAACAGGCTTGCGTGCGATCGCAACCGCTATAGCAGCCGCATGCCGCGTTCGCCAGCGCGGCGGCGGGATCGCGCCCGGGGGCGGGTCGGGACGGCCGGGCGGCAAGGGCTCAGGCGGCGCGCGGGGACCGGCGGGCGCTGGCGGCGCTTACGGCCCAGCGCGTCGCCTCTTCGGCGTCAGGCGGAAGCAACGCGCCGACGCCGCCCGTAAACTCCTCCCAGAACGGCCGATAGGTCTCGCGCACCGCGGTCAAGACCGGAACGCCGAGTTCGCAGGCCTGCGCGATCACACTGCGGAATCCGTGTCCGTCGGATTCCCCCTTGCCGAAACGGTTGAGCACGACGAGGTCGGTTTGCGGCCCAATCGACGCCTGCAGCCGGCAGGCTGCCTCGGCCAGCGCCTGCGGATCGAGCCGGCAGCCACGCGCGCCCGCGCCGAGCGCCTGGGACATGCGCGTGCGCGCGCCGCCGGCGATGTCTTCCAGATACATGACCCCGCAGCAGCCCGGTCCATCCGGTGTCTCGCGCTGCAGGTAACCCGCGACCCGGCAGCCGCGCGCGCCGAGCGTGCGGGCGACGGTCTCAAGCAGGTCGTCGATACGGTCGCCGTCACCGAACCGGATCGCGGCGATGGCAAGGGGCTGATCGGTCATGTGAGCTCTCCGTCGCGTGCGTGCATCCGCTGGGGGCAGAAAGGCAGAAAACCGAGCCTGTCGCCCGGGGCAACCGCCGACCGGTGCGCGGGAATGACCGCAAATCCGTCGCTCCAACACGCCGCGTGGAGCGTGCCGGAACTGCCGTTGCCGAGCGGCCGCAGGACCGGCGCCCCCGCCGGCGTTCGCGACACGATGCGGGCCGGCACATATTCGGTTCGTCCCGTGCGCCGGCGCGCGGCGTAGCCGGCGACCGCGCACACTTCCTCGCGCGTCGTCTCGCTGGCGCCGCCGAGCCGCAGGAGCTGGGCGCGTACGAAGAGCTCGAAACCGACCAAGGCGGACAGCGGATTGCCCGGCAGGCCGACACAGGCGGTGCGGCCGAGCGTGGCAAAAAGGGCCGGCTTGCCCGGTTTCACGGCGACCTTCCAGGCGTGGATCCTGCCGCCGGCCTCGACGAGCGCCGTGCGGACGAAGTCGCGCGCGCCAGCGGACACGGCTCCGGACGACAGAAGCAGGTCGAAATCCCCGGCGTGGTCGGAAAAAAAGCGCACCGTGGCCGGGAGGTCGTCGTCGACAACGCCGAGATCGATCGCCGCGGCGCCGGCCGAGCGGACCAGGCCAAGCAGCATCGGCCGATTGGCATCGAAGATGCGGCCGTCTTCGGGGGCGGCGGCCGAGATCAGTTCGCGACCGGTCGAAAAGACGCCGACGCGCGGGCGGCGGCGCACGTCAAGTCCAACGAGACCGTTTGCCGCGAGCAGTCCGACATGCCGTGGCGCAATACACGTCTCCGCCGCTACAAGCAGGGCGCCATCCGCGACGTCGCCGCCGCGCCGGCGGATGTTGTCGCCGCGTCGCGGATGGCGGTGGAGGCAGACATGGCCGCCCTCGTCGTCGCAATCCTCGTTCATGACGACGGCGTCGGCCCCGGCGGGAACGGGCGCACCGGTGAATATCCTGGTGGCCGTGCCTGCGCGCCAGTCGCCGCGCGACGGACGATCCCCGGCCGCGATCGTCGCCGCAACCGGCATACGCCAGGGTCCCTGCCCGGCCAGGTCGGCGATGCGAACGCAAAAGCCGTCCATGGCCGACTGATCGAAAAACGGCATCGGGCGCGGCGCGTGAACATCATACGCGGCGACCCTCCCGCATGCGTCTGCGATCGCAACCGCCTCGGTATCGAGAACCGGCGCGACAAGCGAGCGGGCCAGATCGGCCGCCTGCGCGACGCTCAGCATGTCCCGGGACCGGTGCGAGTGACCACAGCCGCAGCACGAGGGATCGATGGCGCTGTCGACGTTCATGTCATCCCCCTGCCATACTGCCGGCGCAACCGCATTCGAGATCGCGGATCAAACCGTCGTCAAGCCCGTAGATCCACCCGTGAACGGCCAGTTTACGCCGACGCTTCCATGCCGACTGGATGATCGGCGTGCGCGACAGCCCCGCCACCTGAGCCGCGACCGACAGCGCACATAACCGGTTGAGTCGCGCGTCGGCATCAAGGATCGACGCGAGATCGTCCTCGTGCGCGTCGGCAATGTCGCGGATCGGCTGCAGCCAATGATCGATGATGCCGTGGCGATGCCCGTCCATGGCCGCGCGCACCCCGCCGCAGCCATAGTGGCCGCACACGATGATGTGCCGCACCTCCAGCGTCTCGACCGCGAATTCCAGCACCGACAGCAGGTTGAGATCGCCGCGATGGACGAGATTGGCGACGTTGCGGTGCACAAAAACCTCGCCGGGCTCCAGACCGGTGATGACATTGGCCGGGACACGGCTGTCTGAGCAGCCGATCCACAGATAGTCGGGCCGCTGCAGTGCCGACAGGCGGCGGAAATAGTCCGGGTCCTCGCGAACCTTGCCCGTCGCCCAGCGGACATTGTGGTCAAGCAGGTCAGACAGCACTGGCGGTTCCCGGATATGCAATGCCGCGCCGCGCCGCCATGCGTCGGCCGAGATTGCCCAGATCATCGAGCGTCAGCCGCGCACGGGCGAGCGGCAGAACAATGGCGTTCTCCACGATGAGATGCCGGCGCTCATTGGCCGCGAAGCGATGCAGCAGGCCGCGAAACGCCGCCGCCAGGCGCCTAGTGCGCGACGCCGACAGGCCCTCCACGATGGCGGTCGCGTCGAGATGATCGGAGGCGTGTTCCTGGCTGAGTTCGTTCAGCACATCCTCGACGCGATCCTCCGGCTGGGCCCTGCGGCGGATCAGCGGAAACAAATCCTCCTCCTCGTCGCGGACATGCATGCCGAAATCCTCGCGCAGGAAGCGCAGGATGGCGAACGCGCACACACCGTCCCTTTCGGGCGCGTCGGCAACACGGTCGACCATCCAACACAGGATGCGCTGGCGAAAATGCTCGGCAAACAGGTAGTCGAGCGGTACGGCAAGCTGGTCGGACGGGGGCGGCGATGCCAGCGTTTCCAAGGCCATCCGCAACGCTTCGTCGTGCTTGTCCATTGCGTCCTCCCTATTGAAGCAACGGTCCCTCGGCCGCGTTCAAGGCGATGCCGCGCAGATCGGCCTGTCCGGCCAGCACGGCGATATAGTGCGACACCGCCTTCGACCAGGAAGAGGCTTCGAGCCAGGCGGCGATGCGCTCGGCCACCGCCTCGTAGGGCAGCGCCCTGCCCTCGATGCGCCGGTCGAGCGCGATGACGTGGAAGCCGAAACGGCTTTCCACCGGCGTGGACGAGATCTCTCCCTCGCGCATGCTCGCCGCGGCCTGTTCGAACTCGGCAACCGTGCTGCCGCGCGTCAGCTGGCCGAGATTGCCGCCTTGCTGGCGCGACGGGCAATCGGAATGCCCGGCGGCCAGGGCCGCGAACCGTGCGGGCTCATCGGCCAGCGTCGAACACAACGCCTCTGCCTGCCGGCGCGCGGAAGCGCGGGCCTCGCCGTCGTCCGGCGGCGCGGCGACAAGGATGTGGCGGGCCTCCAGCAGTGTTTGCGTGACGAACTTTTCCGGGTGGCGCTGATAATAGCGCCGGCATTCGGCGTCCGAGGCCCTTGGTGCCTGGACCTCGCGCTCGATCAGGACGCGGATGGCGGCGTCCTGCGCCGTCTCGGCGCGGCCGGCATCGTCACGCCGAGGCTCACTGTCCAGCCCGAGGCGCTGCGCCTCCTGCCAGAGCAGCTCGCGCACCACCAGCGCCTCGGCGGCGGCGCGCAGGGCCGCGCCCGGATTTTCGGCCGGATGGTTCTGCGCCTCGGCCAAAACATCGTTTTCGGGGATCGCGACGCCGTTGACGGCGATCTCAGCGATCACCGGCGCCGCCTTGGGCGGAACCCGCGTGTCGGGTTCGCGGTAGGTGGTGTAGCCGCCGTCCCGGGCCGCGTCCGGATTGTTGAGCGATGGGTTGCGATAAAGCGTGGTCATGGCTCACTCCGCAGGCAGGCGCGTCTGGGCCGCGCGATGGTTGCGCTCGCGCACGACCTGGTAGCCCGGCCGCCACAGATAACGCACAGGCGCACTCAACATGTGCACCAGGCGGGTGAACGGGAACAAAAGCAGGATGGTCAGGCCGAGCACCAGATGAAGCTTGAAGATGATGGAGGCATCGGCGACGTAACCCGACGCGGCGCCGTTGAAGGTGAAGATGCCCTGCGCCCAGCTCATGAACTTCACCATTTCCTCGCCGTCGAGATGCTGCAGCGAGATCGGGATCGTCAGCAGGCCGAGCGCGAGCTGGATCCACAAAAGCACGATGATCATGGTATCGCTCGGGCTCGACGCGGCGCGCACGCGCGCATCGAACAGGCGGCGGTGGACGAGTAGCGTCGCGCCGATGATGGCCATGATGCCGGCGACGCCGCCGGCCACGATGGCCAGTACCTGCTTGGCGCCGTGGCTGATGCCAAGCGCGTCGAAGATGGCGATCGGGGTCAACAGCCCGACCAGGTGACCGAAAAAGATCACCAGAACGCCGACATGAAACAGCACCGAGCCCCAGACGAGCTGCTTGCGACGCAGCAATTGCGAGGAACCGGACCGCCAGGTGTAGGGTTCGCGGTCGTAGCGCACGACGGTGCCCAGGATCAGCACCGCAAGCGCGATATAGGGATAGATCCCGAATAGCAGCGTGTTGAAGAAATCAGGCATGGCGGTTTCCTCTCAAGCGTTCGGCGAATCTGGCGCGCTGGCGGGGTTGCGGCGCGCGGCCCGGACCTGGCGCTGCAGCCGGTCGGGACCGCAGGCGCCCTCGCCGGCATTGCCGCCGAAGGTGACCGCCTCTTCCTCCCAGACGCGGTCAAGCGCCTCCAGATCGGCCGGGTCGTCCTCCGGCATCGCCAGAAGGTCACGGGTGAGCCCGGCATCCGGCTTTGCCCGCGTCAGCGCCTCCAGAACGGCGAAAGCATTGGCGTAGATCGATTTGCGCTTCTTCAACCGCTCGCGCAGCACGGCAAGGATATGCGCCGTCTGGCCGAGCAGCTCCCCCGCCTCGTCGGCCGGCTTGACCGACAGGTACTCCAAAAACAGCGGCAGGTAGTCGGGCAATTCCTTCGCATCGATCTCGAAACCGTCCGCCTCGTACATGGCCATCAGGTCGACCATCGCCTGGCCGCGGTCGCGACTTTCGCCATGCACGTGCTCGAACAGATGCAGCGACAACGAGCGGGTCCGGTCGAACAGGAAGACGTAACGCTCCTGGGCGTCGTAGAGGTCGCACGCGGCGAGGTCGTCGATGAGACGTTCGAGCAACAGACCGCGCCTGGCGTCGAGTCCGGCCTCGCCCAGTGCCAGCTTCAAGTCCGGCAGAGCCGCATGCAGCTCGGCGTTCGGATAGGTCAGCAGCAGCGAGACGATCTTGAGAGCCTTGTTCATCACACGCGCTCCTTAAAAATATCCGTCGGCGTCTGTACGGTGCGCGTGCGCTTGGCGCCGAACAGATCGGTGTCGCTTGAACCGCCCGAGCAGCCGTTGCCGAAGGAGAAGCCGCAGGACCCGCGCACGTCATAGGCGTCCTCGGATATTTCGCGATGCGAGGTCGGGATGACGAAACGATCCTCGTAATTGGCGATCGCCATCACGTGGTACATCTCCTCGATCATCTCCCCGGTCATGCCGACCTTGTCGGCGACCGCCTCGTCTATGACGCCGTCGACCGTCTTGGCGCGCATATAGGCGCGCATGGCAAGCATGCGCTCCAGCGCCGAGACGACGGGCGCCTCTTTGCCCGCAGTCAGCAAATTGGCGAGATAACGAACCGGAATGCGCAACGAGCGGACGTCCGGCATGGCGCCGTCGAGGCCGATCTTGCCGGCCTCCGCCGCCGACTGAAGCGGAGAAAGCGGCGGGATGTACCAGACCATCGGCAGGGTCCGGTATTCGGGGTGCAGCGGAAAGGCGACCTTCCAGTCCATCGCCATCTTGTAGACCGGCGATTTCTTGGCGGCCTCCAGCCACGCATCGGGAACGCCGTCCGCGCGCGCCTGGGCGATCACGGCCGGATCGTTGGGGTCGAGAAAGACTTTCAGCTGTTCTTCGTAGAGATCGCGCTCGTCGGCTGTCGAGGCGGCCTCGGCGATGCGGTCGGCGTCGTAGAGCACGACGCCGAGATAGCGGATGCGCCCGACGCAGGTCTCCGAACACACGGTCGGCTGGCCGGCCTCGATGCGCGGATAGCAAAACACGCATTTCTCGGATTTGCCCGACGACCAGTTGTAATAGATTTTCTTGTAGGGGCAGCCGGAGACGCACATGCGCCAGCCACGGCATTTTTCCTGGTCGATCAGGACGATGCCGTCATCCTCGCGCTTGTAGATCGCGCCAGAGGGACAGGCCGCCACGCAGGTGGGGTTGAGGCAGTGCTCGCACAGCCTCGGCAGATACATCATGAAGGTGTTTTCGAACTCGCCGTAGATCTCCTTCTCGACGCCTTCGAAATTGGTGTCGACAGACCGCTTGGAAAACTCGCCGCCGAGGATTTCCTCCCAGTTGGGACCCCATTCGATCTTTTCCATACGCTCGCCGGTGATCTGCGAACGCGGACGCGCGGTCGGCGAGGCCCGGCTTTCGCCGGCCGTTTGCAGGTGGCCGTAGTCGAAGTCGAACGGCTCGTAATAATCGTCGATCTCAGGCAGGTCCGGATTGGCGAAGATTTTCGCCAGGATACGCCACTTGGCGCCCATTTTCGGCTCTATCTTGCCGTTCGCCTTGCGCGTCCAGCCGCCGTTCCACTTCTTCTGGTTTTCCCATTCCTTGGGATAACCGATGCCCGGCTTGGTCTCGACATTGTTGAACCAAGCGTATTCGACGCCCTCGCGATTGGTCCACACGTTCTTGCAGGTGACCGAACAGGTGTGACAGCCGATGCATTTGTCGAGATTGAGCACCATGCCGATTTGCGCACGAACTTTCATTCTGCCGCCTCCTTGTGTGCAGCGGGTTCAACGTACGGGCCTTCGAGCCAGTCGACCTTGTCCAGCTTGTGCACGACGACGAACTCGTCGCGGTTGGAACCGACCGTGCCGTAATAGTTGAAGCCGTAGGCCTGGTGGGCGTAGCCGCCGATCATGTGGGTCGGCTTGGTGATGGCGCGGGTCACCGAGTTGTGAATGCCGCCGCGCTGGCCGGTGATCTGCGACCCCGGCGTGTTCACGATCTTTTCCTGGGCATGATACATGAAGATCGTGCCTTCCTTCATGCGCTGGGATACGACCACGCGCGCGACGATGGCGCCGTTGGCGTTGAAGACCTCGACCCAGTCGTTGTCGACGAGGCCGGCCTTGGCCGCGTCCACCTCCGAGATCCACACCACCGGGCCGCCGCGGTTCAGCGTCAGCATCATCAGATTGTCTGAATAGGTGGAGTGGATGCCCCATTTCTGGTGCGGCGTGATGAAATTCAGCACCACCTGCGGCTTGCCGTTCGACTTGGCCTCGATGACCGGATTGATCGTCTTGGTGTCGATGGGCGGCCGGTAGACGCACAACGCCTCGCCGAACGCGCGCATCCACAGATGATCCTGGTAGAGCTGCTGGCGACCAGACAACGTGCGCCACGGGATGAGCTCGTGGACATTGGTGTAGCCGGCGTTGTAGCAGACCTTTTCCGATTCAAGCCCCGACCAGGTCGGCGAGGAGATGATCTTGCGCGGCTGGGCGACGATGTCGCGGAAGCGGATCTTCTCGTCTTCCTTCGGCACCGCCAGATGGGAATGGTCGCGGCCGGTATTCTTCGACAGCGCCTCCCAGGCCTTGACCGCCACCTCGCCATTGGTTTCGGGCGCCAGCGACAGGATCACCTCACTGGCGTCGATGTCGCTGTCGATGCGCGGCCGGCCCTTGGTGGCACCCTCCTCTGTGACGACACCGTTGAGACGGCCGAGCAGTTCGACCTCGTGCTCCGTGTTCCACGAGATGCCCTTGCCGCCGTTTCCGAGCGTATCCATCAGCGGCCCAAGCGCGGTGAAGCGCTTGTAGAGATTGGGATAATCGCGCTCCACGACAGCGACCGCGGGCATGGTCTTGCCGGGGACGGGGTCGACCTCGCCCTTTTTCCAGTCCTTGACGTCGAACGGCTGGGCGAGCTCGCCCGGCGTGTCGTGCAGGATCGGCACCAACACGACATCCTTCTCCACGCCGAGCACCTCGGGCGCGACCTCGGAAAACGACTTGGCGATACCCTTAAAAATGTCCCAGTCGCTGCGGGCTTCCCAGGCCGGGTCCGCCGCACTCGTGAGCGGGTGGATGAAGGGATGCATGTCGGAGGTGTTCAAGTCGTTCTTCTCGTACCAGGTGGCGGTCGGAAGCACGATGTCGGAATAGACGCAGGTGGTGGACATGCGGAAATCGAGCGTGACCAAAAGGTCGAGCTTTCCTTCCGGCGCCTCGTCGCGCCACACGACGTCGGTGCCCCGCTGGCGGCCCTCCTCGCCGAGGTCCTTGCCAAGCAGGCCGTGCGACGTGCCGAGCAGATGTTTCAGAAAATATTCGTGTCCCTTGCCCGACGAACCGAGCAGGTTGGACCGCCACACGAACAGGTTGCGCGGCCAGTTGGCCTCGTCGTCCGGGTCCACGCAGGCCATTTCCAGTTTTCCGGCCTTGAGCTGGGCGGCGACATAGTCCTTCGGCTCCTTCTTCACCTTGGCGGCGGCCGCGGCTATGTCGAGCGGATTGGCCTTGAGCTGCGGCGCCGAGGGCAGCCAGCCCATGCGTTCGGCGCGGATATTGTAGTCGATCAGCGTGCCGTCCCACGGGCCTTCGGGCGCCGTCGGCGACAGGATTTCGTCGATCTTCAGCGTCTCGTAGCGCCACTGGTCCGTATGGGCGTAGAAGAACGAGGTCGAGTTCATCTGCCGTGGCGGCCGGCCCCAGTCGAGACCGAAGGCGAGCGGCAGCCAGCCGGTCTGAGGACGCAGCTTCTCCTGGCCGACATAGTGGCTCCAGCCACCACCGGACTGGCCCACGCAGCCGCACATCACCAGGAGATTGATGATCCCCCGGTAGTTCATGTCCATGTGGTACCAGTGGTTGAGACCCGCGCCGAGAATGACCATCGAGCGGCCATTGGTCTTTTCAGCGTTGGCGGCGAATTCACGCGCGACCGCGATGATCTGCGCGCGCGGCACGCCGGTGATCTTTTCCGCCCATGCCGGTGTGTAGGGCTGGTCCTCGTCGTAGGAACTGGCGCAGCTGTCATCGTTCAGCCCGCGATCGAGCCCGTAATTGGCGACGAACAGATCAAACACGGTCGCAACCAGCGCGTCGCCCTCGGCGAGCCTGATCTTCTTGGCCGGCACCGCACGGACGAGCACGCTGTCGTGATCGGTACCCTGGAAGTGGTCGTGCTCGCGATTGCCGAAATAGGGAAACGCCACGGACGCGACCTCATCGTGGTCCTCATCCATGATCAGGCTCATGTCGAGATCGACGTCCTTGCCCTTGCCGTCGCGGGCCTCGAGATTCCATTTGCCCTGCTCGCCCCAGCGAAAACCGATCGAGCCGGCCGGCGCGACACATTTCTTGGTCTTGCCGTCGATGGCGACCGTTTTCCATTCGGGATTGTTCTTCTCGCCGAGGCCGCCCTTGAAATCGGCGGCGCGCAGCAGGCGGTCGGGAACGTAGCGGCCATCCTTTTCGACCAGGCGCACCAGCATCGGCAGGTCGGTATAGCGGCGGCAATAATCCTCGAAATACTCGGCCTGACGGTCGAGATGGAATTCGCGCAGAATGACGTGGCCCATCGCCATGGCGAGTGCTGCGTCGGTGCCCTGCTTGGGATGCAGCCACAGGTCGGAGAATTTAGCGGCCTCCGAATAGTCCGGCGACACGACGACCGATTTGGTGCCCTTGTAGCGGACTTCGGTATAGAAATGGGCGTCGGGTGTGCGCGTCTGCGGCACGTTCGAGCCCCACAGCATCAAAAAACCGGCATTGTACCAATCGGCCGATTCCGGCACGTCGGTCTGTTCGCCCCAGGTCATGGGCGACGCCGGCGGCAGGTCGCAATACCAGTCGTAGAAGGACATGCACACGCCGCCCAGAAGCGACAGGTAGCGCGAGCCGGCCGCGTAGGACACCATCGACATGGCCGGGATCGGCGAAAACCCGATCACCCGGTCGGGACCCCATTTTCTCGCCGTATAGGCGTTGGCGGCGGCGATGATCTCGTTGACCTCGTCCCAGTCGGCACGCACGAAACCGCCGAGGCCGCGGACCTTGATGTAGTCGGCGCGCTTGGCCGGATCCTCCTGGATCGCGTTCCAGGCGCCGACCGGTGTCTTGAGCGCCCTTTCCCGGCGCCACAGTTTCAGCAGCCGGGACCGGATCAGCGGGTATTTCACCCGGTTGGCCGAATACATGTACCAGGAATAGCTGGCGCCGCGCGAACAGCCGCGCGGCTCATGGTTCGGCAAATCAGGCCGGGTGCGCGGATAGTCCGTCTGCTGGGTTTCCCAGGTGACGATGCCGCCCTTGACGTAGATCTTCCACGAGCAGGAACCGGTACAGTTCACGCCATGGGTGGAGCGCACGATCTTGTCGTGCTGCCAACGCTTTCTGTAGACGTCCTCCCAGTCCCGGTTCTCACTGGTGGTTACCCCGTGTCCTTGCGAGAACGTGCCGGTGTTCTTGCGCGCCAGGAAATTCAGGCGATCGAGAAGATGTGACATGGCTTTCGCGCTCCTTACTCGGCCGGCGTGGCTTGGGTTGCCGGCGTCGCCGGGGTTCGTTCCGCGGCGTGCAACAAGCCGCCGCGGCGCGTGTAGAAGATGAAGGTCAGGACGGTGCAGACCACGTAGAAGACCAGGAAGCCCCACAGGGCGATCTCGGGCCCGCCGGTCATGGTGATCGACGTGCCGTAGGCCTTGGGAATGAAGAAGGCACCGTAGGCGGCGATGGCCGAGGTGAAGGCGATGATCGCCGCCGATTCACGCTCGGCCTGCTTGAGGCGTGCGGCCTCGTCCAGCTCCGGCATCAGGCGCGGGATTTCCAGGCGCATGATCGAAGGGATCATCTGGAAGGTGGAGGCGTTGCCGACACCGGTCAGGAAGAACAGCGCCATGAAGCAGGCGAAGAACCCCCAGAAATTGCCGCCGACGCCCTGTTCGGGCAGGAACTGCAGCACGCCCCAGACCGCCACGATCATGCCGGCGAAGGTCCACAGCGTGACGCGGCCGCCCCCGAACCTGTCGGATATCCAGCCGGTTCCGGCACGGCTGAGCGCACCGACCAGCGGGCCGAGAAAGGCGTAGGACAGCGCGTTCACGTCCGGGAACTGCGTTTTCATCAAGAGCGGGAAGCCCGCCGAATAGCCGATGAAGGAGCCGAACGTGCCGGTATAGAGAATGCACATGATCCAGTTGTGGAAGCGCGAGAAGATGATCGACTGTTCGGCGAAGGAGGCACGCGCGGCTGCGATGTCGTTCATGCCGAACCAGGCAGCGACCGTGGCTGCGATCAAAAACGGGACCCAGACGAAGCCGGCATTCTGCAGCCAGATCATCGAGCCGTCGGCGGCGGTCTGCCCGTCGCCAAAGGCGAAGACGAATGTGCCGGTGGAGATGACGACCGGCACCAGGAACTGCATCACGCTGACGCCCAGATTGCCGAGGCCGGCATTGAGCGCCAGAGCGTTGCCCTTTTCCTTCTTGGGGAAGAAATAGGAAATATTGGCCATCGAGGAGGCGAAATTGCCGCCGCCGAAACCGCACAGCAAAGCCAGAACCAGGAAGATCAGGTACGGGGTGTCCGGGTTCTGCACCGCATAGCCGATACCGAAGGCCGGGATCAGCAACGAGGCCGTCGAGAGCGTCGTCCACAGGCGACCGCCGAAGATCGGCACCATGAAGGAGTAGAAGATACGCAGCGTCGCACCCGACAGGCCAGGCAGGGCGGCGAGCCAGAAAAGCTGGTCGGTCGTATAATCGAACCCGATCCCCGGCAGCTTGGCGACGACGACAGACCAGACCATCCAGACGGAAAAGGCCAGGAGCAGCGCCGGAATGGAAATCCACAGATTGCGGCGCGCGATCCGGCGTCCCTGCTCGTTCCAGAAGGTCTCGTCGTCCGGCCGCCAGTCCTCCAGAACGCCGGCCAGACCCGCGTGTTTTTCGCCTTCGTGGATCGGCTGCATCTCGGGGAGTTGGGGAAGGTCAACCTGGCCTTCGGCAAGGGCCTGCTGCTCCATCGCGCGGATGGAGAAGTGCATCCACACCATCGCCACGGCCACGATGAGGAACAATAGCATGAAGCAGGTCGTCCACACGCCCGTCAGGTCGAGCATGGCACCGAAGGTGATCGGCAGGACGAAGCCGCCGAGGCCGCCGATCATGCCGACCAAGCCGCCCACCGCCCCGACATGGTCGGGATAGTAGACGGGAATGTGCTTGTAGACCGCGGCCTTGCCGAGCGACATGAAAAAGCCGAGCACGAAAATCGCCAGGACGAAGGGCGCCAGGCTCATGCTGGTGGAAAACTGGATCGGTCCGTGCGTGCCGTGGATGATGTAGTCGGTATCGGGATAGGACAGCATGAAGGTCAGCACCGCGGAGACGCCGAAGGTCCAGTACATCACCGAGCGCGCGCCGTGCTTGTCGGACAGGTGACCGCCATAGGCGCGAAAGATCGACGCCGGCACGGAATAGGCGGCGGCGATCATGCCGGCGGACTTGATATCGAGGCCGTAGACACCGACCAGATAACGCGGCAGCCACAGCGCCAGCGCGACAAAGGCGCCGAAGACGAAGAAATAATAGAGCGCGAAACGCCAGACCTGGAGGCTGCGAAGGGGTTCGAGCTCCACCAGGGTCGAACGGGGTTTTTCGCCGCTCGCCTTGCGCGCGGCGGTGGCGGGATCCTCCTTGGTGAACAGGAAAAAGACAATCGCCATAATGGCCAGCGCTACGGCATAGACCTTTGCCGTCGACTGCCAGCCGATGGCGACGAGAAGAAATGGCGCCCCGAAATTGGTGATGGCGGCGCCGACATTGCCGACGCCGAATATGCCGAGCGCCGTACCCTGGCGCTGCTTGGGGAACCAGCGCGACACATAGGCTATACCGACCGCGAACGATCCGCCGGCAAGCCCGACACCGAGGGCTGCGACGAGAAACATCGCATAGGTCGAAACGGTGGACAGCAGCCAGGTCGCGACGGCGGTCAACAACATGACCAGCGTGAACACGATCCTGCCGCCATACTGATCCGTCCAGATGCCCAGGAAGATGCGGCTGAGGGAACCGGTCAGGATCGGTGTCGCCACAAGCAAGCCGAACTCGGTATCGCTGAGACCAAGCTCCTGCTTGATCCTGACGCCGATGATGGAAAAGATGGTCCAGACGGCGAAACACGTGGTGAAAGCGATCGTGCTCATCCCGAGCATCCGGGTCTGTTGTCCGGCCGATACGCCTGAGAGCGAGTGCATGAGTCCGTCCCCTTCTCCTGCGAGCAGAAATGTCGCAACTTCGAAATGACGGGCTTAGTTGTGCGCGCTCAGGGCCGGTGCAGTTGATCCGGATCAAGCCGCAACTTCGTTTTGGCAGAAACAAAGCGGACGCTGGCAAATGACAAGAAGAGCGCGCCTCCGCATCAAGCGGGGCGGTTGAACAGGAAATTTACCGCTGCTACTAGTTCAATCACGGGCTTGATAATTATCAAGGATCAGGACTCTTGCGAACAAACGACCTGCCCCAGATGCGATCCCTGCCCTTGTTTGAAAGCATGAGCGAATCGAATTTCGAGACGCTGATGAAGGCCGCCTATCTGCAGACCTTTCCCGCCCAGCTCGATCTGATCACCGAAGGCGATCCCGCCGACTTTCTTTATATCGTCACGGAAGGATGCGTGGAGCTCTACGCGCGTTCCAACGGCCGCGAAACCACGATGGCGATGGTGCGGCCGGTCGGCACCTTCATTCTGGCGGCCGTGCTGAAGGACGCGGTCTACCTGATGTCGGCGCGCACGGTGCAAAAGTCGCGCATCCTGCTTATTCCCTCCCAGAACGTCCGCGCCGCCTTCGAGCACGACGAGGCTTTTGCACGCGCCATCGTCCAAGAACTGGCCAGCTGCTATCGCGGCGTGGTCAAGGAACACAAGAGCCTCAAGCTGCGCACAGCCGTCGAGCGGCTTGCCAACCGGCTGCTGCGCTATCACAGCGAACAGGGGGCGACCGGTTCGCTCGAATTGCCCTACGACAAGCGCACGATCGCATCGCTGCTCGGCATGACGCCGGAAAATCTGTCGCGCGCCTTCAACACGCTCAAGCCCTTCGGTGTCGACGTCGACGGGTCGCTCGTGCGGCTGAACGACCTCGACGGATTGACCACGCTGGCCAAACCCAATGCGCTGATCGACGACCGGGGGACGTAACCCGCCCCCGGCCGACAAACCCGGTTCATGCAGAAACGGTTCTGCCGCGGTTGATGGAAGACGCGGCAGGGGCGCTCAGGCGCCGAGCGGCGGACGCCGGTCGCGCCAGGCCATGGCCTCTTCCAGCTGCGCGGAGACGGCCAGAACGGTGGCCTCATCGCCATAGCGGCCGACAAGCTGGACGCCGATCGGGATATTGTCGCGCGACCATGCCAACGGCAGCGAGATCGCCGGCTGGCCGGAGATGTTGAAGGGGAAGGCAAAGGCGGAATCGGCCCATTTGGCGTTGTAGCGGTCGATGTCGGGTTCGGACATGTCGTAATAGCCGACCGGGCGCGGCAATTGCGTCAGGGTCGGCGTGACGAACAGGTCGAACGGCTGCAACTGGCCGACGACCGCGCGCCCGATCTGGCGTACACCCTCGACATCGGTGATATGCTTGGTGCCGCTGGTGGCGCGGCCGCGCTCGATGATTGACCAGGTGACCGGCTCGACATCGGCCGGCGTGACGGGACGGCCGACCGCGGGCTCCAGCCAGTCGAACATGGCCGCGGTCTGCACGCAGGTCATGTCGGTATAGGTCTTCCAGGCCGCGTCGCCGTCGAGGTCGAGATCGCGCTCCTCGACCTGATGGCCGAGCCCTTCCAGCGTCGCAACGGTGTTCAGCACGGCGTCCCTGACCTGCGGGTCGACGGCGGTGCCGTTGGGCGGCGTCACCGAATAGGCGATCCGCAGTTTTTTCGGCGCGCGCCGCGACAGGTCCAGCCAGCTCCCGGACGGCACCGGCGGCGTATAGGGGTCGCCGGGCAGCGCGCCGGCGACGGCATCGAGATAGGCGGCTGTGTCGCGCACGGAGCGCGTGCAACACAGGAAATAGGCGCCACCGTACCAGTAGTCGCCGAGCGGGGCCAGCGTCACACGGCCGCGCGATGGTTTCAGCCCGACAATGCCGCAGCACGAGGCCGGGATGCGGATCGAGCCGGCGCCGTCGCTCGCCTCGGCGATCGGCACCATGCGCGAGGCGACCGCCGCGGCGGTTCCGCCGCTCGAGCCGCCGGGCGTGACCTCCTCGTTCCAGGGATTGAGGGTCGGGCCGTAGAGCTTCGGTTCGGTGGCGATCGACCAGCCGTTTTCCGGCGCATTCGACTTACCGACCAGCACCAGGCCGGCGCGCTTGATCCGCCCGACGACCTCGCTGTCGGCGGGTGCGACGACATCCTTGAAATAGGCGGAGGAATTGGTGATCGGCGCGCCCTCCCAGGACGAGGCCAGTTCCTTCAACAGATAGGGCACGCCGGCGAAGGGCGCGGCGGCGTCGATGGTCCCGGCGCGCGCGCGGCCCATATCGTAGAGCCGGTGGACGACCGCGTTGAGGCGTGGATTGAGCCGCTCGATCTGGGTGATCGCCGCCTCGACGAGTTCGGCCGGCGACACCTCCTTCTTGTGCACGAGCTCCGCCAGGCCGAGCGCGTCGGACTCGGCGTAGGTTTCCAGCAGGGATTCGGTGACTGTCGGCATATCGTATCCTCCTGTCGAACGAGAGTGACGCCCGGGCGCGCGTAATCGCTGCCGCATCGCTCAAGCGGGCGGTCGCAACGGTCCTGGGTCGGAAGCTGGTCGGCCGCCGGGACGCAAAGCCCGGCGGCGGCCATGTCAGGCGAGTTCGATGGCGCGGCCTTCCTCAATGCTCTGCTCGGCAGCAAGCACGATGCGCAGGGAGTTGACAGCGGCGTCCATGGATTCCGACAGATCCAGATCCTCGCGGATCGCGCGCAACAGGAAAGCCTGTTCGCGGTCGCAAAGCTCCTGATGGCCGGGCTCGTCCTCCATGCTGAGGATTTCATCCTTCTTGACGAAATTCTTGTCGCCATCGACATCAGCGTAATGGATCTTGATCGCATCGGTCTTGGTGTGCTGGTCGATATCGGCCGAATCCGACAATTCGTCCGTTTCCTTGCCGTTTTCAGCCTGGCCGGCAACGATGGAGACCGCGCCCTTGGGACCGACGACGTCCTTCACGAAATAGGCGATCTCGCTCATCATCGGGCCCCATCCGGCCTCGTACCAGCCGACAGAGCCGTCGTCGAAAGTGACGTGGAGGTGGCCGTAATTCTGCTTGGCAGCGTCGGCCCACAATTTGGCGCCGATCCCGTGGACGCGCACCGGCTTGGCGCCGGTCAACTGGCACATCACGTCGACATAATGCACGCCGCAGTCGACGATCGGGATCAGGGAATCGATCAGATTCTTGTGCCAGGACCAGGCCGGGCCGCTGCTTTGCTGGTTGAGATTGAGGCGCATGACCAGCGGCTTGCCGAGGGTCCGGCCCTTCTCGATGAAGGTGATCCAGGACGGGTGCACGCGCAGGATATAGCCGAGCACCAGCTTGCGGTTCTTTTCGCGCGCCTTGGCAACGACTTTTTCGGCGTCGGCGATGTTGGTGGCGATCGGCTTTTCCATGAAAACGTGGCAGCCGGCATCCATCGCCTTGAGCGCGTATTCGGCATGGGTGTTCGGCCAGGAATTGATGGACACGACATCCGGCTTGGTGTCGCGGAGCGCTGCGTCGAAATCCTCAAACAGCGGATAGCCGGCAAGCTCGTCCGGGATCGTCTTGCCCTTGATCGACCGGCTCATCAGGCCGACGATCTCGTAGCCATCCAGCCGATGATAGGCGCTGGCGTGCGACGCCCCCATATTGCCGAGGCCGACCACAAGGACCTTCAGTTTGTCAGGCACTGCGCCCTCCCTAGATGTTTTTTCGTGACCGATGGGGCGGGCGGTCCCTCAAGGCCGCCCGCCATGTTTTCAAGACCCGTCGCCGGGCCTAGATCGCATCGTCGAACATGTGCGCCCTGATCTTGTCGACATCGAGCTTGGCGAAGTCCGCCGACAACTCATAGGCGTCGGCGTCGGCCTTGACCTTGGCGTGATCGAACGCGTTGGCCGGGCCGATCAGCTCATTGGTGCACACGTCCTCGGCCTTCACCGGATCGGAAATCTGGCCGATATCGTGGATCTGGTCGAAGAAGGCCTGCCAGCTCGACATGTCGTGCCAGCCCCAGCCCTCGCGCTTGTCCATGTCGCCGCGGAAGACGTTGCTCTGCTGCAGGATCGAGGTGGTGCCGAGCTCGGGCCCGGTGTTCTTGGCGAAAGTCGGGAACTGCTCGAACACGGCCTCGACCGCCGCGCGCGGGTTCTGGTGGCCGAATTCGAGGCCCATCGCCCAACCGCGCAGATATTTTTCCAGAAATGCCGCGCGATCGGGATCCTCCAGATCGGCGTTGCGCACCACGAAGGTGTTGGCCGGCAGGTTGGAGTTCTGGACGCCAAGCCAGTAGTCGAATTCGAGGCCGGTGGCGATCCATTCCGCGCGCAGGCCCTCCCAGGCAAGCGCGGCGTCGCCCTGGCCGCCGGCGAGCGCGGTGCCCCAGGTGGGCCAGCCGGCCTCGACATATTTGACCTTGGAAACGTCGACGCCCTGCGCAGCCAGCATCGGATCAACGATCGCCTGCCAGGCGGCCGAGCCGAGCAGCATGGTCTTGCCTTCGAGCTGCTTGAGGTCGGACAGGCCCTCGCCCTTGCGGAACGCGATGGAGAACGTATCGCGCGCGCCCATGTGGAACACCGATTTGAGCTTCATGCCGTTCTGCAGCGCGAAGGAAAACACGCCCGGGGACGGAAAGCCCATGTCGGCCTGGCCGACATCGACGAACTTCACCGTGGCGGTGCCGTCGGAAGGACCGGGCTGCATCTCCGTGTCGAGACCGTCGAAATAGCCCATCTTCTTGGCGATCCAGTAGGGATAGTCGTCGAGCACTTCGAGCGTGCCACGCGGCGATATCCAGGTAAACGTATCATAGGGCTCAGCACGCGCCGGCGTCAGATATCCGGCGGCGCCGAGAGCCGTGGCCGTAACCACGCCCCCACCCGTGACCTGAAGAAAATGGCGGCGGCTCATGCGCGCCCGCATGTTTAGGATCGACGTTCTTTTTCCAGTCATTGCGCTCTTCCCTCTGCGGTTCAGCCTGTCTGGACTGTCATCGGCCCCCGTCAGGCTTCCGGAAGCCGTCCTGCCTTGGTTCGTCTTCCTAGGTTTCCCAGCTCGCCCATTTTTTCCCGATCAGGAAAAACAGCACGTAGATCAGGATGCCGAGCGTCGAGAGGATGAGAACCACGGCGAAGAACTGCGGCATCTGGATCATCGAGGAATAGGTCGTCAGGCGATTGCCCAGACCGAAACCGCCGCCGACCATCTCCGCGCCGACCGCCGTCAGCAGGCCGAAGATGGCGCCGATCATCAGCCCGACCAGAATCATCGGCAGCGCCATCGGCGCGCGGATCTTCCAGAAGATCTGCAGCGTGCTGGCGCCGTATGAGCGCGCCAGGGCGATCTTGGCGTTGTCGACCCGGCGGAAGCCGGTGGCGGCGTTGATCATCACCATCGGGCCGGACGCGAGCGCGACGGCGATAATGCGCGGCTCGTAGCCGAAGCCGAATCGCAGGATGAGCAGCGGCACCAGCGCCAGCATCGGGGTCGTGACCAGAAGCAGGATGTAGGGCGCCACGATCTTTTCGGCGAAGGGGAACTGCGTGATCACCGCCGCCAGTACGAGGCCGATGGCGGCGCCGATGGCGAAGCCGCCGAAAAGCTCGACAAGGGTGTGCAGCAAATGCGGCAAAATCAGCGGAAAGTCGCCGACCAGCGCCACCGCGATCGCGCTCGGCGTGGGCATGATATAGGGCGGCACATTGAAGACGCGCAGCGCCAGTTCCACCCCGCCGATGACGAAGACCGCGACCGCGATGATGGCGACGATTTCGGCTGTCGACTTGATGCCGACGCCGCCGGACAAGGCCGACAGATTGGTCAGGCTGACATCGCCGCCCTCGCCGGAAGCGCCCTTGCGGAATTCGGGTATTGCGTCTGATCGATCCACCGATACCGCCCCTTAGCTGATGTGTTCCTGCTGTGGTTTCGCCGGCGAAGCGGCGCCCTTGCGACCGCCGACGATCTCCATCTTGATGGCGTTGGTCAGGTCGAAGACCTCCTTCGTCGCCATCACCTCCATCGAGCGCGGACGCTCGAAAGGCACCTCGAACTCGCGCGCGACGCGGCCCGGGCGCCCGCTGAGCACCACCACCCGGTCCGACAGGAAAATCGCTTCCTCGATGCTGTGGGTGATGAAGACGATGGTGGTGTGGGTCTCGAGCCAGATCTCCTCGACCAGCCGGTTCATCTCCTCGCGGGTGAAACTGTCGAGCGCGCCGAAAGGCTCGTCCATCAACAGCACTGACGGCCGCAGCGACAGCGCGCGCACCATCGCCGCGCGCTGCTGCATCCCGCCCGACAATTCGCGCGGAAACTTGCCCCCGAAACCATCGAGGCCGACACGCTCGAGCAGATGGTCGATCCAAGGCTGATCCGGCTTGATACGCTTGATCTCGAAGGGAAAGCGGATATTGGCGTCTAGATCGCGCCATGGCAAAAGATTGGCTTCCTGGAAGACGAGGCCGATGTCGGGATGCGGGCCCGTGATCGGCGTGCCATCGAGCAGGATCTCGCCGCCCGACAGGCGGTGCAGGCCCGACATCGACCACAACAAGGTGGTCTTGCCGCAACCGGAAGGGCCGACGATCGACACGATCTCGTTGGCGCGCACGTCCAGGCTGCACCGGTCGAGCGCAAGCAGGTCGCCCGACGCGGTGGCATAGACCTTCGACGCCTCGTCGATACGAAGCTTCGGGGTTTGAGAATCGTCTGCCGTCATTCGCCCCTCGGATTGTTTTCGGCGACCGCGGAGATCGACCGTTCATCCATTAATTTCAGTCTGTAACTATCCTACTTTTCTGTCAAGGCACTGGTCGGGCCAACTGGCGCGTTGAGGTGATCAAGCGCGTGCAACGCCATATTTTCAGGGGTTTTTCGAAATCGGAAAGTGTGTTAGTTTCCTACATGAACGCCAAAAATAGAACATCTGGAACAGGCGCGGCCACTCTTTGGTCCGGTGAAAACAGCGCGACGGGATCGCCCGCCGCGGACGCAGCCTGCCCCGGGACCGGCCGCTCATTGCCCGCCGGCGTCAGGCAGAAGGGTTAACGCTGATGGTCGAGACAGCGCGGGGGGCCTGGAGGGACGCCGATGGGGCGCCGGCCGACGACGGCGGGCACCAGGCCAAGCCGATTCCCGATATCATTTCGCAGATCAAGGATTCCTACGGCGACCTGCGTCCGGCGGAACGGCGCGTGGCCGATGTCGTACTGGACGATGTGAAATTCGCGGTCGACGCCTCCAACGCCGATCTCGCGCGCCGTGCGGAGGTGAGCGAGCCGACGGTGACGCGGTTTTGCCGCGCGATCGGCTGCGAGGGCGTGCGCGACTTCAAGCTGAAGCTCGCCCAGAGCCTGGTCGTCGGCGCGCTTTACCTGTCGAAGCCGCCCGCAAGCTCGACCGGCAACGGCATGCCGTTCTGGAGCGCCGTGTTCGGCCAGGCCAGACAGGCCCTGCAGGAGGCCGAACGGCAGCTCGATCCGGCGAGCCTTCAACAGGCGGCCGAGTTCATCGCCAAGGCGCGCCAGGTGACGGTGTTCGGCCTGGGCGGCAGTTCGTCGGCGCTCGCGCAGGAGACTCAGTACCGGCTGTTTCGCTACGGCGTGGCGGTGAGCGCGCACAGCGACCCTTATCTGATGCGCATGACGGCATCGACGCTGAAACCCGACGATCTGGCCATCGCCATCTCGGCGACGGGTCGCACGCGCGAGGTGATCGAGGCGATAGAACTGGCCAAGCACTACCGGGCCAGGACCGTGTGCATCACCGCGCCCGGCAGCGGGCTGGCGCGCGCCTGCGACGTCGCGCTCGCCGTCGCCGTGCCGGAATATCCCGACACGCTGAAGCCGACGGCCTCGCGCTTCGCCTTTCTGGCGGCGGTCGACCTGATGGCGGTCGCGGCCGGCTACAAGCTCGGCGAGAGCGCCCAGGAAAACCTGCGCCGGATCAAATACAACGTCCTGACCCATCGCGGGGGCAAGGACGTGATGGAACCTCTGGGAGACTAGAACGGCGGGCCGCTGCCCCACTTGCCCGCCACCGACCGCCGATCGCATCACCCCCTTATCCCAAAAGCCCGAAGCGCCATGTGTATCCAAGGAGGAGGAATCATGCTCGACGCCGCACCAACCCAGCAGGCGGCCAACTGGCTGCGTTCATTGTCGGTCGCCCTGGACGCTGGCGAGCCTGACACGGCCGCCGCCTTGTTCCTGGAGCAATGCTACTGGCGCGATCTTTTGAGCTTCACCTGGAACATCAAGACGATGGAAGGGCGCACGGCCGTGCGCGAGATGCTCGACGCCACGCTTAAGCAAACGCAGCCGGGCACATGGCGCCTGGAGGGAGAGGCAACGAACGCGGATGGCGTGGTGGAGGCCCACTTCACCTTCGAGACCCAGGTCGCCCACGGCAAGGGCATCGTGCGGCTGCGCGAAGGGCGCTGCCACACGCTGTTCACGATGATGACCGACCTCAAGGGCCACGAGGAGAAGAAGGGTCGCACGCGCGCCCTCGGCGTGCGCCACAAGGCCGATCCGAGCCGCGAGACCTGGTCCGAAGCGCGCGCGCGCGAGCAGGCGGCGCTCGGCCACACCGAAGAGCCCTACTGCCTGATCATAGGCGGCGGACAGGGCGGCATCGCGCTGGGCGCGCGGCTGAAGCAACTCGGCGTGCCGACGCTCATCGTTGAAAAGAACGCGCGTGCCGGCGATTCGTGGCGCAACCGCTACCGGACGCTCGTGCTGCACGATCCGGTTTGGTACGATCACCTGCCCTACATTCCCTTCCCCGAGCACTGGCCCGTCTTCACGCCCAAGGACAAGATGGGCGACTGGCTGGAGATGTATGCCAAGGTGATGGAGCTCAACTACTGGACCTCCACCATCTGTATCGGCGCCTCCTATGACGAAGCCGAAAAACGCTGGACGGTCGAACTCGAGCGCGCCGGTGAACGGATCGTCGTCAAACCGCGCCAGCTCGTATTCGCCACCGGCGCCTACGGTCCGCCGCGCCGCATAGAGCTTGCCGGCGCCGATCGTTTCAAGGGTCAGGTCCTGCATTCCAGCGAGTATGCCGGCGGCACGCCGTTCAAAGGCCGCAAATGCGCGGTGATCGGCACGGCGAGTTCCGGTCACGACGTCTGCGTCGACCTTTGGGAGAGCGGCGCCGAGGTGACTATGGTCCAGCGCTCGCCGACCACCGTGGTCAAATCCGACACGATGATGGAGATGGCGTTCGACATCTATTCCGAGGAGGCAGTCGATCGCGGCATGACGACGGAGGCGGCCGACATGCTGGTGGCCTCCACGCCCTTTGCCCTGCTGCCGGAAAGCCAGAAGGCGTTGTGGGACGAGATCAGGCGACGCGACGCGGCGTTTTACGACAAGCTGGCGGCGACCGGCTTTGCGGTCGATTTCGGCGAGGACGAAACCGGGCTGATGATGAAGGCCTACCGCACCGGTTCGGGTTACTACATCGATGTCGGCGCGAGCGACCTGATCATCGACGGCGAAATCGGCGTGCGCAGCGGCAAGCAGATCAAAGCGCTGAGCGAAAACGGCATCCTGTTCGAGGATGGCGAAGAACTGCCGGCCGACGCGATCGTCATGTGCACCGGCTACCATTCGATGCACGAAACCGTGGCGCAGATCGTCTCGCGCGAGGTCGCCGACAGCGTCGGGCCGTGCTGGGGCCTGGGTTCAGGCGTGAAGAACGATCCCGGCCCGTGGCAGGGCGAGTTGCGCAACATGTGGAAACCGACGGCGCAGGACGCGCTGTGGTTCCATGGCGGCAATCTGGCGCTGTCGCGGTTCTATTCCAAGATCGTCGCCCTGCAGATCAAGGCGCGGATGGAAGGCATCGACACGCCGGTCTACCGGGACCCGGCATAGATTCCGGCCGGGACGACGCGCCGCCCCTCAATGCCGGCAATAGGGGCGGCCGAAATGCGCGACCACCAGGTCGGTATGGGTGTGACGCGCTTTGGCCCCGCTCGCGGCCAGCTCGGCCGGGGAACGGATTTCGTCATTGGGCAGCCAGGCGCCGCCGGCAACGATGCCGCGCGACACCAGCCGCTCGGTGGCCGTCAGCGTATTGCCGACAGAATCGGTGAAGCTGACGTTGCCCGGCTCGAGCGCCAACACGCTGAGATCGGCCGGACCGCCGACGGCCACCCGGCCGAGGTCCTCGCGGCCGATCGCGTCGGCGGGCGCCTGCGTCGTGGCGCGGATGATTTCGGTCAGCGGCATGCCGAGCGCCATCAGTTTCGACATGCACACCAGAAGATCGAAAGCCGGCCCGTCGACGCACAAGAGATGGACATCGCTGCTGATCACGTCGGGAAGCATGCCTCCGGCAAGCATCGTGCGCGCGACCTCGAAGTCGAACGAGCCCATGCCGTGGCCGATATCGAAGATGACGCCGCGCTCGCGCGCCAGGCGCATATCGGCCTTGATCTCGCCGGCGCCGTTGACCGGCGCGTTCGGGAACGGGCGAAAGCAATGGGTGAGCACGTCGCCGCGCCGCAGACGCTCGAGCACGTCGAGGCGCCCGGGCGGCGGTTCGTCGATATGCGCCATCACCGGCAGGCCGACCCGGTCGGCGGTTTCCATCGCCAGTTCCAACGGCGCGATGCCGCTGGTGCCGCCGGCAATACGGCCGGTGCGCACCTTCATGCCGACGATAACGTCCTTGTGCTCACGCGCGCAGGCGACCGCCTCGCGCGGGTCGCACAGGCGCAGGTCGGCGCATTCGCCGACCATCAGGCGGTTGGAAAACCCGAAAATGCCGGCGAAGGAAATGTTGAGATAGGCCACGATGCGCACCTTGGCGCGGTCCATCACGTGACTGCGAAAACCGAGAAAATTGCCGGCGCCGGCGCTGCCGGCATCGACATAGGTGGTGGTGCCGCTCGGGGCCGCCAACCGGTCGGCGTTGACGCCCAAAGACGTGCCGCCCCAATAGACGTGACTGTGCAGGTCGATCAGACCGGGCGTCACCAGGCATCCATCGGCCTCAACGATGCGGGCCGCGCCGTCGGCGGGCAATCCGGCGCCGATCGCGGCCACCCGCCCGTCGGCAACGCCGACATCCACAACGGCATCGACGCCACGGCTGGGATCGATCAACCGACCGCCCCGAACAAGCACGTCAAAAGACATCAGCCAATCGCTCCCGTTCGTGCATCCATGGCAGCCTATCCGTTCTCGTCGCGCCCGTTCACACGGGCTTGTAGGCGACCGCCTCGACCTCGATCTTGATGTCGATCATCAACCGGCTTTCCACGGTGGTGCGGGCCGGCGGATTTTTGGGGAAATGACGGGCGTAAACAGTGTTGAACGCGCCGAAATCGCGCGCGTCCTCGAGCCACACCGTCGTCTTGACCACGTCGTCCATGGTGCAGCCGGCAAGCTTGAGCGCCGCGCCGACATTGAGCAACACCTGCTCGGTCTGCTCGACGATGCCACCTTGCACCACCTTGCCGTCGCTGACCGGGACCTGGCCGGAAACATAAACGAAATCGCCCGCGCGCACGGCTGGCGAAAGCGGAACGTGGGACGATCCGAAGCATTGCTTGGACATCAAAAAACCTCCAGTCGGCACTTTATCGTCGATGCGGATGCGCCAGGCCGCGTACCGCGCGCGAGGCACGGCGCATTTCCCCCGCCGTTGCGGCGTCGCACGAACAGGTTGCTGCGCCACCGATAATCCGATCCTGTTACAGGCCGTGTTGGAAAGCAACATCTTTCATAGTTTTGTGTTGCTTTATTACAAGAATGTTCGCATCCTGTCTGCCGCGGAAGCGGCGCGGCCGCCAGTACGCCGGTTGCGCGCGCCGCAAGCAGCAGAAACCGACGGGGGGAGACATGATCGATTTCGCGGGCGCACGTGTGGTCGTGACCGGCGCGGGCGGCGGTGTGGGCACCGCGCTGGTGGCAACGCTTCGTGATTGCAACGCAAGCATCGTGGCCTGCGACCGACCGGGCGCGGATCTGACAGCGCCCGGCATTGCCGAAAGCCACCATTTCGACCTTTTGGACGAGGACGCGCTTCACCGCACATGCACGGCGATCTGCGCAAAGGGCGCGCCCGCCGCGGTGATCTCGAACGCCGGCTGGACACGCGCGGAAACGCTCGCCGACATCACGCCTGACAACCTGGCCGCGGAACTCAACGTGAATTTCCGCAGCGCGGCGCTGCTGTCGCGCGCATTCGTGCCGGCGATGCGCAACCAGCCCTCGGGTACGGCCTTTGTGTTCGTGTCCTCGGTCAACGCGCTCGCCCATTACGGCAATCCGGCCTATTCGGCGGCCAAGGCCGCCCTGCATGCCTGGATGCGGGCGATCGCCACCGAGGAAGGCCGCAACGGCATCCGCGCGAACGCCGTCATTCCCGGATCGATCAAGACCGACGCCTGGACGCATCGGCTGGAGGAGAATCCGGAAATCCTGGCCGCCGTCACCCGGCTCTATCCGCTCGCGCGGCTGGTGGAACCGAGCGAAGTGGCGCGCGCGATCGTCTTTCTGGCCTCGTCCTGGGCAAGCGGCATCACCGGTGCCACATTGCGGGTGGATGCGGGCGTGAGCGCCAGCAACCTGCCATTTCTCGAGCAGATCGCCGGCTAGCCGCGATCACGATCATTCAGCGGAGCCCTTTTCATGAAATTTCTCGACCTCGACACACCGGCCGTGATCATCGACCGCCGGATCGCCGACGCCAATCTGCGCCGCGCCCAGGAATACGCCGACGCGCACGGGCTGACGCTGCGTCCGCATATCAAGACCCACAAGCTGCCGCTATTTGCCAAACGCCAGATCGAGCTCGGGGCCGTCGGCATCACCTGCCAGAAACTCGGCGAGGCCGAGGCGATGGCCGACGCCGGCATCGCCGACATCTTCATCCCCTACAACATTGTCGGCGCCGACAAGCTGGACCGGCTGCACGCCCTGCATCATCGCCTCACCCTTTCGGTGAGCGCCGACAGCCGGCCGACCATCGAGGGTTACGCGGGCCGCTTCACCGATCCATCGCACCCCCTGCCCGTCCTGATCGAATGCGACACCGGCGCCGGGCGCTGCGGCGTGCAGTCGCCGCAGGAGGCGCTGGAACTCGCCAGGCTGATCGATGCCGCGCCGGGTCTGCGTTTCGAGGGGCTGATGACCTATCCGCCGCGCGGCGCGGGCGCCAAGGTGGATGCGTGGTTCAAGTCGGCAAAAAAGATGCTCACCGACGCCGGGCTCGAGGTGCCGCACATTTCCAACGGCGGGTCACCGGATCTTTATGCCGCCGCCGAGGTGACGTCTGCCGACGAACACCGGCCGGGAACCTATATCTATTCCGACCGCATGCAGGTCTCGCTCGGGCTTGGAACGCTCGAGGATTGCGCGTTGAGCGTGCTGGCAACAGTCGTCAGCCGCCCGACCCCGGACCGCGCCGTGCTCGATACCGGCTCCAAGGCGCTGGCCGCCGACCGCTGCGATGCGCCCGGCCACGGCCATATCATGGACTATCCGCAGGCGGTGGTGACCGGGCTCAGCGAAGAACACGCGGTGGTCGACCTTTCCGGCTGCGCGGCCAAGCCGGCGGTCGGCGACAAGGTGCGCGTCATTCCCAACCATGTGTGCGTGGTGTCCAATCTGTTCGACGCCGTCCACCTGATCGACGGACAAGAAGTGATTGCCCGCGTGCCGGTCGCCGCGCGCGGCCGCGTGTCCTAGGACGACGAAAATGTCGGCAAAACCCACTACGGAGCCCAACATGCAGTTCGACAAAAACCCGTTTCCGGAAGGCGACGCCGACCGTCACTATCTTTGGGAAATGCTGGTGCGCCGCGACATCGACGCCTTCATCGCCCAGGACTGGTCGATGGTCGAGCGCGACTTCATCGCCGAGAGTTTTTTCGGCATGCACGCCCATTTCCTCGCCGACGCGGATGCCTGGCGGCTGCAGTTTCCGCGGCTGGAGGTCTATCGCGACGAATGGCTGCGCCAGGCGAAGGAATCGGCGGCGAGCCGTTTCGGCGAGCCGCTGCGCGAGGCGATGTTCCGCATCACCAATATGCGCGACATCGACATCGACGGCGACCGCGCCGTGCTGCACAAGAAGTTCAACGGCGCAATCGCCCGCCCCGACGGCGAGCCGACGCGGCTCAAATGGCAGACGCTGTATTTCTGCCGCAAGGTCGACGGCGTGTGGAAAATCGCCGGTTTCGTCGGGTACATGCCGCATCCGCTTGGCGCGTGAGCCCTGCCCGTCCACAACGCGTCTTGAGCCAGGGGGAACAAAGACCAATCAGGCCTGGGCCGAGGACACCGGCAGGGGAACGAAGCGAAGCCCGGCGGCGTCCCGGTCAAGACGGCCGAAAGCGGGTAATGCAAAATGATACGGCGCCGGGATCGTGGCGGTGCCGGCGTTTTCGATCAGACCACTCCCCTTGCCACACCTATGCCAGCGGGTGGCGGCTATCCGCGCCGAGCGTCTCGACCAGGCGCCCGGTCAGCACCCGCACGAGATTTGCCCGATAGGCGCCGCCTGCGTGGATGTCGCTCAGCATCTGTTCCGGGTCGAGTTCCAGACCGGCGACGGCGTCGCCGGCGAAACGCGCGTCAAGAGCGGCCTCGGCCTCGGTCCAGCGAAACACGCCGGCCGTGCCCGCGCCGGTGACCGCGACCCGCACGCCGTGCCGGTGACGCGCGACGAAAACGCCGACGATGGCGAAACGCGACGCCGGCTGACGGAATTTCACGTAGCCGCAGCTGCGGCATGACGGGAAAACCACGTCGCGGATCATCTCGTCCGGCTCGAGCGCGGTCTCGAACAGGTCGACGAAAAAGGCGTCCGCGCCGATCTCGCGGCGGTCGGTCCTGATCGTCGCGTCGAGTGCGAGCAGGGCTGCCGGATAGTCGGCGGCGGGATCATTGTTGGCGACGGAACCGCCGATCGTGCCCCGGTTGCGCACCTGGGCATCGCCGATCATGGCGGCGAGGTCGGCGAGCCCCGGGACATTGTCGCGCACGACGGGCGACGCGGCGACGGCGGCATGCCGGCACATCGCGCCGACACGCACCCCGCCGTCGGACACGGCCAGCTCCATCAGCTCCGATACGCCATTGAGATCGATCAGCAGGTCCGGCGCGGCCAGCCCCTGCTTCATGGTCGGCACCAGCGTCTGCCCGCCGGCAAGCAGCATCGGCTCGTCGCGCTCACGCAGCAGGCCGAGCGTCTCGGCCAGCGATGTGGGGCACGCATAGTCGAACTTGTTCATGGCCGCATCGTCTCCGCCGCATCCAGGATCGCCCTGACGATGTTTTCATAACCGGTGCAGCGGCAGATATTGCCCTCAAGCTCCTCACGCACTGTGTGTTCGTCGAGATCGCCGGCGTGGCGCGCCACCATGTCGAGCGCCGACATGATCATGCCGGGCGTGCAGAACCCGCATTGAAGCGCGTGATGTTCGTGGAAGGCCTGCTGCATGGGATGCAGCGTCCCGCCCTCGGCCAAGCCCTCGATCGTGGTGACCTTGCGACCCTGGGACTGGAGCGCGAGCAGCGCGCAGGATTTGACCGCGACGCCGTCGAGATGAACGACACAGGCGCCGCATTGGCTGGTATCGCAACCGACATGCGTGCCGGTGAGCCGGCATTGATCGCGCAGAAACTCCACCAGCAACGTGCGCGGCTCGACCTCGGCCGCGACCGGCTTGCCGTTGATTTCCGTTTCCAGCCGCATCAACTCATCTCCAAATACCATGTTGCCCCGCCTGCCGCATTCTGGCTCCGACGCGGCCCCCAACCTCCACCGCGCCTAACGCACCAGCGCGCGAACGCGGTTTTCCAGAAGCCGCACCAGGCTGAGCGCCGTCATTTCGGACGATTTCGGGTTCGTCGCGAGGGGTTCGTTCTCGATCGACACATCGAGGCGCCCGAACGCCCCTTCCGCCGCGATCCGGTGACCGTTGCGCGAAACCGACGGGTCGGCGCACAAGGCGACGCGTGTGCGATCCAGACCGATGCCGGCCAGCGCGGAAATCACCGCGACATTGGCGTTTTGCGGAAAGCGGTCAGCCGCCTCGCGCGCCGTGCCGGAAAAGAAAATCTTCGCGCCATCAAGGTCGTCGAGATCGGTCAGCGTTTCGGCCGCGGTTCCCCGCCAGGCCGCGGGCGGCTTGACGATGGTGTGCTCGACCGTTTCGAGATCAAGCGTCGCCGCGGCGGCGAGCGCGTCGATGCCTCCCATCGCACCGGGCGGAACGAGGATTTGCGCGCCGGTGCGTTCGCCACTCGCGACCAGGCGCGCCAGAAGCGCGTCGTCGCAGAAGGCGGAGGTGGAGGAGACGACGAAATCGCGCCCGGCCGAAAGCGCAGCCTGGCCCCAGGGTTCGACGCTCGGCCGGCCGGCCGCTTCCACGACAAGATCGATATCCAGCCCGGTCAACTCGCCCGGCTCTGCAATCAACCGGGCCGAGGCCGGCAGATCGGGCCTGGGTGCGGCCGTGTCGCGGACGGCGACCGCGACGAAGGCGATTTCGCCCCTGCCCCGTTCGGCCAGCAGCGCGGCGACGCGTCTTGCGATCGCCCCCCAGCCGACGATGGCGACACGCAGTCTGCGCCGCGATACTTGACTAGAGTCCGACATAAGACTGCACCCTTTCAGTGTCGCGCTCAAGGTCCGCGCCATCGCCCGACCACACGGTCCGTCCCTTTTCAAGCACGAAATGCCGGTTGGCCAGGCGTTTAAGGACATGAATGTTCTTGTCGATCAACAGGATCGACTGGCCTTCGGCCTTGAGGCGCTCGACACAGGCCCAGATCTCGGCGCGAATCACCGGCGCCAACCCTTCGGTCGCCTCGTCGAGGATGAGAAGGCGCGGATTGGTCATCAGCGCGCGGCCGATGACCAACATTTGCTGCTCGCCGCCTGACAGGGTGACGGCGGATTGCCCGGCGCGCTCGCGCAGGCGCGGAAACAGCGCATAGACCCGTTCCAGCGTCCAGGGCTCGGCACGCCGCAGCCGGTTCGACGCGGTCGCGACCAGGTTTTCGCGCACGCTGAGCGTGGGAAACACCTGCCGGCCCTCAGGCACCAGCCCGACCCCGAGCCGGGCGACGGCCTCCGGCGCAGCGCCGAAGACGGAGCGGCCGTCGATCTGCACCTCACCGGCCATGGGCGGCAAAAGCCCCATGATCGCGCGCACGGTGGTGGTCTTGCCCATGCCGTTGCGCCCGAGCAGGGTGACCACCTCGCCCTCGGCGATTTCGAACGCGACGTCGAACAGAACCTGGCTGGCGCCATAGGCGGCCTGCAGGGCGCTGACCTTCAGCATGCCTCGTCTCCTTCGCCGAGATAGGCCTTGCGGACTTCCGCGTGCGCGCGGATCTCGTCCGGGCTTCCCGTGGCGATCACCCGGCCGTAGACGAGCACCGAGATACGGTCGGCCAGCTTGAAGACGGCGTCCATGTCGTGCTCAACCAGAAGCATGGCGACGGTCTGCTTGAGGCCGCGCAGCATCGCGATCATCTGCTGGCTTTCGGCATGCCCAAGGCCGGCCATCGGCTCGTCGAGCAGCAGCAGGCGCGGCCGACCGGCGAGTGCGACGACGAGTTCCAACTGCTTGCGCTCGCCATGCGACAGGTTGGCCACGACCTCGTCGGCGCGCTCGGCAAGCCCGGCATCGGCCAGCAGCGCGTCGGCTTCGGCGCGCAACTGCCGGTCGGCGCGCACATTGGCCAGGAAGCGAAAACTGTGGCCCTGGCGCACCTGGACGGCGATCGCGACATTGTCGCGGACGGAATAGTCCGACAGCAGGCAGGTGATCTGGAACGAACGCGCAAGCCCGCGCGAAACCCGCTCGGCGGTTGCGAGCCCGTCGATCCCCTTGCCGTCGAGCTCGATCGTGCCGCCATCGGGGCGCAACTCGCCAAAGAGCTGCGAGATCAACGTCGTCTTGCCGGCGCCGTTGGGGCCGATGAGCGCGTGGATTTCGCCGGCGCGCACGTCGAGGTCGACCGCGTCGGTGGCCAGCAAGCCTCCGAAACGCTTGACGAGGCCGCGAACGGCCAGAATGGGGGCCGTCATGCGCGCCTCCCGGCAAGGCGCAGCGCCAGGGCCTGTACCCCGCCATGCGTGTAAAGCACGACGAACAGCAGGACCGCGCCGACGCCGAGCTGCCAATATTCGGTCCACGCGGCGAGGACGGTCTCCAGAATGATGAAGACGGCGGCGCCCGCGAGCGGGCCGAACAAGGTGCCGACACCGCCGAGAATGACCATGACCATCAGTTCGCCGGATTTGGTCCAGTGCAGCATGTCGGGGCTGGCGAAGCGCATGAAATTGGCCATCAGCGCGCCAGCGAGCCCCGCTCCCATGCCGGAAATGACGAAGGCGGCGAGCTGGTAGCGATAGACCGGCAGCCCGATCGCGGCCATGCGCCGCTCGCTCTGGCGCAGCCCGACCAGCACATTGCCGAAGCGCGAATTGACCACCCGCCACAACAGGACGAAAAAGACTAAGGCCGCCGTCAGGCAGACATAATAGATGGTCTGCTTGTCGCGCATGTTGAGGCCGGGCACTTCATTGGCACGACGGATGATCAGCCCGTCGTCGCCGCCATAGGCCTTCAGCGAGACAAACAAGAAAAACAGCATCTGGGCGAAGGCGAGCGTGATCATGATGAACTGCACGCCGCTGGTGCGCAGCGACAGCGCGCCGATCAGGGCGGCGAACGCGCCGCTGACCAAGATCGCGGCCGGCAGCGTGACCAGAAGCTGGTTGCTGCCGGGAATGAAGCCGAACAGCGGCTCGCCGGCAGCGTAGTGCTGGTAGAGGATGCCGACGACGTAGCCGCCGATCCCGAAAAAGGCGGCGTGACCGAAAGACACCATGCCGCCGTAACCGAGCACCAGGTTGAGGCTCGCCGCCGCGATACCGTAGATCAGGATGCGGGTCGCCAGCGAGGTCAGCGCCGGCTGGCCGGTGGCGTCGGCGAACACCGGCAGGGCGACGAGCGCGACCAGCACGAAAAGACAGAGCACGAGCCTGAAAGTGGATGAACCGTTCATGAGAATGCTCACGAATCGGCCGCAAACAGGCCTTTCGGCCTGACAAGAAGAACGAGTGCCATCAACAGATAGATCCCCATGGAGGAAATGCCGGCGCCGAGCGCATCGGCCTCGGAGCCGACCATGATTTGGCGCAGCAGGCCCGGCAGATAGGCCCGCAGCATGGTGTCGACCACGCCGATGATCAGGCTGGCGAAAAAGGCGCCGCGGATCGAGCCGACGCCGCCGATGACGACCACGACGAAGGTGGTGATCAAGATCTGCTCGCCCATGCCGACCTGGACCGCCAGAATCGGCCCGGCCATCAGCCCGGCAAGACCGGCCAGCAGCGCGCCAAGCCCGAACACCACCGTGTAGAGCATGCGGATGTCGACACCGAGCGCGCGCACCATGTCGCGATTGGTCGAGCCGGCGCGCACCAGCATGCCGATGCGCGTGCGGTTGATCAGAACATAAAGACCGGCGGCGACAAGCAGCCCGACCACGATGATGGAAAGCCGGTAGACGGGATAGACCAGGCCCGGCAGAAGCTCGACCGAGCCGGCAAGCAGCGGCGGCATCGGCACGAACAAGGGCTGGCGGCCGAACAGGATGGTGACGAGCTGGTTGAGGATCAGAATGATGGCGAAGGTCGCCAGCACCTGATCGAGATGGTCGCGTCGGTAAAGCCGGCGGATGACCACCATCTCCATGACAACGCCGGTGACGGCGGCCGCACCCAGGGCACCGGCGATGCCGAGCAGGAAGGAGCCGGTCTGGCCGATGACGAGCGTGCCGGCATAGGCGCCGACCATGTAGATCGAGCCATGGGCGAGATTGATGATGCCCATGATGCCGAAGATCAGGGTCAGGCCCGCCGCCATCAGAAAGAGCATGACGCCGAGCTGAAGTCCGTTGAGCATCTGTTCGAGGAACAAGGTCATCGTAGCTGCCGAAACCCGTAAGGATTGGGGAAAGGAGGCCCCGCGCGACGTTTCGTGCGCGCGGGGCGGCGGCGCGTCACAGCGCGCAATCGCTTGCGTAGGCGTCGCTGTGGTCTTCCAGGATGCGCGCGCCGGTCCTCAAGACCGGCTTGCCGTCCTCGCCGGCAACGACCTTGAGCGCGTACCAGTCCTGCACGGGGTGCTGGTTGGGACCAAAGGCGAACTTGCCGCGCACCGACTGGAAATCGGCCTTGCGCAGAGCGTCGCGAAACGCGCCGATATCCTCGATATCGCCACCGGTGGCCTTGAGTGCGGAGGCGATGGCGCGCGCGGCGTCGTAACCCTGGCTGGCATAATAGGTCAGCGGACGGTCATAAGCCTTTTGCCAGGCGGCGACAAAAGCCTTGTTGGCCTCATTGTCGAAATCAGAGTTCCAGTGGCTCGACACGTTGACGCCGATCGCGGCCTCGCCGACCGCTTTCAGGATGACGCCATCCATCGACGGTTCGGCGACCACCATCGGCACGGCATCGAGAAGGCCCGCCTGCTGGTACTGGCGCATGAAGGTGATGCCCAGCCCGCCGGGATGGAACTGGAACACGACCTCCGGCTTGGCGTCGCGGATCTGCGCCATCTCGGCGGCGAAGTCGGTCTGATCGAGGCGGGTATAGACCTCGCCGACGATCTCGCCCTTGAAGAAGCGCTTGAAGCCCGAAATCGCGTCCTTGCCGGCCTGGTAATTGGGCGCCAGCACGAAGGCGCTCTTGTAGCCGAGATTGGTGGCGTTCTGGCCCGCGCTTTCGTGCAGGCTGTCATTTTGCCAGGAGACGACGAAATAGTTCTCGTGGCATCCCTTGCCGGCCATGTTGGACGGGGCAGCGTTCGGGCTGACATAAATCGCATCGCCATCGAGAATGTCGGGCACGGTGGCGCCGGCGACGTTGGAAAAGACAATGCCGGTGAACAGTTTCACGCCTTCATTGTTGAGAAAGCGATCGGCGATCTGGCGGCCATTGCCGGGCTTCAGCCCGTCATCTTCCACCATCAGCGTCACCGGCGCGCCGCCGAGCTTGCCGCCCTCGGCGTCGATGGCGAGCTGGAAGCCGTCGCGAATATCCTGGCCGAGATATCCGGCCGGACCCGACAGCGTCGTGATCATGCCGATCTTGACGGGCTCCTGCGCCCAGCCGGTCACGGCCATGGCCGCGGATGTTGCCGCGGCAAGCAATACGGTTTTCATTCTCATGCTGAACTCTCCCATTGATGCCATTGTTATTGCGTTTTTATCCAGCGGCGCCCATCTTCTCGCACCGCCGGGTTTTGGTAGGAATCGCCGCGCGGATCAGAGCGTGACCCAGCCCTCCGGCGGCACTTTGCCGGGATGCACGGTGCCGCAATTCGGGCAGGTGCGGGCCTTCTCGTCGGCATAAAAGGCCTGATAGATCGGCGGCAGGTCGCGCACGATGCTCTGCAGGGACACTTCGACCCGCTTGACCAGCGCCTGGCACTCGAAACAGTACCATTCGAAAGCGTCGAGCTGGTCGGGCTGGCGCTTCGGCTCGACGACGAGCCCGATCGAGCCTTCCTGCGGACGCTGCGGCGAGTGGCGCACATGCGGCGGCAGGAGAAAGATGTCGCCCTCCCGGATCGGCACATCGTAGAAATCGCCGTTGTCGACCAGTTTCAGGACCATGTCGCCCTTGAGCTGGTAGAAAAACTCCTCCACCGGGTCGTCGTGATAATCGGTACGCTTGTTGGGGCCGCCAACCACCGTCACCATCATGTCCGCGTCTTCCCATATCTGCTGGTTGCCGACCGGCGGTTTCAGCAGATGCTGGTGTTCATCGATCCACTTGGAAAAGCTGAACGCCGAAAGCCGTCTCTCCGTCATGTCATCCTCCTTCACCTGTTCGTCTATTCGCCGTCTCTGCGCCGAAGCGCCCGGGATCCGTATTCGCAGGCCATGCCCGAGGCCCGGCCGTCGAAATGAGCTAGAGCTTTAGTCCGCACGCCGCGAAAGCCGCGCGCGTGGCCGCCTTCTCCTCTTCCGTCAGTTCCAGCAGCGGCGGGCGCACGGCGCCGCCAGCCTGACCGAGCAGGTCCTGCCAATATTTCTGGTGGGCATGCGGCTTTTCGGCCGGCCGGGTCTCGCGCAACGCCTTGCGAACCGGGTCGAGGCTGTCGCGAAGCGCGCGCGCCTTGTCGGCCTCGCCAGCAAAGGCGAGATCGGTATAGTCGCGCATGCGCCGGTCGGCCTTGGTCTGGATCAGATAAGGCGGCGAGGAGCACAGATAGAGCTGCCAGCCGAGTTCCAGAACGTTGTCCAGCCATTCCTCCTCGGAGGCGGTGGAAACCTGGATGCGGTCGGCGGCGAGCCGCGTCAGCTCGGCATACATCGGCCGCGGCACCGAATATTTGATCGCCACCACCGTCTCGATATCGGCAAGCCGATTGCAAAGCTGCGGGCTCATCAGATAGCCGCTGTCGGGATGGCTCCACAGCGCGATGCCGATATCGACCTTTTCGGCGATGGCGCTGTAATAGTTGAGCAGCGTTTCGTCCTGCTGCTTGAAGAAATGCAGGATCGGCGCATGGACGACGATATAGTCCGCACCGCATTTCTGGGCATGGCGGGCGAGGTCGATGACGACATCCATGTTTTGGTCCGAGCACGACATGATCGTCTGGGCCCGGCCGGCGCAGGCCTCGACCGCGAGGTCAAAGCAGCGCTTGCGCTCGTCGAGCGACATGGAAAAGAACTCGCCCTGCTTGCCGGCGATGAAAAAGCCGTCAATGCCGAGATCCTCGATCCAGTGATCGATATTGCTGCGAAACCCGTCCTCGTCCAGGGCCAGCGAGGGCGTGAACGGCATCAGCGCGGCGGCCCAGATGCCGGTCATATGCGTCTTGGCGTGGGCTTTGGCGTCTTTTCTGGAATATTTCATGGTTGTCCCGATCGATTGCGGAGCACCCCGGCCTCGTGCAGGGCGCACCACAGTTTTTCACTGGTGAACGGCATTTGCGGCAGCGTGGCGCCGCACGCGGCAAGCGCGTCGCCGACCGCGTTGGCGATCGCGGCGGGAATGCCGATACAGCCGGCCTCCCCGACACCCTTGGCGCCGAGCGCGTTGACCGGCGAGGGCGTCTCCAGTTTGTCGATCTCGACAAGCGGCACATCGGCGGCCCGCGGCACGGCGTAATCCATCAACGAACCGGTGACCAACTGGCCGTCCTCGTCGTAGACGATGCGCTCCATCAGCGCTTCGCCGACCCCCTGGGCCAGGCCGCCGACGAGTTGGCCGCGCACCAGCAAAGGATTGACGACGGTGCCGGCATCATCGACCCAGGCCAGTTTTTCGAATTCGAGCCTGCCGCTGTCGGGATCGATGGCGACCATGGCCAGGCAGCAGCCGCTGCTCCAGGCCTCGTTGTCGGCGTGATAGATCACCTGGCTGGTCAGCACCAGCTCGGCCGGATCGCCGGCTGCGCCACCGACATGGCGCGCAAAATCCGGCCAGGAAACGGTTTTGGATCCGGCGGTCGACAAGCCTTCGGGCGAGAGCGCGACATCGGCGGCGGCGCAGTTGAGCCTCTCCCCGCCCGCCTCGACGATTTGCGCGCGCAACCCCTCACAGGCGCGCAGCGCGGCGCTGCCGCCGATGGCGGTGCTGCGGCTGGCGAGCGCGCCGATGCCCCCCGGCAGGTCGGCGGTGTCGCCGTAGACCACGCAGACCTGGGACGGGTCCAGGTCGAGCGCGTCGGCGACGATCTGCGAAAAGGCGGTCTGACGCCCCTGCCCCTGGGCGCTGGCGCCGGTGGCGACCTGGATCGCGCCGTCGCGGCGCAGCGACACGCTGGCGCTTTCCCACCCCTGCCCGCACGGCTCCACGTAAAGTGCGACGCCGAGGCCGACGACCTGACCCGTGGCGCGCCGTTCTTCGCACGCGGCGCGCAGCGCCTGATAATTTGACAGGCGCGTCATGCGCTCGAGCAAGGCTGGATAGTCGCCCGAATCGAGCGCGTCGCCATCCGGCATCGGCCAGGGAAAATCGGCCGGACCGACCAGATTGCGCCGGCGGATCTCGACCGGGTCGATCGACAGGCACCGCGCCGCCTCGTCCATCAGCCGCTCCATCAGCATCGCCGCCTCCGGCCGCCCGGCGCCGCGATAGATGCCGACCCCGGCATGATTGCCGTCTGAGGCCCTCAGGCTGACGGCAACGGCGTCGACCTTGTAGGGTCCGGGCAGGATGCGGCCGGCGTTGCGGACCGGAATGGCCGCGCTGTAGGGCATCCAGTGGCCGAGCGGAAAGGCGAGCCTGGCCCTCAGGCCGAGCAGCCTGCCGTCGGCGTCAAGCGCCAGCGCGCCTTCGGTACGCGCGCCGCGGCCGTGGGTGGCCGCGATCAGGTCCTCACCGCGCGTGGCACACCATTTGACGGGGCGGGCAAGTTTGCGCGCGGCCCAGGCGACCATCAGCTCCTCGGGATAGATCGAGGATTTGCCGCCGAAGGCACCACCGACATCCGGCGCGATGATCCGCACCTGCCCCATTGACAGGCCGAGAACGCGCGCCAGATCCTCGCGCGCCCGATAGGGCGACTGGGTCGAAAGCCAGGCCGTGAGCGCGCCGTCGTTCCAGTCCGCCAGCGCGGCGCGCGGTTCGAGCGCGGTGGGCGCGACGAGCGCGTGCTCGACGGTCGCTTCGACCACGACTGCCGCGCGCGAAAACGCGTCGTCAATATCGCCCAGAACGCGGTCGGCGGCGACCCGCTCGACACCGTCGCGCGGCGGCGTCACCGCAAGCGGCTCGACATCGAAAGCGACCAGCGCGGCCGCGTCGCGCGCCGCCGCCCGGGAGGTGGCAACCACGGCGGCGACGGCCTCGCCGGCGGCCTCGACCGCCTCGCCGGCAAGCAGGCGAAGCGGTCGCGCGGTCATGTCCGGGAGGACGATGTTGACGGCGGTTTGACCAAGCTCGCCGAGATCGGCGGCGCAAAACACGGCGACCACGCCCTCGGCGGAGCGCGCCTCTTCCAACTCAAGCGGGCCGAGCCGGCCATGCGGATAGGCGCTGCGGACAAATTCCAGATGCAGGCACCCGTCGGGCAGGTGATCGTCGACATAGGCCCCCGCGCCGGTAACGAGACGACGGTCCTCGACGCGGGGCAGGCTCCGCCCGAGCCAGCGCGGTCGCGCCTGACCGATATCGCCGCGTACATTCAAGTTCGTCTCTCCCCCGACATTTCGGAACGGTCGTTGGAGATCAGCAAACACGCCGCCAACCTATATGACAATCGTGATTTATCGTATGAATTAATCGGAAATTCCGATATATAACCCCGATGAAGGTGACCATCAGGCAGATCGAGAGTTTTCTGGGCGTGGCCGAGGCCGGCAATTTCTCGCGCGCCTCGCGCCGTCTCGGCATCGCGCAGCCGGCGCTGTCGCAGGCGGTCAAGGATCTCGAAGCCGAGCTCGGCGTCAGGCTCTTCGACCGCACGACGCGGCGTGTCGAACTGACGGAGGCCGGACGGGAGTTCTGGAGTTCGGCCGGCAAGGCGCTGGAGGATTTGCAGCTTGCCGTCGGCCGCACGCGCGATCTGGCCGAACGGCGACGCGGGCGCATTCGGGTCGCCGCGCCGCCGCTGCTGGCGGCCGTGGTCCTGCCCTATGCGATCGCCGCCTTCCGCGAGCGCCATCCCGGCGTCACCGTCGAACTGGTCGATGTCGGCACCGAGCAGATCGTCGAGGCGGTGATGTCGGGCCGCGCCGATTGCGGCCTGGGGACCTTTCCGCCCGGTGAGGACGGTATCGAGCGGGTGACGCTGATGCGTGACAATTTGATGCTGTTTTGCGGCTATCAAAGCCCGTTCTATGCGGCCACGACCGTGCGTTGGCGCGAACTCGGCGGCCATCCGCTGATCACGCTGACCCGCGACAGCGGCATCCGGCTGCTGGTCGAGGTCGGCTTCGAGACCGTGCAACTGCCGATGAAACCCGCCTACGAGGTGACCCATATCACGACGGCGCTGGCGCTGGCGGAGGCCGGGCTCGGGATCTCGGTGCTGCCGACCTACGCGCTGGTGGCCGCCCGCCACCACAAGGTCGCCGGCAAGCTTCTGGTCGAGCCCGGCATTGCGCGCGAGGTGGTGCTGATCCATGCCAGCGGGCGCTCGGTGTCGCCGGCGGTGTCGGCCTTCAGCACGGTGCTGCGCCGTTATGCACAAAAACTCACGCCGCGCGAGACGAACTGAGAGGTTCTAGCCGCCGGCGATCAGGCTTCGCAGGGTATGCGACAAGGCGCTGTCGTCGTCGGCGAGATCGAGCACGACATCGAAATGATTGCGGTCCGGCACCTCCACCAGGCTCGATACGGACCCCGACGCCTGCCACAGCGTATGATAGGCGCGCGACTGGCGGCCAAAACCGTCCGGTTCGCCCGCGGCAAACGCAACGACGATCGGGCAGCCAGCGCGCGGCACATGCTCGGCCGGGCTGAGCGCGGCGACGTCTTGCGGCGAAAGCCGGATCCATTCCTGGACGAAGGACCGGGCGATCGGCGCCAGGTGAAACAGGCCGCTGATCGGCAAGGCGCCCTTGACGACCTGCGGCGGCAGGGCCAGGCCCTCCTGCCAGCCATCGGCAAGCACGGCGCCGGTCAGATGTCCGCCGGCCGAACTGCCGCCGACAAAAATCCGTTGCGGGTCGATGCCGAAATTCGCGCCGCGCCGCCACAGGAAGGCGACCGCCGCGCGCACCTCGCGCACGATCTCGGCCAGCGAAGCCGCGGGCGCCAGCCGGTAGTCGAGAACGGCGGTGGCGATGCCGTGGCGCCCGAGCATCGGCGCCATGAAGGCCGAATCCGCCTTGGACAGGGCCCGCCAGTACCCGCCATGGATGAACAGGAAGACCGGCCGCAAGCGCTCGCCGGGCGCGGCCGCGCCGAAAATGTCGAGCGATTGGCCGCTTTCTTCGTCATAAACCAGGTCGAGCGCCGTACCTTGCATGGCGCGCGCGGGCTCCGACAGGGCGCGATAGCGCCGCATTTCGCGCTCGAAGCGTTCCGGCGAGACGCTCGCGCGGGCATTGTAATCGCCGTCGAGGCGCGCGCGCGCCAAACCGGCTTCGGCCCGCAGCGCCTCCAGGAGCGAGGCTGCCGGCCCGTTCATGCGAGAAAGGCGCGGACCGCGTCCGCGACGGCGCGCGGCTGCTCGAGCGTCGGGAAGTGGGTCTTGCCCTCCAGCTTGTTGGGCACGAACCAGGGGTGGTTAGCGGCGAAATCGCGCTGCGCCTGCAGATAGTCCTCTTCGAAGGGCTGCGAGAAAATATGCGTGATCGGACGGGTCTGCGCCAGCGCTTTCATCCGCGACATCGGGTTGCCCCATTTGCGATAGGCTTTGGCGATCTCGCGACCCGAGCGCGCCCACATCTCGTAGTCGAACCCCGCCATCTCGTCGTTAACGTGGTCGATAATGTCCTGATTGTCGGTGTCGCCGATCCAGTGGTTGAAGAAATCCTTGCGACCGCTTTCCCAGTTCTGCCGATCCTGGATGTCGTCGATCTTGGTGAAGAAGGACTCGTCCGGGCTGACCATGATCCAGTCGATCACCACGCTGCGCGGCACGCGCTCGGCGCCCATGCGGTCGCAGAACTCGATATTCGCCCAACCGCCATGCGAGGTCGAAATCGGCACGACCCGCTCCAGGCCGAGCTTTTCGGCGAACGCGACCACATCCGCGGCCTGGTCGTCGATGGTGAAGTCGCCATCATAGGTGCGGTCCTCGCCATGGCCGCGCCAGTCGAAGCGGATGACGCGATGGGTGCGGGCAAGTTCCGGGGCAAGTGTCTTGAACAGGCGGTGGTCCTGGCACCAGCCCGATAGCAGCAGCAGCGCCTCGCCCTCGCCCGTGTCGTCATAGCTGAACGGATTGGCGCCAATTTCGATGGTCTTCATATCATTTTCCCCGGCAGGTCCAGTGTGGCAATCAACAACGCGCCCGCGGCGCGGCGTGTTCAGATCGCATCCGCCGTGCCAGTCGGCACGTGCAAGGCCGTCTTCATGCGCTGCATGGCGAGTTCATGCGAACGACCGGTGATGGTCAGCACCTGCGAGCGCAGCGCGTCGGGCCAGTAATTCATGTCGCCCTGGCGCTCGGACTGTTCCTGGGTGTGCTCGGTCAGCGGGCGTTCGCGCGCTTCCCAGGCCTCGAGCGCGGCGGCAATGTCGGGCGCATCGGCGACGGCGGCGGCAAGCCCGATGCCGTTCATCAGCGCGCAGCCCCCGCCCTGGCCGAGATAAGGCGGCATGGCATGGGCGCCGTCGCCCAGAACGGCCGCGCGGCCCTTGCTCCAGCGCTTGAGTTTCACCACCTCGAAGGCGTCCCAGCGTCCCGAATCGTCGAACCGGGCGACGAGGGACGCCAGATGCGGAAAGGACTCCGTCCACAAAGCCCGGTCGGCGGGCACGGCCATCGCCGCCTCGTCATCGGAGGCGCAACACAGCGCGACATAGAGCTCGGTGGCGCTGGCGGGGGTGTAGAGGATGCGGCGGCTGCCGGAGAAATGCTCGATATATTTGTCGCGGTCGGCCGCAGCCACGTCGCCATCGGCACGTGGGATCAGCATGCGGATCGCCCCGTAGCCGAGATGCTTGCGATACATCAACAGGTCGAGCGAATCGCGCACGGCCGAGTTGATGCCGTCGGCGCCGACCACGAGATCGGCCGGGCGCTGGGCGCCGTCGGCCAGCAACAGCGTCCCGTCCGGCGTGGCCCCGACCGCCTCCGACGCGGTGCGGATTTCGACGCCGCCGGCGTGGCACACATTGATCAGCGAGCGGGTCAGGGTTTCGCGCAGGATGGTGATCAGCCGCACATTGCCGGGGCGGTTGATCGGGATCTCTTCCATGACCTTGTTGTTGTGATCGCGGGTCTCGAACAGCGGACCGACATGGGCGTCGGCGGTCGCCTCGTCATAAGCGCCGAGCGCCTTGAGTACCCGGAGACCATTGCTCCAGATGTAGATACCGGCCCCGAAGGTGCGCAGGTCGGGAGCCCGTTCGTGAACCGTCACCTCCCATCCGCGCGCCGAAAGCGCGGCGGCAACGGTCAGCCCTCCAATTCCCGCGCCGGCGATTTCCGCCCGACGGCGCCGGTCGTTGCCCTTGGCCATAATCGATCGTCCATTCTGCGTGTCGGCGCCGGCGCAGCGCGAGGGCCGCGCCGCTCACCTGGTTTGTTGCATTCGGTGGGAACGTTTCCAGCTTGACGCTATTCGCACAATTGAATTGTAGAGAATTTGATATGATACTTGCGAATATCCGATTGCCGACGACAGAGAACCCCACAGCATGAAACTCCTCGCCAGCCGTCTCAAGATCCGCCATCTTCGCATGGTCGTGGCCATCGTCGACGAGGGCAATCTGGTCGGCGCCGCCAAGCGGCTCAACATGACGCAGTCGGCCGTGACCAAGGCGCTTCAGGAGATCGAAGCGCTGACGGGATCGCAATTGTTCGACCGCACCAATCGCGGCGTCGTGCCCACGATCTTCGGCGAAACCCTGGCCGAGCACGCGCGCTTCATCATCACCCAGCTCACGCATGCCGAGGAGCACCTGGCCGACCTGCGCGACGGCACCGGCGGGCGCATCGCCATCGGCACGCTGTTGTCGGCTTCGGCCGAATTGCTGCCGACCGCCATCGCGCGGCTGCGCCGCGAGCGGCCCCGTATCGTGATCCGCATCGTGGAAGGGACCGGCGACGTTCTGGTGCCGGCGCTGCGCAGCGGCGAGCTCGATCTGGTCGTCGGGCGGTTGTCGGAGCATCGCGAACGCCAGGACGTGATCCAGGAAACCCTGTTGGACGACATGGCCTGCGTGGTCGCGCGCCGCGGCCATCCGCTGGCCGAGCGCGAAAAGGTCGTCCTTGCCGACCTGATCGGCTGGGACTGGATAATGCCGCCCCAGGAAACCAGCCTGCGCCGCCAGATCGACATCGCCTTTCGCCTGGAGGGACTGGAACCGCCGGCGCACGCGGTGGAATCTGTATCGTTGCTGACCAATCGCGGGTTGCTGGTCAACGCCGATTATCTGGGTGTCCTGCCCGTCCAGGCCGCGCGGCGCGAAGCGGCCTTCGGCGTCATGAGTATATTGCCGGTGTCGCTCGGCGCCACCAGGCGCTCGATCGGCATCACCACCAGGGCCAATGCGCGCCTGTCGCCGGCCGCCAAGGAACTGATCGAAACGCTGCGCCTCGTAGCCGCCGAGCTGACGAATGCCGAATCACACCCCGGGTTGAAGGATCGGCAATCCGAATAGGTTTGCTATTCTTCATAGTCATAGCCAACTGAGCAATATTCCCTTTACCACCACCCTGTTTGCGCCAAGCCTTCCAGACGTGGCCGCCGGGAGGCCGCACCGAGCGGCCCTGCCCGACATGGCAGCGGACCTTGTGTTCACGTGGGGAGCAAACAATGACCTTCAAAACCCTTGCCGTCGCGGCGGCATTTTCTCTGGCAACGCTGGGTGGCGCCCAGGCCGACGATCCGATCCGGATCGGCATGATCACCACCTTGTCCGGACCGGCGGGTTATCTCGGCCAGGACATTCGCGACGGTTTCGAACTAGCGATCGAGACCAATGGCGGCAAGCTCGGCGGCACGGCAGTGGAACTGATCGTCGAAGATGACGGGCTCAAACCCGGCAATGCGCGCCAGATCACCGAAAAACTGCTGAGTGACGACGTCAAGCTGTTCACCGGCATCGTCTTTGCCAATGTGGCTTTCGCCGCGGTTCCGGAGATCCTCGACAACGGCGCCGTTTACGTCAGCCCGAACACGGCATCCTCCACCTTCGCCGGCAAGGAATGCCATCCCAACTATTTTGTCAGTTCCTGGCAGGACGACAGTCAGGGCGAGAGCGCCGGCGCCCTGGCGCAGTCGCTCGGTTACGAGAAAGCGTTTCTGATCGCGCCGAACTACCAGGCCGGCAAGGAAACCATGGTCGCCTTCAAGCGGTTCTACAAGGGCGAGATCGTCGGCGAGATCTATACCGGGCTCGACCAGACCGACTTCGCCGCCGAGATGGCGCAGATTCGGGCCGCCAAGCCGGATGTGGTCTATGAATTCGAACCCGGCGGGCTCGGCATCGCCTTCATGCGCCAATACCAGCAGGCGGGTCTGCTCAAGGAAATTCCGATGGTCGTCCATCCCGCTTCGCTCGACCACGTCATCGTCGGCGCCGTCGGCGAGGCTGCCGAGGGCCTGCAGGTGACCAGCCACTGGAACGACGATTTCGACAATCCGGTCAACAAGGCCTTCATGGCCGCCTGGCGGGAAAAATACGGCGACCGGCCCGCGACCTATTACGCCGCCCAGGGCTATGACGCGGCCCTTTTGATCGCAGCCGGGCTCGAAGGCAGCGCGTCGGGCGTCGACGACGTGGCCGCGTTCCGCTCCGCCCTGCTCGGCGCCGACATTCCCTCGGTGCGCGGCTCCTTCAAGTTCGGCCCCAACCAGCACCCGGTGCAGGACTGGTACGCGCTGAAGGCGGTCAAGACCGAAGACGGCACGATGACGCTGAAGACGGACAGCAAGGTGCTGAGCGGACATGGCGACAGCTATGCCGGTGAATGCGAGATGCCGGCCGCCGAATAGGGGTTGGCGCGCCCGGCGCGCATCTGCGTGCAAAGGGCGGAAAGGCCGGAGCGGAAACGCCCCGGCCTTCTTTCGTGCGCAGGCACAAAAATCGGTTCCGTCCGAATAAGTCGTTTCGGGGAGCGGACGGCCGCGCGGCACGGCCGCCGTGCGCGGTCAGTCGAGATCGGCCACTTCGGCGGCGTCGCCGCCATGGACGCGCTGCGACAGGGACGCCTTCATGAAGGCGTCGAGATCGCCTGACAGCACGTCCTGGGGACTGGTGCTCTCGGTGCCGGTGCGCAGATCCTTCACGAGCTGGTAGGGCTGAAGCACGTAGGACCGGATCTGATGGCCCCAGCCGATATCGGTCTTGGAGGCCTCCGTCTCGCTGGCGGCCTCCTCGCGCTTTTTCAGCTCTTCCTCGTAGAGGCGTGCACGCAGCATATCCCAGGCCTTGGCGCGGTTCTTGTGCTGCGAGCGTTCGGCCTGACACTGGACGACGATGCCGGTCGGCACATGGGTGATGCGTACCGCCGAATCGGTGGTGTTGATGTGCTGACCGCCGGCGCCGGAGGCACGATAGGTGTCGACACGGACGTCGGACTCGGCGACCTCGATGTCGATCGAATCGTCGATCACCGGGTAGACCCACACGCTGGCAAAGGAGGTGTGGCGCCGGGCATTGCTGTCATAGGGCGAAATCCGCACCAGCCGGTGCACGCCCGATTCCGTCTTCAGCCAGCCATAGGCATTGTGGCCCTTGACGAGAATGGTGGCGGACTTGATGCCGGCCTCCTCGCCGTCATGGACCTCGAGCGCCTCGACCTTGAAGCCGCGCCGCTCGGCCCAGCGCGAATACATGCGCAACAGCATGTTGGCCCAGTCCTGGCTCTCGGTTCCGCCGGCGCCGGCATGGACCTCCAGATAGGCGTCGTTGGCATCGGCCTCGCCCGACAGCAGCGTCTCGATCTGCCGGTCGGCCAGTTCCGTCTTCAGCGCCTTGATCGCGGCTTCGGCCTCGGCGACGACGGCGTCGTCGCCCTCCTCCTCGCCAAGCGCGATCAGCTCGACATTGTCGTCAAGCGCGGTGTCCATGCGGGTGATGGCGGCGATCGAATCCTCGAGCGCCTGACGCTCGCGCATCAGCTCCTGGGCCTGCTGGGGATCGTTCCACAGATCGCCGTCCTCGGCGCGCGCGTTCAGATAGTCGAGACGTTTGCGGGCCTGATCCCAGTCAAAGATGCCTCCTCAGCAGGCTTATGGCCTGCTTGATTTCGTCGACAAGCGTCTCGGTTTCCGCGCGCATGGCAGTTCACCTGCTCTTTGGTGTTGAGCCTAAGATTCGCGGCGGACCATATTGAGCCGCCTCCACCCTGTAAAGGCGCGAACGACGCTTGAATCCGTGCGTCAAAAGGTCAGTAGAGGCCACCGCCGCCGGACGAGATCGCGCGGCTCGCCGAGGGCGAGATCGCCGCCGGTTCGGAGATGCCGAAATCGCCGCCAATGATGGAATAGGTGTCGGCGGGTCCGGTTCCCGGCTTGAAGGCTTCCATGATGACGCCCCCCTCGCCCTGGTTGGCGTTCATGCCGGTCTTGCGGTTGATGGCGATCAGCTTCATGCCTTCGGGGACCTGGAAATCGACCGGACGCATGTCCTTCAGGGCCTCGGCCATGAACTCCTTGAAGATCGGGGCGGCAAGCCCGCCGCCAGTCGATCCCTTGCCCATCGGCCTGGGCTGGTCGTAGCCCATATACACACCAACGACGATGTCGGGGGTGAAGCCGACGAACCAGGCGTCCTTCTCGTCATTGGTGGTGCCGGTCTTGCCGGCGATCGGACGGCCGAGTTCGGAGAGCGTCACCGCGGTGCCGCGCTGGACGACGCCCTGCATCATCGAGGTGATCTGATAGGCCGTCATCGGATCAAGCACCTGCTCGGCATCGTCGATCAGCTCCGGCTCCGCCTGGCCGTTCCAGGCTTCGGCATTGCAGCCCTCGCAGCGCCGCTCGTCGTGCTTGTAGACGGTTTCGCCATAGCGGTCCTGAATGCGGTCGATCAGCGACGGCTTGATCTGGCGCCCGCCATTGGCAAACACCGAATAGGCCGAAACCATGCGCATGACCGTGGTCTCGCCGGAACCGAGCGAGTTGGCGATATGCGGCGCCATCTTGTCGTAGACCCCGAATCGCTCGGCATATTCGGCCACCAGCGGCATGCCCATGTCGTTGGCGAGCCGCACGGTCATCAGGTTTCGTGAGCGCTCGATGCCGGCGCGCAGCGTCGAGGGGCCGGCGGACTTGCCGCCGTAATTCTTCGGCTGCCAGACATCGTTGCCGATGCGGATGGTGATCGGCGCATCGAGCACCACGGAGGCCGGCGTGTAGCCATTGTCGAGCGCGGCGGCATAGACGAACGGCTTGAAGGCCGAGCCGGGCTGGCGATAGGCCTGCGTGGCGCGGTTGAATTCCGACTGGGAATAGGAAAACCCGCCGACCATGGCGAGCACACGCCCGGTATGCGGATCCATGGCGACCATGCCGCCGCTGACCTGCGGCACCTGGCGCAGCATCCAGCCGCCGGGCTCGCCTTCGCTGGCCTCGACCTTCTCGACATAGACGACGGCGCCCGGCGCCAGCACGTCGGCCGACGACTTCGCCTTGAGCCGCTTGCCGTCGACCACATGGCGCATGGCCCATTTCATGTTGGCGAGCGGCACCGGCACCGTCTCGCGGTCCTCGGCGATATCGCCGGAAACCTTGCGCCCCGGCTGGAGCCCGACGGTGAGGCCCTCGGCGTCGGAGGCCAGCACCACGGCGACCTTCCACTCCGGCACGTCGCTGAGCGCGCCCACCTCCGCCAGCGGCACGCCCCAATCGCCGGAAATATCGATCGTCGTGACCGGACCGCGATAGCCGCGCAGCGTGTCATAGCGCTGCAGACCGTTTTGAAGCGCAGAGCGCGCTATCACCTGAAGTTGGGGATCGAGCGTGGTGCGCACCGACAGCCCGCCCTCGTACAGGGCGTTCTCGCCATAGCGGGAAATGAGCTCTCGACGGACTTCCTCGGTAAAATACTCACCGGCGAACAGATAGGTGCCACCGCGGCGCGGCTTGACGTTCAGACCGGTCGCCTTGGCCTTCTCACCTTCGCGCGGATCGACATAACCATTGTCGACCATCTGGTCGATCACCCAGTTGCGCCGCTCGATCGCGCGTTCGGTGTAGCGGAAGGGATGATAGTTGGACGGCCCCTTCGGCAGAGCGGCAAGATAGGCGGCGTCGGCAACGGTCAGTTCGTTGACGGATTTGTCGAAATAGGTCAGGGCCGCGCCGGCGATGCCGTAGGACCCGAGCCCGAAGAAGATCTCGTTGAGATAGAGCTCAAAGATCCGATCCTTGGAATAGGCCTGCTCGATGCGGAAGGCGAGCAGCATCTCGCGGATCTTGCGTTCATAGGTCTGCTTGGAGGTCAGAAGGAAATTCTTGGCGACCTGCTGGGTGATCGTCGACGCGCCCACCGGCCGGCGCCCCGAGCCCATGTTGCGCAGATTGGTCACCACCGCGCGGGTGAGGCCCATCACGTCGATGCCGGGATGCTGGTAGAAATTCTTGTCCTCTGCCGACAGGAACGCTGCCTTGACACGGTCCGGAACGGCCTGGATCGGCAGGTAGAGCCGGCGCTGGCGCGCGAACTCGCCCATCAGCGAGCCGTCGGCAGCGTGCACGCGCGTGGTCACGGGCGGCTCGTATTTGGCGAGGACCTCGTAGTCCGGCAGATCGCTTGTCAAGTCACCGACATATAGCGCGATGCCGCCGGCGGCCAGGAGCGCCAGCATGATGCCGATGCCGAAGAAATAACCGATAAGACGTATCATCCGTACTCCAGTCCGCAAGAATCCCCATGCGGGACCGCTATAGCGCACTTGCCGGCATCGTCACCCCGACAAATCGCTTCCAAATTCTTCTGCCCGGGCGATGTGGGTAAATTGCGGCAACGACAAGGCATGCAGCCATTCCATCCACACCAGCGCCTCATCCCCTCGCCCCCCCGGCCATGGCCGCATAAGAGGCGATCGCCTCGATCAGGCTGCCGACCGCCCTCTTGCGCCAGTCGACGTCGAGAAGCTGGGCCTCGTCCTTGGGATTCGACAGATAGCCGAGTTCGACCAGGACGGACGGGACGTCGGGGGCCCGCAACACGCGATAGGCCCCGGAGCGGTGCGGATTCTTGATCATCTCGATCGTCTGGTCGAGCCTGTCGACCAGGGCGCGGGCAAAACTCACGGAAAAGCCGAGCGTCTCGCGCCGGACGAGATCGACGAGAATGTCGGTCACCTGCTGGCTCTGTTCCGGACTTTCGATGCCGGCCAGCGAATCGGCCAGGTTCTCGCGGATCACGGCGGCACGGGCGATCTCGTCGGAGGCCTGTTCGGAGAACGTGTAGACGGTGGCGCCGCGAATATTGGGGTAGCGAATCGAGTCGGCATGCACGGAAATGAACAGATCGGCCTCGTGCTGGCGCGCGATGCGCACCCGCTCGTCAAGGCGCAAGAACACATCCTCGGTCCGGGTCATGAAGACCTGGTAGCGCCCCGTCTTTTCCAGCGCGGCGTGCAACTCCTTGCAAAAGGACAAGGTCAGGTCCTTTTCGGCCGTGCCGCGCACGCCCTCGGCGCCGCCGTCGATGCCGCCATGACCGGGATCAAGCACGATGGTGAATTTGCGGTCGGCGTCGCGCTGGGCGGTGATCAGCCGGTCCCGCTTGTCCTGGGCGATGGTCGAGCCGGCGGCCTGTGCGAGTTCTGCCATAGCCTGCTCGAACTCGCGTTCCGACGCGGCGACCAGATCGAGCATCATGCGGTGCCCGGCCCCATCCTCGTTTTTCCGTATGGCGAGTTTTTCCACCGCGAACGGTCCGTCGGAGGCCAGGATGATGCGCGAACGCCCGTCGCCGAGATTGCCGTAACGAACCTCCTTGACCAGCCCGCGCGGATCGAGCGCCTTCGAATCGAAGCCGAAAGCGGTTTCGGGCAGATCGATCACCAACCGATGCGGCGCGCGCAGCAAGAACCATTTCAGCGGCGGCGCGCGGTCGAACTCGATCACCACGCGCATGCGCGTGGCATCGCCGGCCATGCGGTAGGCGCTGGCCGCCACGCGGTCCGCATTCGCGACCTGGGCGTGCAGCGCCACCGGCATTAACACGGACAGGATCGCGGCGATGACCATGGCGACCAGACGCCACGATGCGGCGCGTTCGAAAAGGTTGGGGCGGCAAGGCACGTTGTCCAGCATCCAATTAGGCGCAGGCGAGTTATGACGGAAACCGGTGTCTACGACGCTCATAAACGACCGTGCTTGACCGAGCCTTGCCGGTTCGAGGCACTCGCTATCGCCTTTTGCCGGCATCGCAAACGGGGTTGCTATTGTCGCGTCCAAATCATAAAAGCGTCGGCGGGTCACTTCAATGCCCGAAACGTGTCTTGCCGTCCTTCCTTTGAAGGTTTTCGAAGGTAAAGAGCGACGTAGCGCGACGGCTCGAGCTTCGGCGCGCCGGTGACCCAACAGAATTTCGTCAAGGCATTCATGACAAAGAAAGCCTTTGCGTCAGGAAAACGGCCGGGTCATGACGACTCCGCGCCGGCTCGACAAGAGCACAAAACTGGTCCGGCTTGTCCGGGCCTCCATTGAAACGGTTCGACGGTCCCTTGATGGCCTGTACCCTGAGCAACGAATTCGGAGCCTCCCGCGCCGCCACGGCAGCGGGCCGAATTGTGCCGGGGGCACGTCGTTCGACGGCGAACACAATTTGGTCCGGCAGCCTTATCCGCCCCGGTCATCGACGGCTCAGCAGACTGAGCCCACCGGTGCGGATCGCTGCCGGGGAGAACAGCAATAATGCCCAACAAAATGCTCATCGATGCCTCCCACCCGGAGGAGACACGGGTTGTCGTCGTTCGCGGCAATCGGATTGAAGAATTTGATTTCGAATCGCAGGACAAAAAGCAGCTCAAAGGAAACATCTATCTCGCACGTGTAACCCGCGTCGAACCCTCCCTGCAGGCTGCTTTCGTCGAATATGGCGGGAACCGTCACGGCTTCCTCGCCTTCAGCGAAATCCATCCCGATTATTACCAGATTCCGGTCGCCGACCGGCAGGCCCTGCTGGAAGCGGAAGCCGAGGCAGCGTCCGAGGACGACGACGACGAGGCCGAAGAGCGCGCCGAGCGCAGCCGCCCGAAGCGGCGCAAGCGCGGCGGACGTTCCCGCGGTGGCTCCGCGGCCGATCGCGAGGCGAGCGCCGACAACGGTTCGGACGAGGATGGCGATTCGAACGAGGACGGCCAGGAGGCGCCTGCGCTCGAAGGTGCCCAGTCTTCGGAAATGCCGGCGTTTGAAACCGCCGATGACGAGGCCGATGAACAGGGCGAGGACGGCGAGAGGAAAGGCCCCGCGATCCCGGCGCGCACCGACGCCGATGTCGTCACCTCCGATCTCGCCGAGGACGCGTCCGACGACGAACAGGCCGACGGCACCGATCAGGACGCCGGGCAGATTGACGCCCCCGCCGCCCGCAGCGGCCGTTCGCGCCGCAGAGGCCGGGCACGACAGGGCGCGGAGGAGACGACCGACGCGCAGGACGAGGCGGACGGCGAAGTTGAATCGGTCGGCGCCGAGGACGCGCTGGAAGAACTGCCCAGCCGCCGCAGGGCGGTACGCAAGCAGTACAAAATCCAGGAAGTCATCAAACGTCGCCAGATTCTTCTGGTCCAGGTCGTCAAGGAAGAACGCGGCAACAAGGGCGCGGCGCTGACCACCTATCTGTCACTGGCGGGTCGCTATTCGGTGCTGATGCCCAACACGGCGCGCGGCGGCGGGATTTCGCGCAAGATCACCAGCGCTCCCGATCGCAAGCGGCTGAAGGACGTGGTCAAGAATCTCGAAGTGCCGCAGGGCATGGGCGTGATCCTGCGCACGGCCGGCGCCAACAGGACCAAGGCCGAGATCAAGCGCGACTATGAATATCTGATGCGGATGTGGGAGAACGTGCGCACGCTGACGCTTGCCTCGACCGCCCCCAGCCTGGTCTACGAGGAAGGCAGCCTGATCAAACGCTCGGTGCGCGACCTCTACAACAAGGAGATCGACGAAATCCTGGTTTCCGGCGAGGAGGGTTATCGCGAGGCCAAGGATTTCATGCGCATGCTGATGCCCAGCCATGCCAAAGCCGTGCAGCCCTATCGCGAGGTGGTGCCGCTTTTCGTGCGCCACGGCGTCGAGGCGCAGCTCGACAAGATGCTGCAGCCGCAGGTGACACTGAAATCGGGCGGCTACATCATCCTCAACCAGACCGAGGCGCTGGTGTCGATCGACGTCAATTCGGGGCGTTCGACCAAGGAACACTCGATCGAGGACACCGCGCTGCAGACGAATCTGGAGGCTGCCGAGGAGATCGCCCGCCAGTTGCGGCTGCGCGACCTGGCCGGCCTGATCGTCATCGACTTCATCGACATGGAGGAGAAGCGCAACAACCGAGCGGTCGAAAAACGAGTCAAGGACCATCTCAAGCTCGACCGCGCGCGCATCCAGGTCGGCCGTATCTCGCATTTCGGCCTGTTGGAGATGTCACGCCAGCGCATCCGCGCCAGCGTGCTGGAATCGACCACGAAACCCTGTCCGCAATGCGGCGGCACGGGGCATGTGCGTTCCGATTCGTCGGTGGCGCTGCACGTCGTGCGGGCGATCGAGGAATTTTTGCTCAAGGATGCGCGCAACCATATCACGGTGCGCACCCCGGTTGCGACCGCGCTCTACGTGCTCAATCACAAGCGCGGCAACCTCGCCGATCTGGAAGCGCGCTTCGGCCTGACGATCACGATCGAAGCCGATGAAAGCGTCGGCATGCAGCACTACCTGATCACCAAGGGCGCGCAGGTCGAAAGCCCGGTCGACGTCCAGGCGCTCGTGCCGGTCGGCGTGTCGAGCGACCTCGACGACATCGAGGCGGCAGAAGAGACCGACACGCAACCCGGCACCGACCAGGACGAGGGCGAAGGCGAGGACGGCGACAATCGCGGCCGCAAGAAGCGTCGGCGGCGCAAGCGCCGCGGCGGCCGCGACAGGGAGCAATCCGCAGAAGGCGACAACGGCGACGCCGAAGCCGTGCAGGACGGCGGCGAGGACGGCGACGACCAGGCTGAAGAGACCGCGGCCTCTGACGAAGACGACGCGGGCGGCGATCGCAAAAAGCGCCGGCGCGGCAAGCGCGGAGGGCGCAAGAACCGTCGCGACCAGACAGCCGACGAGGAAACGCCAACGAGCGACGGCGAGAGCGCTACCGCCGATGAGGCTGAGGGCGAGGATGCGGCCGCAGAACGCAGCGAAGCCGTCGCCGTCGAGACCGCCCCGCCGGCCGATCCGGTTGCCGAAACGGCAGACAGCGCCGCGACGAGCGAGACTGAGGTGAAAGCCGAAACCGAGACGGCTGAAACCGCAAGCGCAGAGCCCGTCGCGGATACGGAAGCGGCACCGGAAGAAACCGCGCCCAAACCGGCGGCCAAGAAAGCGCCGCGGCGCAGGAAGAAGGTCGCCGAAACCGCCGCGCCGGAGCCGGTCGCGCCTGATCCTGTCGCGCCGGAGCCGGCCGCGAGCGCGCCGGCCGCCGAAAGCGCGGAGAAGGCGGAGCCGGTGGTCACCTCCTCGGTTGCCGAGGCCGCGGAAGAGCCGGAAGCCGAGACCAAGCCGCGCAAGGCCGGATGGTGGCAGCGCAAAGGGTTTTTCTGATCTCAATACCGAACCGGGGCCCTGGCCCCGGTTTTTTTTGACCGGTCGACGCCATGGACGCGCAGACGCTCGCCAAAACCGTGACGCAAACGCTGCGCGGCCAGCCTTGTGTCAGGGCCCTTTTTCTGAGCGGCAGCCACGGTGCGGGACTCGAAGACGCCTACAGCGATATCGACTTTCTCGCCGCCGTGCCGGCCAGTCTGCAGGGCGATTTCGTGGAGTCCTGGCGCACTGCGCTGGGCCCGGCGGGCGAGATCGTGCTGTGGCGCGAGCTGCGTGGCCAAGAAAGCCTGCTGATCAACGCCATCACCGAAAGCTGGTTGCGGATCGACGTGCATGGCCTTGCCCCGGCGCGCATTGCCGGGCGCGCCAAGGACGGGCTCAAGATGCTGTTCGATGATGACGGTATCGCCGCGACCCTGGCCGAGGGCGGCGCGACCACTCGCACCGACGCACGGCGCCTGCTCTGGCAGTTCGAGGAGTTTCTTCGCATCCTGGGCCTGCTTCCGCTTGCGGTCGGTCGGAAGGAATATCTCAACGCGGTGACGGGCCTGTTCCATCTGCGCAACCTGCTGATCGACCTGTTGATCGAGGAAACCGGCGCCCCCCACAGGGGTGGGGCGCTTCATCTCAACAGGCTGATCACGGACGAGCAGAAGGCGCTTCTGGCCGGCCTGCCGACAGCGGTGCCGGACGAGGCGTCCACGATCGCCGCAAACCTCGCCTATGCCGACGCCTATCTGCCGCGCGCCCGCAAGCTGGCCACAGCGCGCGGCATCGACTGGCCGGCGCGGTTCGAGGCGGCGACCCGCACGCATCTCAAGACCACGCTCGCCATCGAGATGCCGACAACCGAGGCGTGAGACGGATTTCGTCCCCCCTGCCCTAGAGCCGCTCCTCCTTAACTGGAAGCGGTTTGATGGGATGGATTTTTCGCTCCGGCAAGGAGAAGCCCGCAGCGCGATATCACTATCGGGCAAGGGCTTCGACGCGGGCCGGGGCGGAAAAGCTGTCCAAGCCGGAAGCGTCCATAGTGTTGATATCGCCCGTCAAACCGCAATCGCCCGACCTTGGTCTTTCCCGTCCTGGACGGCGTCGCGCCCGGCTCACGGTGCCTGCACCGCATCGCCATGCGCTCCTGGCCAGACCGCGAAGTCCCGGCGGTCAAACGATTCCAGCTAAAGAGGAACGGTTCTAGACGCCCAGCCAGCGGCCGATCCTGTCCATCGCCTCGGCCATCGCCTCGGTCTCGCCGGCATAGGAAAACCGCATCGTGCGGTGGCCTTCGACCGTGTCGAAATCGAGCCCGGGCGTGGCCGCAACATGCGCTTCGGCGATCATGCGGCGGGCAAACGCCATCGAATCGTTGGTCCAAGCCGAGACGTCGCAGTAGGCATAAAATGCCCCGTCCATCGGCGCGGCGATGCGCAGACCCAGTGCAGGCAGCCGCTCCATCAGCATCGCCCGGCTGGCTGCGTAACGCGCCTTGACCCGTTCCAGCTCCTCGGTCGCGTCGAAAGCGCGAAGCGCGGCGCGCTGCGACAGATCCGGCGCGGAAATGTAGAGGCTCTGCTGGATGCGCTCGATCGGCCGCACCAGCGCGTCCGGCACCACCATCCAGCCGATGCGCCAGCCGGTCATGCAGTAATATTTCGAGAACGAGTTGATGACGACGATATCGGGATCGACCGAAAGCGCGGTCGTGTCGGGCGCGCCGAAGGCGAGCCGATGGTAGATCTCGTCGGAAATCAGCGCGATGCCGCGATCGCGTGCGACAGCGGCGATGCGCGCGATCTCGTCGGCCGGAATCACCGAACCGGTCGGATTGGCGGGGCTCGCGAAAAGCAGGCCCTTGAACGGTGTCCTGGCATGGGTTTCGGCGACCAGATCGCCCGTCAGATAGCCGTCGCCGTGCAAGGGAATTTCCACAACCTCGATCCCCAGGGCGGCAAGGATGTTGCGATAGGCGGGATAGCCGGGCGCGGTGATCGCCACCCGCTCGCCGGCGTCGAACATCGCCAGGAAGGACAGGTTGAAGGCGGCCGACGACCCGGTGGTGACCACCACCCGGCCGGGCGCAACTGCAACGCCGTAATGATCGTGGTAGTGGGCGGCGATCGCCTCGCGCAGTCCCGCCATGCCGAGCGCGTCGGTATAACCGATGCGGCCCTCGTGCGCGGCTTCAACCGCGGCCTGGCGCACGATTTCGGGCGCGGGGTCCGACGGCTGGCCGACGGCCATGGAGATGATCGGACAGCCGTTTTGTTTCAAACGGTTGGCCTCCGCCAGCACATCCATGGCATGGAACGGTTCGACGGCGCTGCGCCTTGATATCGCCACTGTCATGCCTTCACCCTCGCCTTTTGCTGCTTGATGGCCCGTCCGGCACCGGATGGCGTCGCATCACGAATGCATGAACGCCGTCGCTTGGCCTTTCCATCAGAGTTCGGGTCGTCTACCTGTGATTTTTGAAATGTCCAAGATCAGGATGCGCATGACCAGCCCCGCACGCGCCGCGCTTTTCGTCGCGGCCTGCCTGCTCGTGCTGCAATACGTCGCCGTTCCTTTCGCCAGCGCCCAGCAGCGCGTGCCAATCGTGCGCGATGCCGAGATCGAGGCGCTGGTGAGCGACTACGCGCGGCCGGTATTGCGCGCGGCAGGCCTCGGCAAGACCGGCGTCGACATCGTGCTGGTCAACGATCCCGGCTTCAATGCCTTTGTCGCCGGCCGCCGCATCTTTATCAATACCGGCGCGCTGTTAACGGCCGAGACACCGAACGAGATCATCGGCGTTCTGGCGCACGAGGCCGGCCATCTGGCCGGCGGCCACCAGGAACGCCTGCGCGCCCAGATCGCGCGCGCACGCACCATGGCCGTGGTGTCGACGCTGCTCGGCATCGGCGCCTCGGTCGGCGGCGCGCTCACCGACAATGGCGGGCTCGCACGCTCGGGCGGCGGCATTGCGCTGGCCGGGGCGGAACTCGCCCGCCGCGGCCTGCTCGGCTACCAGCGCACGGAGGAAAGCTCGGCCGACCGGCTGGCGCTCACCTATCTGGAGCGCACCGGCCAGTCGGCGCGCGGCATGCTGACGACGTTCGAGCGCTTCGCCAGCGCGCTGGCGCTGACGGGCTCGCGCGTCGACCCCTACCAGATCAGCCATCCGATGCCGCGCGAGCGGATCGCCAATTTGAAGACGCTTGCCGAAAAGAGCCCGCATTTCGGCAAGCAGGACCCGGCCACGCTGCAATTGCGGCACGATCTCATGCGCGCCAAGATCGCCGCCCATACCAGCGGCGCGGCGGCCACGGCACGGCTGTTTCGCGCCAACCCGCGCAGTCTGGGCGCGCTTTACGGCGATGCCATCAACACGCATCTGCGCGGGCGGCCGCGCGACGCGCTCGCCAAGGTCGACGCGCTGATCGCCAAACAGCCGAACAACGCCTATTTCCACGAATTGCGCGGCGACGTGCTGATCCGCGCCAACCAGCCCGGACCGGCGGCCAAGGCCTATGCGCGGGCGCAGAAGCTGGACGGCTCCAGATCGTCGATCATCCAGATCAGTTACGGCAAGGCCCTGCTTGCGGCCGGCGACGAAAAATCGACCCGCGAGGCGGTCCGCCAGATCAGCCAGGCGCTCGACCGCGACCGCGAAAACCCGGATGGCTACATGCTGCTCGGCCAGGCACACGGCCGGCTCGGCAATATCGGCGAAGCCGAACTGGCTTCAGCCGACATGCATTATTATTCAGGCTCTTACGATCAGGCGCGAATCTTCGCGGCGCGCGCCCAGCAAAAACTGAAGCGTGGCAGCCCCGCCTGGGTGCGGGCGCAGGACATCATCAACGCAAAGCCGCCCAGGCGAAAATAGCCGGCGCGTGTCATCGGGATCAGTGGACATGAAGAAAATACTCGCAATCGGCATGCTCGGCATCGCAGCTTCGGCGATGATGCTGGTCGCCGGCTATCTGTCGGGTCGCCCCGTCACGCCGGCGGCCGCAAGCCAGCACGAGCCCTCGGTGGTGCAGGCCGCCGGCACGCTCGACCGGGCCGATGTCGAGGAGATCATCCGCAGCTACCTGCTTGAAAATCCCGAATTGCTGCTGGAGGTCCAGCAGGCGCTGGAAACCAAGCAGCAGGAAGAGCAACGCGTCGCCCAGGGCGAGATCATCGCGTCCCTGTCGGACGAACTCTTCAACTCGGCCTATGACGGCATCTACGGCAATCCGGCCGGCAAATACACGCTGGTCGAGTTTTTCGACTATAATTGCGGCTACTGCAAACGCGCGATGGCCGACATGGAGGCACTGACCGCAGAAGATCCCGAGATCCGTTTCGTTTTGAAGGAATTTCCGATCCTCGGCCCGGATTCGCAGCGCGCCCATGTGGTTTCCATGGCGTTTCGCGCGCTGATGCCGGAAAAATACGGCGATTTTCACGCCAAATTGCTTGGTGGCGCGACGCGCGCGACGGAAGAGCGGGCCATCGGCATCGCCTTGGAACTCGGCGCGGACGAAGCGAAGCTGCGCGAGGAAATGGAAAACCCGGCGATCGTCGAGGCCTTCGCCCGCACCTACGATCTGGCCAACAAGCTGCAGATCACCGGCACGCCGTCCTACGTGGTCGGTCAGGAGGTGGTTTTCGGCGCCTTGGGTCGTGAGGTTCTGGCCGAAAAGGTCGAGGCACTGCGCAACTGCGAGACGGCGAGCTGCTGACGGCTCCGACCGGGCGCCCCCGATGGGCTATTGTGGACAGCGCAAGTTCCCACTTGCGCTCTTTCCTCCCGCGATTATGGCAACTATAGAGCCTTGCATGGTTGGAGCGAACCGTGAAAGGCTCCAAAGTCCGGCGCGGGCAGGATCGTCGCGCGCCACGAGGTCGAAATGTCGCGAACCGTCTATATCCTGAACGGCCCGAACCTGAATATGCTGGGCAAGCGCGAACCCGCCATCTATGGGGGCAAGTCGCTGGCCGACATCGAGGCCGACTGTCGGGAGGCCGGCGCCAGACTGGGCCTGACGATCGAGTTCCGCCAATCCAACCACGAAGGCGAGCTCGTCGACTGGATCCAGGAGGCGGGCAACAAGGCGGACGCGATCATCATCAATCCGGGCGCCTACTCGCACACCTCGATCGCGATCCACGACGCGATCCGCGCAGCCGGCCTGCCGGTCGCCGAAGTTCATTTGTCCAACATCCATGCCCGCGAAAGCTTCCGGCACACATCCTATGTCTCGCCGGTCGCAGCGGGCGTCATTTGCGGTTTCGGACCCGTTGTCTATACGCTCGCCCTGCAAGCGCTCGCCGAGCGCGTTTGACCGCATGGCCACCACGAGGAAAACAGTTCCAATGTCGACAAAGAAACCCGTTGTGGATCAACAGCTCATCCGAGACCTGGCCGAGATTCTCAACGACACCAATCTTTCCGAGATCGAGGTCGAGCAGGACGATCTGCGCGTACGCGTCTCGCGCCAGAGCGCGCCGGCCCAGGTCACGGCGGCGATGCCGGCCGCGCCGGCCCCTGCCCCGGCACCGGCCCACACCTCGTCCCCGGCACCAGAGCCCGTCGCCACGACACAGAACGCCGTTACATCGCCGATGGTCGGCACGGCCTACGCCGCGGCAGCACCGGGCGCCAAGCCGTTCATCGAAGTCGGACAGAAGGTGAGCGAGGGCCAGACGCTTTTGATCATCGAGGCGATGAAGACGATGAACCAGATCCCCTCGCCGCGCGCCGGCACGGTCAAGGCGATCCTGTTCGAGGATTCGCAGCCGGTCGAGTTCGGCGAACCTTTGGTCGTGGTCGAGTAAGGCGGTGATGTTTCATAAAATCCTCATTGCCAATCGCGGGGAAATCGCCCTGCGCGTGCTGCGGGCGGCCAAGGAACTCGGCATCAAGACGGTAGCGGTCCACTCGACCGCCGACGCCGACGCCATGCACGTCAAACTCGCCGACGAGAGCGTGTGCGTGGGGCCGCCGCCGTCGCGCGACAGCTATCTCAACATCCACCAGATCGTGGCGGCCTGCGAGATCACCGGCGCGGACGCGATCCATCCCGGCTATGGCTTCCTGTCGGAAAACGCCAAATTCGCCGATATCCTGGCCGCCCACAACATCACTTTCATCGGCCCGTCCGGCGATCATATCCGGGTGATGGGCGACAAGATCGAGGCCAAGCGCACGGCCAAACGTCTCGGCATTCCGGTGGTGCCCGGCTCCGAGGGCGCCGTCACCGACGAGGACACGGCCCGGCGCATCGCCGCCGAGATCGGCTACCCGGTCATCATCAAGGCGTCGGCCGGCGGCGGCGGGCGCGGCATGAAGGTCGCGCGCGACGAAGAGGATCTCAGTGTCGCACTGGCAACGGCGCGCTCGGAAGCCGGCGCGGCCTTCGGCGACGATGCGGTCTATATCGAAAAATATCTCGAAAAGCCGCGCCATATCGAAATCCAGGTCGTGGGCGACGGCCGTGGCGGCAGCGTGCATCTGGGCGAGCGCGACTGCTCGCTGCAGCGACGGCATCAAAAAGTGTGGGAAGAGGCCAATTCGCCCGCCCTCAACGATGAGGAACGCGCCCGCATCGGCGAAATCTGCGCCCGCGCGGTGGCCGATCTCGGCTATTCGGGCGCCGGCACGATCGAATTCCTCTACGAGGACGGCAATTTCTACTTCATCGAGATGAACACCCGCCTCCAGGTCGAGCACCCCGTCACCGAGGCGATCACCGGCATCGATCTGGTGCACGAGCAGATCCGGGTGGCTTCGGGGGCGGGCCTTTCGGTGACCCAGGACGAGGTTCGTTTCGAGGGCCACGCCATCGAATGCCGCATCAATGCGGAGGACCCGCGCACCTTCGTGCCCTCGCCGGGCACGATCACCCATTTCCACACGCCCGGCGGACTCGGCATCCGTGTCGATTCGGGCGTGTATTCGGGCTACAAGATACCGCCCTATTACGACAGCCTGATCGGCAAGCTGATCGTGCACGGGCGCAACCGGGTCGAATGCATGATGCGCCTGCGGCGCGCGCTCGACGAATTCGTGGTCGACGGCATCAACACCACCCTGCCGCTGTTTCGCGACCTCGTCGGCAATATCGACATCGCCAATGGCGACTACGATATTCACTGGCTGGAGAACTATCTCGCAGCCAAGGACTGAGTTGACCGCTTGAGATGACAAGGCCGTTCGCGCCAGGAGACCACATACCGCCGGAGTTGTTGCTCAAGGCCTATGCCAACGGCGTGTTTCCCATGGGCGAAAGCGCCGACGACCCGGAAGTGTTCTGGGTCCGACCCGAGACGCGCGGGATCATTCCGCTCGACGGCTTCCATATTTCCAAGAGCCTTCGCAAGACCCTGCGCCAGGCGCCGTTCGAGATTTTTTTCGACCGCGATTTCGATGCCGTCGTGACAGGCTGCGCGGAAGCCCGCTCGGGGCGGATGAGCACCTGGATCAACGCGCCGATCCGCACCGCCTATCGCGAACTTTTCGCGCGCGGCCATTGCCACACCGTGGAGGCCTGGCGGGACGGGCGGCTGGTCGGCGGTCTTTACGGGGTCACGCTCGGGCGCGCCTTTTTCGGCGAGAGCATGTTTTCGCGCGAGCGCGACGCGTCCAAGGTTTGCCTCGTCCACCTGGTCGAACGCCTGCGCGCGCGCGGCTTCGTGCTTTTGGACACGCAATTCACCACGGCGCATCTCAAACGCTTCGGCGCCGTCGACATGCCGCGGCGGCGCTATGAGAGCCTGCTCGCCGAGGCTACCAGCGGCGAAGCGGTGTTTTATCCCTAGGAATCTTGCGCGAGAAGACTCAGTCGGCGCGCGCTTCGGGCGCCGGCACCTTGGAGTCCTGCTTGCACGATTTCAGCCACACGTCGTAGACGGCGTGCTCGACCGCGTTGAGGCCCGGGCTTTCGGCGAACATCCAGCCGGTGAAGATGCGGCGGATCTTGCGGTCGAGCGTGATCTCGTCGACCTCGACGAAGGAATCGGTCTTCGCCTCCTCGGTGTCGGGGCTGGAATAACACACGCGCGGCGTCACCTGCAGCGCGCCGAACTGGACCGTTTCGTCGACATAGACGTCGAAGGTGATGATGCGGCCGGTGATTTTGTCGATGCCGGTAAATTCGGCGACCGGGTTGGTGATTCGTTCAGCCGAGGCAGACCCCGCCGCCAGCCCGATGGCGGCAGCGACAATCAGGCACCGGGACATCAAGACACGAGCGGCTTTTCGCATTTTTTCCAATCCTACCCGCAACGAGCATATGCCGGTTCGGACCAGATCGGCCCTCACCGCCCCTGCCTCACCCGCTAAAGCGGCATTGTGGCAAAAATGACAAGGCGGCCCGCCCAAGCCCGCTTCAGCTTCCCGGGGTCCAGGCATCGTAGTCGCCTGTGACCGCCGGGCGCTTGCCGGGCGATAGCAACGAGCCCTGCGGGCGGTAGGCTTGCGCGGTTCCGGTGAGGTTGGGCACGTGCGGCTTTTGCCAGTCGCGCGGCTTGTAGTCCTCCTTGGAGGGCGGCGTGTCGATGCGGTGATGCATCCAGCCGTGCCAGCCCGAAGGAATGCGCGAGGCTTCGGAAAGTCCGTCATAGATCACCCAGCGGCGGGTGCGGCCCTCCGAATCCGTACCGCCCTGATAATAGCGGTTGCCGAATTCGTCCTCGCCGACAAGGGTGCCCTTGCGCCAGGTGTGAAACCGCGTACCCAGCGTCTGTCCGTTCCACCAGGTGAAAAACTGCAGCAGAAAATTCTTCATGGACAGCCTCGCGCGCACATGTGCGCCTTATGCCGCCGCAGCCCCGGGAAAGCAAGAGGCCGCAGGGCGTTGCCATCGCGAGGACTTGCGTCGACCTGCCCGCAACCAGCCCCAGGGCGGCAAGGCCGCGCCGGCCGCTTTATTTGAGACTTCTAACAGGCGGCACGGCGCGCTAGGCTCGCACGGGGCGCCTGTCCGGCGTCAGGCTCTCGCTTGCCGAAAGGACCGCGCCATGCCCGCATTGCCGACGTCAGCAGCCGCGTTCCTGATCGCGTCTTCTCTAGCCGGCCTTTTTGGCGCCGGTCCGGCACGCGCCCATACCGGCACCGGCGGCATCGCCTTCGTGCAGGCGCCGGAACAATCCTCGGGCGTCTGCGCGGCCGGCAATCCCGACAAGGGTTTCGCCTGCGCGCGGGAAAAATGCGCCGAGGGCGGGGCGGCGGCGGGCGACTGCCTGCGGGTCGCCTGGTGCTATCCGGCGGGCTGGAGCGTCGACGTCTTCATGCAGCACCGCGAGGGCCCGCACTGGCACGACTACAGCTGCGGCTGGGTAAGCCGGGAAGCCGCACTCCAGGCCGCCAAAGTGAAATGCGACCCGGCCTTTGCCGAAACACTGATCGAGTGCACACCGGTGATGCTGTGGACCCCCGATGGCATGGAGCAGCCGGTCGAATGAAAGCGCCTTGCCCGACAGAAGCGGCCCGCCGTTCATGACGGCGGGCCCGCAGCCGGTGCCGGCGGCCAGCGGGGCGGTCGCCTCCAACCTGGTCGGCATTTTGTGCGCGATGGGCGCGGCGACAGCCTTTTCGCTCAACGACGTGGCGATCAAATATCTCTCCGGCGACTATCCGCTGCACCAGATCACCTTTATCCGCAGCCTGATCGGCATCACCGTCACGCTGGCGGTGTTCGTGCCGCTCGACGGCTCCTATCGCGATCTGCGCACCGACCGCCTCGGCTTTCACCTGATGCGCGGCATGATCGTGGTATGCGCCAACATGACCTTCTACGCCGCCTTGGCGACATTGCCTCTGGGAGAGGCGACCGCGATCTATTTCGTCGGCCCCTTGTTCATCACCGCCCTGTCGGTGGTTCTGCTGGGCGAGACGGTCGGGCCGCGGCGCTGGTTCGCCGTGCTGGTCGGGCTCGCCGGCGTCCTGATCGTCATCCGCCCCGGCGGCAGCGCCTTCCAGTACGCCGCCCTCCTGCCGCTGATCGCCGCCTTCGGCTATTCGCTGTTCCAGATCACCACCCGTAAGCTCGGCCTGGCGGCGAAGGCCTCGACGATGTCGTTTTACATCAACCTCGTCTTCATCGGCTTTTCCGGCATGGTCGGGCTGGTTTTCGGCGACGGCCGCTACAGCGGCACCGGCAACGCCAATCTGGAATTCCTGCTGCGTGCCTGGACCTGGCCGCCGGCCGGCGACGTTGCACTCCTGGCGGCGATCGGCGTGATCGCCTCGACGGGCGGTTATCTCGTCAGCCAGGCCTATCGCCAGTCGCAGGCCGGGCTGATCGCACCGTTCGAATATATCGCGCTGCCGCTGGCGATTTTCTGGAGCATCATGATCTGGGGCGACTGGCCCGACGCGGTCGCCTGGCTCGGCATCGCGCTGATCGCGGCGGCCGGGTTCTACGTGCTCTACCGCGAGGCCGCGCTCGGCCGGCGCATCCGCTGGAAGACGCCCTTCCGGCGCGAGCGATAGAACCCGGGCGCGCGGCCGCGCTCAGGCAAGCGCGCGCTCGTAGACCAGGGCCGGAATGCCGGACCCCTTCTTGCCGCAATCCTGCGTCCGTCCCGCAAGCGAGAATCCGTGCGCCTCGTAAAAGGCGATCGCGGGCACATTGGCCTCCTCGACCTCCAAAACGAGGCGCCGGGCTTGCGGAAAGCTTTCGACGATTTCGTCCAGAAGCATGCCGCCGATGCCCCTGCCCTGCATTGCCGGCAGGACGTAGAGCTGGTGAAGCGTCACCGCCCGGCCGTCCTCGTCCGCGCTCGCGAAAGCCACACCGCCGAGCGATTGGCCGTCATCGGCAAGGATGAATTCGGACTGCGGCTGCGTCAGTCGGCCCTTGAGAGCGGCCGGCGAATGCCAGTCATCGGTGATTTCGGTGACGCGGTCGACGCCGTAGATCGGATCGTAGGTGGCATGCCAGGTTTCCACCAGCAGCGCGCGCACCGCGGCAAGATCGCGTTCGCTCGCCGTGCGCACGAACATGGTCAGTCGAGCCCGAGCCGGGCCTTGACCAGCGCGTTGACCGCCTGCGGATTGGCCTTGCCGCCGGTCGCCTTCATCACCTGGCCGACGAACCAGCCGGCAAGCGTCGGCTTGGCCTTGGCCTGCTCGACCTTGTCGGGATTGGCGGCGATCACCTCGTCGACCGCCTTTTCGATCGCGCCGGTGTCGGTGACCTGCTTCATGCCGCGCGCCTCCACCACGTCACGCGGATCACCACCCTCGCTCCAAACGATCTCGAACAGATCCTTGGCGATCTTGCCCGAGATCGTGCCTTCCTTGATCAGGTCGATGATGGCGCCGAGCTGCCCCGGGGAAACCGGAGTCTCTTCAATATCCTGGCCGGCTTTGTTCAAGGCTCCCATCAAATCGTTGATGACCCAGTTCGCGGCCATCTTGCCGTCGCGGCCGGCCGCGACCTTCTCGAAATAGTCGGCCGCCGCCTTTTCGGCGACCAGCACCGAGGCGTCATAGGCCGACAGGCCGAGATCGCGCACGAAACGCTCCTTCTTCTCGTCCGGAAGTTCCGGCAGATCGGCGGCGAGTGCGTCCACAAAGGCCTGATCGAATTCGAGCGGCAGCAGGTCCGGATCGGGGAAATAGCGATAGTCGTGCGCTTCCTCCTTGGAGCGCATCGAGCGAGTCTCGCCCTTGCCGGGGTCGAACAGCCGGGTCTCCTGGTCGATCGTGCCGCCATCCTCGAGAATGGCGATCTGGCGACGCGCCTCGTATTCGACCGCCTGACCGAGAAAACGGATGGAATTGACGTTCTTGATCTCGCAGCGCGTGCCGAAATCGCCGCCAGGGCGGCGCACCGAGACGTTGACGTCGGCGCGCAGCGATCCCTCGTCCATATTGCCGTCGCACGTGCCCAGATAGCGCATGATCGAGCGCAGCTTGGTCACATAGGCCTTGGCCTCGTCCGAGGAGCGCATGTCGGGCTTGGAGACGATTTCCATCAGCGCTACGCCGGAACGGTTGAGATCGACATAGGACATGGTGGGATGCTGGTCGTGCATCGACTTGCCTGCATCCTGTTCCAGATGCAGGCGCTCGATACCGACTTCGATATCCTCGAATTCGCCCTTGCGATCGGGGCCGACCGAAACGCTGACCTTGCCCTCGCCGACGATCGGCTGCTGGAACTGGGAAATCTGGTAGCCCTGCGGAAGATCCGGATAGAAATAGTTCTTGCGGTCGAAGACCGACTTCAAATTAATCTGCGCCTTCAAACCAAGGCCGGTGCGTACGGCCTGCGCCACGCATTCCTCGTTGATGACGGGAAGCATGCCGGGCATGGCCGCGTCGACCAGGCTGACATTGGCGTTGGGCGCGGCGCCGAATTCCGTCGAAGCGCCAGAAAACAGCTTTGCCCGCGAGGTGACCTGTGCATGGACCTCAAGGCCGATGATGACCTCCCAGTCGCCGGTGGCTCCTGCAATCAGCCTTTTGGGGTCGGGCGTGCGCGTGTCGATGATGGTCATGATGCGGACTTGCTCGTTGGATGAATTGCAGGTTCGCTAGACCAAAGGCGCCACCGAGGCAAGGTTTTGTCGGCCCCTCCAGCCGCAAGGCCGGTTCTACGCCGCCTCCCGTAACCCCGCTGGCGGCCTCGGGCCGGTTTGATCGAAGTCAAGGCGGGGCCATGCGGCCGATCCTATCGTGCGTGCACAGGGACGAGGACAGGAGTTGCACCATGAGCGCTTTCGGTTTCATCGACAGGATCGCCGCGAGGGCCGATCTGATGGAGAAGATGATCGACACGCTGGGCGTGCGCGAGGGCATTCTGGACATGCCGGACGAGGCGTCGGTGATGCGCAATGCCGCGCTGCGCTGTCTGTCCTGCCGTCATGGCGCCGAATGCGGAACGTGGCTGGAGACAAATGCCACCCACGCGCGCGCGCCGTCTTACTGCCGCAACCGCGAACTGTTCGATTTCGTCGCCGAAGAGGCGTGATGCCCCGCGGCCCGGAAGCCGCCTGATCACGCCCCGAGCGGGTTCAGGCGCTGGCGATGTAGTTACGGATCTCCTCGGCCTCGTGCTCGATTTCCTCGATCCGGCGCTTGACCACATCGCCGATGGAAATGATGCCGGCGAGCTTGCCGTCGCGTTCGACCGGCAGGTGGCGGAAACGCCCCTGGGTCATGATGCCCATGACCTCGTTGACGCTGTTGTCCTCCCGGCAGACCTTCACCTTGGCCGTCATCGCCTTGGACACGGGCTTGCCCAGTGCATCGACGCCGTCCGCGGCCAGCATGCGCACGATGTCACGCTCCGACAGGATGCCGGCGATCCGCCCGTCGCCGCGCGTGACCACGACCGCGCCGATCTTCTTTTGCGCTAGCAGCGAGATCGCCTGGTCAACGGTGCTTTCGGGCGAAATGACGACGACATCGCCGCCCTTGTCCGCGAGAATGGTCCTGACCAGCATGGCGTCCTCCTGGGCTGATTAACGGGAATTCCCCGCAGGGCGACCGGCCCTTGGCCATGCATGGTGCTACCGGTTTTCAGCCAATGCAAGCCTGTCGGCGGCTCAATATCGGCGCGGTGCCCGGCGGCGGTCGAAAAGCCGAATGGCGAAGAAGCCGACCAAAAATCCACCGATATGGGCTTCCCAGGCGATGACGGCCGACGAACCGGGCGCGCCGCTCAACAAGCCGGTCGCCAGATTGATCGCCATCCACACGCCCAGGAACGTGACGACCGCACGCCGGCGCAAAACGGCGCGGAAAGGCAAGACCGGTCCGGCAAAGCGCGACCGCCCCGGTACGCCACGATCGATCTGGAAGCCGAAGCGGGCCGCCGCCCCCATCATGCCGGAAATCGCCCCGGACGCGCCAACCAGCGGCACCGGGCTTTCGGGATAGACCAGGTAATGCAGGCCGGCCGCGGCCAGCGCTGTCGCCGCCCAGAACAGGACGAACCGCAGCGCGCCGACCCGGTTGGCAAGCGGCGATCCGAAGGCGGCCAGCCAGATCATGTTGATGGCCAGATGTGCCATTCCGCCATGCAGGAGCGAATAGGTCAGCGGGCTGGTAAAGGCATAAAGGTCGAGCGCGTAGGCGCCGGAATAGCGCAGCGGAATGAAGGCCGCGCGCAAGAGAACCGCGATATCCTCGGCCGGCGAAATCGCGTAGCTGCGCACGAGATGAAGCAGCGCACACAGCGCGATAAACGCCAGCACGACGCCTGGAATATTGAAGGCCGGCTCGCCGCGCGAGGGCGGCAAAGCCTGCCTGTTGCCAGGATCGGATTGTGCCGTCACCCTTGCTCCAACCATGCTGATTCGCCTCGCGGCGACTTCGCCCGCTTCGGTGCGACAACGCAAGTCATGGTTAAAAAAAGCCGCCCAGAGTTGCCCCTGGACGGCTGGTCGAGCCCCTGCCCGAAAACCTGGAGATCGGAGCCGCTTGGCAGAATTTGCCAATAAAGCCAAGCGCTTCGTGCTGTCCCCGCTTGATGACATGCCGGCGCGCGGCCTGCAATCGAAACCATTTGTTAACCTTAACGCGACGCCCCCGTGAACAACCCGGCTTAGCGCTGGCACGCATCCTGCTCCGTCCTCCATGTATCGGCAGCGGGAGGCTCCCGTTGTTCGGTGATGAGACACCTCAACGAGCAAAACGAAACGGGGATGCATGAAACTCGACGGGACAATCGCACTTTTCCAATATTGGGACAGGCTCCGAAACGGGCGTCCCGCGCCGCGCCGCGCCGAGATCGAGCCGGCCGATATCAAAGCGATGCTGGCCGACACCTTCATTCTGGAACAGGACGGCCGCGGCGCGGCCGTGTTCCGGCTGGCCGGCACCCGTCTGTGCGCAGCCTATGGCCGCGAACTGAAGGGGTTCGCCTTCTCCTCACTGTGGGCGGCGCGCGACCAGAGCCTGGCCGCGCGGCTGGCGGCTGGCGCGTTGCGCGAAAAAACCGTGTCGGTGACCAGTTTCGAGGGCATCACGCAGCAGGGCCGCAGTTGCATGTTCGAGTTGCTGCTGCTTCCGCTGGAAGGCGGCGTCGACAGTCCGCGTTCGCTTGGCAGCCTCGCCCCGGTGGAAAAGCCCTTTTGGCTCGGCAACGATCCGGTCATGGAAAGCCGGATCGATTCGATGCGCGTCGTCGATCCCGACCGCGAACCGATGTTCCTGAAAAACCGGCCGGCGATCGCGGTGCCGTCGCTAGCACCGTCGTCCGGGACGCTGTCGAGCGGCCAGGGCGCCAAACGCCGCCGTTTCAAGCATCTGGTTGTCATCGAGGGTGGCCGTGACACCTAGCGCTTAACGTGCCGCCCGGTTTTCGCGCGTATCCCGTGTGCGAAAAGGCCTCAGCTTACCGCTTGTTAACCGTTCACAACCTATGAAGGTAATGTCCATTCGCGGACTGAGGATAACATGACGTCACTGGCGATCGATTCAGCGCCGTCACGGGCCGAGAGGCGCCACTTTCAACGTGTGCGCATCAAGGTCTACGGACGCTATATGCTGGAGGATCGCACAGAGCATCCCTGCCAGGTCATCGACATGTCTCCGGGCAATGCGCTTTTGCGTTGCGAGCGGGTGGGCGCGCTCGGCGAACGCGTGATCGCCTATCTCGATCATATCGGCCGGATCGAAGGCGTCATCACGCGCCTGCAGAATGACGGCTTCGCCATCACGCTGATCGCCTCGGAGCGCAAGCGCGACAAGCTTGCCGCGCAGCTCACCTGGCTCGCCAACAAGCACGAACTCGACCTGCCGGAAGACCGCCGGCACGAGCGCATCACGCCGCGCAACCCGATCAGCACCGTGCGGCTCGGAGACGGGCGCGAATATCAGTGCCGGATCGTCGACCTTTCGCTTTCGGGCGCGGCCGTCGAGATCGACGTGCGCCCCGCCCTTGGCACGGCCGTCACGCTCGGCACGATGCGCGGGCGCGTGGTGCGCCACTTCGAAGACGGCATTGCGATCGAATTCGCCGTGCTGCAGCGCGAGGAATCGCTGCAGGCCGAGTTCAGCCAGCCTCGCCAAGAATAGTTTTCCAGGACATTCCCACGCAAACGCGGTGCACGCCGGGTTTTGCGCGACCGGCTGAAGCACCTCGCGTGGCGGCGCCTTCGACACCGCGGGCGCCAGGGCGACCATGCCCCATCCCCACAGCGCTCCAACACGCAACCCGGAACGCCTTCAGGGGCCAGGCGCGCCTCAGGCAGGCCCGGCCCGCCGGCTGCCCGCACGCCCCCTGCTCCCGGTTCGCGGCAACCGCCTCCGCTCCGATCGCGCCGCGGCGCCGCCGGCCATCGGATCGCCATCGTCACCAGGGCAAACACGATCAATTTTAGCCAATTTTCGCGCAAATTCGATTCAAGTTCATCTTTGAATTTATTCGAGCTTATCTCGTTTTTTATATTTATTCTTTTCACGCTTTACTTAATTTGCACTTCGCTCTTTTGCGTCAAATAAATTTGAGCGTGCCATTGTCTTGTCAAACGGGGAGACAAGGCAATGATCTGCAAGGGACGATCCTTTCTGCTGGCGGCGGGCGTCGCCTCCATGGTTCTGGCGGCCGGCCATGCGCACGGGGCAAATCCGTTCATGCTGACGGGCGCCCGCACAACGCAGCCGGTCGGACACTACGAATTGTGCAAGCGGATGCCCTCGGAGTGCAATCCGGGCCAAGCCGCCTCGCAACCAGTCGAACTCACCCGGACATTGTGGAAGACGATGCTCGAGATCAATCACGCGGTCAACGTGGCGGTCGCGCCCAAGACCGACTACGAGATCTGGGGCCGCGAGGAAGTGTGGTCCTACCCGCAAGGTGTCGGCGACTGCGAGGATTACGTGCTCGAAAAGCGCAGGCTGCTGATGAAGGCAGGGGTTCCGTCGGGCAATCTGCTGATCACGGTGGTGCGCCAGCCCAATGGCGACGGCCACGCGGTCCTGACTGTCAATACCAGCTACGGCGACTTCATTCTGGACAATCTCCAGCCGCGTGTCCTGGCCTGGACCGATACCGATTACCGCTACTTGAAACGACAATCCACGCGCAATGCCGGTGCCTGGGTGGGCATCGAGGACGGCCGCAGCGTCGCCGTCGGCAGCGTGCGCTAGGCCGCGTTTCAAGATCAAGGGATACCCGGTCGAGTCCCCACCCTCCCCGTCCCCAACGACCGGGTCCAAGGAGCCGGCCCGTGTCCCCGGGCCGGCTCCGCCTTTTTTGCGGACCGGGCGGGCGCAGGCGCATGCGGATGTTTCGAGCAGGCCGCGGCCTCAGGCGGGCGCGAGCCCCTTCATGAAACGACGGCCGTTTTCGACATAATGGACAGCCGACCACTTCAACAGTTCGACCGCCTTGTTGTCCAGCTCGCGCACGGCCTTGGCCGGCGAGCCGACGATCAGGCTGTTGTCGGGAAAGGTTTTGCCCTCCGTCACCAGCGCGCCGGCGCCAACAAGGCAATTGGCGCCGATCCTGGCGCCGTTGAGCACGATCGCGCCCATGCCGATCAGGCTGTTGTCGCCGATGGTGCAGCCGTGCAGCATCGCGCGGTGGCCGATCGTGCAGCCCTGCCCGACGGTCAACGGAAAGCCGATATCGGTGTGCATGACAGTGTGTTCCTGCACGTTGGAGCCGGCCCCGATCACGATCGGCTCGTTGTCGCCGCGCAGAACGGCGCCGAACCAGATGCCGGCGCTTTCGCCGAGCCGCACCCGGCCGATCAGGGTCGCGTCGGGCGCGATCCAGTTGGTCGTGCGGTCGTCGAACTCAGGTTCGATGCCGTCGAGAGCGTAGATGGGCACGATTACTGCTCCTGTCGCGTTGTCGCGCCGTTAGGAAAACAACGCCGCGGCGCGGAATGCAAGCTCGGCGACAATCGTGCCGGTGGCTGCGAGCCAGATCGCCGCGAGCATCGTGCCGGGCACGACGGCGCCGACCGGCCAACGCCGCTCGCCGATGGCCAAAAACAGTTCGTTGACGAGCATGAACGGCCCCGCGAGCATCGTCAAAAGCAGCGATCGTGCGAGATGGCGCGGCGAGACAAAGGGTTCGCGCAGGCCAAGGCGGTGTCCTGCCCACAATTCCATCAGCGATCCGGACAGCCCGGCAAGGGTCAGGCCGCAGCCGAGCACAAACGCCATCGTCGCAATCAGCGCCATGTTTACCGTCCCTTTACCATGAAACCGCAAGGTCTCTCGGGACTTTGCAAGTTCCATGCCGCGCCGGGCGTGCCATCAGGGGACAGCAGGCCGGAAAAGGGAGTTTGACGTGCACAGCAGCGATACCGCCGATTCGCAATCCTGCGGAACGATCGACGAGCGCTTCATGCTGCGTGTCTTCGCCGGTTTCGCGCTCCTGGCGCTCGCGGCGGTCGGAATCAGCGTTGGCGGCAAGCTGCTCGGCCGCTCGATCGTGCTTGCCGGTCATACCGAGGACACGACGCCCTTTGAAATCGTCATCGGCAACGATGTGCTGGTCGTTCCGGCCAATGCGATCCGGTTCGAGCGCGAGCGTCGCGACGGGATCGCGCCCAACCTGCATCTCTACCTGCGCTGGCCGGATATGAGCGGCTATCAGGCGGCGGCGCGCGCCGATTTCAACCATGCCGGCGATCGCCGCTCCATCCTGTTCCTGTCGTTCGAACCGCGGATGATGTCGCGCGAGATGAGCGGCCGCTACGATCCGATCTACAGCGCCCTGATCGAGACCGAAGCCCGGCCCGGCCCAGGCGGCCTGCGCGTTCACGCCTTCAGCGAAAAATCAGGCTATGCGAATGAAATGCTTGTGGTCGGCCCGCGCGATGGCGGCGCGCCATTCGTGGCGCGATGCCTGTCGGGTCCGGTCGCATCCGAACTGCTGGCCGAATGCGAGCGCGACATTTTCGTGGGCGAGGAACTGAGCCTGACCTACCGCTTTCCAACCGAGTTGCTGGCGGATTGGCGGCGGCTCGACGCGGCGGTGCGCGGTTATGCCGGCACGGTGGTCAGGGGCGACGCCGACAAGGCGGACGCGGCGCGGCAACGCTTCGGTCGCGCCGGCTGAAACGAGCCGCTACAGATCGATGTCGAGGATCGCCATCGAGAAATTGTAGGACAATTCACCCTCGTCCTCGTCGCGATAGATGATGCCCAGAAACTCGTCATCGAGATAGAGTTCGCACGAATCGTCCTTGCGCGGCCGTGCCTTCACCTGAAGCTGGGGATTGCTGAAGGTGCGCTTGAAATAGGCGTCGAGCTTCCTGATCTCATCGGGTTTCAACCGGCGTCTCCTGATGCATTGGCGAGGTCTGAAAAGGCTTGATGAAGCCCGCATGTGGCATGGGCGTCGTCGCCCTGTAAACCCTGAATGTCGTCCGTCCCACGCCGGCGCAGCGGCCAAGGCCGCGCGCCGTCAACCCTTTTCGGACAGGAGCTGGTCCATTGCGCGCGACGGCTCGGCGCAGCCGGCCTCGCCGACGATGCGCGCAGGCACGCCGGCGACCGTCTTGTTGTTGGGCACCGAGGCCAGCACCACCGAGCCCGACGCCACTTTCGTGCAATGGCCGATCTCGATATTGCCGAGCACCTTGGCGCCGGCGCCCAGCAGCACGCCGTGGCGGATTTTCGGGTGGCGGTCGCCGCCCGCCTTACCGGTGCCCCCGAGCGTGACGCCGTGCAGGATCGAAACATTGTCCTCCACCACGGCGGTCTCACCGATCACCAGGCCGGTGGCGTGGTCGATGAAGATACCCTTGCCGATACGCGCGGCGGGATTGATGTCGGTCTGGAACACCGAGGACGAACGGCTTTGCAGATAAAGCGCGAAGTCGCGCCGCCCCTGATTGAACAGCCAGTGGGCAAGCCGGTGCGTCTGCAGGGCGTGAAATCCCTTGAAGTAGAGAACCGGCTCGACAAAACGCTGGCAGGCCGGATCGCGGTCGTAATAGGCTTGGATGTCGACGCGCAAGATCGCGCTCCATTCGGGATCGGCATTGCGCATTTCGCGAAACGCCTGGCCGATCAGGGTCGCGCCGACATCGCCATGGTCGAGCCGTTCGGCAACGCGATGGATGACAGCATCCTCAAGGGTATCCTGGTTCAACACCGTGGAATACATGAAGGCTGCCAGCAGCCGATCGTGCTCGACCGCGTCGAGCGCTTCCTGACGCACCGATTCCCAGATCGGGTCCACCGGGCGGATATCGCTTGCGCGGGCGGGGTTGCGTGCCGTCATCATCTCGCTCCCTGAGCCGTATGGTCCACCGGCTTGCGGTGATTGAGAACATACGTCAGAACGCCCCGACGTAGAACATCAATTTCGTCAACGTTTGTTCAATTGGATTGAAATGGGCGTTTTTCAAGATCGACCGGCCCACTCGGCGCCAGGTCTTGGTATCGCGCGATCGGCCGATGGCGTCGTGACAATGACACTCGACCGTCCGGCGAAGAAAAACGCCGTGACGCTTGCCATGTGGCGACAGATCGCGGCGACCGTCGATGCTCTCAATAAAGACAAAACGGCGCGCGTGATCGTGCTTTGCGGTGCCGGCACGGATTTCTGCGCCGGCGCCGATATCGGCGAATTCGCCGAAGTGCGCCGCGACGCGGGCACCGCACGCGCTTATGAGGACGCCAATTCGGCCGCTTTCGCGGCATTGCGCGGCTGCCGCGTGCCGGTGATCGCGTCGATCGCAGGCGTGTGTTTCGGCGGCGGGTTCGGCCTGGCGGCGGCCTGCGACATCCGCTTGGGCGCGACGGGCGCCGTCTTTTCCGTGCCGGCGGCGCGGCTCGGCCTGGCCTATCCGGCCGACGCGATGGCCGACATCGTGGCTGCCTGCGGGCCGCAAATGGCCCGTTATCTCAGCTTTTCCGGCGCAGGCCTGCCGGCCGAGGCCGCCTACGAAGCCGGCTTTCTGCTGGAGCTTTTGCCCGACCAGGCGGCTCTCAAGGCCCGCACCACGGAGATCGCATGCGCCATTGCCGGCAATGCGCCACTGTCCGTCGCAGCCTCCAAGGCGTCGATCCGCGCCGCGCTGAGCGGAAGCGCAGACGATCTTGCCCGCGCCGTGGCGCTCGGCGACGCCACGTTCGACAGCGCCGACTACGCGGAAGGGCGCGCGGCGTTTCTGGAACGGCGCCCGCCCCGCTTCACGGGACGCTGAGCGTTTCCAGGCGAAGTGGAAGCCGGTTCGCCGTAAGGAAACGCGTTCGGACGAGAAGTTGGAACCGGTCTGCGGTTCCGTGAAAAGCAGAACGGCTCAAAGCGGCAGAGCTGGCCCAGCAGACGGCCGGTCGTGGCGTTAGCGGCGGGCACGATGCAGGACGCATGGTCCGGACCCGCCGACCGGCATACAGGACAGCGCCGGCATGGTTGTGCCGAAAAGGAACCCCGCCGCCATGACGACCAGCGATACCGCCCTTCTGCCTGACAGCCGACATTCCTGGTACCGGCTGGCGCTGTGCATGGTGCTGGGAACCATCGGTAGCGTCGGCATGTGGGCGATCGTGGTCGTGCTGCCCGCCGCCCAGATCGAGTTCGGGGTCAACCGCGCCGACGCCTCGATTCCCTATACCGCGACCATGGTCGGGTTCGCGATCGGCAATGTCGTCATCGGACGCTTCGTCGACCGCATGGGCGTCGCCATCCCGATCGCGACAGCCGTGGTGATGCTTGGCAGCGGCTTCTTGCTCGGCGCGGTGGCGCCCTCCGTGTGGCTTTTGGCCGCCGCCCAGGTTCTGGCCGGCTTCGGTGCTGCGGCCACGTTCGGGCCGATGATGGCCGACATCTCGCGCTGGTTCGTGCGCCGGCGCGGCATCGCCGTCGCGGCGGCCGCCTCCGGCAATTATATCGCGGGGGCGATCTGGCCGTTTTTTTTGCATGCCGGCATGGAATTTGACGGCTGGCGCTTCGCCTACAGCGCGGTCGGGCTTTTCTGCCTGGCCACGATGCTGCCGCTGACAGTGCTGCTGCGCGGCCGGGCACCGGAATTCCGGCCCGGATACGCGTTTTCCGCGCCGCCGCAACGCCAGGCCGCCGGGCTGTCGCCGCGCGCCCTGCAGGGCCTGCTGATCGTCGCCGGGCTCGGCTGCTGCGTGGCGATGTCGATGCCGCAGGTGCATATCGTCGCCTATTGTGTCGATCTCGGCTTCGGGGTGGCGCGCGGGGCGGAGATGCTGTCGTTGATGCTGGCCGCCGGTATCGTCAGCCGGCTCGCGTCCGGACTGATCGCCGACCGGATCGGCGGGGTGAAGACGCTGCTGCTCGGCTCGGTGCTGCAGGCGATCGCGCTGATGTTCTACATTCCCTTCGACGGACTCACATCGCTCTATGTCGTGTCGCTGATCTTCGGCCTGTCGCAGGGCGGCATCGTGCCGAGCTACGCCATCATCGTGCGCGAATATCTGCCGCCGCACGAGGCCGGCGAGCGCATCGGCATCGTCATCATGGCCACGATCGTCGGCATGGCGCTGGGCGGCTGGCTGTCGGGCTTCATCTACGACCTGACCGGCTCCTACCGCGCCGCCTTCCTGAACGGAATCGCCTGGAACATGCTCAACATCGCGGTGATGGCGTTCCTGCTGATGCGCACGCGCACCCCGAAGCGCAAGGGCGGCGCGGTGCCAGCCTGAGCGGGGCGCGTCGCCCGAGCCCCTCGAACCCCTCCAATCCAGGGTGGCGGCGTCAGAACGCCTTGAAGGTCAAGGTGGTCAGCGTGCGGACAATGCCGGGCACGTTGGCGACGTTCTCGTCGATGAACTTGCCGATATCGACACCGTCCTCGACATAGACTTTCAGCAACAAATCATAATCGCCGCTGGTGGAATACATTTCGGAAACGATCTCGCGCTCGAAGATCGCGTCGGCAACCTCGTAGGTTTTGCCTGGATAGCACTGCACTTGTACGAAAACGGGTCTCATCGCGGGTAGCCTGCCTTTTCGTGTCCGCTTGTCCGGGCGCGCGTGACGCCTCCCTTGATTCCGGGCGACCTTCCGCCGCCGGCCTCACCCTGTCAACAAGGTTCGCGTCAAGGCGTGATCCGGCTCGGCCAGACCGTCGATGACGTTGAAATGATGGCGATCCGGCTCGACCACGCAGGCCGTCTCGGCGCCGCAGCCGGTCCAGGCATTGGCCAAAAGCGCGTTCTGGCGCAGGAACTCGGCGCGTTCGTTGCCGCCGACCCAGCAGCACACGCGCGCCCCCGGCATCGGATCGAGCAGCGCCGGGCTTTGCGCGCGCGCCTCCTCGGCATCGATCTTCAAATCGGCGTTCATGGCAGTGCGCATGATCGGGCGCAGATCGTGGACACCGGAAATCGACACCACGTTGCGGAGGCGGGCGCGCAGGGTGGGCGCAAGCGGCGATGTGGCCGACACCATGCGGCTGACGAGATGGCCGCCGGCGGAGTGGCCGGCAAGCATGACGGGGCCCTGGATGCGCCCCGCCGCATGGGCGATCGCTACGCCGACCTCCTCGACAATGCCGGCGATGCGGATTTGCGGGCAGAGCGTGTAGGAGGGCATGGCGACCGCATAGCCGCTTTCGACCGCGCCGGCGGCAAGGTGCGACCAGAAATTCTTGTCGAGCCTGAGCCAGAATCCGCCATGAACGAACACGACCAGCCCTGCGGCCTCGCCTTCGGGCATGAACAGGTCGTAGCGGTTGCGCGCGCCTTCGCCATAGGCCTGGTCGAGATGCGCCCTGCCCCTGGCGACCAGCCGATCGCGATAGGCTTGTGCCGGCTCCACCCAGGCATCAGGCCAACGCTCGCCGCCGGCGATGTTGGGACCGTTGGCATAGGCGTCGTTCCAGTCGTCCACACGGCGATAATTGGTCACTCTGCTTTCCTCCCTGGCTGGCGCTCCCGGCGCGGCTTCGTTCGGCACCGATCCCGGCGCATCGCGTTTCTCGCCAGTTCTCGCGGCCTTGTCGAGCCCGGCACCAGAGTGCGGCCGGGGACGGAATATTTCAACCTTGAAATTTCATACTTGAAATATTGGTCGGCCTTTGGCATGGTCTTGTCTGTCGCGCAGGGAGGAAAGCCCGACATGAAGATTGCCATTCTCGGCGGCGGCCCCGCCGGCCTTTATTTCGCGATCTCGATGAAGCTTCGCGACGCCGCCCACGAGGTCACCGTCTTCGAACGCAACCGCCCCGACGACACGTTCGGCTGGGGCGTGGTGCTGTCGGACGAGACGCTCGACAATCTCGCCGCCAACGATGCCGTCAGCGCGGAAAAGATCCGCAAGCATTTCGCCTATTGGGACGACATCGCGGTGTTTTACCGCGGTACGCAGACCGTCTCGACCGGCCATGGGTTCTGCGGCATCGGACGCATGCGGCTCTTGCTGCTGCTTCAGGAACGCGCCCGCGAACTCGGCGTCGACCTGCGGTTCGAGACCGAGGCCGAAGAGCCGCAACATTACATGGACCGTTACGACCTCGTGGTCGCCTCGGACGGGCTCAACTCCAAGGCGCGCACCGCGTTCGCCGACATTTTCAAGCCCGATATCGACGTGCGCGCCTGCAAATTCGTCTGGCTCGGCACACACCAGAAATTCAACGACGCCTTCACCTTCATCTTCGAGGAGACCGACAAGGGCTGGGTATGGGCGCACGCCTACCAGTTCGACGACGACACGGCGACCTTCATCGTCGAGTGCTCGGAGGAGACCTGGGCGCGGTTCGGCTTCGGCGAGATGTCGAAGGAGGAGTCGATCGCAACCTGCGAGGCGATCTTCAAGGACCATCTCGGCGGCCATGCGCTGATCTCCAATGCCAACCATATCCGCGGCTCGGCCTGGCTCAACTTCCCGCGGGTTCTGTGCGAACGCTGGTCGCACAAGAACCTGGCGCTGATGGGGGATGCGGCGGCAAGCGCGCATTTTTCGATCGGCTCGGGCACCAAGCTGGCGCTGGAAAGCGCGATCGCACTCGCCGACTACGTCACCAGCGAACCTGATCTGGAGTCAGCCTTTCGCAAGTACGAGGATGCGCGCCGGCTGGAAGTGCTGCGCCTGCAATCGGCGGCGAGGAACTCGCTGGAATGGTTCGAGGAGGTCGAGCGCTATCTCGATCTCGACCCGGTACAGTTCAACTATTCGCTGCTGACGCGCTCGCAGCGCATCAGCCACGAAAATCTGCGTCTGCGCGACAAGGACTGGCTGGAAGGCGCCGAGCGCTGGTTCCACGGCCAGGCCGGCAACGATATCAACATCGCGCGCGCGCCGATGTTTGCGCCGTTCAAGCTGCGCGACATGGCGTTGAAGAACCGCATCGTGGTCTCGCCGATGGCGCAGTACAAGGCCGTCGACGGCTGCCCGACCGACTGGCATTTCGCCCACTATGCCGAACGCGCCAAGGGCGGCGCCGGGCTGATCTATATCGAGATGACCTGCGTCAGCCCCGAGGGCCGGATCACGCCGGGTTGTCCGGGTTTCTACGCCCCGGAGCACGAGGCCGCATGGACCCGGCTGGTCGATTTCGTCCACGCCGAGACCGAGGCCAAAATCTGCGCCCAGGTCGGCCATTCGGGCGCCAAAGGCTCGACCCAGCTCGGTTGGCAGGACATGGACGCGCCGCTGGAAACCGGCAACTGGCCGCTACTGTCGGCCTCCGAGGTCGCCTGGTCGCCGCAAAACGCCAGGCCGAAGGCGATGGACCGCGCCGACATGGACATGGTGCGCGACCAGTTCGTTGCCGCCGCCGAAATGGCCGAGCGCTGCGGCTTCGACATGCTCGAACTGCACATGGCGCACGGATATCTGCTGTCGTCCTTCATCACCCCGCTGACCAATACGCGCGACGACGATTATGGCGGCTCGCTGGAAAACCGCATGCGCTACCCGCTGGAAGTCTATCGCGCGGTGCGCGACGCTTGGCCCGACCACAAGCCGATCTCGGTGCGCATCTCGGCCAATGACTGGGTCGGCGAAGACGGCATCACCCCGCAGGACGCGGTCGAGATCGCCGGGTTGCTGCGGGAGGCCGGCGTCGACATTTGCGACGTGTCGGCCGGCCAGACCTCGATCCGCGCCAAGCCGGTTTACGGCCGCATGTTCCAGACGCCGTTTTCCGACCGAATCCGCAACGAGACCGGCATGGCGACGATGGCGGTCGGCAATATCTACGAACCCGATCACGCCAACTCGATCCTGATGGCCGGCCGCGCCGACCTCGTGTGCCTGGCCCGGCCGCATCTTGCCGATCCCTACTGGACGCTGCACCAGGCCGCCGCGCTTGGCGACCGCGAAGTCAAGTGGCCCGATCCCTATCTGCCCGGCCGCGACCAGCTCTACCGCCTGGCCGAACGCCAGGACCAGATGACGGGCAAGGTGTGACGATGGGCACGCGCCACGCGCTGGTCACCGGCGGCGGTTCCGGGGTGGGCAAGGCGATCGCGCTCGCGCTCGCCGAGGCCGGCATCGAGGTAACGATCTGCGGCCGGCGCCAGCAGAGCCTCGACACGGTCGCGCAGTCCAACCCGCGCATTCACGGCGTCAGTGCCGACGTGACCGACGAAGCCTCGGTCAAGGCGCTCTACGAAACCGCGGAAGCCGCGCGCGGGAGCTTCGACATCGTGGTCGCCAATGCCGGCATGTCGGGCAGCGCCCCAGCCCACAAGACCACGCTCGGCGACTGGCAACGCACGCTCGACGTCAATCTGACCGGTGCCTTCCTGACCGTGCGGCCGGCGCTCGCCGGCATGCTGGAACGCAAGCGCGGCCGCATCGTCTTCGTCGCCTCGACCGCCGGGCTGAAAGGCTACGCCTATGTCGCGCCCTATGTCGCGGCCAAACACGGCGTTGTCGGGCTGATGCGGGCTCTGGCGTGCGAGAGCGCCAAGTCGGGCGTGACCGTGAACGCGGTGTGTCCGGGTTTTACCGAGACCGAGATGCTGGACGGCTCGATCGCCCGGATCGTCGAAAAGACCGGGCGCAGCGCGTCGGAAGCGCGCGCCATGCTTGCCGCGACCAATCCGCAAGGCCGGCTGATCGAACCCGACGAGGTCGCCGCCACCGTTTTGTGGCTTGCCGGCGAGGACGCGCGCTCGATCACCGGGCAGGCGATCTCCGTGTCGGGAGGCGAGACATGGTGAGCGGCCTGGTCGCGACCATCGATCACCGGTCGGGCAACAAGGAGCGGCTGCTGTTGTGGATCCGGCTGCTGCGCGCCTCGCGCATGATCGAAAGCGAGCTGCGGGAACGGTTGAAGCGCGATTTCAACTCGACGCTGCCGCGCTTCGACGTGATGGCCGCGCTTTTCCGCGCGCCCGAGGGCATGCTGATGAGCGACCTGTCGCGCTTTCTGCTGGTGTCGAACGGCAACGTGACCGGCATCGTCGACCGGCTGGTGTCGGACGGCTTCGTCAGCCGCGCGCGCCGCGACGGCGACCGCCGCACCTCGATCGTGACCCTGACCGAGCAGGGGCGCGACGAATTCCAGCGTATGGCGCGGGTCCACGAGGACTGGATCGGCGACCTGCTCGGCGACGTCGACGAGGCCGACGCCAAACGGCTTTCGACCATGCTTAAATCGTTCCGCAGCAATTGGGAGGGCGAGACTTGACCGATATGTCAGGCCTGAAACCGCGGCATTTCCTCTGGGAAGCCGAAAACGGCGTGGCGCGGGTGCGGCTCAACCGCCCCGAGCGCAAGAACCCGCTGACCTTCGAGAGCTATGCCGAGTTGCGCGACACGTTCCGCCAGCTCGCCTATGCCGACGATATCGACGTGGTGGTGTTCTTGCCCAATGGCGGCAATTTCTCCTCGGGCGGCGACGTGCACGACATTATCGGCCCGCTGGTCGCGATGGACATGAAGCAGTTGCTGGCCTTCACCCGCATGACCGGCGATCTGGTCAAGGCGATGCTGAACTGCTCCAAGCCGATCATCGCCGCCGTCGACGGGGTGGCGGTGGGTGCGGGCGCTATCATCACCATGGCCTCCGACATCCGTCTGGCGACGCCGCAGGCCAAGACCGCCTTCCTGTTCACCAAGGTGGGGCTGGCGGGCTGCGACATGGGCGCGTGCGCCATGCTGCCCAGGATCATCGGCCAGGGCCGCGCGGCCGAACTGCTTTATTCGGGCCGCTCGATGAGCGCGGAGGAAGGCGAGCGCTGGGGTTACTACAATCGGCTGGTCGAGGCCGAGACGCTTGAAGCGGAGGCGTTGAAGCTTGCGAAATCAATCGCTTCCGGCCCGACTTTCGCACATGGAATCACCAAGACGCAGCTGAACCAGGAATGGTCGATGGGTCTCGACCAGGCGATCGAGGCCGAAGCGCAGGCGCAGGCGATCTGCATGCAGACCCGGGATTTCGAGCGCGCCTATCACGCCTTCGTCGCCAAGCAAAAACCCGTATTCGAGGGAAATTGATGGCTGACCGCAGCTTCCTGTCCTGGCCGTTTTTCGAGGACCGCCACCGCGACCATGCCGAGCGGCTGGAGGCCTGGTGCGCCCAAAACCTGCCGGTCGCGCATGACGACGTTGATCAGGCCTGCCGGCAGATCGTCGCGGCGCTCGGCCGCGATGGCTGGCTCCAGCCCACGGCGATCGACCCCGCCGCGCCCGGCCCGCTCGACGTGCGCACGCTGTGTCTGACCCGCGAGACGCTGGCCCGCCATGACGGGCTCGCCGATTTCGCCTTCGCCATGCAGGGGCTCGGCACCGGTGCGATCAGCCTGTTCGGCACGCCGCAACAACGCAAATGGCTGGAAAAGACCCGGCGCGGCGCGGCGATTTCGGCCTTCGCGCTGTCGGAACCACGCTCGGGCTCCGATGTCGCCAATATGGATATGAGCGCGACGCGCGACGGCGACGACTACGTGCTTTCGGGCGAAAAGACCTGGATTTCCAACGGCGGCATCGCCGACGTCTACACCGTGTTCGCCCGCACCGGCGAAGCGCCGGGCGCCAAGGGGATTTCGTGCTTTGTGGTGCCGGCCGACACGCCGGGCCTCGCAATCGCCGAGCGGATCGAGGTGGTCGCGCCGCACCCGCTGGCGCGGCTTTCCTTCAACGACGTGCGCGTGCCGGCGAGCGCGATGGTCGGTAACCCCGGCGATGGGTTCCGCATCGCCATGTCGGTGCTCGACGTCTTCCGCTCCACCGTCGGCGCGGCGGCGCTCGGCTTTGCCCGGCGCGCCCTCGACGAAAGCCTGGCGCGGACCGGCGGCCGGGAACTGTTCGGGGCGCCGCTGTTCGACCTGCAGATGGTGCAGGGTCACCTGGCCGACATGGCGCTCGACGTCGACGCCGCCGCATTGCTCGTCTACCGCGCCGCCTGGACCAAGGATTCCGGCGCGCCGCGCGTCACCCGCGAAGCGGCAATGGCCAAGCTCTACGCCACCGACCGGGCGCAAGAGGTGATCGACAAGGCGGTGCAGCTTCATGGCGGCGACGGCGTGCGCCGGGGCCACATCGTGGAAAGCCTCTATCGGGAGATCAGGGCGCTCAGGATCTATGAAGGCGCCTCGGACGTGCAGAAAATCATCATCGCCAGGCAGATTGCGACCTAAGCCAGCAGGGGAAAAACAATGCTCGGACCGACGGGACATACGGACACATTTTCCCGCGACAACCTGCCGCCCGTAGACGCGTGGCCGGGTTTCCTGCTCGACGGCTTCGACTACCCCGATTATCTCAACGTGGGCGTGGAACTGACCGACCGCCTGGTCGAACAGGGTTTCGGCGACCGCACGGCGCTGATCGGCAACGGGCGCCGGCGCACCTACAAGGAACTCGCCGACTGGACCAACCGCCTCGCTCACGCGCTGGTCGAGGATTACGGCGTCAAGCCGGGCAACCGGGTGCTGATCCGCGGGCCCAACAATCCCGCGATGGTCGCCTGCTGGCTGGCCGCGACCAAGGCCGGCGCGGTGGTAGTCAACACCATGCCGATGCTGCGCGCCGGGGAACTCGCCAAGATCGTCGACAAGGCAGAGATCACGCTGGCGCTGTGCGACACCCGCGCCAAGGACGAGCTGGTCGCCTGCGCCAAGGACAGCAAGTTCCTGAAACAGGTGATCGGCTTCGACGGCACCGCCAATCACGACGCCGAGCTCGACCGGGTCGCGCTCGACAAATCGGTTATCTTCGAGGCGGTCAAGACCGGCCGCGACGACGTCGCCCTGCTCGGTTTCACCTCGGGCACGACCGGCGTGCCGAAGGCGACGATGCATTTTCACCGCGACCTTCTGATTATCGCCGACGGCTATGCCAGGGAAGTGCTGCAGGTCACGCCGGACGACGTGTTCGTCGGCTCGCCGCCGCTCGCCTTCACCTTCGGCCTCGGCGGCCTGGCGATCTTTCCGCTGCGTTTCGGCGCGGCCGCCACGCTTTTGGAAAACGCCACGCCGCCCAACATGATCGAGATCATCGAGACCTACAAGGCGACAGTCTCTTTCACCGCGCCGACGGCCTATCGCGCCATGCTGGCGGCGATGGAGGACGGCGCCGACCTGTCTTCGCTCAGAGTGGCGGTATCGGCCGGCGAGACCCTGCCGGCCCCGGTCTTCGAGGCCTGGACCCAAAAGACCGGCAAGCCGATCCTCGACGGCATCGGTGCGACCGAGATGCTGCACATCTTCATTTCCAACCGCTTCGACGACATGCACCCGGCCACGACCGGACGGCCGGTCACCGGCTACCAGGCCAGGATCGTCGACGCCGACATGAACGAGGTGCCGCGCGGCACGGTCGGCAAGCTCGCCGTGCGCGGCCCGACCGGCTGCCGCTACCTCGCCGACGATCGCCAGCGCGACTATGTCCGGGACGGCTGGAACCTGACCGGCGACGCGTTCTACCAGGACGAGGACGGACGCTTCCACTTTGCCGCGCGCACCGACGACATCATCGTGTCGGCCGGTTACAACATCGCCGGGCCGGAGGTCGAAGCCGCGCTGCTCGCCCACGCCGACGTCGCCGAATGCGCCGTCATCGGCGCGCCCGACGAGGCGCGCGGCCAGATCGTCCAGGCGCACGTGGTGCTGGTCGAGGGCTGCGTCGGCGACGAGGCGATGACCAAGCGCCTGCAGGATCATGTCAAGGCGACGATCGCGCCGTATAAATACCCGCGTTCGGTGATCTACATTGCGGCGCTTCCCAAGACCCAGACCGGCAAAATTCAACGTTTCAGACTGCGCCAGGACGCCCAGGCATGACCGATTTTTCTAAGACCCGCGCGCTGTTCCACCTGCCCAATGGGTTGATCTATCTCGACGGCAACTCGCTCGGCCCACTGCCAAAAAAGGCGATCGAGAAGACGACGACGACAATGCGCGAGGAATGGGGCGAGATGCTGATCCGCGGCTGGAACGCGGCTGGATGGATGGCGCAGCCCCGGAGCATCGGCGACCGGGTCGGGCGGCTGATCGGTGCGCCGGCGGGATCGGTGGTGCTGGGCGACACGCTGTCGATTAAGGTCTATCAGGCACTCGCCTCGGCGCTGGAACTGCGGCCGCAGCGCAAGGTGGTCTTGTCCGACAACGGCAATTTCCCGACCGACCTCTATATGGCGTCCGGGCTGATCCAGTCGCTCGACAAGGGCCACGAACTGAAGATCGTCGCGCCGGAAGAGGTCGAGGACGCGATCGACGACACGGTGGCGGCGATCATGTTGACGGAAGTCGATTACCGCACCGGGCGCCTGCACGACATGAAGCGCCTGACCGAGAAGGCGCACGCCGCCGGCGCGCTGGCGATCTGGGATCTCGCCCATTCGGCCGGCGCGCTGCCGGTCGATCTCGCCGGCGCCGACGCCGATTTCGCGGTCGGCTGCACCTATAAATATCTCAATGGCGGGCCCGGCGCGCCGGCCTTCATCTATGTCGCGCCGCGGCTGGCCGAACAGGTCCGCCCCGCCCTTTCGGGCTGGCTCGGCCACGACGCGCCGTTCGCCTTCGACCTGGACTACCGGGCCGGCCGGGGCATCGACCGGATGCGGGTCGGCACGCCGCCGGTGCTCGCGCTAGCTGCCCTCGACGCCGCCCTCGACGCCTGGGACGGCGTCGACATGGCCGATCTGCGCGAAGCCTCGATCCGGCTTTCGGAGCGTTTCATCGCCGAGGTCGAGCGGCGCTGCCCCGATTTGACGCTCGGCTCGCCGCGCGACCCGAAGCAACGCGGCAGTCAGGTCTCCTTCCTGCACGACAACGGCTATGCCATCATGCAGGCGCTGATCGCGCATGACGTGATCGGCGATTTCCGGGCGCCGAACGCGATGCGCTTCGGCTTTACGCCGCTTTATCTCAGCGAGGACGACGTGGTCGCCGGCGCCGAACGGCTCGAACGCATCCTGGCCGAGCGGCTTTGGGACCGTCCCGAGTTCCACAAGAGGGCAGCCGTGACATGAGCACATCCTACGACCCCTCCAGCGACGGCGCGGTGACGGATTTCGCCAGCAGAATGTCATATGGCGACTATCTGCATCTCGACAAGATTCTCGACGCCCAGGCGCCGAAGTCGGACTCGCCCGACGAGATGCTGTTCATCATCCAGCACCAGACCTCGGAGCTGTGGATGAAGCTCGCCGTGCACGAAGTCAGTTCCGCGCTCGACGCGCTGCGTGACGACGCGCTGCAGCCGGCCTTCAAGATGCTGACCCGGGTTGCGCGCATCTTCGAGCAGCTGAACAGCGCCTGGGACGTGCTGCGCACGATGACGCCGAGCGAATATACGCGCTTTCGCGCCGCGCTCGGCCAGTCTTCCGGCTTCCAGTCCTGGCAATATCGCGCCATCGAGTTTCTGGCCGGAAACCGCAACACGGCGATGCTGAAGGCGCACGCGCACGATCAGGCGGTGACGGCGCGGCTGGAAGCGATCCTGGAGCGGCCGAGCCTCTACGACGAGGCGCTGCTGCTGCTTGCCCGGCAGGGCCTCGACATCGGCGCGGATGCCCACCGGTCCGACTGGCGCTCGACCCGCGAGGACAGTGCGACGGTGCTGGCGGCGTGGAAATCGGTCTACCAGCAGCCCGAACGCCACTGGCAGCTCTATGAGCTGGCGGAGAAACTGGTCGACTTCGAGGATTATTTCCGGCGATGGCGCTTCAACCACGTCACCACGGTGGAACGCATTATCGGGCTCAAGCGCGGCACGGGCGGGACGGCTGGCGTCAGCTATCTGCGGAAAATGTTGGAGGTGGAACTGTTTCCGGAATTGTGGAAAGTCAGAACGGAACTTTGACGGCGGGCCGAGGCACCACGGCAGCGCCGGACGGACCCAACCGGCCGAAGACCGGGGCGGATCGTTCAATGATCAGGTGCCGCAGGGAACGAAACAGGGAGACGACAATGAGGAAATTTCTCGCAGCGGGCGTGATCGCCCTTTCCGCCGGCGTCGCAGGCGCGGCCTTCGCCGAGCCAGTCAAGATCGGCATGATCACCACCTTGTCGGGCGGCGGCGCCGGGCTGGGCGTCGACGTGCGCGACGGCTTCATGCTGGCGCTCAAACAGGCGAACAATTCCGAGGTCGAGCTGATCGTGGAAGACGACGCCCGCAAGCCGGAGTTGGCCGTGCAGATCGCCGACAAGATGATCCAGAGCGACAAGGTCGACATTCTGACCGGCATCATCTGGTCGAACCTGGCGATGGCCGTCGTGCCTAACGCCGTCAATCAGGGCACGTTCTACCTGTCGCCCAATGCCGGCCCGTCGGCGCTCGCCGGCGCCAACTGCAACAAGAACTATTTCAATGTCGCCTGGCAGAACGACAATCTGCACGAGGCGGCGGGCGCCTATGCCACCGAGGCCGGTTACAAGAAGGTCTTCATCATGGCGCCGAACTATCCGGCCGGCACGGACGCGCTGACCGGGTTCAAACGCTTTTACAAGGGCGACCTCGCCAACGAGGTCTACACCAAGCTCGGACAAAGCGACTACGCCGCCGAGATCGCCCAGATCCGCGCGTCCGGCGCCGACGCGGTGTTCTTCTTCCTGCCGGGGGGCATGGGCATCGCCTTCATGAAGCAATATGCCCAGTCGGGCGTCGAGTTGCCGCTGGTCGGCCCGGCCTTCTCCTTCAGCCAGGACATTCTCGGCGCGGTCGGCGACGCCGCGATCGGCGTCAAGAACACCTCGCAATGGTCGAAGGACATCGACAACGACACCAACAAGGCGTTCGTCGAGACCTTCCAGGCCGAATATGGCCGCCTGCCCTCACTCTATGCCAGCCAGGGTTTCGATACCGCCAATCTCATCCTGTCGGCGGCGGCCAAGGCGGACGTAAAGGACCAGGACGCGTTTCGCGCGGCACTGAAGGAAGCCGACTTCAAATCGACGCGCGGCGACTTCGCCTTCGCCAGCAATCACCACCCGATCCAGGACATCTATGTCCGCGAGGTCATCAAGGAAGGCGACACGCTCACCAACAAGATCGTCGGCGTCGCGCTTGAAGATCATCAGGACGCCTACGCGGCCGAGTGCAAGATGTAACGGACCGACCATCCTCTCCCCGCACCCGGGGAGAGGATGCCGGACGGCGCACCAAAAGCGGCGGAACCCGTCGTCAAGTGCCGGCCGCCGCTTCGCCCCCTCACCCGCCTCCCGTCGGGCCGCCTTTTCCCGCGTGACGCGGGCGAAATTCCCCGCATTCAAACTTCAGGACGACCGTGCAAACCGCGCTCCTCATCGAACAGATCCTCAACGGCCTGCAATTCGGCGTCATGCTGTTTTTGATGGCCGCCGGCCTGACGCTGATCTTCGGCGTCATGGGCCTGATCAATCTTGCCCACGGCTCGCTCTACATGATCGGCGCCTTCGCCTGCGCGACGGTTGCCGCGGCGACCGGCTCGTTCTGGCTCGGGCTGGTGGCCAGCCTGGCCGCGGCGGCGGCGGCCGGCGCACTCGTGGAAGTCACCGTCATCCGTCGGCTCTACGACCGCGACCATCTCGACCAGGTGCTGGCGACCTTTGCGCTGATCCTGATCTTTTCGGAGGGCACGCGCTGGGTGTTCGGCTCGTTTCCGCTCTATCTCGACATCCCGCCGCTTCTGCGCGGCGCGCTGGCGCTGCCGGGCGGCGGGGCCTATCCGGTCTACCGACTGGCGATCATCGGGGTTGGCATCGCGGTCGCGATCGGGCTTTATTTCCTGATTTCGCGCACGCGGCTCGGCATGCGCATCCGCGCCGGCGAATCCGACCGCGAGATGATCGCCGCGCTCGGCGTCGACATTCGCACGCTCTATACGGTCGTGTTCGCACTCGGGGCGGCGCTGGCCGGGCTGGCCGGCGCGCTGGTCGGAGCACTGCAATCGGTCCAGGTGGGCATGGGAGAACCGGTGCTCATCCTGGCCTTCGTGGTGATCGTCATCGGCGGCATCGGCTCGATCAAGGGCGCGCTGGTCGGCGCGGTGCTCGTCGGCGTGATCGACACGCTCGGCCGGTTCCTGCTACCGGTCGCGTTCGCCACCTTCATGGACGCGTCGGCCGCCGCCGGGATCGGCGCCGCGCTTGCCTCCATGCTGATCTATGTGTTCATGGCGCTCGTGCTGGCCATCCGGCCGCAGGGCCTGTTTTCGGCGCAGGGTTGACGAGAATGGACAATCCCCGCGAAACCATCCTCAACCTCGCGCTCGTCCTGCTTCTGGCCGCGATCCCGCTGGTCGCCACCGGCATGGGCGAACCCTTCTACGTCACGCTCGCCACCCGCATGGCGATCCTTGCGCTGGCCGCGGTCGGGCTCAATTTCCTGCTCGGGCTGGGCGGACTGGTCTCGTTCGGCCATGCCGCGTTTTTCGGCATTGGCGGTTATGTCGCCGGCATCGCCGCCACCCATGCCTTCAACGCCGAACCGCTGCTGTTCGGCCTGCCCGGCACCAACCAGATGATCGTCATCTGGCTGGCCGCGATCCTCCTGTGCGGGCTCGCCGCGCTCGCGATCGGCGTCATCTCGCTGCGCACCAGCGGGGTCTATTTCATCATGATCACGCTCGCCTTCGCGCAGATGATCTATTATTTTGCCATCTCCTGGCCGGCCTATGGCGGCGAGGACGGGCTGTCGATCTATGTCCGCAACGGGTTTCCCGGCGTCAACACGCTGAACGGCCTGCACTTCTTCTATCTGTGCTTTGGCCTTCTGATTGCCGCGCTGGCCGTGTTTTCGGTGCTGCGCAATTCCCGCTTCGGCGCGGCGCTCGAAGCCTCAAGGCAAAACCAGCAGCGGCTCGCCGCCGTCGGCATCGCCCCGTTTCGCATCAAGCTCGTCGCCTTTGCCATCTCCGGCATGATCACCGGCCTCGCCGGCGCGCTGTTTGCTGACCTCAACCGCTTCGTCAGCCCGTCAATGCTGTCCTGGCACATGTCGGGCGAACTGATCGTGCTGATCATCCTGGGCGGCACCGGGCGGCTGTTCGGGCCGGTCGCCGGCGCGATGGTCTACGTCCTGTTCGAATTCTATCTCGGCGGCATCACCGAGCGCTGGCAGTTCTTCCTCGGGCTGATCCTGCTCGGCGTGGTCTTGTTCGCGCGCGGCGGCGTGGTCGGCCTGATCGCGGGAAAGGCACGTCATGGCTGAGCCCATCCTCGACATCCGCAACCTCAACAAGAGCTTCGGCGCCCTGAAGGCGACAGACAATGTCAGCCTCGATCTGCGCCCCGGCGAAATCCACGCCTTGATCGGGCCCAACGGGGCCGGCAAATCGACGCTGATCCACCAGATCGCCGGATCGCTGCGGCCCGGCAGCGGCACGATCCGGTTTCTGGGCCGCGATATCGGCGCGCTGGGCGTGCCCGAGCGCACCCGGCTCGGCCTCGGCCGCACCTTCCAGATCTCGTCGCTGGCGCCCGACTATTCGGCGCTGCGCAACGTCATGCTGGCCGTGCAGGCGCGTCAGGGCACGAGTTTCCGGTTTTTCAAGCCGGTGATGCGCGACCGCTCGCTGCGCGAGCCGGCGCTGGAAGCGCTGGAACGGGTGGGACTGGCCGATCGGGCGCATATATCGGCGGCCGAACTCTCGCATGGCGAGCGGCGCCAGCTCGAGATCGCGATCGCGCTCGCACTCGGCTCCAAGGCCTTTCTGCTCGACGAGCCGATGGCCGGCATGGGGCCGGAAGGCTCCAAGGCGTTGACGACGTTTCTCGACGGGCTGCGCGCCGAAGCGCCGATCCTGCTGGTCGAGCACGACATGGACGCCGTGTTCGCGCTCGCCGACCGCATTTCCGTGCTCGTCTACGGTCGGATCATCGCCACCGGCACGGTCGACGAAATCCGGCACAATCCCGACGTGCGGCAAGCCTATCTCGGGGAGGAAGGGTGATGCTGCTCGAAGCCACCGGACTACAGACCTTCTACGGCGCCAGCCAGGCCCTGTTCGGCGTCGACCTGGCCGTGGGCGAAGGCGAGGTCGTCGCCCTGATGGGGCGCAACGGCATGGGCAAGACCACGACGATCCGGTCGATCTGCGGCCTGAACCCGCCGCGGACCGGCACGCTGCGCTTCGCCGGGTCAAGCCTTCAGGGCCTGCGCCCGCACCGCGTCGCCCGGCTTGGCATCGGGCTGGTGCCGGAGGGGCGGCGCTGTTTTCCCAATCTTACCGTCGAGGAGAACCTGACCGCGGCGGCGCGACCGGGCCCCTGGACGCTTGCCCGCATCGAAGCGCTTTTCCCCCGGCTTGCCGAGCGCCGGCGCCAATATGCCATTTCGCTCTCGGGCGGCGAACAGCAGATGCTGGCCGTCGGCCGCGCGCTGATGACCAACCCGAAGCTGCTGATCCTCGACGAGGCGACGGAAGGCCTCGCGCCGGTCATCCGGCAGGATATCTGGAGCTCGATCCGCAAACTCAAGCAAGAGGGCCAGGCGATCCTGGTCGTCGACAAGACCATGTCGGAACTGCTTCCCGTCGCCGATCGCTGCGTCGTGCTCGAAAAGGGCATGACGGTATGGAGCGGGCTTCCGGCGGAGCTCTCCGACGACATCCGCAACCGTTATCTCGGCGTCTGACAAGAAAGGGCATAACCTTGAACGCGTCTTCCCATGAACTTTTGAACCCCTCGCACTGGAAAGCCGCCAAAGGCTACGCCAACGGCATCATGGCCGAAGGGCGTACGATCTTCGTCGCCGGCCAGGTCGGGTGGAATGGCCAGCAGGTATTCGAGACGGACGACTTCGCCGGGCAGGTCCGCCAGGCCCTGCAGAATATCGTCGACGTGCTGGCCGAAGCAGGCGCCGGACCGGAGCACGCCACCCGCATGACCTGGTACATCACCGACAAGCGCGAATATCTCGATCGGCTTTCCGACGTCGGCGCGGCTTATCGCGACGTGATGGGTCGCAATTTTCCGGCCATGACCATGGTCCAGGTCGCCGACCTGATCGAGGACCGGGCCAAGGTCGAGATCGAAGTGACGGCGGTCCTGCCGTCCTGAGGGGCCAAACCACACGGCAAGTGCTGGACCAACGGCCGGCAGGCGCATGCGCTTGCCGGGACCGGCGGGCTTTGCCAAACACACCCGATGAGCGCGGAACCCTCGAACCTCAAGGCGGCCCTGTGGATGGCCGGCTGGCTGGCATTGATGCTGACCATGACGGTCGCCGGCCGCGAAGCCACGCGCGAGCTCGACGTGTTCCAGATCATGGAGATGCGCTCCATCATCGGGATGCTGCTGCTTTACCCGGTGATCCGGATGGCCGGCGGCCTGCGTTCGGTGCGCACCGCGATGCTGCCGCGCCATATCGGCCGCAACGTGGTGCATTACGGCGCGCAATTCGCCTGGTTCTACGCGCTGGCAATGATTCCCATCGCGCAACTGGTCTCGATCGAGTTCACCATGCCGATCTGGACCGCGATCCTGGCGGCGGCCTTTCTGGGCGAGCGCATCAACGGCTGGAAGATCGCCGCGATCGTGCTCGGCCTGATCGGGGTTGCCATCATCGTGCGCCCGGGCGCCGACACGCTCGACATCGGCCAGCTCTTTGCGCTGTTCGCCGCGATCGGCTTCGGCATCTCGGTGGCGCTGGTGAAGTCGCTCACCCGCCACGACAGCGTGCCCACGATCATTTTCTGGATGCTGGTGGTGCAATCCGTGCTCGGCGTCGCGCCGGCGCTGGCGGTGTGGCAATGGCCGTCGCCGGCGGTGATGCCGTGGATCGTCGTCATCGCCTTTTGCGGCGCGTATTCCCACTACTGCATGGCACGCGCAATGCTGCATGCCGATGCGACCACGGTGGTGCCGATGGATTTCCTGCGCGTGCCGCTTTCGGCGCTTCTGGCCTGGCTCGTCTATCAGGAGGGGATCGATGTCTACACCGTTATCGGCGCCGTGCTCATCCTTGCCGGCAACACGCTTAACCTCAAGCAGGGCGGCACGGCGCGCATTCGCCCCAGCTGACAAGGCCCAACCCGCGACGCAATGATAAAAGCGCGAGCTTGCCCGCCCCACCCAGCCGGTGGACAAGCGGACGGGCACACAGTTTGTCAGCAGGCCTTGCCTTGTCAAACGCCCTCCCCCCTTATATGAGCGGGCGAGTCGAGGGCAGACAGACAGAAACGGCACCGAAAAAGCCGTCATGCATCGACGAGTGGGAAACAGGCAGCATCACAAGCAGGCCGCATGGCGACGATCATTGACGTCCAGGACGTGACGAAGCGTTTCGGAAACGTGCTCGCGGTCGACCGGTGTTCGCTCCAGGTCGAACAAGGCACGATCACCGGCCTGATCGGCCCCAACGGGGCGGGAAAGACGACGCTGTTCAATATGGTCGCCGGCGCCTTCGCGCCCAGCTCCGGGCGCATCCTGTTCGATGGCGAGGACGTCACGGGCATGGAGGCGCACGCGCTTTTTTCGCGCGGATTGCTGCGCACCTTCCAGATCGCGCAGGAATTCTCGCATATGACGGCGCTGGAAAACCTGATGATGGTGCCGGCGCGCCAGGCGGGCGAAAACCTCTTCAATGCCTGTTTCCGGCGCCGCGCGGTGCTGGCCGAAGAAGCGCAGACCCGCAAGAAGGCGGAAGACGTGCTCGGCATCCTCAAGCTCACCCACGTCAAGAACGAGAAGGCGGGCAATCTGTCGGGCGGGCAAAAGAAGCTGCTCGAACTCGGGCGCGTGATGATGGCCGAGCCGCGGGTGGTGCTGCTCGACGAGATCGCCGCCGGTGTCAACCGCACGCTGCTCAACGACCTCGCGGCCGTCGTCCAGCGCCTCAACCGCGAGGACGGGCTTACCTTCTTCGTCATCGAGCACGACATGGATCTGATCGCGCGGCTGTGCGATCCGGTGATCGTCATGGCGGCCGGAACCGTCATGGTCGAAGGGCCGATGTCTGAAATCCGCAACAACGCCGAGGTCATCGAAGCGTATTTCGGCGGCACGCCCGCCGATGGAGGGCGCTGATGGCGCTGCTGGACATTCGCGACATCCATGCCGGCTATGGCGGGGCGAACATCCTCAACGGCGTCAGCATCGCCATCGAGGCCGAGGAGATCGGCGTGATCGTCGGGCCCAACGGCGCGGGCAAATCGACGACGCTGAAGGCACTGTTCGGCCTGCTTACGGTTTCCCAGGGCAACATCGCCTTCGAGGGAAGCGACATTACCAACACGCCGCCGGAAAGCCTGGTCAAGCAGGGCCTGTCCTTCGTGCCGCAGGAATACAACGTCTTCCCCACGATGAGCGTGCAGGAAAACCTGGAAATGGGGGCCTATGTCAGGCGCGACGATTTCCGCCACCTCGTCGACCAGGTCTACGGCTTCTTCCCGCCGCTAAAGGATAAGCACCGCCAGCCGGCGGGCGAACTGTCCGGCGGCCAGCGCCAGATGGTGGCGATCGGGCGCGCGCTGATGACGGAACCGCGCCTTCTGCTGCTCGACGAGCCGACCGCCGGCCTGTCGCCCCTGTTTACCAGCGAGATCTTCGAACGCATCGTCGCCATCAATGCCGCCGGCACCGGTATCCTGATGGTGGAACAGAATGCGCGCCAGGCGCTGGCGATCGCGCATAAAGGGTTCGTGCTCGCCGGCGGACAGAACCGTTTCACCGGCACCGGGCAGGAATTGCTCGACGATCCGGACGTGGCCAAAAGCTTTCTTGGCGGGGAGGACCAGCCATGACCGAGGTCGATCTGCTGACCGCGCTGCCGGTGCGCGAGTTCGTGTTCTTCATCAACAAGGGCATCATTGCCGGGCTGATCATCGGCTCGATCTATGCGCTCGGCGCCGTCGGGGTGACACTGATCTTCGGCATTCTGCGGTTTGCCCATCTCGCCCATGGCGACATGATGACCACGGGCGCCTTCATCGCGCTGGTGCTGACCGCGCTCCTGCCCGGCGCCGGGGCGCTGGTCGGGCTGCCGACCGCTTTCGTGCTGATGCCGATCGCCATGGCGCTGACGGCGCTGCTGGCGATCGTGCTCGACCGCTGGTTCTACCGGCCGCTGCGGCAGGCCAATGTGCGCCCCGTCACCATCGTCATGGCCTCGGTCGGCGTCATGCTGATGATGCAGGGTTTGATCCGGCTGGTGTTCGGCACAGGAACCCGGCCGCTTTATGTCGGCGCCAAGGACATCTATCGCGTGCCGGTCGGCGACGGTTTCATCGTCGTCACCGAGCCGCAATTGCTGTTGTTCGCGTTCACGGCGCTGTGCATCGTCGCGCTCCACTTCTTTCTCACGCGCGCGCGGCTCGGCAAGGCAATGCGCGCTGTGTCCGACAATGCCGACCTGGCGCGGGTGTCGGGCATACCCACCGAGCACGTGGTGCGCGCGACCTGGATCATAGGCGGTGCGCTGGCGGCGGCCGGCGGCACGCTGCTTGCCCTCGACGTCACCTTGAAACCCGATCTGAGCTTCAACATCTTGTTGCCGATCTTCGCCGCGGCGATCGTCGGCGGAATCGGCCAGCCCTATGGCGCGGTGGCTGGCGGGCTGGTGGTCGGCTTCACCGAAACGCTGGCCGTATTCAACTGGGCGATCCTGCTCAGGCCGCTCAAGCCGTTCCTGCCGGACTGGGTCGAACTGCCCACCCAGCTGGCGCTGGTGCCGACCGAATACAAGATCGTCATCCCCTTCTTCATCCTGATCGCGGTGCTGATCTGGCGGCCGACGGGGATCTTCCGCGGGAGCGTGATCAAATGACGAACCGCGCCGGACGCGATACCCTGCTGTTTGCCGGCCTTGCGGTACTGATCGCGCTGGTCTTTGCCGCGCAGGGCGCGGCTTTCGGAACGCGCATGCTGGTCGAGGCAAGCTGCCTGGCGATCGTGGCGCTCGGCCTGACCATCCAATGGGGTTATGCCGGGCTGTTCAATGTCGGCACGATGGGCTTCATCGCGATCGCGGCCTATACGACGGTGCTGGTCTCGTTTCCCGTCAACGGCGCCTTCTGGACGTCGAACGGTCCCGCCCTTCTCGGCAAGACCGCGCTTTACCTGGTCGTCGGCGTGCTCCTCACCTACGCGATGAGCCAGACCCACCGCCTCGGCCTACCAAAGAAAATCCGCACGCTGCTTGCCCTGATCGCCGGCGCCGCGACCTATATCGCCGTCTCCGGCGCGCTCGGCCAGGCCGCCGCCCATATCGAGGGCGAAGCCGGCTTCGTCGGCGGTTTCGGCCTGCCCGTGTGGATCGGCTGGCTCGGCGGCGGCATCGTCGCCGGCGCGCTCGGCTGGGTGATGGGCCGCATCACGCTCGGCCTGCGCGCCGACTATATGGCGATCGCCACGCTCGGCATCGCGGAGATCGTCAAGGCCTATCTCAAAAACGCCGACTGGCTGACGCGCGGCACGCTGACCGTCTCGCCGCTGCCCTGGCCGGTGCCGACGCCCGCCGAGCTCGGCTTCGTGATGTCGCGCGCGGCCTATCTGAGCGTTACGGCGGTGATGATCGTGGTGATCTTCGTGCTCCTGCAGCGGGCCTGGGCCGCGCCGTGGGGCCGGATGATGCGCGCCATTCGCGACAACGAATTGTCGGCCGCCGCGATGGGCAAGGACATAAACCGGCGCCGGCTGGAAATGTTCGTGCTCGGCAATGTCATCATCGGCATTGGCGGCGGCGCGCTGATCACCTTCAGCAGCATTTTCGATCCCTCGAGCTTTCTGCCGCTCAACCACACATTCCTGATCTGGGTGATGGTCATCCTGGGCGGCGCCGGCAACAATCTCGGCACGATTTTCGGCGCGCTGTTCGTCTATGTCATCTGGACGATGTCGGAGCCGGCGGCGCTGTTCCTGTTCGACCAGATCGCCTATTGGGGCGACAGGCTGTTCGACTGGCAGGCGCCGGCCGACATGACCACGCGGGCCCTGCAGATGCGGGTCTTCGTCATCGGCCTGACGATCACGCTGGTGTTGCGCTTCGCCCCGCGCGGCCTGATCCCCGAGCGGCCGGTCAAGTATGAATGACGGCGGCGCCCTTGCGCCGCCTCGTCTCTTTTGTCGACGACGTCAGCCCGCCCCGCCTCCGTGCGCGCCGGCGTGAGCCGCCCATGAAAAAGGCCCGGGACGAACCCGGGCCTTTCGCACGGAAATGATCGGTCGAATTAGTCGACCTGGCCGACTTCCTTGAAGACCACGCCGTCGACGACCGTCTTGACGATCACGCCCGGCACGTCGCCATTGTCGTCGAATTCGTGGCTGCCGGAGGCGCCCTCGTAATTGATGTCGGCGCCCTCGGCGAGAAGCTTCTTGGCCTTTTCCCATTCGCCAGGCAGGATCACCTCGCCCGGCGCGCTGGCAACCTCGCGCAACGCCTTGCTCAGCCCCTCACGACCGCCATTGCCGTTCTTTTCGATGGCGAGCGCGATCAGGAACGCGGCGTCGTAACCCTGCGGCACGAAGGTGCCGGTGGGCGGCACGCCGGCCTCTTCGGCGAGCTTGTTGAAGACGGACGTGCCGTCGGTCTCGCTGCTGCCGGGGCGGGTCGCGACCATGCCCTGCAGCGGCGCCTCCCCGACGGCGGGCACCAGCGTGTCGCTGATCATGCCGTCGCCGCCGGCGAACTTGGCGAAGTCGCCGCCTTCGATCGCCTGGCGGATGATGGTCTGACCGGAGCCGTCGGCATAGGCAAGCACGACCAGCATGTCGGCGCCGGAGCCCGAAAGCTGACCGATCTCGGCGCGGTAGTCCGCCTTGCCGTCCTCATGCGCCACGTTGGCGGCGACCGTTCCGCCCTGCTCGGCAAACGCGGCCGCCAGCGCATCGGCAAAACCCTTGCCGTAGTCGTTGTTGACGTAGGTGATCGCGATATTGTCGGCGCCGTCGGCGCGCAGCGTCTTGGCGAGCATCTGACCCTGATAGGCGTCCGACGGCGCGGTGCGGAAAACGAGGTCGTTGTCGTCGAGCCCGGTCAGGGCCGGCGACGTGGCGGCCGGCGAAATCAGCAGAACACCGCCCGGAATCGCGGCCGTGTTGGCGGCGGCGATGGTGGCACCCGAGCATAGCGGCCCGACCAGCGCAGTCACGTTCTCGGAGTTGACCATGCGGTCGGCAGCGCCCGACGCGGCCGTGGTGTCGGCGCAGGTCGAGTCGCCCTGGACGAGATTGATCTTGCCGTCGAGAATGCCGCCCTGGCTATTGACGTGGTCGACGGCGAGCTTGACGCCGTTGAAGATCGGCGGGGTCAGGCTTTCGATCGGCCCGGTGAAGCCTCCCAGAAAGCCGATCTTGACATCCTCGGCGCTGGCGGGCGCGGCCATGGCCAGCGCCAGGCCGGCGACCGACGCCGCCATCACACTACGAAATACGGTGCTCATGAAAAATCTCCCTATTTGTCCGTCTCTTGGCGTCCGCATGGCGGACCAGACGCTCCGCGCGCCGGACATGCACGGTAGCCGTGGGGCGATATTGGAATTGCATTAGCACTTTGTAAAGCCAGGCACGGGTGTTCCCCGATAGGAATCCGCGCGCCCTCGCCCCAGGCAAAGAATGCCCATCGGCTGTAATAACATTACTTTCCATCTTGACGAATGTAATAACATCACATACCCCTTGCGCCCTCGACGCCGGCCCCGGCGGCGATGGAGCTGTTTTGAAGAAGGAGTTGACGATGCGATCCCTGGCCCAGGCCGTCCTTGCCGGATTTTCCCTTGCCATTGTAGCGCCGACTGCGCAGGCCGGTGCGGAACCGCTCGAGGTGGTGGCGAGTTTTTCGATCATCGGCGACTTCGCCCGCGAGGTCGGCGGCGATCGCATCCGCCTGACCACGCTGGTGGGGCCGAACGGTGACGCCCATGTCTACGAACCGCGCCCGGCCGATGCCGCCGTCATGACCCGGGCGCGCGTCGTTCTGGTCAACGGTCTGCGATTCGAGGGATTTCTCGACCGGCTGATCGAGGCAAGCGGCACCACCGCCAGCGTCGTCGAGGTGTCGAAGGGCGCGCACATCCTGCCCGCCGACGGCGAGGCGGACGACCATCACGAGGAGGCCGCCGACAAGGACGGCCATGTCGACGAGGACCATGCCGGGCACGATCATGGCGCCTATGATCCGCATGCCTGGCATGCCGTGAAAAACGCCGAGCGCTATGTCAAAAACATCGCCGAGGTGTTTTGCCTGACCGATCGCGACGGCTGCGCTATCTATCAGGAAAACGCTGCCGCCTATATCGCGCGGCTCGAGACGCTCGACGCCGAGATCAAGACCGCGATCGCCGCGATCCCGGAAGACAGGCGCACCATCATCACCTCGCATGACGCGTTCGGCTATTTCGAACACGAATACGGCCTGCACTTCCTGGCGCCGAAGGGTCTGTCGACGGAGGCCGACGCCGCGGCCGCCAATATCGCGGCGCTGATCCGCCAGGTGCGCGAAGAACGCGCGGCGGCGATTTTTGTCGAAAACGTCACCAATCCGCGGCTGATCGAGCAGATCGCTGCCGAAACGGGCCTCCAGCCGGGCGGTTCGCTCTATTCGGACGCGCTGTCGGACGAAGATGGCCCGGCAGCGACCTATATCGACCTGATGCGCCACAACCTGACCACCATCACCAGCGCCATCTCCGGCAGCTGAGGCCGTCGCACCGGCCCCGTCTCCGTCCTGGACGTAAGCAGCCGCCGGGGCGCCGTCAAAGCGCCACGGCGGTTTCCTGCTTGATATCCTTTAGCACCAGATTGGTGCGCACGTTGGCGATGCCGGGCAGGCGAAACAGGAAGCCTTCCAGAAAGTTGTTATAGGCGGCAAGGTCCCGGCATACGACGCGCAGATGGTAGTCCGCCTCGCCGGTGGTGGCGAAACAGTCGAGCACTTCGGGACGTTGCGATACCTCGGCGATGAAGGTGTCGACGTGGCCTTGATCGTGACGGGTCAAGGACACGTTGACGATGGCATGAAAAGCCATGCCGGCGCGCGCGGCGTCGACCAGCGCGACATAGCGGCGGATGATGCCGGCCTCCTCCAGCGCCCGCACCCGGCGCCAGCAGGCCGAAGCCGACAGGCCGGCCTTCTCCGCCAGTTCCTGGTTCGAGATGCGACCATTGCGCTGCAACAGCCGCAACAGCCTTCGGTCCTGATCTTCAAGCCTGATCGCATTCCGGCTCATTTCCGCAAGACCTTCTCGAAAATTTATTGTCTTTCGGTCGAAGCTTTCAATCCGCGCCGCAGATAACGGCAATCTGAACAAAAATTCCAGCGCAAATCGGCTACACTTCCGGCTCCATTTCCTGGGAGGAGCCCGTGACCGCGCACGACCCCGTCCGTGACTATCAGCGCTACCGGCTCGACGACCGCTATGTTGCGACCTCGGGCCGCGTCTTCATGACCGGCACCCAGGCGCTGGTGCGCGTGCTCGTCGACCAGGCGCGGCGCGACCGGCAGGCGGGCCTCGACACGGCCGGTTTCGTGTCGGGCTATCGCGGCTCGCCGCTCGGCGGCGTCGATCTGGAACTGTGGCGCGCCAAGGTGCTGATTGCCGAAAACCGCATCGAGTTCCTGCCCGCCGTCAATGAGGATCTGGCCGCGACCGCCGTGCTCGGCGCCCAGCAGGTCGAGACCAGCCCCGACCGCGAGGTCCAGGGCGTGTTTTCGATGTGGTACGGCAAGGGACCCGGCGTCGACCGCGCCGGCGACGCGCTCAAGCACGGCAACGCCTACGGCTCCTCGCCGCATGGCGGGGTCTTGGTGGTGGCGGGCGACGACCATGGCTGCGTCTCCTCCTCGATGCCGCACCAGTCCGACGTCGCCTTCATGGCCTGGTTCATGCCGATGCTGAACCCGGCCAATGTCGGCGAATATCTGGCCTTCGGCGAATATGGCTACGCGCTGTCGCGTTTTTCGGGCATGTGGGTCGGCTTCAAGGCGGTATCGGAAACGGTCGAGTCTGCCGCTTCGGTGGAGATCGGACCCGACCGGATTTTTGCCGCTCCCGATTTCGACCCGCCGCCCGGCGGCCTACATTATCGCTGGCCCGACCTGCCCGGCCCGCAGATCGAGGAGCGCATGGAGGCGAAGAAACACGCCGTTTTCGCCTTCGCCGAGGCCAATCCGATCGACCGGCACATCTACGACGTCAAGAAGGCCCGTTTCGGCATCGTCACCACCGGCAAGGGCCATGGCGATCTGATGGAGGCGCTGCGTCTGCTGGGCATCGGCGAGGCCGAATGCCGCGACCTGGGCATCGATATCTACAAGGTTGGCATGGTGTGGCCGCTGGCGCGCCGCGACGCGCTCGACTTCGTGCGCGGCAAGGACGAAGTGCTGGTGGTGGAGGAAAAACGCGGCATCATTGAGAGCCAGTTCAAGGAATATTTTTACGACTGGCCCGGCCACAAGCCGCGAGTGATGGTCGGCAAGCGCGACGAGCGCGGCGAAAGGCTGGTGCCGTGGACAGGCGAATTGTCGCCGCGCGCGCTGGTGCCGATCGTCGCCGGACGTCTCGACGGGCTGTTTCCCGGGCGCGGCTTCGCCGAGCGGGCGGCGGAAATCACGCGCGCGGAACCGATCGCGCTTGCCGTCGAGGGGGCCGCGCGCACGCCCTATTTCTGCTCCGGCTGTCCGCACAACACCTCGACCAAGGTGCCGGAGGGCTCCAAGGCCTTAGCCGGCATCGGCTGCCATTTCATGGCGAGCTGGATGGACCGCGAGACCAGCTCGCTGATCCAGATGGGCGGAGAAGGCGTCAACTGGGCCGCTTCCTCGCGCTTTACCGGCAAGGGCCATGTCTTCCAGAATCTCGGCGAAGGCACCTGGTATCATTCCGGCTCGATGGCGATCCGCCAGGCCGTCGCCGCCGGCGCCAACATCACCTACAAAATCCTCTACAATGACGCCGTCGCCATGACCGGCGGCCAGCCGGTGGACGGGCCGGTCAGCGTGCAGGCGATCGCGCACCAGGTGCGCGCGGAAGGCGTGGAACGCATCGCGCTGGTTTCCGATCAACCGGAAAAGTTCCGCCTCGGCGACTTCCCCCCCGGCACCAGCATCCATCACCGGCGCGCGATGGACGCCCTGCAGCGCGAGCTGCGCGAGATCGGCGGCGTGACAGTGCTGATCTACGAACAGACCTGCGCCACGGAAAAGCGCCGGCGGCGCAAGCGCGGCACGATGGAGGATCCGAAGAAATTCGCCGTCATCAACGAATTGGTGTGCGAGGGCTGCGGCGACTGTTCGGTGGAATCGAACTGCCTGTCGGTCGAACCGGTCGAGACCGAGTTCGGGCCCAAGCGGCGCATCAACCAGTCCTCCTGCAACAAGGATTTTTCCTGCGTCAACGGTTTCTGCCCGTCCTTCGTGACCGTCGAGGGCGCGACACGGCGCAGGAAGACCGGGCTGGAGGTCGACCTGACGAGGCTTGCCGGCGCCCTGCCCGAGCCGGAGCTGCCGGCGCTCGACCAGCCCTACGATCTGCTGATCACCGGTGTCGGCGGCACCGGCGTGATCACGGTCGGCCAACTCGTCACCATGGCCGCGCATCTGGAAGCACGCGGCGCGTCGGTGCTCGACTTCACCGGCTTCGCGCAGAAATTCGGGCCGGTCCTGTCTTATGTCCGCATCGCGCCGACGCCGCAGATGCTGCATCAGGTGCGCATCGACCAGGGCGCGGCCGACGCGCTGATCGGCTGCGACATCGTCGTGTCGTCCTCGCCCAAGGCCTCTGCCTCCTATCGGCCGGGCATGAAAGCGGCGGTCAATCTGGCCGAGATGCCGACCGGCGACATCGTGCGCTGGCGCGACGCCAGCCTCAGGGTCGACGCGCGGCTGGCCGCCGTCACCGCCGTCACGGGCGCCGAAAACATCGCCGCGCTCGACGCCAACCGGGCGGCGGAAAAACTGTTCGGCGACACGGTGTTTGCCAATGTGATGATGCTGGGCTTTGCCTGGCAGGCAGGGCTGGTGCCAGTGTCGCTGGAGGCGCTGCGCCAGGCGATCGTGCTCAACGGCGTCGCCGTGGAGCAAAACCACCGCGCCCTGCTGCTCGGCCGCATCGCTCACGCCGACCCGGAGCGCCTCGCCGCGCTGATCGCGCCAAAGCCGGCGGCCCCGGAAACGCTCGATGCGCTGATTTCACGCCGCGAGGCGTTTTTGACCGACTACCAGGACGAGCTCTACGCCACCCGCTACCGCATGACCGTCGACAAGGTGCGCGCCGCCGAGGCGGGACTTGGCAGCGAAAGCCTGACGGCGGCGGTCGCGCGCGCGCTGTTCAAATTGATGGCCTACAAGGACGAATACGAGGTGGCGCGGTTGCATACGCAAACCGGTTTCGCGGAGCGGCTGAAGGACGAATTCGACGGCGAATTCCGCATCGTCCACCATCTCGCGCCGCCGTTCCTGCCCGGCGGCAAGGATGCGCGCGGCCGGCCCCTGAAACGCACCTTCGGCCCCTGGATCCGCCTGCCGTTCAGACTGCTGTCGCGTTTGAAGAGCCTGCGCGGCACCGCGATCGATCCGTTCGGCCACACCGCCGAGCGGCGCATGGAGCGCGGGCTGATTGGCTGGTACGAGCACAAGATCGACCGCGCGCTTGGCGAACTCGCGCCCGACACGCGCGCCCGGCTGGCCGACGCCATGGCCCTGCCGATGCAGATCCGCGGCTACGGGCCGGTCAAGGAGGAGGCGGCGGCGAAGGTCAAGGCGGAGATGGAGACGATGCTGGCTGGATAGGCCGGACCGCGTTCAACCGTACTCTCCGACCGAAGGCCGCGCGACGCGGCGACGGAAAACCGCCTTGCCTGACGGAGAACGACCTGTCCGCCACCACGGGCCCGGCCATATGTCATGGCCGCGTCCTGCCAAGCCAGGACGCGCGGGCTGCCTCCCGCGCGCTGTTTCCTGTGCCGACGTCCCGGCGCCGCCCCGTTCAACCCCTGCCGGCGTCGCCCGCGTTCAGCCCCTTTGCGGAACGCCCTTGCGTTCGACCGGGGTCGCGTGGGCGCCCTGCAGCCGGCCGACGAAGCTGATCGCCTCGGCAATGTCGCGCGCCGTCGCCTCGTCGATATAGGTCGAACGATCCGGCGGCAGAAACTGCGTCCAGTAGCCGATGATCTGTGGCGCGGGCGCCCGGGCGATCATCTGGCCGTTCATGACGTAGCTGTTCATGCTGTCCTCCTCGGAGCTCGCCGACTCGGAGCGCGAAATCGAAAACACCAGAAACCCGCCGCCCTGGCTCTTGACCGATTTCGACGTGCTGCGCAGCGCCTCGGATTCGGCCATGTCGATCTTGACCTTGATCGACACGTCCTTGGCCAACAGCACAGCCACCGGATAGGCGGGGAAGGAGTAGTTCTTGAGAACGTTGAGCAGCTTTTCCTCGCCCTTGTCGCCCATGAATTGATAGTTTTCGAGCTGGGTGTCGGGTGCGAGCGGCTTTTGCAGCGTGCGGAAGAAATCCGAGGTGTGGGTGAAAATCTCCGGCTTCATCCAGGCCCGGTCGATCAACACCTTGGTGCACAGAAAACCGATCTGGATCTCGTCGGACGCCTGCATGAAACGTTCGGCGAATTCAGTTCCGCTCACCTCGGTCGTGCCGCCGCCGCTGCCCAGAAAGAGGTTCACGCCCCACTGCATGCGGTCGAAATAGGTGTTCATCGTCTTCGACGTCGCCAACTGATCCTTGGAGATGGTGACGGTAAGCTGCGTCCAGCGGTTGTTGGCCGGAAAGTCGAGCTTGTTGGGGAAGGAATTGGTGCCGAACGCGTTGGTGTCGTTCAAGTCGGTGTTGGGGTTTTCTTCCTTCAACTTCTCGTTTTCCGGCGAATAGAGATAGTTGTAATAGACGTTGGAGGCCGACGCCATCTGCCGTTCCAACCGCTCGATCGCCGCCAGCTTGGTCTCGAGCTGCTTGACGTAGGCGTCGAGCCATTCGAACTGGATGCGGTTGGCGTCGGTCTGCAGAAATTTCGTCGCCGCCCCCGCCAGCGCCCAACCGCTGTCGATCAGCGTCTGCTGCGCGTCGACGAGCTTGCCCTGGCCGGTGCCGACCTGGTCGGCGATGTCCTTGATCATCGCCCAGTCCATCGCCTTCGGCACGCCCTTGCTCGGTTCCGACTTGCCCAGATTGGTGCCCAGTTCGTTGATTTCGTCGGTCAGTTCCTTTTGCTCGTTGCTGTCGGTCACGTTGGCCAGCGGATTGCCGCGCGATTCCATCACGTCGCAGAAGATCTTGACCGCGGTGACGGCGTTTTCGGTATAGGTCTTGATCAGCGCCGACTGGGCGTCACTGAAGGCCTGACCCGCCTTTTGGAAGGCATCCGCGTCGGCCTTGACCGTCGCATCGTCGATCTGCGGGATGATCGCCATCCAGGTGCGGATCTCGAGCTCAAGCTGGGTGCGCGCGACGTCAAGCGCCTGTTGCTGGGCTTCCGGATCGGCCAGAAGATCGATGAACTTGGTCGAAGGCTTGATTTCCTTCGGCCATGAATAGGGCACGCCGCGCGTCGGATAATAATTCATCCCTTCCTGATAGGGGACCGGGATGACGGCGTTGCGCACGAGCTGCTTGGCCTCGTTCAATCCGCCGTCGTCGCTGGTGTCGAGCACTGTGATGGCGTCCTGCCAGGCCGTCAGCGGAAATTCGACGACAAGCTGGTCGTATTTGGCGTTGATTTCCTGAATATGGCCGTCCGCGTTGACGGCGTACCAGGCGAGGTATTCGTCCCAGGCGCGGGTGGAATCGAGCGGATTGTCGGCCTTGAATTTGGCCCGCATCTCGGCCTGCAGCTTGCCCCAGTTCTGCTTCGCCCTGATCCATTGCTGGAACAGATAATCGAAATAGTCGACCAGGCGGATGCTGACCTCCTTGCCGTCGATCACCACCTCCACCTTGGTCTGCAGGCGCTCGCGGATGATTTCCTGAAGGCGGATCAGGTCGACGCTCGGCATCGGGCCGAGCTGCGAGATGGCCTGCTTGTAGCGATCCGACACCCGCGTCCCGTCGGGCTGGGTGATCGGGGCGGGCGGCACATATTGATCGAGGATCTGCGAGGTGCGGATCAGCGCGCGCTCGGGCATGTTGCCGGCGGTCTCCTCACTGTCCTCCCAGCCGAGGTGTCCGGCATCGAGCACGGTGCCGGGCCAGCACAGACAAAACATCTGGGTCGGGTTCTTGTTGGCGAAACTGGCGATGATGGCGTTGTAGATCGCCTCGGAAAAATCCTGCGCCGGCGGCGGCGCGGCCTTGACGCGGGCCTGGCCATTGGGTCGCGGCGTTGTCTTGGCGGTCTTTTCGACCTGCCTAGCGTTCGCGGCCGGCGACGACGCATCGGCCTTGGCCACCTTGCCGGCTTCTTTTTCGGTTTCGGGCATCCCATCATCTCCCCTTTTTCAGCGCCGCGCTTGACCGCGCGGTCATGGTGGCGGTCGCCTTGTTTGCCATCCGGCAGCCGCACGCGACCAAACGCCGTCCCGAGCTCGGCCGTGAAGGCTGGACCCGGTCTTTACGGACTGTCGTGTCGTTCGCGCGCCGTTTTCGAGAACCGGCATCCGCCCGTCGTTGCCACGTCCTCGCGAGACGGTTTCGCAGCGTTAGAACAGTTCTGCTTTTCGCGGAATCGCAGACCGCCTCTAACGAATTGTTTTGACGCGTTTCCGAACGGCGAACCGGCTTCCACTTCGCCTGGAAACGCTCTAGTGCAGCATCTTCTTGTCGCAGCCCTTGGCTTCCGGCGTGACGTTGCAGGCCTGCACCTTCTTCACCGAACTGTCGTAATTCTTGCTCCAGCTCGTCGGCCTGGCCCGCGGCGGCATCCAGTGGGTGTCGTCGAACTCGCCGGTATCGAGCTGGTTCGGCGCCAGCTTGCCGGCCGAATAATCGGTGAAGGAGCCGCTGGAATTGCCGAGCCCGAGGCTGTGGCAGGCCACGCACGCCCCCTCCTCGCCGGATTTGCGCGGCTGAATGTCGAAAAAGCCGTGATACTGCTTCCAGCTCGCGCCGAAATGGTCGAGCGCAACGATTTCGTAGGCCTCGCCAGAGCTGCGTCGCGGCAGACTGTCGGTCTTGTTGATCGTCACCTGATAGGCATAGGGCGTGCGCACATAGGGATTGGCGTCGTGGCATTGGGCGCAGTTGATCTGTTCGACCACCGAGGGTTTGTCCCAGAACGCGTCCGCGCCGACTTCGAACGGCGAGGGAATGTCAGTACCCGGTATCGCCTGCTGCGGCGCAAAGGCACTGCCGGAGACGGTAAAGGCGGTCAGATTGGGATCGGACAGCCGCTGGAAAAAGCAGGTCTTCTTGTTGACCGGGCTGTAGACGATCATGGCGATGTCGTCATATTCCGGCTTGATCTTCTCTTCCGCGAGGCTGCGATATTTATAGTTGCGGCACAAAAGCGCATAATAGGGCCAGTTCTTTTGATCGACATTGTCCTGTTCGACCTGGCGCACCTGCAGGCGTGAATTGGGCACGCACTGCCCGATGCCACCGCGTGAGATGTCGAGAATGGGCGGCTTGTCGCATGCCGTCTGGTCGGTGAAGAATTTCGCATCCGCCGGCGTGTCGGCCGGGATCGGTACCCCTTTCTGGCTTATCGGCAGAATAGGTCCGTCAACGCACTGGAACTGCTTTGGAAAAGCGATCTTGTTGCTTCCAGAAAGCTCCATCAAACACTGGTTGGCATATTCGGAGAATTTCTGCTGCAAGACTTCGCCCGCCGTGTCGGAACGCTCTTGCGCCTCCGCACGCTTCAACCCAACAAAATCGGGCATAAAGTAACCGAATAAAGACACAGCAATTGCACTTCCGGCGACGGCTCCGCAAAAAGCAAAGCCGATACCGCGAAATTTCAGGGACATCTACATTGCCCTTATACGCTTATGATGAATGTGGCACTGATCGTTCCGGATTTTTATTTAAAATGCAACCATAAAATGCAATCCATTGCTTATGAAGGCCTTTTCTATACAACCGGGGTTGCAGACAGGTGGAAAAACGCCTTGCGGCGGGTGCCGGCTCGTTGCGATCGCGACAACGCTGCGCCGCCGTGGGCAGCTTGCCGATGTCGGTCGGCTCCATCGGCGCGGCGGCCAGCGCGGGGCCTGATCCGCATCAGCCGAAACGCTGGACCTTATTTGGACCAGGGCCGGCCGGCGGCGCGAAATGCGCCCCATAAGGTGCGCAGGCCGGCTTCCATGTCGGCCAGGTCGCGGGCCTGCCAGCCGCGGATCGCGCCGCACGCCTCATGCCCCGCCGCCGGCGTTTCGGGCACCGCGAGCCGGTCGAGCAGCACGCCGGTCACGGCGACGTCGTTGTAGCGGCCAAGCCCTTCCTGAAGAGCCGACAGCGCCTTGGCGTAGCGTCGTGCCCGCTTGCCCCCGGCGCATAAGGGCAACAGGAAATCGCTGACGTAACGCAGCTTCTTGACGGCCAGGCGCAGTTCGTGGCGCGCGTCCGGCGCCAGGCTGTCGAAATGCCGGCCCCTTTCGCGCACTTTGCGGTGCTGTCGCCTCAGTACCGTCAGGGCATGTTTGGAGGCCGGCGCGGCAAGGATGGCGCCCGCCTTGCCGGAAAGCCCCGCGCGCCAGCCCCGGCATTCGATCCAACGGGCGAGCCGGAGCTGGAAGCGCTGCGCGCGTCTTTCGGCAAGAGCCGCCCGCGCCCTGTCATGACCCGCAGCGCGCAGGCGCTCGGCGGCGCTTTGCAGATCGGCGAACCCGATCACCTGCGGGCAGGCCGCCATCACGGGCGGCACGGTCTCTGCAAGAAAGACGTCCCACTCGCGGGCGTCGCCGTGCTCGCCGGCAAGCCAGCGCGCCTCGTCGGCGAACGCGCCGGCCTCCGGCGAGCCGGTGAGCTTGCCGAGCAGTTTCAGGATCGCGCGCATGCGCCGCAGCGCGACACGCAACTGGTGAACGCCTTCAGGCTGGCGACCGTCGATGGCGGCCGGCTTGTTGGTCACAAAATGCAGCAGGGCGTCGAGCAGCATGGCCGCAAAGGCGTCGTCGAGAGCGATCCGGCCGTGCATGGTGCTTTTCTTCGCCTTCACGAAGGCCGGCGGCCGGCCGAGCGCCAGGTCGAAGCCACGCGCCGCCTTGCTGCGGACACTGAGGTCAGCCGGACCATGCTCGACGAGCTCGAGAGCCAGATCGTAGAGCACGGAAGCCGCGCCGGCCTCGAGTTCCAATTCGATCTCGCAGATCGGCTCGCGCGCCTCACCGGCGACAATGCGGCCTTCATCAACGGCCAACTCTATCGCGGCACCGGGCAGGTCGAGCTTGCGGGTGCGGCGCCTGACCTCACTCGAAAACATCGGTTCGAGCGGGGCCGCGCCGATGGCGGCGAAAAACGCCTTCGGCAGTTTTGAGGCCAGGGCGTCAATTTGCGGCTGCATGTCGGGCACCGGCGCCTCCCACTCGTTGCGGCCGAGCAGGCCGCCCCTGGCGGGGGCCGTCGACTTGACGGTCATGGTGAAGGCCGAGCCCTTGCTGCGCACGCGCAGCGTAAAGCCGGCCTCCCACAGGGCCCGGTCGGGCGTGTCGAAATAGACCGTGTTCAGCCGGTTCACGCTGCCTTCATTGCGGGCGTGATGCTCGATTGCGGGAATACTCGCCATCTCGGCCAGGCGTGAAGCCGGAACGATAAGCTTGAGCTCGATTTCGGTCGAGGCCGCGTCCTGTTCGGCGCTCGCCTCCGGACCGTCATCCGTCTCGGCCGAAACCGACATCGCGCTTCCTTCCCGTCGCACAAGAACCGACACACCGCACCCAAGCGCGTGCGGCGGCAACCGCGCCGGGGCGGACTCTCGGAAAAACGGCGAAATGGGTCAAGCTGACAACGAGCCGCAGCCCAAAACAGGGCGTGGCGATGCGCTTTTGGAGAAAGCGAAATGGCGCGAGTGACGGGGCTCGAACCCGCGACCTCCGGCGTGACAGGCCGGCACTCTAACCGACTGAGCTACACCCGCGCTGCGACTTGCGTTGCCCGTAGGCACCGTCGTCGTGGCGGCTGGATTAAGCGGTTCGCGAATGCCTGTCAAGCGCCCCGAGAGCGATTGTGCACGCCCTTGTCGAGCCGGAGCGCGCGGGGGCGCAGGAATGGCATAAGCGGGCGTCTTTTGTCGCGCGGCGGACGGGCCGGCGGCAGCGCGCGCCTGCGACAGAATGGACGGTGCGCGGCCCGCTCGCCGGCTCGTGCGCATGACCGGCGAAGGCTTGCACAATGCCCGCGAAGCGCTTAAACCGCGCCGAGGCGGGCGATTAGCTCAGTTGGTAGAGCGCTTCGTTTACACCGAAGATGTCGGCAGTTCGAGCCTGTCATCGCCCACCATTTTAAGCTCTTGAAACAACTTCTTTTTTAAGAATTCCCGGCGCCTTCGGCAGAGTAAGAGCCGAACGAGCGAAAGGGCCGAGACGATGGCGGCGGGCCCGACCAGTGTGTTCGCCCGACCATTTGCCATACACGCAGCGGCGGACGCTAACCTCGCATACAATGTGGACGGGGAGCCAGACTGCCGGTGCGAAGCTGGTCTTGCCGACGATCATGCCGACGGCGGCACCGCGTCCGGCGTGCGACGCCCTCCCCCATCGCCAAGGGGCGCTGAGCAGGGCACGCACCCATCGGCCAAGGCCACGCGGCGGACGACCGCGGAAAAGCAAAGATCATCTCAGCGCTCAATGCGCAAAGCCGGCGTCTCCCTCGGCGCCGGTCGGCGCGGTCTGCGCACGCCGTGCCACGGGCGCGGCATCACACACCGATGTAGCGGTCGGCGATTTCGGGCTCTGCAGCCAGTTCCCGCGAGGTCCCCGACCAGGCCACCTGCCCCTTTTCGAGAATGTAGTGCCGGTCGGCGATGCGCAGCAGCCGCGACAGGTTCTTGTCGATCAGCAGGATTGCCAGACCGGCCTGCTTCAGTTCCTCCACGGCGTGCCATATCTGCTCGCGGATCAGCGGCGCGAGCCCCTCGGTCGCCTCGTCGAGAATCAACAGGCGCGGATTGGTCATCAGCGCGCGCGCGATGGTCAGCATCTGCTGTTCACCGCCCGACAGCGAGAAGCTGGCCTGGTGCTGGCGCTCATGCAGGCGCGGAAACAGCGCGAACACCCGCTCCAGCGTCCACGGATCGGGCTGGCCGATGCGGTTGGCGGCCGTCGCCACCAGATTTTCGCGCACCGTCAGCGTGGGAAAGATCTCGCGCCCTTCCGGCGCCAGGCCGATGCCGAGACGGGCGATGCGGTAGGGCGCCATGCCGCTCACCTTGCGGCCGTCGAAGGTAACGCTCCCGCGCGCCGGCGGCGTCAGCCCGAGGATGGAGCGCACGGTGGTGGTCTTGCCCATGCCGTTGCGCCCCATGAGCGTGACCACCTCTCCCTCGCCGACGCTCAGATCCACGCCGAACAGCACCTGGCTGCGGCCATAGAAGGTCTCGATGGAGGACAGCTCAAGCAGCATCGTCACCCTCGCCCAGATAGGCTTCGCGCACGGCGGCATTGTTGCGGATATCGTCGGCTGTGCCGCTGGCGATCGCGCGGCCATAGACCAGAACCGTAACGCGGTCGGCCAATGCGAAGACCGCGTCCATATCGTGCTCCACCAGCAGGATGGTGACGGTGCCGCGCAGTTCCGCCAGCAGGTCGACGAGTATCTTGCTTTCCTGCGGCCCCATGCCCGCCATCGGCTCGTCGAGGAGAAGCAGTTGCGGCTGAAGCGCCAGCGCCATGGCGAACTCGAGCTGGCGCTGCTGGCCGTGGGCGAGCTCGGCGGCGGGGCGATGCAGAAAATCCTTCAGGCCGACCCGTTCCAGAATAGTGCCGGCCGGCTTTTCCAGCTCGGGGTCGCCGGAAGCGCGGCGCAGGAACGACAGGCCGCGCGTCGTCCGCGTCTGCACGGCCATCGCGACGTTTTCCAGCGCCGTATAATCGGGGAAGACCGAGGTGATCTGATAGGAGCGCGCGATGCCGAGACGGGCACGCTTTGCAGCGCTCACCTCGGTGATGTCTTCGCCGCGATAGACGATATGGCCCGCATCGGGCTGCATCTCGCCCGAGAGCTGCTTCATCAAGGTCGACTTGCCGGCGCCGTTCGGACCGATCAGCGCGTGCAGTTCGCCGGGCTGGACGCAAAGGTCGAGTCCGTCGGTCGCGCGCAGCGCCCCGAAACTCTTGCTCAGGCCGCGCACCTCGAGGAGAGGCTGCACACTCATTGCACCCTCTCCCGAAACAGCAGTCCGTATATGCCGCGCCGGTTGATCAGCATGACGGCGATCAGCAGCGGCCCGAAGACGATGCGCCAATGTTCCTGCAGCAGATGGAGACCGGCGGCGTCGAACACAACCGGCAGATATTCCTCCAGAAGCAGGAAGGCGACCGCGCCGAGAACCGGCCCCAGAAGCGAGCCGCTGCCGCCCAGGATCACCATGAACAACAGCTCGCCCGAGCGCGTCCAGTGCAGCAGGTCGGGACTGACATAGCTCGCCTGGTTGGCTAGCAGCGCGCCGGCAAGCCCGGCGCCCGCGCCCGCGATGACGAAGACCGCCAGCTTGTGGCGATAGACGTTGCAGCCGAGCGTGATCATGCGCGCCTCGTTCTGCCGTATCGCGCCAAGCGTGCGGCCAAATCGGGAGCGCACCAGGCGCAGGCTGAACAGGACAAAACCCGCAAGGATCGCCAGGCAGACGTAGAAGAACAACCGCTCGTCGGCGAGATCCAGCCCGGCCAGCCGATTGGGTCCGGCATACATGAACAGGCCGTCATCGCCTCCGTAACGCTCCAGCGACACGGTGATGAAGAAGATCATCTGCGCAAAGGCAAGCGTGATCATGATGAAATAGATGCCGCTGGTGCGCAGGCAAAGCGCGCCGAGCACGAAGGCCGCAAGCCCGGCGACCAGAATGGCGAGTGGAACGCTTATCAGCGCCTGCACCGTGCCGGGAAGTCCGAAAATGGTGCTGGCCTCGGCCGCGTGGAAAGACAGGATGCCGACCACATAGGCGCCGATGCCCAGATAGGCAGCGTGGCCGAGGCTCACCAGCCCCGTATAGCCCACCATCAGGTTCAGGCTGACCGCGGCAAGCGCGTAGATGAGGATGCGGCTGACGCTGGGCACGAGATAGTCGTTGCCGGTTGCGATAGCCAGCGGCGGAAAGGCCGCGGCGAGCACGATCAGGACAAGCGACAGGCGGGCGGGGAAATGCTGCATCATGGGTCAGCGCGCCGCCACGGGAAACAGGCCCCTCGGCCTGAAAATGAGGACAAGGGCCATCAATACGTAGATTCCCATCGAAGACAGAGCCGCCCCCATGCCGGATGCCTCGGCGGGCGGCAGAAACAGGCCAAGCAGGTCGCGCAGGAAGACGCGGCCGAGCGTATCCACCAGGCCGACGAGGATGGCACCGACGAAAGCGCCGCGCACCGACCCGATGCCGCCGATAACGACGACGACGAAGGCGAGGATGAGGATCGATTCGCCCATGCCGACCTGGACCGAGACGAGCGGCCCGGCGAAGGCGCCGGCGAGACCGGCCAGCACGGAGCCGGCGGCAAACAAAACCGTATAGAGCAGCGAGATATTGACGCCGAGCGCCGAGACCATTTCGCGGTTGGTGGAGCCGGCGCGGATCAGCATGCCCATGCGGGTGCGCGAGATGAGCAGCCACAGCCCGACCGCGCCGATGAGACCGGCAAGAATGACGGCCAGGCGATAGACCGGATAGGGCGCGCCCGGCAGCAGTTCGACGGAACCCGACAGCGCCTCGGGCAGATCCATGAAAAGCGGCGTGCGCCCGAAGATCATCGTCACCGCCTCGTTGACGAACAGGATCAGGCCGAACGTAACCAGCACCTGGTCGAGGTGGTCGCGTTTGTAGAGCCGGCGCATCAAAAGCAGTTCCATCGCCGCGCCCGCCAGTGCGGCAGACAGTGCGGCGGCGATGAAGCCCAACAGGTAGGAGCCCGTCGCCATGGTGACGGCGGCACAGCTATAGGCGCCGATCATGTAGAGCGAACCGTGGGCGAGATTGATCACCCCCATGATGCCGAAGATCAGCGTCAGCCCGGCGGAGACCAGGAACAAGAACACGCCCAGTTGCAGGCCGTTCAAAAGCTGTTCGACAAACAGGAGCATGCCGTTGGAGTCCGTCGAGTTGGATCGTAGGTCAGCAAAAAGGGAGAGACGGCGCGCCGCCTCTCCCGTGAAGGATCAGGTGCTAGTCGAGTTTGCACTCGTCGCCATAGGGGTCGCCGTGATCCGACACGATCGTTTCCACGGTCGCCAGGTGCAACTTGCCGGCATCGTCCTTCTGCACTTCCAGCAGATACCAGTTCTGCCTGGGATGCTGATTGGCGGCAAACTTGAAGTCGCCGCGCACGGCGTCGAATTCGGCTTCGCGCAGCGCGGCGCGGAAGTCGTCGGCGGCCTCCGTCACCTTTCCGCCGGTGGCTTTCAGCGCGCCGGCGATCAGCTGGGCGGCGTCATAACCCTGCGCGGCCCACGGGGTCGGCTCACGATCATAGGTCTCGCGGAAGGCGGCCACGAATGCCTTGTTGGCTTCGTTGTCGAGATCGGCGTTCCAGTGTGCGGTCGCCCGCATCCCCAGCGCCGCCTCGCCGACACCGGCCAGGATGCGCGCTTCCATCGACACCATCGGTGCGATGATCGGCACCTCGCCCATCAGGCCTGCCTGCGAGTACTGCTTGAGGAAATTGATGCTCAGCCCGCCGGGCAGGAAATAAAACACCACGTCCGGCTTGTCGGAACGGATTCGCGCGATCTCGGCGGCATAGTCGGTCTGGTTGAGCTGGGTGTAGATCTCGTCGACGATCTCGCCCTTGAAATAGCGCTTGAAGCCGGCGACGGCATCCTTGCCGGCCTGGTAGTTCGGCACCATGATCAGCGCGCTCTTGTGGCCGGCATTGTTGGCCGCGATGCCCGCCGTTTCATGCATGGCGTCGTTCTGCCAGGACGAGACGAAATAGTTTTCGTGGCAACCGGCACCGGCCATCGGCGACGGCCCGGCATTGGACGCGACGTAGAACCGGCCGTTGCTCAGGGCCACGGGCGCGACGACCGGCTGGACGTTGGAGAAAATGACGCCGGTCAAGATGGCGGCATTATCGCGGCGCACCATGCGCTCGGCGATCTGCTTGGCGTTGCCGGGGTTCAGACCGTCATCTTCCACAAGCAGCTCGACGGGCGTGCCGCCCAGCGTGCCGTCCTGCTGATCGATCGCCAGCTTGAAGCCGTCGCGCATGTCCTCGCCGAGATAGCCGGGCGGGCCCGAAAGCGTCGTGATCAGGCCGATCCGAACCGCGTCCTCGGCGGCAGCCGATCCGACGAAACTAAAGAACGCCGCGGCGACCGCGGCCAGACGTAGAGCAAGTTTCTGCATTTTCTCCTCACCGATTCCCAGCGGTTGTCCGCATTGCGCCGGGAACTTAGTTTGTGCCCGTAAGCAAGCCAAACGGATTATGAGAATCAACGGGATTTCTTCCGCATAGCGGAATAAATCAGGGAATCCGCTTCCAAAACGCCGCCTCCGGAAACCCCTTATAGTTGCATTTGTTTCGAGTCCGCAGCCTGGCATAAGTTCGGCTTTCGCAGGGCAAAGGCATCGCACCTCGTATTTCCGCACAGCGGAAAGAGAATCCGGAAGTTTTCTTGACTTGCGTTTCACCGCGCTGCTTTGCTGAAACGGTGACGGCACACCCAGCAGAGAGCCCTCTCCGCACCGTCCATCAGCAAATCACCACATGGGAGGTCCGGACCAATGAAACGTCTTACTCTTGCCGCGGCTGTCGCCGCCGCGGCCTTGACACTCTCCGCGTCGACCGCGCGCGCGGAAACGATGACCATGCTTTCGAGCTGGGACGAGAGCTACAACGCCGTCCCGGTCTTTGCGCAGGAGTTCGCCAAGCGGCTCACCGAAAAATCGAACGGCGAGATCACCGTTGAGATGCGCGGTCCCGAGACGGTCCCGCCGTTCGAGCAGCTGCAGCCGGTATCGGCCGGGCTGTTCAACATGCTTTTCACGCACGGCGCCTACCATCTTGGCGAAACAGCGATGGCCTTCGGCATGGATGCGGTCGAGGACGATCCGGTCGCGCGGCGCGAAAGCGGCGTCTACGACGTGATCGACGCGCACTACCAGAAGCGCAACCTGAAGCTGATCGGCGTCTTCTCGGCGGCTTCCGGCTACCACATCCTGCTCAAGCAGCCGATCGGCGAGGACGGCGGGCTTGAAGGCCGCAAGATCCGCGCGTCCGGCACCTATCACGACCTGGTCAACGAGCTCGGCGGCTCGGTGGTTACCCTGCCCGCAAGCGAGATCTACTCCTCGCTGGAGCGCGGCGTGGTCGACGGTGCCGCCTGGCCGGTCTTCGGCGCCATGGACTACAAGTGGTACGAGGTGGCCGACTATATGACGCGTCCGACCTTCGGCGTCACCAACCTGTCGCTGTTCATGAACCTCGACAGCTGGAACGGCCTTACGCCCGAGCAGCAGACGCTCGTGACGGAGATCGCCAAGGAACTCGAGGTCGAAGGCCGCACCCATTTCGAGGCGCTGTGGGCCAAGGAGGACAAGGCGATGCAGGATGCGGGGCTCGCGCCAACCGAGTTCGGCCCGCAGACCGCGGAACGCATCGACGCCATCTTTGCCGCGGGCGTGTGGAAACAGGTGGAGGAAAAGGCCGGAGACGACGGCAAAGCCTTCCACGCCCTTGCGCTTGAAAAGCAGCTGACTGCCGAGTGAACCCGGTCCTTTCCATGCGGCGGTTGTTGCGGGCGCACGATGCGCTGACCGATGCGAGCTTCTGGGGGGCGGCCTTCGCGGTCGCCTACCTGGCGCTCGTCACCGCCTGGGAAGTGTTCGGCCGCTATGCGCTGCAAGCGCCCAGCGACTGGGCGCCTGACACCGCCTCCATCGCCTTTGCCATGATCACCTTTCTTGCCGCGCCCATGGTGACGCGCCAAGTGGACCATGCCCGCATGAGCTTCCTCATCGACAAGCTGCCGCAGCGCCTGGGTGTGTGGACCAACCGGGTGGTGTTTGCGGTCGCCGCGGCAACGTGCCTGATCTGCGCCTGGTACGGCACGCTGGAGGCGGCACGGCAGGTCTCGCGCGGCGTCAAGATGATCGCGGTTACGCCGATCCCCAAATGGGTGGTCACCATCGTCATCGCCTACAGCCTGATCAGCATGGCGGCCTATTTCCTGCGGCACCTGGCGGCGACGTTTGCCGCGCCGGACCGGCAAAGCTAGCGGAGCGTCACGATGACCTGGTGGATGTTCCTGTCCGGTTCCTTCGTCATGCTGCTCGTGCTGTTCGCCACGGGCCTGCCGATCTTCCTGTCGTTCCTGCTGCTCAATCTCGCGGCGCTTTTCCTGCTCACGGGCAGCTTCGGCGGCGTGCTCCTGATCATCAACTCGATGTTCGATACCGGCACCAGCTTCTCCCTGGCCGCCATTCCGCTGTTCATCCTGCTGGGCGAAATCCTGTTCCGTTCCGGCGCGGTCAACATCCTGTTTAACGCCGTCGACGCGCTGATTGGCAATATCCGCGCCCGCCTCTATGCGGTGGCGATCGTGCTGTCGACCATCTTCGGCGCCTTGTCGGGATCGGCCATGGCGGTTGCCGCCATGATGGGATCGTCGCTGCTCCCGGAGATGCGCGCGCGCGGCTATGATCGCGATCTGTCGATCGGCGCGCTGCTTGCCGGTTCAAGCCTGGCGCCGATCATTCCGCCAAGCGTGATGGCGGTGGTGCTCGGCATCCTTTCGAAGGTCTCCATCGCCGCGCTGCTGATTGCCGGCATCCTGCCCGGCCTGCTGCTGGCGCTCGCCTTTTTCGTCTACGTGGTCATTCGCGGGCGCATCAACCCGGCGCTGGCGCCGATCAGCAACCGCACCGCCCTGCCCGGCCGCGAGCGCGCCGGGCTGGTGGCGCGCGCCCTGCCCTTCCTGCTGATCATCGCCGCCATTCTGGGCTTCATCCTGGCCGGCATCGCCACGCCGACGGAGTCGGCCGCCGTCGGTTGCATCACGGCGATTGTCATCTGCGCCTTCTTTGCCGAACTCGATATCCGCAAGCTGATTGCCTGCCTGCGTTCGACGGCCAGCATCACCACCGTCATCACCATCATCATGGTCTCGTCGGTCTCGTTCAGCCAGGTGCTCAACATGAGCGGCGCGACGTTCAAGCTGGTCGCCGCCGTCACCGAGCTCAACCTGCCGCCGGCGGTGATGTTCGTGTTGCTGCAGATCCTGCCCTTCGTCTTGTGCATGTTCATCGACCAGATCGCGCTAATGATCATGCTGGTGCCGCTCTACGGCCCGATCGTAGAGGCGCTCGGCTTCGACCCGGTGTGGTTCTGGACCATCTTCCTCATCAACATGTCGATCGGCGGCATCACGCCACCCTTCGGTTACACACTTTTTGCCCTGCATGGCGTCACCAGGGACGTGCCGCTGCAGGCCATCTTCCGCGCGGTGATACCGTTCATCGGTATCTTCATCGTGGTGATTGCCCTGCTGGCGCTGTTTCCCGGCATCATTCTCTTCCTGCCCTCCTTCCTCTAAAAGGACGAGACCTCATGGACCTTGGTATTTCCGGCCTAACCGCCCTCCTTCTCGGCAGCACACAGGGGCTCGGCCTGTCCTGCGCGAAATCGCTTGCGCAAGCGGGCGTGCGCGTCGTGATCAACGGCCGCGACGCCGACAAGGCGAAACGGGCGGCAGCCGAAATCGACGGCGAAGCCTTCGCGGTCGCCGGCGACGTCAGCGAGCCGGCCGAACGCCGCCGCATCGTCGAGGAAGCCCGCCGGCTCGTCGGGCCGCTCTCCATCCTGGTGACCAACGCCGGCGGCCCGCCGCCCGGCCCGCTGGAAGGCCACAGCCACGAGGTCTGGCAAAAGGCGCTGGAGGGCAACATGCTGTCAGCCATCGATTTCGCCGGCCTGGTGCTGCCCGACATGCGCGCCGCCGGCTACGGCCGCATCGTCAACGTCACCTCGTTCACGGTGCGCGAGCCCTATCCGAACATGGGTCTGGCGACCGGCGTGCGCGCCGGCCTGACCGGCGCCATGGCGAGCCTGGCCCGCGAGGTGGCGCGCGACGGCATCACCGTCAACAACCTGCTGCCCGGCCTGATGGACACCGGCGCGCTGAAGCGCGTCTATGACGCGCAGGCCACGCGCGAGAACATCACGCCGCAGGCCGCCAAGGCGCGCATGGCCGAGAGCATACCCGCGGGCCGCCTCGGCGAAGCCGACGATTTCGGTCCCGTCTGCGGTTTCCTGTGCTCGCGGCTGGCCGGCTACATCACCGGACAGAACATAACCGTCGACGGCGGCCTTGTTCGCGCCCTGATCTGATTTACCGACACAGCGAAAGAGGTTTGCCCGCATGAGGGATATGAACGCGTCCGATTTGACGATAGGCGTGATTGGCGCCGGCGCCATGGGCACCGGCATCGCCCAGGTCGCCGCGACAGGCGGCATCACGGTGCGCCTGTTCGACACGCGCGAAGGCGCGGCGGCGGCTTCGTGCGGCAGCGTCGCCAAACGGCTGGCAAAACGGGCAAGCGAGGGAAAGATGCCGCAGGACGAGGCCGACGCGGCAAGCGCTCGCCTTCGGCCCGCCACGGCCTTGCAGGAGATGGCCGATTGCGCCGTGGTCATCGAGGCGATCATCGAGAACCTCGAGGTCAAGCAGGCGCTGTTCGCCGAGCTTGAAGCCATCGTCGCCGATGACGCCATCCTCGCCTCCAACACCTCCTCCCTGCCGATCGGCGCCATAGCGGCGAAACTCGGCCGGCGCGACCGCGTCGCGGGGCTTCACTTCTTCAACCCGGTTCCCGTCATGAAACTGGTGGAACTGATCCGCGCCCCGGAAACCACCGACGCGGTGATGGACGCGCTGCTGGCGCTCGGCAAGAGACTCGGCCGCACCCCCGTCGCGGTGAAGGACACGCCCGGTTTCCTGGTGAATTTCGGCGGCCGGGCCTACACCACCGAAGCGCTCGCCATCCTGCACGAGAACGTCGCCCGCCCCGAGCAGATCGACGCGGTCATGCGCGACGGTTTCGGCTTCCGTATGGGACCGTTCGAGCTGATGGATCTGACCGGGATGGATGTGAACTTCCCGGTGACGCACTTCGTGCACGAGAGCGCGTTCGGCGACCCGCGCCTGCGTTCCACGCCGCTGCACCGCTACATGCTGGAGACGGGCCAACTCGGCCGCAAGAGCGGGCGCGGCTTCTTTTCCTATGGCGAGGGCGACACGGTTCCCTCCGCCGATGCGCAGTCCGACGCGCCGGCGGCGCGGGCCGTTGTCGTACATGGCGGTGCGCCCGAGCTTGGCGAACTCGCGGCCGAATGCGGCGCGACCGTTCTTGATGCCGATGACGGCAAGGCCCCGATCCTGGCCGCCCCGGTCGGCGAGGACGCCACGGCCTATGCGGCGCGAAACGGTCTCGACCATCGCCGGCTGGTCTGCGTGGATACGATCCCCGACACCAGCAAGCGCGTGACGGTGATGACCGCCCCCGGCGCCGACGAGGCGGCGCGCGGATCGGTCATATCGCTCCTTGCAACGCGCCGCGCCGTGACGGCCATTGCCGATTCGTCCGGTTTCATCGGTCAGCGCATCGCCGCCATGGTCGCCAATCTCGGGTGCGAGATGGCGCAGACGGGCCTTGCCTCGCCTCCCGATATCGACCTCGCCATGCGCCTCGGCCTCAACTACCCTAAAGGTCCGCTGGAGCTCGCCGATGCAATCGGACCCGACGTCGTTTACCGCATTCTGGCGCAGGCTCAGGCACTTACCGGCGACGACCGTTATCGGCCCAGCCAGTGGCTGCGCCGTCGCGCCACCCTCGGCCTGCCGGCGGCACACGCATAGGCTCCAGCCTCGTTCAGTTGGCCAGCAGCGCCGGCCCGAGCATGTTGGCGACCTCCTTCAAGGCGTCGGCCAGGGTCGTGCGCATGGTGTGTTCCGAGATCGAGCCCGTTGCCACGGGAATGGTGAGCGCGGCATATTCGCCCTGGCTGTGGATCGGCACGGATACGCCGCCAATGCCTGGGTTCCACAGGTTGCGCACGATGGCGGCACCGTCGCGCGGGCACTGGTTCAAGGCCAGGTTGAAGCTCTCGGGATCCTGGCCGGTTCGCGTCATCTCGGCGCGCACGCGCGCGGCGAGCATGCGCCGTTCGGCCTCGGGAAGCGCCGCGACCAATGCGATGCCGGCCGCCGAGACGGGAATGCGGAGGCGGCCTCCCGTGGCGAGGCGCACGGCAACCAGATTGGCCCCTTCGAACACCTCAACGAAGGTAATATGCAGCTTGTCGCGGATGGCCAGCGCCGCCGTCTCGCCCGTCGTGCGGCTGAGCTGCTGGAGGTGGGGCCGCGCCTGTTCAAGCAGCCGCATGCCGGCCAGTACCGGATAGCCGAGCGTGAGGTTTTTCGGCGTCAGCTCATAGGCACGGTTGGGACGGCTGAGGCGCACATAGCCCATCACGCTCAACGTATGGGTCAGCCGACTGACGGTCGACGGCGCCAGGCCTGTCATTTTGGCGAGATCGCCATTGGTCAACGGCATCTGCGCCCTGGACAAGGACTCCAGGACGGCCAACCCGCGTGCGAGCGCCTCGACAAACTGCCTGTCCTTGTCGCTCATTGTCCCTCCGGGAGATTTCCGCAGTGCGGAAGCGGGTTCCGCAAATTCCGATTGCAGCATGCCGATTTTTTTCTGAATGTCATCCCGCAATTGGCGCAGGATAATCACCCTCGGGATAACCGTCCGCATCGACACTCGCCAATGGACGGATACAGCAAATCAAGGAGAATGCGGCCATGCTAACGGGCGACATGCTACGCCGTTCGGCTGAGCGCTTTCCGCAGAAGCCGGCGATCCTGTGGGACGATCAATCGCTGAGCTACAGCGAACTCGACCGCGCGGCCAACCAACTGGCCAACGCGCTGATCGCCAAGGGCCTTACCAAGGGCGCCAAGGTCGGCATCATCAGCCGCAACCGCACCGAATACGGCATCGCCTTCTTCGGTGTCGCGCGTTCCGGCGCCGTGATCGTCAACGTTTCAGTGCTCTATGCGCCGGAAGAACTGGCCTATGTGCTCGCCAAGGCGGATATCGAACTGTTGTTCTACGAGGACATGTTTTCCGACAAGGTGGAAGCGGTCCGCGCCAAACTGCCGAAACTGAAACGGACCGTGCGCATCGGCGGCGACGGCGAAGACGCGTTCCGCGGTTTTTATGCCGACGCGCCCGCAAGCCTGCCCGACATCGAGATAAACGAGGACGATCCGTTCTGCATGACCTATACGGGCGGCACGACCGGGCGTCCGAAAGGCGTTTTGTGCAGCCACCGCAACCGCATGATCACCGCGCACACGGTGATGGTGGAAGAGGCGATCGACGAACGCGACGTGGTCGGCATCGTCACGCCGCTGTTCCACGTGGCGGCGCTGAACATCATGTTCCAGCCGGCGATCCTTGCGGGTGCGACGACAACGCTTCTCAGCAAGTGGCATCCCGCCGATTTCGCCGCCATGGCGAAACGCACCGGCATGACGGCCGCCTTCATGGTGCCGACGCAGGTTTCCATGGTGGTGTCCGATGCCGAGTTCGACGCGTCGAACTTCGCCACCTGGCGCAAGCTCTCATTCGCCGGCGCGCCGATGCCCGACTGGGTGCAGATGGAGATGCTGAAGCTGCTGCCCGACGTGAAAATGACGCAGATCTACGGCCAGTCGGAAATGGGCGTCCTCACCTCGCTGCGCCACTGGTACCTGCCCGAAAAGCTCGGCTCGATCGGCCGCCAGGCCTATAATGTGGACGTTGCGGTCATCGACGGCGAAGGCCGCCCCGTCGCGCCCGGCGAGATCGGCGAGATCGTCTCGCGCGGCGAAAACGTCATGCTGGAATACTACAACGAACCGGAGCAGACGGCGGGGTTCTGGAAGCATGGCTGGGCGCATACCGGCGATGTCGGCACCATCGACGCCGACGGCTTCATCACGCTGGTCGACCGCTCCAAGGATATGATCATTTCCGGCGGCGAGAACATCTATCCCAAGGAGATCGAGAACGCGATCTACGATCACGAAGCGGTCGCGGAATGCGCCGTGTTCGGCATACCGGACGATAAATGGGGCGAGGTGCCGGCGGCCTATGTGTTGCTGAAAACAGGCGCGACGCTCGACGAGGACGAACTGGTCGAGCATTGCGCCGCGCGGCTGGCCCGCTTCAAGCGCCCTCACATCGTCAAGGTGGTCGATTCCTTCCCCAAGACGCCGATCGGCAAGATCCAGAAGAACATTCTGCGCGAGCCCTATTGGAAAGACAGAGAGAAAAAAATATGAGCGACCGTTACGCCAAGTACCAGCGCCTGAAATTCGACTGGCCCGAAGAGCGTATCCTGCGCGTTACCATGGAAAATCCCGGCCGGCTCAACTCCGCCGACCGGATCATGCATGGCGAACTCGTCGAGGTGTGGCGCGATATCGACAGCGATCCCAACGTCAGCGCGGCGATCATCCGTGGCGCGGGCAATGCGTTTTCGGCCGGGGGCGATCTCGATCTCGTGCAGGAGATGACCGAGGATTTCGACACGCTGACACGTGTGTGGAAGGAAGCCCGCGACCTCGTCTACAATCTGGTCAATTGCTCAAAGCCGCTTGTCTCCGCCATGGAAGGCCCGGCTGTCGGCGCGGGACTCGTCGCCGGCCTGCTGGCCGACATCTCCATCGCCTCGCGTTCTGCCCGCATCATCGACGGCCATACCCGCCTCGGTGTCGCCGCCGGCGACCATGCGGCCATCGTGTGGCCGCTGCTGTGCGGTCTCGCCAAGTCCAAATACTACCTGATGCTGTGCGAGCCGGTAAGCGGCGAGGAAGCCGAGCGTATCGGCCTCGTCTCGCTGTGCACGGAACCGGAAGACCTGCACGACAAGGCGCTGGAGGTGGCGCGCAAGCTTGCCGCGGGGTCCCCGACCGCCATGCGCTGGACCAAATATGCGCTCAACAACTGGCTTCGCATGGCCGGCCCCACCTTCGACACCTCGCTGGCGCTCGAATTCATGGGTTTCAAGGGACCGGACGTCAAGGAAGGGCTCGCTTCGCTGCGCGAGAAGCGCAAGCCGAACTTCACCACCAAATGCCCGCTGTGACGCCCCCCATGCAGGAAGCCTTTATCTGCGCCGGCATACGCACGCCGATCGGCCGCTACGGCGGCGCGCTGTCGGCCGTGCGTCCCGACGATCTCGCGACGGTGCCGCTCCGCGCCCTGATGGAGCGTCACACCTCCGTCGACTGGGAAGCGGTCGACGACGTCATCCTCGGCTGCGCCAACCAGGCAGGCGAGGACAACCGCAACGTGGCGCGGATGGCGGTATTGCTGGCGGGACTGCCGCAAAGCATTCCCGGAGCCACCGTCAACCGGCTGTGCGGCTCCGGCCTCGATGCCGTCGGCATTGCGGCGCGCGCGATCCGTGCCGGCGACGCCGATCTCGTCATCGCCGGCGGCGTGGAATCCATGTCGCGCGCACCCTTCGTCATGGGCAAGGCGGAAACGCCATTCTCGCGCAAGGCGGAAATCTTCGACACGACCATTGGCTGGCGCTTCGTCAATCCGCTGCTCAAGCAGCAATACGGCATCGATTCCATGCCCGAGACCGCCGAGAACGTCGCAGAGGACTACGCCGTTTCGCGCGCCGATCAGGATGCGTTTGCCCTTCGCAGCCAGCAACGCGCGCTGAAGGCCCAGGCTTCCGGGCGCCTCGCCCGCGAGATCGTTGCCGTCTCCATTCCCCAGCGCAAGGGCCCGGCGATAACCGTGACCGCCGACGAGCATCCGCGCGAAACCAGCCTGGAAAAACTCGCCGGCCTGTCGACGCCGTTCCGGGCCGGCGGCAGCGTGACGGCCGGCAACGCGTCAGGCGTCAATGACGGCGCGGCCGCGCTGATTATCGCCTCGGAAGCCGCCGCAAAGAAGCATGGCCTGACCCCGGTCGCCCGCATTCTCGGCCTCGCGGCCGCCGGCGTGCCGCCGCGCATCATGGGAATCGGCCCGGAGCCGGCCAGCCGCAAACTGCTCGACCGCCTCGGCCTCACCATCGCCGACATGGATGTCGTCGAGCTCAACGAGGCCTTCGCCGCGCAGTCCCTTGCCGTGCTGCGGCAACTGGGCCTTCCCGACGACGCCGATCACGTCAATCCCAATGGCGGCGCGATCGCGCTCGGCCACCCGCTCGGCATGTCGGGCGCGCGCCTTGCGCTGACCGCGACCCAGGAGCTGATGGAACGCAAGGCCAGGCGGGCGCTGTGCACCATGTGCATCGGCGTCGGACAGGGCATCGCCATGGCACTGGAGCATGTGGGATGAGCGACATCGTTCTGCTTGAAAGGCCGAGCCCGGCCATCGCAATCGTCAGGCTCAATCGCCCGCAGGTGCGCAACGCGCTCAATCTCGCCGTGCGCCAGGACATGGCGGACATATTCCGCTCTTTCGTCGACGACACCGATTTGCGTTGCGTTATCCTGACGGGCGACCAGGACAGCTTTGCCGCCGGCGCCGACATACTCGACATGTCGCAGATCGACGCCGTCACCATGTACAAGCGTCATACCGAGCGGCTTTGGGAAGCGGTCGGCGACTGCCCGGTTCCCGTGATTGCCGCCGTCAGCGGCTTTGCGCTGGGCGGCGGGCTGGAACTTGCAATGCATGCCGACATCATCGTTGCCGGGCGCAGCGCCCGGCTCGGACAGCCCGAGGTCAAAGTCGGGATCATGCCGGGCGCCGGCGGAACGCAGCGCCTGACCCGCGCGGTCGGCAAGTTCCGCGCCATGCTGCTTTGCCTTACCGGCAAGCTGATCGATGCCGAGGAAGCCTATGCGATGGGCCTGGTCAGCGAAGTGGTCGACGACGACCAGGTGATGACGCGCGCCACGGAACTTGCCGGACAGATCGCCAAACTGCCGCCGATCGCGGTTGCACAGATCAAGGAACTGATCCTGCTTGGGCCCGACGCGCCGCTGCAGACGGCGCTGGCGATGGAACGCAAGGCGGTGCAATTGCTGTTTGCCACCAGCGACAAGCAGGAAGGCATGCAGGCCTTCCTGGAGAAGCGCAAACCGAATTTCATCGGTTCGTGACGCTGCAGCGGGGCCGGCGCCTACAATGCCGGCCTCGGGTTTGGTCTTGAACCGGAACTGTTTGACCGCCGGGATTTCTGTTCTGGCAAGGAGCGTGCGGCGTGATCAGCACGCGCCGCGCAACGCCATAACGCGCGCGAAACGGCACGGTCCAACGATTGCGCCTGATAGCCGCAGCAACCATGGCGATTGTTTTCCCGATTTTTGAGGCGCCGATCCAGTTTTCCGATTGGAAAACCCGGCCCTGGCGTGGTTTTGCCTTGCCGCGCGCGGCTGGCAAAAATAGTCTTCTGCCGCCGCCGACCTCCCGCGGCGAAACCAATAACAGAGGGCAAGACATGATCGGCACCTATTCGCGCATCCTCGCCGGCGCCGCCTGCGCGGCGGCCATGCTGGCAGCAGGCCCGGCAGCGGCGCAGTCAAAGACGCTGACGATTTCCTGGTGGGGCTTCAACGGCGACAAGCTGAACGAGTACATCGTCCAGCCGTTCCAGAAACAATGCGGCTGCGAACTCGTTTTCGAGACCGGCAACAACGCCGACCGGCTGAACAAGATCAAGATCCGCAGCGGCGGCGGCGTCGACGTCGCTTATTTCACCGATTCCTATTCGCAGATCGGCATCGAGGAAGGCCTGTTCCAGCCGATCGACCGCTCGAAGATTCCCAACATTGACGGGCTTTACGAGATGGCGCAGGCGCCGCAGGGCGAATACGGCCCGGCCTATTCGATCGGCCGCGTGGGCATCGTCTACGATTCGGCCAAGGTCGAGCCGGCGATCACCCGCTGGAGCGATCTGTGGCGCGACGACCTGAAAGGCCAGATCTCGTTGCCCGGCATCACCACGACGGCCGGCCCGATGGTCGTCATGCTGGCCGGCGACAAGGCCGGCACCGACGCCTTCGAGGACGACGGCCCGGCCTTCGCCGAGATCGAGGCGCTGAAGCCGAACGTGGTCAAAAACTACAAGACCGGTTCGGAGATGATCAATCTGTTCTCGACCGGCGAAGTGACGGTGTCGCTCGCCCAGGATTTCGCGCTGGCGCAGTTGCAGGCGGCGGTGCCAACCGTGGTATGGGCCGATCTGGAGGATGGCGCTGTCGCGACGCTGAATACGGTCAACATTCCAAAGGGCGCTGAAAACGTCGAACTTGCGCACGAGTTCATCAATTTCATCCTCGATCCCGAACTGCAGAAGACGCTCGCCGCCAACGGCGTCGACGCGCCGGTGGTGAAATCGGTCGAGCTGACGCCGGAACAGGCCAAGCAGTGGACCTATGGCGCGGCAATGATCGACAATCTCAAACGGGTCGACTACGCCAAGATGAACGCCGCCAAGAAGGGTTGGATCGACCGCTGGAACGAAGTCTTCGGCATGTAAGGACGACATTCGTTCGCTGCTTGCGTCAAGACGCGACGCGGGTGTGGTGAGCGGAACGGGGACGGCCTGGCGTCAGCCCCTCCCCTTCCGCCACCTCAGCGTGCCGCAGCAGGCAGCGGCTGCACCCAGCCCGTCAAGGCTCTACTAGAACGCGGAAATCCCGACCATGCCCAAACGTTTCGCTGGCTGGATACTCGCCTTTCCCGCGACCATGCTGGTGGCGCTGTTCCTGCTGGTTCCGGTCACGCTGACGATCGCCACCACGTTCGGCGACGGGTCGGGTCCGATCGCGCCCTATCTCGACTTCTTCAACAGCGGCTTCCGCCGCACGGTCTTGTGGCGCACCCTCGAGGTCTCGCTGGCGACGACGGCGATCTCGCTCGTCCTGGGTTTCCTGACCGCCTATGTGGTGTCGCGCGCGCCCGGCCGGCTGAAAAGCATCCTGATCATCGCTGCCGTGTTCCCGCTCCTGACCGGCGTGGTGGTGCGGTCCTTCGCCTGGCTGATCATCCTGGGCAAGAACGGCATTTTGAACAATTTCCTCACCTGGATCGGCGTCATCGGCGAACCGCTGTCGATGCTCTATACGGAAGGGTCGGTGATCGTCGCGATGGTCTATCTGTTCACGCCGCTGATGATCCTGACCCTGGTCGGGGTGCTCGAGAACATCCCCGACGACGTCATCCAGGCCTCCGCCTCGCTGGGCGCCACGCCGGCCGCCACGTTCCGGCAGGTCATTTTCCCGCTCGCCGTGCCCGGCCTGATCGTCGGCGCGGTGCTGGTCTTCACCGGGTCCTTCACCTCCTACGCCACGCCGCAGCTTCTCGGCGGCGAGCGGCAGATGATGATGGGCACGCTGATGTACCAGGCCGCCATGGTCAATTTCGACTGGGTCAGCGCCTCCACCATCGCCACGATCATGGTCGTCATCACCGTGTCGGTGGTGCTGGCCATGACCCGCATCGCCAAGCGCCTCAACCCGATGACGACGTGATGAACACAACCATGCCCCGCTCTCTCGTCGCCTTCGCGGCGGTGGTCTATATCTTCCTGGTCGGGCCGCTGATCATCGTGATCGGCGCAGCCCTCAGCGACACCTCCTATCTGACCTTCCCGCCGCAGGGCCTGACGTTCAGATGGTTCGAGAACATTTTTGAAATCAGCGCGTTTCGCCGCACCATCGTGACCAGCATGGAGCTTGCCTTCCTGGCCACCGGCCTGGCGCTTCTGGTCGGCATTCCGGCCGCCTACGCGCTCAACCGCCACCGCATCCAGCTGCCGTCATGGCTGTCGACGGTGTTCGTGCTGCCGATCCTGGTGCCGGAAATCGTGCTCGGCTTCTCCTTGTTGAAGTCGGTCGCCGTCGGTGCCTCGCTGCCGATCTTTTTGTCGCTCCTGATCGGCCACACGCTGATCGTGCTGCCTTATTGCGTGCGGGTGATCTCGGCCAGCCTGTCCTCGTTCGACTTCTCGATCGAGGAAGCGGCGATCAGCCTCGGCAGCCGGCCGGCGAAGACCTTCTTCACCATCGTGCTGCCGAATGTGCGCTCGGGCGTGATCGCCGCCTTTATCCTGGCCTTCATCACCTCGATCAACGACGTGTCGACCTCGCTGTTTCTGACCGGGCCAGGCATCTCCACCCTGCCGATCCAGATTCTCGCCCATGTCGAGCAGTTCTTCGACCCGACGATCGCTTCCGTATCCGTTTTGCTGATGGTGCTGACCGTCGCCGTGATGGCGATCGTGGAACGCACGCTCGGCCTGACCTTCCTGACAAAGTAGACACGATGACCCAGCCGCTTTCCGTCGAAAACGTCACCGCCCATTACGGCACCACCAAGGTGCTGGAGGACCTGTCGCTGTCCGTTGCAGCCGGCGAACTGGTTTCGCTGCTCGGCGCGTCGGGCTGCGGCAAGACGACCACGCTGCGCCTGATCGCCGGTTTCCTGGAGCCGACTTCCGGCCAGATCACGCTCGGCGGCCGCGACCTGACCCGGCTGCCGGCCTACCGGCGCGACATCGGGCTGGTGTTCCAGAACTACGCCCTGTTTCCGCATCTGAGCGTGCTCGACAATGTCGCCTTCGGGCTCAAGCAGCGCGGCGTCGGCTCGAGCGAACGCAACGGCAAGGCGCAGGCCATGCTCGAGCGCGTCGGCCTGTCGGGCCTGTCGGACCGCCTGCCCGGTGCGCTGTCCGGCGGCCAGAAGCAGCGCGTCGCGCTGGCGCGCGCGCTCGTCATCGAGCCGCCGCTGTTGATGTTCGACGAGCCGCTATCCAATCTCGACGCCAAGCTCAGGATCGACATGCGCGTGGAGATCCGCCAGTTGCAGCGCGCCAACGGCACCACATCGGTCTACGTGACCCACGACCAGGAGGAGGCGTTTTCGATCTCCGACCGGGTGGCGATCATGAATGCCGGGCGCATCATGCAGTTCGACACGCCCGAAAATCTCTATCAGCGACCAGCCAACGCCTTCGTCGCGCGTTTCGTCGGCTTCGAAAACCTGGTCGCGATGCGCGTCGTGGCGCGCGACGGCGACCAGGTGACGGCCGAGGCGGCCGGCGGCACCCGGCTCGAGCTCAGCCAGGCGCGGTTCGGCGCAATCCCCGACCGGTTCGTGCTGGCGACGCGGCCCGACGGGCTGGCCGTCAGCGCCGACCCGAACGCGCAGGGCATTCCCGCCAAGCTGGGGCTGCGCACCTATCTCGGACGCGCCTACCAGTATCAATGCGAGACCGAAGCCGGCCATCTGATCGCCAACGGCACGCTGTCGACGCCGCTGGAGCCCGGCAGTCCGGCGCGGCTGGTGCCGGTGCCCGACCAGTGCTGCGTGCTCGACGCGGAGTGATGGCCGGCGACGGCCCAGCAATACCGGCGCGCAAACCGCCCCAACCCGACCGGGACCGCCCATGACCCTGCTGATCACCAACGCCACGCTGCTGCCCTGCACGCCGGAGATGCCGGTGATCGAGAACGGTTTCGTGCAGATCGAGGGCGAGACGATCACCGCGACGGGCGCCGGTCCCGCCCCGGCGATCGACGGCGCCGAAACGATCGACGTCGCCGGCGACATCGTCATGCCGGGCATGGTCAATCCGCATTGCCATATGGCGATGACCTTGTTTCGCGGCCTCGGCGAAGATGTCGACGACCGGCTCTATCGCTACGTGCTGCCGCTGGAACGCAAATTCGTCACGCCCGAGATGGTGCGGGCCGGCACAAGGCTCGCCGCGCTGGAACTGATCGCCGGCGGCGTCACCACGGTGGCGGACATGTATTATTTCGAAACCGAGGTCGGCCGTGTGATCGACGAGGCCGGCATGCGCGGCGTGGTCGGCCAGACGATCGCCGATTTCGACCCGCCGGACCACGCCACCATCGACGCCGGCTTCGCGTTGACCGAAGAGCTTGTGGCCGAATTCGCAGGCCATGCGCGGGTGATCGCCTCGATCGCGCCGCACGCGCCCTATTCGACCGATATCGCGGTCATGAACCGGGTCGCGCGCTGGGCCGACGACCACCCCGACGTGCCGGTGCAGATCCATCTGGCCGAGATGGATTCGGAAATGGACTGGTGCGCCAAAAATCACGGGCTTCGTCCGGTCGAAGTGGTCGAGAAGGCGGGGTTGCTGCGCAAGGGGTTGATCTGCGCCCATTGCCTGCACGTGTCGCAAAGCGACATCGAAAAGATGGCGCGCGCCGAGGTCCGCGTTGCCCACAATGCGCGCTCCAACGCCAAGGCGGGCCGCGGCATCGCGCCGGTGGAAGCGATGCGGGCCGCCGGCCTGCCGGTCGGGATCGCCACCGACGGGCCGATGAGTGGCAATACGCTCGACCTGTTCTCGCAATTCGCGCCGGTTACCATGTTCCAGAAGCTTCTGGGCCACAGCCGCAAGCCGATGCCGGGCGTGGAGGTTATCCGCATGGCCACTGTCGAGGGTGCGCGCGTGCTTGGGCTCGACAAACGGATCGGCACGCTGGAGCCCGGCAAGCAGGCCGACCTGATCCGCATCGACATGACGGCCCCGCGCCTGCAGCCGGTCTACGATCCCTATGCAACCCTGGTGTTTTCGGCCATGCCGGACGATGTGCGCGACGTCATGGTGGCCGGATCGTGGCTGATGCGCGACCGCACGGTGCTGACGCTTGAACGCAAGCAGGTGCTACGCGACGCGCTGCAGGTGGCCGCCCGCTTCAAGGCCGAAATGACACGGATCGACGCCACCGTTTGAGACTGGACCACGACAAGCCGGTGCACTGGCCGGGCGCAGACATTGCCCTCGGCGGCCCGCTCCGGCATGGATCGCCAAGGCGCCCCGCAATCGACAGGAGACGACAATGCCCGCCCCGACCGAACAACTCGATGCCGTTCTCGCGCATGTCGACGCCAATCTGGACCAGAGCCTGGAGCGGCTTTTCGCGTTGATCCGCATCCCCTCAATCTCCACCGACCCGGCCTATGCCGACGACTGCCGGCGCGCGGCCGACTGGCTTGCCGGCACGCTCGCCGAGATCGGTTTTGAGGCATCGGCGCGGCCGACCGGGGGCCATCCGATGGTGGTCGGCCACGCGCCGGCGATGCCGGGGCCGCATGTGCTTTTTTACGGCCATTACGACGTGCAGCCGGTCGATCCGCTGCCGCTTTGGAATTCGGATCCGTTCGAGCCGACGCTGGTGCCGCAGGACAATGGCGACACCCATATCGTGGCGCGCGGCGCCTCCGATGACAAAGGTCAGTTGCTGACCTTCGTGGAGGCCTGCCGCGCCTGGCACGCGGTGGCGGGCGCCTTGCCGGTCCAGGTGTCGATGCTGTTCGAAGGCGAGGAGGAATCCGGCAGCGCCAGTCTCGGGCCGTTCCTCGACGAGGCCGGGGCGGAACTGAAGGCCGATGTCATGCTGGTGTGCGACACCGATATGTGGGACGACAAGACCCCGGCGATCACGACCATGCTGCGCGGCATCGTGCAGGAAGAAGTAACGGTGCGCTGCGCCAGCCGCGACCTGCATTCGGGCATGTTCGGCAATGCCGCGCGCAACCCGCTGCAGGTGCTGTCGGAGGCGATCGCGACGCTGCGGGCGCCTGACGGCAGCGTCACGCTGGACGGGTTTTATGACGGCGTAAAACCGCTGCCGGCCGACGTGGCTGAGCGCTGGAAACGGCTTCCCTTCGACGAAGAAGGGTTTTTGAAGGATATCGGCCTGTCGATCCCGGCCGGCGAGGCGGGCTATTCGGTGCTGGAGCAGGTCTGGGCGCGACCCTCCTGCGAGATCAACGGCCTGTGGGGCGGTTATACCGGCGACGGCTTCAAGACCGTCATCCCGGCCGAGGCACACGCCAAGATCTCATTTCGCCTGGTTGCCGGCCAGGACCCCGAAAAGGTCCGCGCGGCCTTCCGCGCCCATGTGCGCGCGCATGTGCCGGAGGATTGCAGCGTCGATTTCGTGGTCCATGGCGGCAGTTCGGCCACCGTGATGCCGATCGACAGCCCGTTGCTGCAAAAGGCGCTCGGGGCGCTGTCGGAGGAATGGAACTGCGAGGCGGCGGTTGCCGGCACCGGCGGTTCGATCCCGATCGCGACCGTCTTCAAGGATCGGCTCGGCATGGATTCACTGCTGGTCGGCTTTGCGAAGTTCGACAACCGTATCCACAGCCCGAACGAAAAATACGACCTGTCGAGCTATCACAAGGGCATCCGCTCCTGGGTGCGCATCCTCGCAGCCTTCGCCGCAGTGGAGACCGAAAGAGCGTGAGCGACAGTCCGCCCCGGCCGGTGATCATCGACACCGATCCCGGCATCGATGACGCCATCGCGATCCTCGCCGCGCTCGCCACGCCCGCCTTCGACATTCGCGGCGTGACCACGGTCGCCGGCAATATCGGTATCGAGACCACCACACGCAATGCCGGTCGCATCCTGGCGCTGGCCAGGCGTGGCGATATTCCGGTGATCGCCGGAGCGGTCGAGCCGCTGGCGCGCAAAGGTTTTGATACCGCCGAGATTCACGGCCGCGACGGGCTCGGCGGAGTGCCGTTTCCCGAACCCCATGCGCCGCCAGCCGGCACCGACGCCGCCGGCTGGATCGCAGCCACGCTGGACGCGGCTCAGCCCGGTACATTCGACATTCTGGCGCTCGGGCCGCTGACCAATCTGGCGCTTTTGCTGCGAGACCGGCCGGAAGCGGCACGGCGCGTCGGTCGCATCGTCGCGATGGGCGGGGCCATCGACGAACCCGGCAATATCGGGCCGCGCTCGGAATTCAACCTGGCCGCCGATCCGGAGGCGGCAGCCGCCGTGCTCGGCAGCGGGCTGCCGGTGACGCTGATCCCGCTCGACGTGACGCGCCGCGTGCGCGCCTCGCGCGCCTATGTGGCGTCGTTGCGCGCCGCCGGCACCCCGGCGGCGACCGTCTCCGCAGACCTGATCGAAGCCTATTTCACCACCACGACGGGCGGCGCCAGCCGGCCGCTGCACGATCCCTGCGTGATGCTGTTTGCGCTGCGCCCCGACCTGTTCGACTGCGAAGACCTCACCCTGTCGGTCGATACCGGAGGGGGACCCGACGCCGGCGCGCTTACGCCCGGCGAGGCGGACGCGCTCAGCGTAACGGTGGCGCTCGACGTCGACGCCGACAAGGCGCTCGCGCTCCTTGCCGACATGCTCGGGTAAGGCTGAGACCGGCTCAGCCGGCCGCGAGTTCCATTTCCACCAGCCGGGTCCAGAAGGCGACGCCGGAGGCGATCGCGGCGTCGTTGAAATCGTAGCGGCTGTTGTGATGCAGCGCATCGTTTTCGGCCGGGCCGTTGCCGAGCCAGACATAGGCGCCCGGCACCACCGCGGAAAAATGCGCAAAATCGTCGCCGGCCGTCGACGGGGCGAAGGCGCTGACGACCCGTTCGGTCCCCAGCGCCCGTTCGGCCGCGAGCCGGGCGCGCCGCGTCGCCTCGGGATCGTTCACCACCGGCGGTATCTGCCTTATGTAACGATAGTCGATCTCGATACCGAAGATGGCGGCGACACCGCGCGCGAACACGCCGATCTCCTCCTCGAGCAGATCGCGGGTTTCAGGCGTATAGGCTCGGGTGGTGCCACCGATACGCACCACGTCTGGAATGACGTTGAGGGCGTCGAAATCACCGGCCGAAAGCGCGCAGGCGCTGACAACGGCCGGTTGCAGCGGGTCGACCCGACGCGCCACGATCGACTGGATTGCGGCCAGGAAATGGCCGGCGGCGGTGACGGCATCACGGCCGAAATGCGGTTTGGCGCCATGCGTACCCTTGCCCCGGAAGGTCAGTGTCCAGCGGTCGGAACTGGCCAGTTGCGGCCCTTCGACCGCCGCGATCTGGTCGGTGGCAAGTCCCGGCATATTGTGCAGGCCGTAGACGGCGTCGACCGGAAAGCGGTCGAAAAAACCGTCGTCGATCATCGCCTTGGCGCCGCCCCGGCCCTCCTCGGCCGGCTGGAAGACGAAATGCACGGTACCGGCGAGATCGGGATTGTCCGCCAACGCACGCGCCGCCCCCAGCAGCATGACCGTATGCCCGTCATGGCCGCATGCATGCATCCGCCCTTCGACAGTCGAACGGTACGGCCGCTCGTCGGCCGTGGCCGCCTCGTTCATGGCGAGCGCGTCCATGTCGGCGCGCAAGGCGATGCGCCTCCCGCCCGTACCACGCGACAACGTGCCGACGACACCGGTCTTGCCCAAACCGTCGTGAACCGCAAGGCCGGCCTCTTCCAGAACGCGGCGGACGAGGGCGCTGGTGCGCTGTTCCTCGAAACCGAGCTCGGGATGGGCGTGGAGATCGCGCCTCAGGCGGGTGAGAAAGGCGATTTCTTCATCTTCGCCGGCATGGTTTTTTGCCACCGTCATCATTACACTCCAACCATAGTGAGCCGACCCGGACGCATCGCGCAAAGCCTTGTTTCGAGGGCTCTTTTTGCAACAGAAAGTACGCGATTGCCACTGAAACCGCATGAATTCTGGCAGGAGCTCTATCCGCCGGGCTTTTTTGCCTGCGAGGCGCAGACGCGCCACAGCGCGCTTTATCCCGCGGTGCTTCCCGACGGACGCCAGATCGCGCTGCCGATCCGCGCCCTGCCCGGGGACGGCCGGTTCGCGGTGGCTTCCCTGATCGTCAATCAGGCGAGTTTTGTCGTCGAGGAGGCGCTGGCCGGGCATATGATCGACGCCGTGCGCCCGTTCGAGCCCGAAATGGTCGTCGGCGTGCCGACGCTCGGCCTGCCGCTCGCCCACGCGGTGGCGCGCGGCCTCGGCCACACCCGCATGGTCGCGCTCGGAACCTCGCGGAAATTCTGGTACGACGAGGCGCTGTCGGAACCGCTCGCCTCCATTACCAGTCCCGGACACACGCGAAATCTCTATCTCGATCCGCGCCTGCTGCCGCTCTTGCACGGCAAGCGGGTCGCGGTCGTCGACGATGCAATCTCCACCAGTCGTTCCACGGCCGCCGTGGTCAGGCTGCTCGGCAAGGCGGACATCGCGCCGGTCGTGCTCGCCTATGCGATGCTGCAGACGACCCGCTGGCGCACGGGGCTTGAAACGCTCGAAGCCGGTCTTTGCCGACGGGTGCGCGGCGCGTTTGAAACGCCGCTGCTGGAGGCTGCGGAAGACGGGGGCTGGCGTGCGCTCGACACACGCCGCCGAAGCCGGGGCTCTGTCGTCAGCGCCACAGAATGAATGAAGCCGGGAGGTGCCCGGCTTCATTGATCGTCCCCCGACAAAACCGACGAGAAGCAACCAGGCTCCACCCCGCTCCCGGCATCCGCTGCTCGGCGGGCTTTCCGACGGACGCCGTGCCGCGAAAGCCTAGCTGTTGACGGCGTCCTTGAGGCCTTTGCCGGCCGAGAATTTCGGGACATTGCGGGCCGGAATCTGCACCGGCTGACCGGTCTGCGGATTGCGTCCGGTGGACGCCTCGCGCCGGGACACTTCGAAATTGCCGAAGCCGATGAGACGGACGTCACCGCCCTTTTTCAGTTCGCCGGTGATCACCGAGAACACGGCTTCGACGGCCGACTGCGCGTCTCCCTTGGAGAGGTTCGCCGCCTCGGCCACGGCCGATACGAGTTCGTTCTTGTTCATGAAATCCTCATTCGTTCAAAAACCGCATTTATGGCGACTCAACCCGCCGCGACCGAACTCTAGTGACAAGTAGGGCCCTGACCAAGCAGCAAATCGGCGAAAGACCGCATTTGCGGGGTTTTTCGGACGTTTTCCAACGAAAAGCCGGGCCCGAGGGCCCGGCTTTGCTGTTGTGCCATCGCCAGAACGGCGAAGATTAATGCGCCAGATTCTGCGCGCCCGTATCGTCGGCCTTCGCCTTGGCCGCCTCCGCGGGCTCGGCCGGCTCGGTCCATTCGATCGGCTCGGGCATTTTCATGAGCGCATGCTTGAGCACCTCGCCGACACGGGCGACCGGGATGATCTCCAGACCGCTTTTGACGTTGTCGGGGATCTCGGCCAGGTCCTTGGCGTTTTCTTCCGGGATCAGCACCTTCTTGATGCCGCCGCGCAGCGCCGCCAGGAGCTTTTCCTTGAGCCCGCCGATCGGCAGCACGTGGCCGCGCAGGGTGATCTCGCCGGTCATGGCGACTTCCTTGCGCACCGGAATGCCGGTCAGGACCGAGACGATCGCCGTGACCATGGCCACACCCGCCGACGGACCGTCCTTGGGTGTTGCGCCTTCGGGCACGTGGACGTGGATGTCGCGCTTGTCGAAAACGGGCGGCTCGACGCCGAAATCGACCGCACGCGAGCGCACATAGGACGCCGCGGCCGAAATCGATTCCTTCATGACGTCGCGCAGATTGCCGGTCACCGTCATCTTGCCCTTGCCGGGCATCATCACGCCTTCGATCGTCAGAAGCTCGCCGCCGACCTCGGTCCAGGCCAGGCCGGTGACGACACCGACCTGATCCTCGCCTTCGGCCTGGCCGAACCGGTAGCGCGGTACGCCCAGATAATCGGCCAGATTGTCCGCCGTCACCTCGACCGATGTGGTGTCGGTCTTGAGGATCTCGGTTACCGCCTTACGGGCGAGCTTCATCAGTTCGCGCTCGAGATTGCGCACGCCGGCTTCCCGCGTGTAGGTGCGGATCGTCAGGCGGATCGCCTCGTCGTCGACCGAAAACTCCTTCGGCTGCAGCGCATGATCGCGGACCGCCTTGGGCAACAGATGGCGCTTGGCGATCTCGACCTTTTCATCCTCGGTGTACCCGGCGATGCGGATGATCTCCATGCGGTCCATCAGGGCCGGCGGGATGTTGAGCGTGTTGGCCGTGGTCACGAACATCACGCTCGACAGGTCGTATTCGACCTCCAGATAGTGATCCATGAAGGTCGAGTTCTGTTCCGGATCCAGCACCTCCAGCAAGGCCGAGGACGGATCGCCGCGGAAATCCATGCCCATCTTGTCGATCTCGTCGAGCAGGAAGAGCGGATTGGACTTCTTCGCCTTCTTCATCGACTGGATGACCTTGCCGGGCATCGAGCCGATATAGGTGCGGCGATGGCCGCGGATCTCGGCCTCGTCACGCACGCCGCCGAGCGCCATGCGGATGAATTCGCGACCGGTCGCCTTGGCGATCGACTTGCCGAGCGAGGTCTTGCCGACGCCGGGCGGACCGACCAGGCACAGGATCGGACCCTTGAGCTTCTTCTGCCGGCTCTGAACGGCCAGATATTCGACAATGCGCTCCTTGACCTTCTCGAGCCCGTAATGATCGGTGTCGAGCACCTCCTGGGCGAAATGCAGGTCCTGCTTGACGCGCGAGTTCTTGCCCCACGGGATCGACAACAGCCAATCGAGATAGTTGCGCACGACGGTGGCCTCGGCCGACATCGGCGACATGGTGCGCAGCTTCTTGAGCTCCGCGCTCGCCTTCTCGCGCGCTTCCTTCGACAGCTTGGTCTTCTTGATGCGCTCCTCGAGCTCGGCCATCTCGTCGCGGCCGTCCTCGCCCTCGCCGAGCTCCTTCTGGATCGCCTTCATCTGCTCGTTGAGGTAATATTCGCGCTGCGTCTTCTCCATCTGGCGCTTGACGCGGCTGCGGATGCGCTTTTCGACCTGGAGTACCGAAATCTCGGCCTCCATGAAGCCCATCGCCTTTTCCAGGCGCTCGCGCACGGCAAGCGTGGCCAGCATTTCCTGCTTTTCGGGGATTTTGATGGCCAGATGCGAGGCGATCGTGTCGGCCAGCTTGGAATAGTCCTCGATCTGGCTGGCCGCGCCAACCACTTCGGGCGAGATCTTCTTGTTCAGCTTGACGTAATTTTCGAAGTCGGCGACGACCGAGCGCGCCAGCGCCTCGATCTCGACTTCTTCCTCCTCGGGCTCGGCCAGCGTATCGGCGCGAACCTCGTGGAAGTCGTCGCGATCGGTGAATTCGGTAATGCGTGCGCGCGAGACACCCTCGACCAGCACCTTTACGGTGCCGTCGGGCAATTTCAGGAGCTGAAGAACGTTGGCGAGCGTGCCGACGTCGTAGATCGCGTCGGGCGCGGGGTCGTCATCGGCGGCATTCATCTGGGTGGCGAGCAAAATCTGCTTGTCGGCACCCATCACGTCTTCGAGCGCCTTGATGGATTTTTCGCGCCCGACAAAAAGCGGCACGATCATGTGTGGAAACACCACGATGTCGCGCAGGGGCAGAACGGCGTAAACACCGCCGGGGGCAGAGCCGGTGGACGCTGGGGCTGTGGTCATAGTCTTGCCTTTCATTCCGCGGTCACCCGAAAGCCAACCGCGAATCCCATTGTAACGGCACCGATCCTTTCCGCCTATCTCCGCATCGCGCCACGCGAGGCCCAAGCACGGATGGAGAAGGTGCCGTCTCGTTCAGCCTTAGTTGGAGCCCCAGCGGGCAAAGATCAAGGGCGGCGCACCGCAGGGCAGACCGACGCCACGACAAACGCAAACGGTACGGGAACACGCCAGGACCCAACGCCACCTTTGCGCGCCCGCAACGCCGCGGCCCCCGGCACGCGGGCCGAGGCGGCGCTACAGGCTACCGGCCCGGCGCCGGTCAGGCGCTGGCGTTGGCCTTTTCCTTTTTCGGCTCGGCGTAGATGTAGAGCGGCCGGGCCTTGCCGATCACCACATCCTCCGAGATCACGACTTCCTGAACGCCCTCCAGGGCCGGCAGTTCGAACATCGTGTCGAGCAGGATCGATTCCATGATCGAACGCAGGCCGCGCGCGCCGGTCTTGCGCTCGATCGCCTTGCGGGCGATCGCCAGCAGCGCCGATTCGTGGAAGGTCAGCTCGACATTTTCCATCTCGAACAGGCGCTGATACTGCTTGACCAGGGCGTTCTTGGGCTCGCTGAGTATCTGGACCAGCGCTTCCTCGTCGAGATCCTCAAGCGTTGCCAGGACCGGAAGGCGGCCGACGAATTCGGGAATAAGCCCGAAACGCAGCAGATCCTCCGGCTCGACCATTCGGAACAGTTCGCCAGAGCGGCGATCTTCCGGCGAGGCCACTTCCGCGCCGAAGCCGATCGAGGTCTTGCGGCCGCGATCGGAGATGATCTTGTCGAGGCCGGCAAAGGCGCCGCCGCAGATGAACAGGATGTTGGCGGTATCGACCTGAAGGAATTCCTGCTGCGGGTGCTTGCGGCCGCCCTGCGGCGGAACGGCGGCGACCGTGCCTTCCATGATCTTCAACAGCGCCTGCTGGACGCCCTCCCCCGAGACGTCGCGGGTGATGGACGGATTGTCGGACTTGCGCGAGATCTTGTCGATCTCGTCGATATAGACGATGCCGCGCTGGGCCCGCTCGACATTGTAGTCGGCAGACTGCAAGAGCTTCAAAATAATGTTCTCGACGTCCTCGCCGACATAGCCCGCCTCGGTCAGCGTGGTGGCATCGGCCATGGTGAAGGGCACGTCGATGATGCGCGCCAGGGTCTGGGCCAGAAGCGTCTTGCCGCAGCCCGTCGGCCCGATCAGCAGGATGTTCGACTTGGACAGTTCGACATCGTTGCCCTTGGAGGCATGGGCCAGGCGCTTGTAGTGGTTATGCACGGCAACCGACAGCACACGCTTGGCGTAGGATTGGCCGATGACGTAGTCGTCCAGAACCTCGATGATTTCCTGCGGGGTCGGCACGCCCTCGCGCGACTTCACCATCGAGGTCTTGTTCTCCTCGCGGATGATGTCCATGCACAGCTCGACGCATTCATCGCAGATGAACACGGTCGGGCCGGCGATCAGCTTGCGAACCTCATGCTGGCTTTTGCCGCAAAACGAGCAATAGAGCGTGTTCTTGGAATCGCCGCCACCGCTGCTGCTGACCTTGCTCATGCCTTCAGTCCTTTTCGGTCCTTCCCGGCAAACGCCGGCGAGGAGGATTCGTCATTGGGAAAGCGGGAGGACGTGTCGGCCCCACCCGTTGCCCCACTCGACTACGAAACATACTTTGCGCGAAGCGGCAACAACTCGCCAAACCCCGCCCGAGGGTATCCCCCCGAAACTCAACATACGCTTAACGTAGGGCTTCCCCCCATGGGAGGGAACACCCGAATGTGACAGAATTGCCGCAGGATGTTTCAATTCTGCGTCAAGCGCGCGCCTCGACGCGCGCCTTTGCACATCAGCTTTCCGGCTTGTCCTTGGCTTCGGTCTCGATCGCCGAGCGGCTTGCGATCACCTTGTCGACCAGACCGAAATCGAGCGCCTCCTCCGCGGTCATGAAATGGTCGCGGTCGAGCGTCTTTTCGATCGTCTCGTAGTCCTTGCCGGTATGTTTGACATAGACCTCGTTAAGACGGCGCTTGAGCTTGATGATGTCCTGGGCGTGACGCTCGATGTCGGAGGCCTGGCCCTGGAAGCCGCCGGAAGGCTGATGCACCATGATGCGCGCATTGGGCGTGGCGAAGCGCATGTCCTTGTGGCCGGCGCACAGCAGGAGCGAGCCCATCGAGGCGGCCTGGCCTATGCACAGCGTGGAGACCGCCGGCTTGATGAACTCCATCGTGTCGTAGATGGCCATGCCGCTCGTCACAACGCCACCGGGCGAGTTGATGTAGAGCGAGATTTCCTTCTTGGGGTTCTCCGCTTCCAGGAACAGGAGCTGGGCGCATACCAGCGTGGCCATACCGTCCTCGATCGGGCCGGTGATGAAGATGATGCGCTCCTTGAGAAGGCGCGAGAAAATGTCATAGGCCCGTTCGCCGCGATTGGTCTGCTCCACGACCATCGGAACGAGGTTCATCGCGGTCTCGACTGGGTCTTTCATCAGGTATCCCCTTCCGGAAGCTGGTTTGCGCCGGCGGCTTGATTCGGCGACGCTCAATCTGCGCTAGATAAGGGGCGTGGTCCCGCTTTCGCAAGGCCGGGAGCGCCGCGGGCCAAGGAAACGGCCGGAATGGTTTATACCAGCTCGGCCCTCAACCCGGCCTGCAGGCGACAAAAATCGGGCCGCTCGACGTGATCGGCCACGCGCCGGCCGACATAGGCGCCGAATTTGTAGCCGTGGCCGGAACAGGCCGACACCACCAGGCAACGGCCGCGCTCAGCGGCAAAGAAGGTCTGGTCCCGGGTAAAGGTATAGGCGCAGGTGACGACCGACGAGACACGGTAGTCGGCGATGCGTGCCAGCGGCGGCGCAAACAGATCGCGGATCGCCTCGCCCTCGCCGACCTCTGGCGTCCGCCGCGCGTCGGCGTCGGGCGAGGCGAAACGGTGCAGGCCGGAGCCGAATTTCAGCCCGCCATCGCCCGACGGCGGGATGATGTAGCCGTCGGTCGCCCCGCCGACATCCAGCACGACGGGCGCGGCCGCCCAGGCGTCGGCCAGATCGGCGGGCGGCTCGAGATAGACGACAGCGGTCCGGTAGACGGCCAGCGAGCCCGCGAGGTCGGGAAAGAGCCTGGTCACCCAGGCGCCGGCGCAGACGACCACTTTCTGCGCGGTGAGCGTGTCGCCGTCGGCCAGGTGCACGTTGCCCTTGTCGACGGCGACGACATGGGTGTGCGCGCGCACATCGACGCCCTTGTCGCGCAGCCAGCCCAGCAGGTCGGCGGCGATGCGCCGGCAGTGCAGCGCCCCGCCCTCGGGCGAGGCATAGGCGTAACGGATTTCGCCCGCGTCGAGGAACGGCCAACGCGCGGCCGCCTCGTCCGGCTGGAAGAGCTCGAACGGGTAGCCGCCGGCCTTCAGGCCTTCGAGAAAATCCTCCGCCTCGTCGCCTCTCTCGCGCGACACGCACAGGAAACCGCGCGGATCGAGATGATTGCGGCCGAGATCGGACCACAGCGAGTCCCAGGCCTCATAGGCCTCGGTGATGGCGTGGCCGTAGCCGCTGGCCGAGCCATAGGCGCGTCGGATGATACGGTGATGGTCGCCGGAGGCGGCGAGCGGATTGGGAATCGGCCCCTGTTCGAGCACGGTGATGTCGTGGCCGCGCGCGGCGAGCGCCCAGGCCGTGCACAGACCGGCAATGCCGGCGCCGACGACGATGATCTGCATCCGTGCCTCCCCGACCGCGCCTCCGCCAGCCCGGTCGCCGACAAGCACGATCAGGATCGCTGATAGTGGCAAACGCGGCCCGGCGAAAGCCGCGACCTCCCGCTTCACTTGGCTTTAACCCGCCCCGGTCCTTACTTCGAACAAACCTTGGAAAGGGCCTCAATGATCCGCTCATGCCTGATTTGCCTGTCGCTGCTGGCGGTCCTGATCCCTGCAACGGCGTCGGCCAAGACGCTGTGCACGGTGATCGCGGATGCCGACACGGGTGCGATCCTGCTCGAGGAAGGCACGTGCGATCTGCGCGCGACGCCGGCTTCCACGTTCAAGGTCGCGCTCGCCGTGATGGGGTTCGACGCCGGCTTCCTGACCGACACAAAGGCGCCGGTGCTCGCCTACCGGGCGGGAGAGGTCGACTGGGGCGGCAAAAACTGGCGGCAGCCGACAGAACCGACGCGCTGGCTGAAATATTCCGTCGTCTGGTATTCGCAACGCATCGCCCACGCCATCGGCCAGGAGGCCCTGACTAGTTATGCGCGCGCCTTCGGCTACGGCAACGCGGATTTTTCCGGCGATCCCGGCAAGAATAACGGGCTCGAACGGGCCTGGATCAGCTCGTCGCTGGCAATTTCGCCGCTGGAGCAGGTGGCGTTCCTGCGTAAGCTCGTCACCGGACGCTTGCCCGTCAGCCAGGCTGCGATGGACAAGACGATGCGGATCGTTGCGACGACCCGAGCCGGCGGCGGCTGGCGCGTTTCGGGCAAGACCGGCGGCGCCTATCCGCGTAAGGCGGACGGCAGTTTCGACCGGGCACGCGGTTTTGGCTGGTTCGTCGGCTGGGCTGTCCGCGGCGAGCGTCGGCTGGTCTTTGCCCGTCTGGCCCAGGACGAAACACGCCAGGCCGGCTCGCCCGGCATCCGGACCCGCGACGCCTTCTTGAAGGCATGGCCTTCGCTTGCCGCGACGATCGCCCCGTAGCGCCGGTCTGCTTTTCGCGGAATCGCAGACCGGCTCCAACTTATTGTCTTGACGCGTTTGCGAACGGCGAACCGGCTTCCACTTCGCCTGGAAACGCTCTTGGCGGGCCGCTGGAGATCGATTGCCGGGCGCGAGCCTGCTCTTGGACCACAACACAAACATGGCGCCGAATGGCGGGGCTGGGCTATGGGTTGGGAATGAGCCTTGAGACCGCCCTTGTCGCCGGCGCCGACCTGACCCAGCGCCGGCTGTCGCTTTCGCCACGCGACCCCGCCTTCGTCCAGGATCCCTACCGGGCCTATGGCTGGCTGCACGCCCATATGCCGGCCTTTTACTGGCAGGATTACGGGTTCTGGTGCTTTGTCGGCTTCGACGCCGTCAACCGGCTGCTGCGCGACCGGCGCTTCGGACGCGAAAACCGCTGGGGGCCGCCGGCGATCGTCGGCGACGAACGCGCCCATCTCGCCGATTTCGACGCGGTGGAGGCGCGTTCGCTGCTGGAGCTGGAGCCACCGGCACACACAAGGCTGCGCAAGCTGGTCAACCGCGCCTTCGTCTCACGCCAAGTCGAACGGCTGCGGCCGCGCGTCAAGCAGCTCGCGCACGCGCTGATCGACCGTTTCGAGGCCGACGGCGCAGCCGACCTGCTGCCGGCCTTCGCCACCCCGATCCCGGTGACGGTGATCGCGGAGATGCTGGGCGTGCCGACCGAGATGGGCGACCGGCTGGTTGCGTGGTCGAACCGGATGGTGACGATGTACACGCTGACCCAGGACCGTCAAACCGAGCACGACGCCAATCGCGCGGCGCGCGATTTCGCCGCCTTCCTGCGCGGCTATGTCCGCGAGCGGCGCGAGGCACCGGGCGACGATCTCCTGAGCCTTTTGATCGAGGCCAGCGCGGACGGCGAGCAACTCGACGAGGACGAGTTGATCTCGTCGGTGATCCTGTTGTTGAACGCCGGCCACGAGGCGACCGTGCACCAGACCGGCAACGCGGTGCGCACGCTACTGGCCGAGGGCGGCGATCCGCGCCGGTTTTTCGAAACGCCGGAAACAGCGGAGGCCACGGTCGAGGAATGCCTGCGGATCGACGCGCCGCTGCACATGTTTACCCGCTACGCCTACGAGACGGTGGAGATCGAGCCCGGCATCACGGTGAACCCGGGCGAGCGCATCGGTCTGCTGCTGGGGGCGGCCAATTGCGATCCTGCCGCCTTTTCGGCGCCGCGCCGCTTCGACCCGGAGCGCGCCGACCAGAAGAACGTCACCTTCGGGGCCGGCATTCATTTCTGCATCGGCGCGCCGCTCGCCCGGCTCGAGCTCCAGGTCGGGCTCAAGGTGCTGTTCGACCGGCTGCCCGGGCTCAAGCTTGCCGACACGCCGCGCTACCGCGACATCTACCATTTTCACGGACTGGAACGGCTGAACGTACGCTTTTAGCGCCGTTCATCTTTCGGGAAGACCGGCCAGCAATTTGGCAAGCAGGGCGTCGAGTTCCTGCTGCTCGGCGCGGCTGAGCGCCGACGTCACCCGGGCCTCGTTTTCGACATGGGCGGTCACCGCCTCGTCGATCAGCGCCCTGCCCTTTTCGGTCAGGCCAGCCCGCAGGGCGCGGCGATCACGCGGGTCGGGCGCACGGGCGATCAAACCCATACCTTCCAACCGGTCGAGCCGGCTGGTCATGGTGCCCGAGGTGACCATGGTGGCCGTATAGAGCTCGGTCGGGCTCAGCGCATGGGGCGCGCCCGCGCGGCGCAGGGTCGCGAGCACGTCGAAGTCGCCCGCCTGGAGTCCGAACCTGGCGAAAACCGGGTCGAGATGATCACGCGCGACGGCACGGGCTGCGACCGCGATGCGGGCGAGAACAGCCATCGGCAGGGTATCGAGATCGGGACGTTCGCGCTGCCATTGCGCGATGGCGAGACTGACGCGATCCAAGTTTTCCTCCTATTTGACTTGACGAAAAGTATCTTGATGACAAGATATATGTCAAGCGATACCGACAAACCGGACCACCCGCCATGCCCCTTCCCGCCACACCCCGTTCAACCCCGCTGCTCGCGTTCGGCCTGCTGGTCGTCGTTGGCCTGTTCATCGGCCTGACGGCCAATCTGGTCAAGTTCGCGACGGCGGCCGGCGCGGCGCCCTTCGCCTTCCTGTTTTGGTCCACGCTCGGCGCCGGCCTGGTGCTGGCCGCGGCAGCCGCGCTCGGCGGCCAGTTGCCGCGCGCGAACCGCCGCACCGGCGAGTATTTTTTCATGTCGGGCCTGCTCAGCTTGGCGCTGCCGAATTTCTTGATCTTTTCGGCCGTGCCGCATGTCGGCGCCGGGTTCGCCGCAATCTCCTTCGCCTTTCCCCCGCTCTATACCTATGCGCTGGCGATCGCGTTCGGCCTGGAACGGTTCCGCGCGGTGCGCGGCGCGGGCATCCTTGCGGCTCTGGTCGGCGTCGTTATCCTCGCCGCCGCCAAGACGATGAGCGGCGACAGCGCGCCGGTGTGGATCGCGGCGACGCTGCTTGCGCCGGTCATCATCGCCGCCGGCAATATTTACCGCACCATGCGCTGGCCGCAGGGCGCGGGTTCGCTGTCCCTGGCGCCGGGCATGTTGTTGGGCGCGGCCTTGCTGCTTGGCCTTGCAAGTCTGGCCGCCACGATGCCGCTTTCGCTTCCGGCAACGCCGGCCGTGCTCGGCGCGCTGGCCGCGCAGATTGCGACGTTTTCGGCGATGTATCTGCTTTATTTCGTGCTGCAGAAGTTCGCCGGCCCGGTCTATCTCAGCCAGATCGGCTCGGTGGGCGCAATCAGCGGCGCGGCGGTGGCTATCCTGGTTCTGGGCGAGAGCGTGCCGCACGGCCTGGTGCCGGCCGCCCTTCTGATCGGCGTCGGGGTTTTTCTGCTGTCCAAGCGCTCACGTTCCGCCGGCACTTCGCCCCGGCACACCGAACCCGCCGCAACGACAGCACCATGCCGCACCACAGGATGAGCGCGGCGCAGACAAAGGACCAAGGCCGGACCCGACGGCAAGGTTCGGCGGACACACGATGCCCGCGCCGCAGCCTGCGACAGCTTGGTCCAAAAACCGGGGAACCCGGCCCAAAACAAGGAAAGCACTGGGATCGCTCCCAGTGCCTCCCTGTTCGGATCAGCGTTCCTCTTGCCTCTGGTCCGAAGACCATCCGTCAAGCGGCTCCGCTGAACCGGACGATTTCGGCAACGGCATCTCCCGAAGGATTTTCCCTTCCCGAAACCTGCCCGCAGCCTACAAGGACCTGCAAGCACGCCATCGAAGGACTTGACCGGCCTTCACGGCAGCATCGGTTCCGCTTTCCGCGTTCCAGACCGCATTCAGCGGGTCCGCGGGACCCTGGCTCCGCATCGTCTGGCGGGTCTCCCCACCGTCTCATCCAGGCCAGCACGGGCTCAGATCGCCTTTCGGTTTTCTCCCGCGGTCCGGGCGGGACGTCCAAGCACCTGAGATGGCCTTACGGTACGCCTGCCGCGCGGGAGCGGCAAGGTTTGACCACCTGTGGAAAACGGGGATCAAGGGGAAAACCTGCAAGAATTTGCGCGACAGTCCTCCTGCACGCGACCTTCCCGGCCATCAACGGGCTTTCCGGCAACATCTTGCGCCGACGGCATCGCAGTCAGCCTGCATGACCGGCGACGAACGCCGCCGGTCTTTTCTCTTGGTACGGTCAGCCGGCCTTGGCGAAGGCCTGCTCGAGATCGGCGATGATGTCGTCAGCGTCCTCGATGCCGACCGAAAGCCGCACCACGTCGGGGCCTGCGCCGGCGGCCGTCTGCTGCTCGTCCGACAATTGCTTGTGCGTGGTCGAAGCCGGATGGATGATCAGCGAGCGAACGTCGCCGATATTGGCGAGGTGCGAGAACAGCTCGACATTCTCGACCACTTTCACGCCGGCGTCGAAACCGCCTTTCAGTCCGAAGGTGAACACCGCGCCGGCGCCCTTGGGCGAATATTTCTTCATCAGCGCGTGATTGGGGTCGGACGGCAGGCCCGGATAGGACACCCACTCGACCAGTTGGTGTTTTTCCAGCCATGCGGCGACCTTCAGGGCGTTGTCGCAGTGGCGCTGCATCCGCAACGCCAGCGTCTCGACGCCCTGCAGCAGCAAGAAGGCGTTGAAGGGCGAGATCGACGGCCCGAAATCGCGCAGGCCGAGCACCCGGCAGGCGATCGCGAAGGCGAAATTGCCAAAGGTCTCGTGCAGCACCATGCCGGCATATTCCGGCCGCGGTTCCGACAGCATCGGATAATTGCCGGATTTGGACCAGTTGAACGTGCCGCCGTCGACGATCGCCCCGCCCATGGAGTTGCCGTGGCCGCCCATGAACTTGGTCAGGGAATGCACGACGATATCGGCGCCGTGCTCGATCGGCCGCAGCAAATAGGGCGAGGCCATGGTGTTGTCGACGATCAGCGGCAGGCCGTGCTTGCGCGCAATGTCGCCGATCTTTTCCAGATCGACGAACTTGCCGCCGGGATTGGCCAGGCTTTCGACGAAGATCGCCCGCGTCTTGTCGTCGATCAGGCCGTCGAAGCTTTCCGGCTCGTCGGTATCGGCCCAGCGCACCTCCCAGCCGAAATTCTTGAAGGCGTGGCCAAACTGGTTGATGGAGCCGCCATAAAGCTTGTTGGCGGAAACGAAATTGTCGCCAGGCCGCATCAGGGTGTGGAAGATCAGCAACTGGGCGGCGTGGCCGGAGGCGGTGGCGAGCGCGGCGGTGCCGCCTTCAAGCGCGGCAATGCGCTCCTCGAGCACGGCCTGGGTCGGGTTCATGATGCGGGTGTAGATGTTGCCGAACGCCTTCAGCCCGAACAAGGAGGCGGCGTGGTCGACGTCGTCGAAGACGAAGGAGGTGGTCTGGTAGATCGGCGTGGCGCGCGCGCCGGTTGCCGGATCCGGCTGCGCGCCGGCATGGATGGCAAGTGTGTCGAATCCGGGCGTACGCTGAACCATTTATTATCTCCCTGAATGGATGTGCGCGCCATACATCGCAAAGGGAGGGCGGCTTGGCAAAGCAGAAATTTGCGTGGCACGGGAGCATCCGGGATCAAACCCGTCGCCGCAAACCGCCCTTTCGGTTGACTATTTTCGCGAACGGGGCTTTTCGGCCGCCTGGTAGAGGCCGAGACCGAAGCCGTCGGGGTCCTGAAAGTCGGCGCTCCATCCTCCGGGCGCTTCTTCGACCGGGGTCACGATAGTCACTCCCTGTTCGGCGAGCGCTGCGACGATGTCGTCGATGCCGCCATCCTCAAGGTCGAAGACCAATGCCGGCGTGTTGCCGCGACTGGCCTCCATCTCGAAGAAGACCATGTCGAGACCGCTATCCAGCGTGCCTTGCAGCCAGAAGGGTTCGGCCCCCTCCTGCCGGACCAGCCCCAGCCCGAGGACGTCGTTGTAGAAAGCCTCCGTGCGGACGATATCCGAGACGTAGAAGACGATCGAAGCGCGATGCGGTTTGGGCAGCATGTTCGGGAGTTCCTTGTTGGTGACGTGATACGCCTATCGTTGCCGCGCCCGCGACTTTTGTGAGCGCCGTATCAGAAAAATGTGCCCGTCCGGATCATGGCTGGCGAAATCACCGTTGTTACGCGCCAGATAGGGCCGCAATCCCTGCCTTATGCGTCCGTACGGCAGATCGAGGCTGAGACCGGGCAGTCCGTCCGGCAGCCGGCTGCCACTTTGTGCAAGCGCCTTCCTGAGCGCCGAGACACGCTGGCGCACCGCAGTGTCGGTAAGCCCGAGCAGGTAGGCGATCTCGCGGCGTGTGTGGCCCGACAGCGCCAGCGCGGCGACGACGCGCAGCGATTTCGGCAGGGCGGACGGAATCGGCGTGTCGGTCCCGGCATCGTCAGGCGCCGGCTCGGCTTGCTGCTGCCATTGCGCCTCGCGGATTTTTCGCCGCATGGCGCTGCGCGCGTCAAACGCGGCGCGCTTGCGGATCGCCCCGGCGATCCATCGCCGGTTTTCCGGCTTCGACATGTCGATCCGGCCGGCCGCATAGGCGGCGAGAAGCACCTCCTGGACGATGTCCTCCGCTTCGTCGGGGCGGCGCGCATGACGCCGTGCGGCCTCCAGAAGCTTCGTGTCGTGGCGGGCATGATCCATGCGTGTAAGCCTTGGTGCGGATTGACGGAAACTACGCCCCTGCCGCCCCGCGCCGCAAGGCTGGCGCGCTATCGCTTGACGATGCCAAAACTCTGATAGCCGTCGCGCATCAGCGGTTTTTTGGCCGAAATCACCCGGCTGTTGACGCCGTTCCAGCCGATTTCGCCGGAAAGTCGCGCATATTCGATCTTCGGACAGCGATCCATCACCACCTTGATGCCGGCCGCCTCGGCGCGCGCGGCGGCCTCGTCGTGACGCACGGTAAGCTGCATCCAGATCACTTTCGGCAGCGGGTCGAGCGCCAGCGCCTCCTCGACGATGCCGGGCACGGCGTCCGTGGCGCGAAAGATGTCGACCATGTCGACCGGTTCGGGAATGTCGGCGAGCCGGGCGAAAACCGGCCGGCCAAGAATCGCGCCGCCGGCCTTGCCCGGATTGACCGGGAAGACCGTGTAACCCTTGTCGATCAGATATTTGGTCACGAAAAAGGACGGCCTGACATCGTTGGCGGAGGCGCCGACTATGGCGACCGATTTCACGGCGTTGAGAATGCCGGCGATATAGGCGTTGTCGTAATCGTCGTGGTTCATGCCATGCCTGTGCCGGAAGCTGTCGCGGCATTCAAGCCCGGGCGCGCCATCGCTACTGCCCCGTCCACTCCGGATCGCGCTTGTCGAAAAAGGCGTCGAGGCCTTCTTCGGAATCGCGGGTCATGAAACCGTCGACCATGACGGCGGAGGCGTAGTCATAGGCTTCCGACAGGCGCATGTCGGCCTGTTCGTAGAAGGCGCGCTTGCCGCGGGCGATCGCCACCGGCGATTTGGAGGCGATGGCGGCGGCGTATTTCGCCACCACCTGGTCGAGATATTCCTCCGGCACGACCCGGTTGACGAGGCCGAACTCGCGCGCGGTCGCCGCGTCGATCATCTCGCCGGTCAGGAGCATCTCCATGGCGTGCTTGCGCGACAGATTGCGCGACAGCGCCACCATCGGCGTGGAGCAGAAACCGCCCAGATTGACGCCGGGCGTGCAGAAACGCGCCGTTTCGGAGGCGATCGCCAGGTCGCAGCTCGCGACGAGCTGGCAGCCGGCGGCCGTCGCCACGCCACCAACCTTGGCGATCACCGGCATGGGCAGGCGCACCACCGCCTTCATCATCTCCGAGCAGCGCCGGAACAATTCTTCCAGAAAGACACGGCCACGGTCGGGATCGCGCCGGCGCGCGGCCATCTCCTTGAGATCGTGACCGGCGCAAAAGATCTTGCCGGTGGCGGCAAGCACCACGACCCGCACGGCCCGGTCCTCGCGCGCCGCCAGCAGCGCCTCGTGCAGCGCGCCGATCATTTCCATCGACAGGACGTGCGCGGGCGGATTGGCCAGCGTCAGTGTCAGAACGCCGTCGCTGATCGCCACGTCGATCAGCCCGGCGGGCGTTTCGCTGCTCGCGAGGTTCACGATCTCGGCCATCGGCCACCTCCCTTTCGGTCCACATCGTCGCAGTTCGTCGACCATGCCTACCATGCCAAGGCTTGAAGATCAGCCGGGAAACGGCAATTGTGATTGACGTTTACGAAAACGGAAGCGATGCCGGGAGGAGCGGGTGGCCAAGGTTTTGTATGAAACGGACGGGCGGATCGCCCGTATCACGCTCAACCGGCCGGAGGTGCTGAACGCCATCGACGACGACTTGCCGCGCGAACTGGCCGAATGCGTTGCCCGCGCCAATGACGAGCCGGGCGTGCACGTCATCGTGCTTGCCGGCGCCGGACGCGCCTTCTGCGCCGGATACGATCTCGCCTACTACGCCGAGGCCGCCGGCGGCGGCGGCAATGCGGTGACCCAGGAAATGCCGTGGGATCCGATGAAGGATTACGCCTTCATGATGCGCAACACGGAACTGTTCATGTCGCTGTGGCGCAGCCACCGGCCGGTGCTGTGCAAGGTGCACGGTTTCGCGGTCGCCGGCGGCTCCGACATCGCGCTGTGCGCGGACATGATCGTGATGGCCGAGGACGCGGAGATCGGCTACATGCCGGTGCGGGTCTGGGGCTGTCCGACCACGGCGATGTGGGTCTACCGGCTGGGACCGGAACGCGCCAAGCGCATGCTTTTTACCGGCGACCGGATCACCGGCAGCGAGGCCGAACGGCTCGGCCTGGTGCTCAAGGCGGTGCCGGCCGACCGGCTCGACGACGAGGTCGAGGCGCTCGCCGAACGCATGGCCAGCGTGCCGGTGAACCAGTTGATGATGCAGAAGCTGGTGGTAAACCAGGCCATCGAGGCGATGGGGCTGAAGCAGACGCAGATGTTCGCCACGCTGTTCGACGGCATCACCCGCCATTCGCCCGAAGGACTCAATTTCAAGCACCGCGCCGAAGAGACCGGCTGGAAACAGGCGGTGCGCGAACGCGATCTCGGCACATTCGACTGGACCGAGAACCGGCCGATCAATCCAAAATAGGAGGCTCGGTCCGATGAGCGGTTATGTCGGCGACGAAAATCAGCGACTCCTTCAGCAACGCGCGGAACTCGATTTCGACTGGACGATGAACACGCCGGGCGCATGCAATATGGGACGGTTGATCGGCACCGACGATCCCGAGCGGCTGGGCGCGGCCGAGATTGTCAGGGTGCTGGAACGCGACGGGGCGTTCGGATTCCGCATGATCGCACCCGGCACGGCCGAACAGACGAGTTTGCAGATGGCGCACTTGGGCTACCATGTCGCTTACTGGGACATGTTCAGCACCGACGCACACACCGCCGTTCAAGGGAGCGAGGCCGTGTTGGACGGCGCGCGCGGCAGCGATGTCACGGTCGTGCGGCTTGACGCAGATGCGGACGACGCGGAGGCAGCGCGCTTTCAACGGCTGATGCACGAGAATGGTGTAACTCCGTTCTCTGCCTCGTTCCTGCGGGGCAATCTCGGACATGCCGTGACGGTCGGGCTGGAGGACGCGTCCGGCGTCTTGCTCGCCTGCGGCCATGCGTATCTCCCGCACAACCGCTTCAGCCGGTATGCGCGCTACGCCTGGTGCGGGCTTATCGCCGTGGCGGCGGCGGCCAGGCGCCGGGGCCTGGGGACTCTGGTCAACGCGATATCGGTTCGAGACGCGATAAGAAGGCTGGGAGCCACGCATGTCTACGAGTTCGTTTCACCAGCCAACACGGCATCCCGACGGATGGTCGAAGCCTGCGGGCTCACGCTGAATACCGGGCTGCAAGGCGGCATCGCGACCCGCGGACAAGCGCGCTTCACCCGCTAGAGCCAGGAGCGGCCAATGACGATCCACGAACCGAAACTCGACGCCGACCAGATCAACGCGCTGTTGCGGCGCGCCTATCCGCAACTCAACGCCGAATTCTCCGATTATGTCACGCTCGAGGTCTTCGCCGGCGGCTGCACCGTCAGGCTCAACGCGAACGAACGCCATTTGCGACCGGGCGACACGGTTTCGGGCCCGTCCCTGTTCACGCTCGCCGATATTGGCGGTTATGTGTGCGTGCTTTCGCATGCGGGCCCCGACGCGCTGTCGGTGACGACCAATCTCAACATTAATTTCGTGCGCAAGGCGCCGGCCGGCCCGATCGACGGCCATTGCCGCATCATCAAGCTGGGCCGGAACCTGATGGTGTTCGAGGTCGACATGAAGGCGGGGGCAGACGGGCTGACGGTCGCGCACGCCACCGGGACCTATTCGATCCCGCCGAACCGGAACGGCTGAAAAACTCCCATGCAGCCGGAAATCCGGGCGCCAGCCCTCCCCGTGCCGGGTCGCGAAAATAGTCCTTTATGTGTGGTATTCTAATACCGTATTTTTAACTAATTGATTTTGCTTATCTTATTTTCTCACACTCGAACACTAGCTCTTGACCACGTCGTTTGCGGCGTTTATGGGAACGCGCGAGCGCACCGGAAAATCCCGAGGGCGATCCGTATTGACGGCGGGCCCTGCCCCTACCGGCAATCGAAGCAACAAGAAACGCCTTCGCCAGCGAAGGTCATAGTGGAAACCGAAACCATGAAAACATTTTCGCAGAAGCCTGCGGACGTGACCAAGAAGTGGGTGCTGATCGACGCTGAAGGACTCGTCGTCGGCCGCCTCGCCTCGATCGTCGCCAACCGCCTGCGCGGCAAGCACAAGCCGAGCTTCACCCCGCATGTCGACGACGGCGACAACGTCATCGTCATCAATGCAGACAAGGTGGCGCTGACCGGCAAGAAATACACCGACAAGACCTATTACTGGCACACCGGCCATCCCGGCGGCATCAAGGAACGCACCGCGCGTCAGCTGCTTGAGGGCCGCTTTCCCGAGCGCGTGATCGAAAAGGCCGTTGAACGCATGATCCCGCGCGGCCCGCTCGGCCGTCGCCAGATGAAGAACCTGCGTGTCTATGCCGGCACCGACCATCCGCATGTCGCCCAGCAGCCGGAGACGCTCGACGTCGCCGCGCTCAACCGCAAGAACAAGAGGGCCTGATATGGCTGAGCTCAACTCGCTCGAAGAACTCGGCGCCGCGACCGGCGCTGTCGCCACGACGGAAGAGCCGCAAGCGCCGGTTCACGTCCAGAAGCTCGACGACCAGGGCCGCGCCTATGCCACCGGCAAGCGCAAGGATGCGATCGCACGCGTCTGGGTCAAGCCGGGTTCCGGCAAGATCACGGTCAACGAGAAGGATTTCGACAAATATTTCGCGCGTCCGGTGTTGCAGATGATCCTGCGCCAGCCGATCGTTGCCACCAATCGCGACGGCCAGTACGACATTATCGCCACCGTCACCGGCGGCGGGCTTTCGGGCCAGGCCGGTGCGGTTCGCCACGGTATCTCCAAGGCGCTGACCTATTATGAGCCGATGCTGCGCGGCACGCTCAAGAAGGGCGGCTTCCTGACCCGCGATAGCCGCGTGGTCGAGCGCAAGAAATACGGCAAGCGCAAGGCCCGCCGGTCGTTCCAGTTCTCGAAGCGCTGATCTTCGCAACTGGTATCACTTTCAAAAGCGGGCCTTCGGGTCCGCTTTTTTGTTGCACCGGCGTTACCGAGCCCCGATAGCTTGCTTCGACCACCAGCAAGGAGCCCGCCATGCCCGCATCCGCGATCGACCATGCCTTCACCGCCCGCTCCAATCTGGGCGCGGCCGGCGATCCGACCTATGCCGGCGCGCTGTCATTCATGCGCCGCCGCTACACCAAAAACCTCAAGGGCGCCGACGCGGTGGTGTGGGGCATTCCCTTCGACGCCGCCGTCACCAACCGGCCCGGCGCGCGGTTCGGCCCGCAGGCGATCCGGCGCGCGGCGGCGATCTTCGACAACGACCCGCAATACCCGTTCGCGCGCGACCTGTTCGCCGACCTGGCGGTGATCGATTACGGCGACTGCCTGCTCGACAACGGCAATCATCAAAAAACCCCGGCCACGATCGAACGCGAAGCGAAAAAGCTGCTCAAATCCGGTGCGTTCCTGCTGTCGCTGGGCGGCGACCATTTCGTCACCTGGCCGCTCTTGAAGGCGCATGCCGCACGACACGGGCCGCTCGCCCTCGTCCAGTTCGACGCGCACCAGGACACGTGGTTCGACGATGGCAAGCGCATCGATCACGGCTCCTTCGTCGGCCGCGCGGTGCGCGACGGCGTGATCGATCCCGAGCGCTCGATCCAGATCGGCATCCGTACCCACGCGCCGCAGGATTGCGGCATCCGGATTCTTTACGGGCACGAGGTCGACGAGATGCGCGCCGACGAGATCGCCTACCAGATCGCCGAGCGCACGGGGGGACGCAAGGTCTACATCACCTTCGACATCGACTGCCTGGACCCCGCCTATGCGCCCGGCACCGGCACGCCGGTTGCGGGCGGCCCCTCCTCGGCCAAGATGCTGTCGGTGCTGCGCCAGCTCGGCCAGCTCGACATTGTCGGCGCCGACATCGTGGAGGTTTCGCCGCCCTACGACCATGCCGACATCACCGCGATCGCCGGCGCGACGGTGGCGCAGCATTATCTTGGGCTTTTGGCCGAACGGAAGGCGCGGGAACAAGCATAGGCGCGGCCGGTGCAGCGCGCCGACCCTGATCCGGCGTGCAAGGGCGTTGATGCGCTGAGTCAAACGCCTCGGTCGTTGATTCAAACGAACGCGGCAAGCCATTGATGGCAGATTCCTTTTTGAGCTAGAGAAGGCCATGAAACCGAAAATCTTCATTGATGGCGAACACGGCACCACGGGCCTGCAGATCCGCACCCGGCTGTCCGGCCGCGCCGACCTCGACATGCTCTCGATTCCCGAGGCCGAGCGGCGCAACCGCGACCTGCGCGCGGCGATGCTGAGGGACGCCGACATCGCCATATTGTGCCTGCCCGACGACGCCGCGCGCGAATCGGTCGCCATGCTGGAGGGCGTCAACTCGACCCGCATCATCGACACCTCGACCGCGCACCGCACCCATCCCGACTGGGCCTATGGTTTGGCCGAGATGACGGCCGGCCAGGCCGACAAGATCGCCAAGGCGCGGCTGGTCGCCAATCCGGGCTGCTATCCGACCGGCGCGATCTCGTTGCTGCGTCCCCTCGCCGAGACCGGCATCCTGCCGGCGGACTATCCCGTCACGGTCAACGCGGTTTCGGGTTATTCGGGCGGCGGCAAGCAGATGATCGCGCAGATGGAGGACGAGGCCCATCTTGAGCACATCGCGGCGCCCCATTTCCTCTACGGGCTGAGCCTGGCGCACAAGCACGTGCCGGAAATGCAGGCGCACGGCCTGCTTGCGCGCGCGCCGGTGTTCGCGCCCAGCGTCGGTCGTTTTGCCCAGGGCATGATCGTGCAGGTGCCGCTGCATCTTGCCGATCTATCCGGCGCGCCGCGGCTTGGCGACATCCATGCCGCGCTGGTGGCCCATTATGCCGGGCAGTCGATCGTTGAGGTGGCGGGTCTCGCCGAAAGCGCGGCGCTTACGCGCCTCGACCCGACCGCGCTCAACGGCACGGACGGCATGCGGCTTTACGTTTTCGGGACCGAGGGCAAGGGCCAGGCCAATCTGGTCGCCGTGCTCGACAATCTCGGCAAGGGCGCCTCGGGCGCGGCCGTGCAGAACATGGCGCTGATGCTCGGCGCGGCGTGATTTTTACCAGTGGCGCCTTGCTTCCCCGCCCACTGGAAGGTCTCTAGTCCAGTCCTGATCGCCGAGACCTTCAGCAGCCGCATCTGGAAGGTCGCGCTTCAGGACGGCCGCCCCGGCGTGGTCAAGGCGCTGAAGCCGTTCGACGACGTTGCCGACGAACTGCGCGGCCGCCACTTGCTGCGCTGGCGGCGCGGCGAAGGCATGGCGAAGCTTTACGGCGTCGACGGCCGTCGCATGCTGATCGAATATGCCGGAGAACGACTGCTCGCAGCCGAACTCGACACCGCCGGCGACACGCGCGCCACTGACATCGCCGCGGCGGTGATGAGGCGGCTGCACGCGCCCTCCCCGTTCACGCCGCCGACCGAACTGCAACCGCTGCGCGAACGCTTCAAGAGCCTGTTCAACAAGGCCGCGGCCGACCGTAAGGCGGGAGACGCCAGCCCTTATCTCGCGGCGGCGCGCATTGCGGAGCGTCTGCTCGACACCCGGATTGACGCGCGCCCGCTGCACGGCGACCTGCACCACAAGAACATTCTTCTTTCCGCGCGCGGCTGGTTGGCTATCGACCCGAAAGGGCTGGTCGGCGACCCCTGTTTTGACGCCGCCAACATGTTCTACAACCCGCTTAATCGCGACGATCTGCGCCTCGCCCCCGAACGTGTCGCCGCAATGGCCGCGACATTCTCCAAAACGCTCGGGCGGGATCCGCGCACGATCCTCGATCACGCGATTGTCTATGGATGCCTGTCGGCGGCCTGGCATCACGAGGGTGGCAACCGGCAGGACGAGGACGGCACACTGGCCGTGTCGGCCGTCATCCGGGCCGTGCGCGTCAAGTTCTGAGTTCGACTTCCGTCTCGCGCGGATAGCTGCCCCTGGTGCCGCGCCAGTGGGCGGCGGCGAAGCCGAGAACCACGAGAGCGGCGGCCTGGTGCCACAGGGCCCAGCCGATCGGCACCTGCATGATGAGCGTCACAATACCGATCGCGGCCTGGGCCAGGACCAGAACAAAAAGCAGCACGGCGCGGCGCGCATGGGTCGTGCCGGCTTCGGCCCGCAGCGTGGCGATCATGTGCCAGAGCGCGGCCAGGAACACGACGTAGGCGCCCAGGCGGTGCACGAACTGCACTGTCTTGGGGTTTTCGAAAAAATTGGCGATCGCGGGCGACTGCACGAACAGGCCGCCGGGAACGAGGCTGCCGTCCATCAACGGCCAGGTATTGTAGGCAAGCCCCGCGTCGAGGCCGGCCACGAGCCCGCCCAGATAGATCTGCACCATGACCAGAACGACCAGCCAGCCAGCCCAGCGCCGCGTGGCGCGAGCGGACGGTTCCTGCGAATGCGGCGCCAGACCGCGCGCCACGACCATGGTGGCGGCGAAGATCAGACAGGCCAGCGTCAGATGGGTCGCCAGCCGGTACTGACTGACGCTGGTGCGCTCGGCAAGGCCGGAGGCGACCATCCACCAACCGATCGCGCCCTGTAGCCCGCCGAGCGCGAGAATGCCGAGCAGTTTCGGCTTGATGCGGCGCTCGAGGCGACCGCTTGCCCAGAAATAGAGCAAAGGCAGGGCGAAGACGAAACCGACGCCGCGGGCCAGCAGTCTATGGGCCCATTCCCACCAGAAGATCACCTTGAACTCGGCCAGGCTCATGCCCTTGTTGAGCTGTTCGTATTGCGGGATCTGCCGGTATTTTTCGAATTCTTCGTGCCATTCGGCGGCGTTGAGGGGCGGGATGACACCGTGGATCGGCTTCCATTCGGTGATCGACAGGCCCGAACCGGTGAGCCGGGTCGCGCCGCCGACCACAACCAGGGCAAACAGCACCACCAGCACGACATAGAGCCAGGCCCGCACGTTGGCCCGGTCGCGGTCGAGCTTGGCGAGCGCACCGTGAAGCGGCGTCTGCGCAATGGCGGTCATGGGCACCGGCTCCCTGCTGTGTCGAAGACCGCGAACAGGTGGACCAATTGCCCGGCGCTGGCAAGCTTGGCCCACGCGGCAAGCCGTCGCGCCGGGCGTTTCGCCCGCCGACGGGATTGCGCAGGTTGGCAGGAAGGCGCAATAAGCGCGCCAGAAAAGGAAGACCTATGCCCGTGCGAGTAAAAAAACTGATCGGCACCGTGCTGCTGGTGGCACTGGTGGTGATCTACGCGCTTCTGGCCACCGCGATCGCCACCGCAAGGCTGGCGGAGTCCGGCGCGCTGGTGCATCTCGCCTATTTCCTGTTCACCGGCCTGTTGTGGATCCTGCCGGCGATGGCGATCATCAAATGGATGGTCGGGCCGCCGAAATCGCGGTCCTAGAACGGCTCACAGGGTCACGACCCGGCGACCGCGATTGGCGAGCGGCGTGGTGATGCCCGACAGCATCGTGCGCACATGCGACACGCGCTGATAGCGCCCGTTGATGGAAATGCGCGGCAGCGAATGCAGGTGACGGGCGTGCTCGGCCTGCACCATGCCATGGCGTGTCGTGACGGCCGAAAGATAGCCGGCCTCGCGCGCCAGCGCGACCTCGCGCCCGCCGACCGCCGATGCGTAGCCGTAGGGATAGGCCATGTGCCGCGGTCGGGCTCCGAGCTCGATTTCCAGAATGCCGCCAGCATCGACGATCTCGCGGCGGGCCTTGTCTTCGGCAAGCCGCCGCAAATTATAGTGGTGGACGGTGTGCGATCCGATCGTGACCAGCGGGTGGGCGGCCGCGGCGCGGATCTCGTCCCAGTTCATCAGCGTCTCGCGGTTCGGCCCGTCCGGATCGACCCCGGCGGCGAGCGCCAGATCGCGGATGACGGCGCGCTGGTCTTCCTCGGGCACGTCGCGTGTCAGATAGTCGTGAATGGCGTTGTTGGCGGTCATCTTGCCGGCCGGCGTCGAACAGTCGAGCGCCACCTTGCCGTGGCCCGTCGACAGATAGACAGTGTCGCGACACGACACGATCCGCTCCAGCACGTCCCACCACAGCAGAGACCGGCCTTCGATCAGCGCCGGCGCGACATAGATGGTGATCGGCGCCTGGTGCTTTTCCAGCACCGGGAGCGCTTCCTGCACATTGTCGCGATAGGCGTCGTCGGCGGTGATGGTGACGAAGGGGTCGCCGCGGCGCCTGGAAGCCAGCCGGTCGACCGCCTCGTCCATCGTCACGAACCGGTAGCCGAGCCGGCCCACCTCGGCCAGAAGCGCGTCGAGAAATTGCGGCGAGACCGTCAGATGGCGGTTGGCGCCGATCGCCTCGCCCGGCGCCGCGGTGACCCGATGCAACATCAAGATCGCACCGACACCGCGATAAAAACCGCCGGCAATTGGCCCCAGGAGGCTGAACCGCGCCACGTTCAGGGCCAGTTTGCGCAGCAATTCCCCCCTGTCGATCATTCCTTCACCATTGCCGGTTAGGTTCGGCGCATCGGCCGAAAGGCCCGATCGGCCCCGTTACCGATCGAGGTCTACACCCGAAGGTTAAAGGTATGGTTGACGCGAGGAGCCCTGTGACGACACGACCGGCACGTTCGGCGCACCGGCATGCCGGATACACGGATCGCCCGGTCGAGGCCGGCCGGCAGGCGCTGCAGGCGGCGTGCCTGCAGGGCGACGTCGCGCTGTCGGCCTATGCCGCGTTGTGCCGGGAGGCTGTGTTCGCGCCCGCCCAGAGTCCGCACTGGATCGAGTGCTGGAAACGGCACTGCAACGCCGACATCATCGTCGCCACATTGTCGCGTCAACATCGGCCCGTCTTCGCTGTGGCGCTGGAAGTCGTGGCACTTGGCTCCGTCACACTGGCCTGCCTGGTCGGCGGCACCCATGCCAACGGCAATTTTTCACCCGTGCTTCCGGCCGCGGCCGCCGGCATCGGCGCGGTCGAAATCAAAAGCCTGATCCGGTCGATCCGCGCCGCGCGCCCGGATATCGACCTGATCGCGCTCGAACGCCTGGTCGACGGGTTTCGCGGCAACCCGAACCCGTTTTGCGGTCTCGCCGGCGCGCAAAGCCCCAACCCGGCGCTTGCCGTCGATCTCAGCGGCGGGTTCGAAGCGGTGCTAGCGCGCGCCAGCGGCAGGCGCAAACGCAAGAAACATCGCTCGCAGACCCGCAAATTCGAGGCGGCCGGCGGGTTTCGCCGCCTGCAAGCAAAAACCCGCGCCGACAGCGAACGCCTGCTCGACGCGTTTTTCGCCATGAAGGCCGAGCGCTTCGCCGCCATGGGCATCAAAAACGTCTTCGACGGGGCGCCGGTGCAGGATTTCTTTCGCGAACTGTTCGCCTGCGAGGCGGACAAGGCCGCGCCAGCCTTTCTGCTGCACGGGCTCGAAGTCGGCGGCAAGCTGCGCGCGGTGACGGGATCGAGCATGACCGCCGACAGCATCATTTGCGAATTCGGGGCGATCGCCGGAGACGAACTGGCCTTCGCAAGTCCGGGAGAATTCCTGTTCTTCGACAATATCCGAGAAGCCTGCGACCAGGGCCTGGCGCTCTACGATTTCAGCGTCGGCGACGAAGCCTATAAGCGGCTGTGGTGCGATATCGAGACACGCCATCTCGACATCGTCGTTCCCCTGACGCTCACGGGCCGGGCAAGCGCCCTGAGGCGGCGCGCCGCCGCGGCGGTGAAACGGCGCGTGAAGGCCAATCGCAGCCTTTGGGAAACCGTCAAGCGCGCCCGGCGCACGCTGCGCGGCAGCGACGAAACCTGATTCCGGCTTGCGGGATCAGGCCGCCGACTGCCGGCCCGGCTCCGGCACGTAAGGCGGAACGTAACCCACCGGGGTGACCAGCACGGCGTCGGCAAAGCCGCTGGAGCGCAGGTCGGTGGTGGTGGTGGAGATCGCCTCGTCGTCTTCCTCGATCACGCTGACAAAGACTTCGCTTGCTTCGTTCATCAGCCGGGCGATGCTGGCCGCGTCCGCCGGTCCGCATTCCACGACAACGATGTCGTAGGCGGTGGTCAGCGATTCCATGATGATCGGCAGGCGGTCCACGGCGCGCATCGCCAGGGCGGGGTCGGCCGTGCCGCTCGGGATCACATGGCACTCGGAATAGTGATCGGGGTGAATGACGTCGGTGAACTGCGCCTTCGAGCACAGCAGGTCGGTTATGCCCGGCAGGCGCGCGCTTTCCAGCATCGGAAACGACGCCGCGCCGGTTTCGGTCAGGTCGAGCAGCAAGGCACGCAGTCCCGCGTCGGCCACCTCCCGCGCGACCATCACGGCCGACGCCGCGCCCTCGTCGCCTTCCGGCGAGATGAACAGGGCGCGGGACGCACCACTGGCAATCAACTTTTCGGCCGCCGCCTCAACCGTGATCTGGCCGCGGGTGAAGACTGGCGCCAGCGGCGCGTCGACCGTCTCGTCGACCCCGGTCCCGTCTTCGACAGGGGCTTCGGCCGCATCGACCTTATCGGCACGCGCGAGCGCCTCCGCCTCAAGGGCGGCCTCCCGCCGGCTCGCTTCGGCCGCGGCTTCGTCGGCCCGGTCGCGCGGCATGACGACATTGGACGGCACGCCGTCATACCGTTGCGCGGGACGCAGCGCGCGACCGCTGAACAGCTCCGAAAGCAGCGTCGCCACGGCCATCAGGATGAGCGCGGCCGCAAAGGTCGCGCCCGAGATCGGCAGAATTTTGGGAAAATAGGGTTCGCCCGGTACGGTCGCGCGCGAGAAGATGCGCGCGTCGGCCGGCAGATAGTTGCGGTCCTTGCGCGAAATCGCCTCGCGAAAGCGCGCCAGGTATGATTCGAGCAGATCGCGCTGTGCTGCCGCCTCGCGCTCCAGAGCGCGCAGTTCGACCTCCTGTTCGCCCACACGGGCGGATTCTGCCTTGAGCTTGTTGAGTTCGGCGACCAGTTCACGCTCACGCAGGCGCGCGGATTCGGCCTCGGTCTCCAGACTGGCCTGAATCTTTTGCGCCTCCGCGCGAAGCTGGCGGTCGAGATCGGCCAATTGCGAGCGCAGCGCACGAATACGCGGGTGGTTGTCGAGCAGACTCGCCGACAGGTCGGCGATGTCGGCCTTGAGCTGGACCTGGTTCTCGCGCAGGCGCTGAATCAGCGGCGAGGCCAGAACGTCGGGCAACGCGTCGATCGAAGCCCCCTGCGAGAGCGCCTCGCGCATGGAGCGCGCCGTCGCCTCGGTGGAGGCGCGGTTGGCGCGCACGCGGGACAGTTCGCTTGAGAGCTCGGAAAGCTGCTGGGTGGCGAGCATGGAGTTGTTGCCGCCGATAAGCAGATCCGACTGGGAGCGGAAATTGGCGACCCTGCCTTCCGCTTCCTTCACCTTGGCGCGTAAATCGGCAATCTCAGGCTCGAGCCATTCAGTCGCATCGGCGTTGGACTGCTGCTTGGCCTCGCGCTGCAACTGAATATAGGCGTCGGCGATCGCATTCGGCACGGCTGCGGCGAGATCGCGGTCTTCGGAGGAAAATTCGACCACAATGACGCGCGAGCTCTCCACGCGATAGATATTGAGCTTTTCGCGGAACACCTTGAGCACGCGTTCCTCGGGCGGCAGCGCGACGGGATCGCTGCGCAGCCCGGTCAGGATCAACAGCCTGTCGACCAGCGAAACCTGTCCGTCGGCCTCGAATTCGGCAACAGCGGCCAGATCGAGCTGGCGGGCGACCGTGGTGAGAATGTCGGTCGAGGAAATCACCTCCACCTGGCTGGTCACGCCCTGCTCGTCGAGAATGGGGTCCGCGTCGCGCTGGGTTTCGGGGCGCGTGAATACGGATTCACGCGTCTCGATGAGAATGCGTGTTTCGGCCTTGTAGTGGCGGGTGGCCATTGATGCCAGCATGAACGCGACCGCCGTCGCGCCAAGCGCGACCGCAAGAATGCGCACCCAGTTGCGGCCAAGTCCCGCAAACAGAGCGGCAATGTCTATGTCTAGATCCTGGTCGGGATTGCGCACGCCGGCCATCGGCAAAACTCCGGGTTTTCCTCGGACAAAAGTAAACGCCTATGGTAACCGGCAGGTTAAGAAACGGGCGCAGGCCGACAGAAGCGTATTCTGCGGCTTTGCGCCGACCCCTTTACCGGGCATTAACCCTAACAGGAGGATAACAAGCGGGATTTCGGCCTCCCCTGGCGGCCGCCTGTGTCAATCAAAGGTGCGTTGCGGATTATGAAACGCCGGCTTGTCATTTCGGTTGCCCTTCTCGCGCTCGCGACAGCGGCGGGGTGTTCCGGCTATCGCCCCGCCCCGCCTGCATTCCATGCCGCGCTGACCAAACCCTATGTGCTGGATTCGGGCGACCGCGTGCGCATTACGGTGTTCGAGCAGGAAAGCCTGAGCAACGTCTACAGCGTCGACCAGGCCGGTTATATCGCCTTCCCGCTCGTCGGCGCGGTCGCCGCGCGCGGCCAATCGGCGAGCGCAGTCGAAAGACAGATCGCCGGCAAGCTGCGAAACGGCTACCTGCGCGACCCGGACGTGTCGGTCGAGATCGACCGCTATCGCCCGATCTTCGTGATGGGCGAGGTCGGCGCGGCCGGACAGTATTCCTATGTGCCGGGCATGACCGCGCAAAAGGCGATCGCAGCGGCCGGCGGGTTTACCGCCAGGGCGAATCAGGGCGGCGTCGACATCACCCGCGACATCAACGGCAAGGTGATGACCGGACGCGTTCTGACCTCCGATCCGGTGCTACCGGGGGATACGATCTATGTCCGCGAACGCCTGTTCTAGCGCGCAACGGCTCTTCATTCCGTGACACAAAGCCTGCGCATCGTTCATTGCTTCCGCTCCCCGGTCGGCGGAATCTTCCGCCACGTGCGTGACCTGAGCCACGCGCAGACGGCAGCGGGACATAAGGTCGGGGTGGTGTGCGATTCCTCGACCGGCGGCGATTTCGAGAACCGGCTGCTGGGCGAACTCGAACCGCAGCTCGCCCTGGGCGTTGCGCGCACCCCCATGCAGCGGCATATCGGGCCGGGCGACATCGTGTCCGCGTTTCGGACTTTTGGACTGATCAAGGAATTGCAGCCGGACATCCTGCACGGGCATGGCGCCAAGGGTGGCGTCTACGCACGCGTGTTCGGCTCATTGTTGCGGGTATCTGGGTCTCGCGTAGCCCGCCTCTATTCGCCGCATGGCGGCAGTCTTCACTATGACGAAACGGCCCTGACGGGCCGCTTCTTCTTTCTCGTGGAGCGCTTGATGGATCGGTTTTCCGATCACCTCTTGTTCGTGTCGCAGCAGGAGCGCGCCATGTTCCGGCGCAAGATCGGCGAACCGATCTCACCCTATCACGTCGTTTACAACGGTATCCGGGCCGAAGAATTCGAGCCGGTGGCCGCCGATCAAAAGGCCGCCGACTTTCTCTATATCGGCATGATGCGCGACCTGAAGGGGCCGGACATCTTCATCGACGCGCTGGCGCGTGTGCAGACCATGGCCGAGCGTCCGGTAAGCGCGGTCATGGTCGGCGACGGCGAAGACCGCGAACGCTACCTGGCGCAGGCCGGCGCGCTCGGCCTGGCCGACCTGGTCCGCTTCGAAATGCCGATGCCGGCGCGCCAGGCTTTTGCGCGGGCGCGCATCGTGGTGGTGCCGTCGCGCGCGGAGGCGATGCCTTACATCGTGATCGAGGCGCTCGGCGCCGGCCGGCCGATGATCGCCAGCGCGGTCGGCGGTATTCCCGAGATCTTCGCCACCGCGCCGAACGCGCTGGTCGAGCCGGAGGCCGGCGCGATCGCGGCCAAGATGGCCGAGGCGCTTGCCGACGAAGACGCCTACGCGGCGACGATGCCCGACCGCGCCTTTCTGACCGAGAACTTCAGCGCCGACGTCATGTCCGCTCGCATCGGGACAATCTACCAGGACACGGTCGCGCGGGTCCGCTAACCCAAGAATAACGCCAAAGCCATCCGCCCCATCAAGGGAATCTTAGCAGCTTCCTGCTAGACCCTGAAAGGCTTGGAAGGCGTTGTGATGAACAAGATCGACCCAGAACTGAGATACACGCTCGAGGCGGTCCGGCAATTCGAGGACGATGGCGCGGCCCCTCAGAAAGCCGGTTCGCTCGGACCGATGGCGCGAAATATCGCAGGCCAGTACCGGCGCGATACATTGTCGCCGGTGATGGTCATGGGCATGCTCAGATTGTCCGAGTTCGCCGTGTTCGCGCTCGCCGGCGCGTGGATGTATTTCTACTATGTCGGGACGCAGACCCATCTTTACTGGGAATACGCCGTCGCGATCCCGGCCGGCTCGCTGGGCGCCGTCGTGCTTTTGGAGTTCGCGCACGCCTACCATATCGGCGCCCTGCGCGCGCCGTGGCGATTTGCCGGACGCATCGCCCTGGTTTGGTCGGGGACCTTCGCGCTGATGGCGCTCGCCGGGTTCTTCATGAAGAATTCCGCCGAATTCTCGCGCCTGTGGTTCGCCGGCTGGTATCTCAGCGGCCTGCTTGGCGTGTTGACCCTGCGCTTCGTCGTGTCGCGGCTGATCCGCCGCTGGGCGCGCAACGGCACCATGGAGCGCCGTGCCGTCATCGTCGGCGGCGGCGCCGCCGCCGAAAGCCTGATCCGTTCGCTCGAACGCCAGCCGTCTAACGATATCCGCATCTGCGGCATTTTCGACGATCGCGACGACAAGCGCTCGCCGCCGATCGTGGCCGGCTATCCCAAGCTCGGCACGGTGTCGGAACTGCTCGAATTCGCCCGCATCGCCAGGATCGACATGCTGATCGTGTCGCTGCCGATCTCGGCCGAGGCACGGGTTCTGTCGATGCTCAAGCGGCTTTGGGTGCTGCCGGTCGACATCCGCCTGTCGGCGCATTCGAGCGCGCTGCGGTTCCGTCCACGGGCCTATTCCTTCATCGGCTCGGTGCCGCTGCTCGACATCTTCGACAAGCCGATCAACGACTGGGACTCGGTCGCCAAGCGGATTTTCGACATCGTCTTTTCGGTGCTCGGCATCGTGTTGTTCGCTCCGCTAATGATCGCAACCGCAATCGCGATCAAACTGGACAGCAAGGGACCGGTGCTGTTCCGGCAAAAACGCCACGGTTTCAACAACGAGGTCATCGAGGTGCTGAAATTCCGCTCGATGTATTCCGAGCAATGCGACCCGACGGCGAAACAGGCTGTGACCAGGGACGATCCGCGCGTGACGCGCGTCGGCCGCATCATCCGCAAGACCTCGATCGACGAGTTGCCGCAGTTCTTCAACGCGCTGTTCGGCAGCCTGTCGCTGGTCGGGCCGCGTCCGCATGCGGTGGCGGCGCAGTCGCACAATCTGCTCTACAACGAAGTGGTCGACGGGTATTTCGCCCGGCATCGCGTCAAGCCAGGCGTGACCGGCTGGGCCCAGATCAACGGCTGGCGCGGCGAGGTGGATACGGACGAGAAAATCAAGATGCGCACCGAATACGACCTGCACTACATCGAAAACTGGTCGCTGTGGTTCGATCTCAAGATCCTGTTGCTGACGCCGATCCGGCTCCTGAAGACGGAGTCCGCCTATTGACGGCGATCGCGTCGACCCTGCCGCGCCAGGCGATCAACGCCAAGCTCGTCTCGGTGCTGGCCTCCGCGGCCATCGCGCTGGGCGTGTTCCTGTCGGGTTTCGTGATCCGCGAGCCCGCGCCCTACGAGCTCTACATGGCCGCCCTGATCCCGATCTGGGCGCTGTTCGGCCTGCATCTGTCGCGCGGTACGGCCCCGCTGCTCGTGCTCCTGATCGTCTTCAACCTCGGCGGCGTGGTCTCCATGCTGCAGATGGACGACTTTGGCGACGCGCCGCTCTATCTGGCGGTGTCGCTGTTCCTGGCCCTGACCTCGGTGTTCTTCGCCGCGGTGCTGGAGCGGCGACCCGAGCTCTATCGGCTGGTCTTTTACGCCTGGATCGCGGCCGCCCTGTCGACGGCGTTTTTCGGCATACTCGGCTATTTCCACGCCTTCCCGGGCGCGGAGATGTTCACCAAGTTCGAGCGCGCGGCCGGCGTCTTCGAGGACCCGAACGTCTTCGGCCCCTTCATCACCCTGCCGGGCATCTATCTGCTGTACCGGCTTTTGACCGGCCCGGTGGCCCGCATTCCCTACTACGCGCTGCCGCTGCTGGTGATCGCCTTCGGTCTTTTCCTGTCCTTCTCGCGCGGCGCGTGGGGACTGTTTGCGATCTCGGCGGTGCTGATCACCCTGGCGGTGTTCGCGCGCCACCGCAGCGGCGCGTTTCGCATGAAGATCATCGTCATGGCGCTGATTGCGCTTACGCTGCTGGTGGCCGGCATCCTGATCGCGTTGCAGATCCCGGCGGTCGCCGACCTGTTCGCCGACCGCGCCCGGCTGGTGCAGGACTATGACGGCGCGCGGCTCGGCCGCTTCGCGCGGCATGCGATCGGATTTTCGATCGCACTGGAAAACCCGCTCGGCATCGGGCCGCTCGAATTCGGCAAGACGTTCGGCGAGGATACGCACAATATCTGGCTCAAATCGTTGCTGGCCTATTCCTGGCTCGGCTTTGCAGCCTATGCAATGCTGATCGTGTGGACGCTGGCGGCCGGTCTGCGCATCCTGTTTCGCGACCGCCCCTGGCACCCCTATCTGCTGTGCGCCTATGTCGTGCTGGTCGGCCATATCCTGCTCGGCACGGTGATCGACACCGATCACTGGCGGCATTTCTACCTGCTGCTCGGCCTGGTGTGGGGCGCGATCGCGCTCGAATACCGGCTTGCCTATACCGGCCGGGCGCACGCGCCCTTCCGCTGAGGGCACAAGGCGCAGCGCGCCCGGGATCGCACGGGCCGCACGCCGCGCCCTGATCGCCGGCGACCGCGACCGCCTGGCCCGGGTGTTCATCAACCTTGTCTCCAACGCGATCAAACTTAACACTGCCCGCAGCCCGACCGGCACGATCGCTTTCCGCGTGCGCAGGGGCGCTACGAGCGCCAACGTCAGCGACAACGGGCCCGGCGTGCCCAAGGCCATACGCGAGACGATCTTCGAAAAGTCCGCCCGCGGCGGCGCGGCGGGCCAGGCCGGCGGGGCTCGGGCTTGCCATCAGCCGCCAGATCATCACCGCGTTCGGCGGCACGCCGACAGCGGTCAAAAGGCCCCAGGGCGGCCACGCTTTCGCGATCGGCCTGCCGCTGACACAACCGATGCCACCGGAGAGCGGGACCGGCTGAAAGAACCCCGCGCGCGTCCGCGGCGACGGGCCGTTTTTCGCTTGCACGCGCATGGGCGAGCCTTTAAGGCTTGCCCCGGTTCGGAGCGTAGCGCAGCCCGGTAGCGCACTTGACTGGGGGTCAAGGGGTCGTGGGTTCGAATCCCGCCGCTCCGACCATTTTTTTTACGGCCCATTCCGGACACATGGGTAACAGTTTGTACCGGAGACATGGCAACACTGTCTCCGCGGCGTTTTCGCCTCACGGGACAGGCGTTGCGGTTTTTCGGCCGCACGCGCTATGGTCGGACCGCATCGACCGGGAGTAACGCGTGGGCACCTACAGCATCATCGTCGAATATGAAACGGTTACAGGCGGCGAAGCCGGGTTTTGCGCGCTGATGTGCGAGCATGCCCGCCGCACCATCGACGACGAACCGGGCTGCCTGCGGTTCGAAGTCCTGCGGCCGATCGACGACGACGGTCAGCCGCTTGCCCGCCGGTTCATCGTCAGCGCGCTCTACGCCGACCGCACGGCATTCGCCACGCATCGGCGCACGCCTGCGGTCAAACGCCTGCTGACAGCGATGGAACCGTTCGTTGCGACGCGCAGGCAGACGATTTCCCGGGCGGTATTCCCGACTGAAGCCGATGACGGGCTGCGTCCGGAAGAGCTCAACGCCGCCAATGACGGTTAGCGCCGCTCTGCTTTTCGCGGAATCGCAGACCAGCTCTAACTTATTGTCTTAACGCGTTTCCGAACGGCGAACCGGCTTCCACTTCGCCTGGAAACGCTCGAGGGACGGCCGGGCGCCAGAGCCTCTCGTCCCCGACAATGCCTTACGCCCCGAGTGGGACCGCGCAATGCCAGCTGTCAGCGCGCGCGATGTTTTCTCGCTGGTGAAACCACGTCGTCGGAACCCGCGCCGCCGCCTGAGCGCAAAATCGCCTCAGCGCACCTGATCAAGCAGGCGCTTGCACTCCAACAGGTCGAACAGCGCCTCCTGCAGCAGCGCCCGGTTGTCGCGCGACAGCCGGCCCTCGCCCTGGACCGGACTGTCCTCGTCGGTCTTGCCCAGCCCGAAAAACCGACGGCTCGGCTTGGCCTTGGGCTCGCCGACCAGCATTTCGTCGTCAGAAGGTCTGGACGCGGCCTGGGGCGGCGCTTCGGCCTGCTTGCGCTTGGTGATCGCCTCGGCGGCGGCGAGATCGCCGGCGCCGATGGCGGCCACGAACTGGACACCGTTTTCGCGCAGCAATTTCTGAACGCCCTTGATCGTGTATCCCTGATCATAAAGCATGCGCTTGATGCCCTTGATGAGGTCGACGTCCTGCGGGCGGTAATAGCGCCGACCGCCGCCGCGCTTCATCGGCTTGATCTGGGTGAAGCGGGTTTCCCAGAACCGCAGCACGTGTTGCGGCAGGTCGAGATCCTCGGCTACTTCACTGATGGTTCTGAACGCGTCGGGGCTCTTGTCCATGGCGTGCTCCTGCAAGGACGTTCCTCCGATTCGGCCTCCATTTCAGCGGTTTGCGCGGCAATATTCAAGCCGGCATGCAAGGCTGTCGGCGCAGCCGGCCGCAAACCGTGCCGAAAACCCCAAACCGAGCGAGGCCCCGACCGCTTCGACGAGGATTATTTGCCGCCCTTGAGCGCCTTGTGCGCGCGCAGAATGCGGCTCTTGAGCACGTTGGAGGCCTTGAAGGTCATGACCTTACGCGGCAGGATCGGCACTTCCTCGCCGGTCTTGGGGTTGCGGCCGATGCGTTCGTTCTTCTCGCGCACCTGAAACGTAGCGAAGGAAGACAGCTTCACCGTCTCGCCGCGCACCACCGCGTCGCAGATTTCGTCGAGCACCATTTCGACCAGCTGTGCCGATTCGGTCCGTGACAGCCCCACCTTGCGGTAGACCGATTCAGCCAGATCGGCGCGCGTAATGGTCTTTCCCCCCATTCGGTCGTCCAGTCTCGCACAGAATTGCTAGATAATTCAAAACCGAAGGGACGTTAGGGAATCAGCGCACCCAGGTCAAGAACCGCTATCGTATGGGGGCCGCTACCAGCGCAACAGGACCGCGCCCCAGGTGAACCCGCCGCCCATCGCCTCGAGCAGAACCAGGTCGCCCTGGCGAATCCGTCCGTCGCCGACCGCGCACCCCAGGGCGAGCGGAACGGAGGCGGCCGAGGTGTTGCCGTGCAGATGAACGGTCGTCACGACCTTGTCCTCGGCGATCCCCAGCTTCCTGGCGGAAGCGTCGATGATGCGCTTGTTGGCCTGGTGGGGAACGAACCAGTCGAGATCGTCGGCGCCCACGCCGCCCGCGGCGAAGGTCGCCTCGACCACATCGGTGATCATGGCGACGGCGTGCTTGAAGACCTCGCGGCCCTGCATGCGCAGATGGCCGACCGTACCGGTGGAGGACGGCCCGCCATCGACATAAAGCTTGTCCTTGTGCGCGCCGTCGGACCGGAGGCTTGCGGCCAGGATGCCGCGGTCGGCCATCGTGCCCTGCCCGTCCGCCGCCTCAAGAACCACGGCGCCGGCGCCATCGCCGAACAAAACGCAGGTGGTGCGGTCGCTCCAGTCGAGAATCCGCGAAAAGGTCTCCGCGCCGATGACGAGAACCCGCCTCGCCTGTCCGCCGCGAATATAGAGATCGGCCGTCGTCATGGCATAGACGAAGCCCGAGCACACGGCCTGCTGATCGAAGGCGAAGCCGTGATGCATGCCCAGCCGTTGCTGGATCTCGACGGCGGTGGCGGGAAAGGTGTTATTGGGCGTCGAGGTCGCCAACACGATCAGGTCGATGTCGTCGGGCGTCATGCCGGCGGCGGCGAGCGCGTTGCGGGCGGCAGCCTCGCCAAGCGAGGCCGTGGTCTCGTCATCGGAGGCGATATGACGCTGGCGAATGCCGGTACGCTGGACGATCCACTCGTCCGACGTCTCGACGACACCCTCGAAATCCGCGTTGCGCATGACACGCCGAGGCAATGCGGTTCCAACACCGCGCACGACTGATCGTATCATCCTGGTATTCCTAAATATCGCCCGTGGCGGTTTGCTTGCCCGCGCGCTCGCCGGCCGACCGCTGGGAATGGAAAAGGTCGAGATCGGCCCTGATCTTCTCGATCAGGCCGTTGCGCGCCATATCGTAGCCGAGTTCAATGGCGGCCGAGAAGCCCTCGTCGTCGGTGCCGCCATGGCTTTTGACCACGATGCCGTTCAGCCCCAGGAACACGCCGCCATTGATCTTGCGGACGTCCATCTTCTCCCGCAGGCGCTGAAACGCGGAGCGCGCGAAGATATAACCGATCCTGGCAAACAGCGTGCGGCTCATGGCGCTGCGCAGATACTCGGCCAGTTGCTTGGCCGTGCCTTCGGCGGTTTTCAGCGCGATGTTGCCGGCAAAACCTTCGGTGACGACGACGTCGACGGAACCCTTGCCGATATCGTCGCCTTCCACGAAGCCGTGATAATCCATCGTCCTGAGATCGGCCTCGCGCAACAGCCGGCCTGCTTCGCGCACGTCCTCCTGCCCCTTGATCTCCTCGACGCCGACATTGAGCAGGCCGATGGTCGGCCGATCGAGATCGAACAAGGCGCGCGCCATCGCCGCGCCCAGAATGGAAAAGTCGATCAATTGGTGGGCGTCGGCGCCAATGGTCGCGCCGACATCGAGCACGATGCTTTCACCGCGAATGGTCGGCCAGATGGCGGCGATCGCCGGGCGCTCGATATCGGCCATCGTGCGCAGGCAGAATTTCGACATGGCCATCAGCGCGCCAGTATTGCCGGCCGACACACACACGTCAGCCTCGTCCTTCTTGACGGCTTCGATCGCCTTCCACATCGAGGATTTCCACCGCCCCTGCCGCAAGGCCTGGCTCGGCTTGTCATCCATGCGCACGGCAACTTCGCAGTGCACGAAGTCCGAGACGGCGCGCACGCGCGGATATTTCTCCAGGATCGGAACGACGGCGTCCTCGCGTCCGAACAGGACGAAGCGCGCATCGGGGCGCCGCTCGACCACCTTGTGGATGCCCGGAATGATGACGGACGGTCCGTGGTCGCCGCCCATGGCGTCAATGGCTATCCTGATCACGCCTGTCTCATCTCATATCTGACGATTGTCGAACCTCCAAAAGCTCGGCGAAAATAGCGTATTTGAAAGCCGGCACAACCGGATTCGCCGGATCAGAGCGCACAGTTGTCAGCTTTTGCGTTTCAAGGAAAGCAATTTCGCGAAGGGCGATTCCTCCTCTTGAGAACCCGACGAACCTTCATCGAGGCGCGAACCGGGCGCGTCGCCGCTGCGCGGGTAAGGATCGAGGCCGAGCACGAAATATTGTTCGGCGAGCGCGCCGACATCGATCGTATCGCCCCAAAACGTCTCCGGTGCGTCCTGCCCCTCCGGATCGAGCAGGATTTCACCCTCCGCCGAGACATCAGGCCGGGAAAGCCGCGAGTTTTCGGGAACGAACAGCGCCTCGAGCGTTTCCTCGACGCGCGCATCGAGCGGCTTAAGGGTAACCACGCAGGTCTGAACGATGTCGGCCGAAACCAAGCCGGCGACCCTGACGCCATCCGCGCGCCAGGCCGACACGCTCAGCGTCGCGCGGAAATCGCGTACCGCCTGCAGGTCGTGGATCGCGGCCAGGGCCGCCTTCTGGTCCTCGTCCGCGATGAGCGAAACCGGCATGCCCTTGCGCGGTAGCGTGCGGATATTGACCCGGAAGGATATCGGGCTGTCGACAGTATCAGCCATCGTCTCAAGCTCCCGCGGGACGGCCTTCGGCCGGCGGAAAGGCGATCTCGCCGCGCAGCAGGCTTTCGCTGTCCCGGCGCTGCAGGGCCTCGTGCGCGGCCATCACATAATCGGCCAGCGGCGCAGCGCCCTGCCAATCGGTTGTGTCGGGCCGGATATTGCGCGCCAGCGCGGCGCTGAGGGCGGCGCGGTCGCCCGCCTCGATCGCCTCGCCATAGGCGCCGGCGCGGCCGTAAAACATGCGCGCCAGCTTTTTCACGCGCTTGGCGATGCCGAGATCGCCGATACCCAGTTCGCGCAGCGAATGGTCGACGTCGCGGAAGAACTCGTCCGTCAGATCCTGTACCAGTTCCGACAATGGCGGGCCTTCGCGCCGCGCCCTGTGCATCAGCAAAAAGACGTGCAAAGACAGCATCTCGAAGCGGCCGAGCGGCGTATCGGGCACCGACCACGCGTCATAGGCGACCGGCTGCCGCGCCGCCGCCACGATTTGCCGGTAGAGCTTTTCGACAACGGCCTGGTTCGGTTTCGGGGCGAGGCCAAGTAGGTGTTTGAGCATGCCGGGTGACTCCCCTGGTCCGCCTCACGAGGGTGCGCCTGTTGCATCGGCGTGTAAGCTGGTTTACCGAGTTCGCGCCGCGGTGCAAGTCGCGAAGCGCCTTTCATGGAGATGTCGTTGCTGCCAGTCAATTTCAATGGGGACAAACGCCGGCGCTATCTTCTCGCCGCCCTGGCGGCCGGGATGCTGCCGCTTGCCGGCTGCAACACCGCCCAGACACTGAACCCGCGCGAAACCCTTACCCAGGGCTATGTCGTCGACGAGGAAGCGATCGAACTCGTCCCGGCCGGCTCGAGCCGCGAGCAGGTCCTGCTTGCGCTTGGCACCCCGTCCACAACCGCGACCTTCGACAACGAGGTGTTTTATTACATCTCGCAAAAAAGAATTCGTCCGGTCGCCTTCATGCGCCCGCGCCTGGTCGAGCAGCGGGTGCTTGCAGTCTATTTCGGCGATGACGGCCGGGTATCGAGCCTGTCCAATTACGGGCTGCAGGACGGCAAGGTGTTCGACTTCGTGTCCAGGACCACGCCGACCGGCGGCAAGGACCACACTTTCGTGGGCCGCCTCCTGTCTGGTCTCGGCAGCGGCAAGCCGCCGCCCAACGGCCCGTTCGGCGGCCCGCCGGTCTGATCGGGACCGGCCGAAACCGAGCCGAACGCTATCGGGAGCTGAAAAACCCCGCGGGATCGCTCCCGCGGGGTTTTTTGCTTGGCATCGTGCGTGCTGTCAGTGCGCCAGAACGGCGAGCAGCAGCAGGGCGACGATGTTGGTGATCTTGATGGCCGGATTGACGGCCGGACCGGCGGTGTCCTTGTAGGGATCGCCCACCGTGTCACCGGTGACGGAGGCCTTGTGCGCGTCGGAGCCCTTTTCGTGCTTGACGCCGTCCTTGTCGACGAAGCCGTCCTCGAAGCTCTTCTTGGCGTTGTCCCAGGCACCGCCGCCCGATGTCATCGACACCGCAACGAACAGGCCGTTGACGATAACGCCCAACAGCGAAGCGCCGAGCGCGGCGAAGGCCGACGCCTTGGAGCCCGAGATCAGGTAGACGCCGAAATAGACCACCAGCGGCGCCAGAACCGGCAACAGCGACGGGATGATCATTTCCTTGATCGCCGCCTTGGTGAGCAGATCGACGGCACGCGCATAGTTCGGCTTGGACGTGCCTTTCATGATGCCCGGATCGTCGCGGAACTGCCGGCGCACTTCCTCCACGATCGAGCCCGCAGCGCGGCCGACGGCGGTCATGGCGATGCCGCCGAACAAATACGGGATCATGCCGCCAAAGATCAGGCCGGCGACCACGTAGGGGTTGGACAGCGAGAACGAGACGTCCCCCATATCGGCGAAATAGGGGAAGGTCGCGCTGTTGGCGGCGAAATACTCCAGATCGTAGGAATAGGCCGCAAACAACACCAGGGCGCCGAGGCCGGCCGAGCCGATCGCGTAACCCTTGGTGACCGCCTTGGTGGTGTTGCCGACCGCGTCGAGCGCGTCGGTGGTCTGGCGCACTTCCGCCGGCAGATCCGACATTTCGGCGATGCCGCCGGCGTTGTCGGTGACCGGGCCGAAGGCATCGAGCGCGACGATCATGCCGGCGAGGCCGAGCATGGTGGTGACCGCGATCGCGGTGCCGAACAGACCGGCGAGCTGGAAGGTGGAGATGATGCCGGCGATGATGACGATCGCCGGCAGCGCGGTCGCCTCGAGCGAGACGGCCAGGCCCTGGATGACGTTGGTGCCGTGGCCGGTGACCGACGCCTGGGCGATGGAGTTGACCGGGCGCTTGTTGGTGCCGGTATAATATTCGGTGATCACCACGATCAGCCCGGTCACCAGGAGGCCGACAATGCCGCACAGGAACAGGCTGGTGCCGTTGATGGTCGTGCCGTCGGCGAGGGTGATGTCGTTCCAGCCGATCGTCAGCGAGGTCGCCGCGCCGATGCCAATGACGGTCAGCAGACCGGTCACGATCAGGCCCTTGTAGAGCGCGCCCATGATCGAGCCGTTGGCGCCAAGCTTGACGAAGAAGGTGCCGACCACCGAGGTGATGATGCACGCGCCGCAGATCGCCAGCGGATAAAGCATGACGCTGCCCAGAACCTCGGTACCGCCGAAGAAAATGGCGCCGAGAACCATGGTGGCGACGACCGTGACCGCATAGGTTTCGAACAGATCGGCGGCCATGCCGGCACAGTCGCCGACATTGTCGCCGACATTGTCGGCGATCGTGGCCGGGTTGCGGGGATCGTCCTCGGGGATGCCCGCTTCGACCTTGCCGACGAGATCGCCGCCGACATCCGCGCCCTTGGTGAAGATGCCGCCGCCGAGACGGGCAAAGATCGAGATCAAGGAGGCGCCGAAGCCAAGCGAGACCAGGGCGTCGATGACGGCGCGGTCGGACGGGGCGTGGCCCATCGGGCCAATCAGCACGTAATAATAGACGGAAACGCCGAGCAGCGCGAGGCCGGCGACCAGCATGCCGGTGATGGCGCCGGACTTGAACGCAATATCGAGACCGGCGGCAAGGCTGTTGGAGGCGGCCTGGGCGGTGCGCACATTGGCGCGGACCGACACGTGCATGCCGATATAGCCCGCGGCACCCGACAAGATCGCGCCGATCAGGAAGCCGACCGCGGCCGCACCCGACAGCAGCCACCAGGCCAGCAGGAACACGACGACACCGACGATCGCGATGGTGGTGTACTGCCTGTTGAGATAAGCCTGCGCGCCCTCCCGAATAGCGCCGGCGATTTCCTGCATGCGCTCATTGCCCTGATCGGCCGCAAGGACCGATTGCGTCGCCCAGATGGCGTAAAGGACAGAGAGAAGGCCGCAGGCGATGACGACATACAGTATTGTCATTGCCAATTTCCTCGAGTTTGGCCCAGAAGAACCCCTCCCTGGGCCGTTGAACGAAGATCGGTCACCGCCGAGACATGGCGGATTCCGACCAGTCGCCGCGGCTTATGCGAAACGGCCAGGGCAACGTCAAGGTTTTGTTAAAGTTTTGCCCGGTTTTCGCCACCAATACGCTGGCGTGCGGGAAGCGTGTCGCTGCCGCCCGCCGAGCCAGCCACCGCCGGCCGACCGGAGAGCGAACGGTCTACACCCAAGACCGGCTGGCACCCTGTGCGGAGCCGGAGCCGGATTGGTCTTGCTTATCAGGCTGCTGTCATTCCAGGAGAGGTTTGTGCGGCGAGCGGGGCTCCGCCGGTCAGCTCGCCGCCTTGCGCCGCGAGGACAGACCAAGCACGACGAGCGCTGCGAGACACACAAAGACGACCGGGAAGATGATCCAGTTGAGCATGTCCCATCCCCAGGCATTGTAGACTTGGCCCGACATTAGCGATGCGAAGGCGACCGATCCGAACAAGAGGAAGTCGTGCAGGCCCTGGACCTTGCCCTTCTCGGCGTCGGTATAGGTCTCCGAAACCATCGCGGTGGCGCCGATAAAGCCGAAATTCCAGCCCACGCCGAGCAGGATCAATGCGCTCCAGAACTGCCACAACGCGATGCCCGACAGCGCAACGACAGCGCAGCCGACCAGCAGGATCAGACCGGTCGCCACGATCGTCTCCTTGCCGAAGCGGGCGATCAGCCGCCCGGTGAAAAAGCTCGGCGCGAACATGGCCATGACATGCCAGGAAATGCCGAGTGCGGCCTCGTCGGGGGAAAAGCCGCAGCCGACCATGGCCAGCGGCGCACCGGTCATGACGAAGCTCATCAGTGCGTAGGAGCCGACCGCGCACACCAGAGCGACCATGAAGCGCGGCTGCAAGAGGATTTCGGCAAGCGAACGGACGGGAGCGTCCACATGCGCCAATGCTGCTGCCTTACGGTCGTGCAGGCGCAGGAAGGACAGGATGACCGCACCGAGCGCGGCCAGGCCGATCACCGCGGCGAACGAGCCGGCGAACATGACCGGTTCGAACAGGCTGCGGGTGAAGATGACCACCTGCGGCCCGACGATCGCCATCACCACGCCGCCGGCGAGCACGGTGGAAATGGCGCGCGCCTTGAACTGTGCAGGCGCGTTGTCGGCAGCCGCGAAGCGGTATTGCTGGACCGCCGCCCCGCCGATACCGATAATCAGCAGCCCGAGCGAGAACAGCCAGAAATCGCCGCGGAACAGGGCGAAGGTGGCGAGCGCGCCGCCAAAGGCGGTGGCCAGCGTGCCGGAGAGAAAGCCGTTGCGCTGACCGAAACGGCGCACGAGCCAGGCAAGCGGCATGGCGCCGAGTGCAACGCCGACCGTATAGGCGGTGACGGGCGCGGTGGCGAGCGACTTGTCGGCCCCGAGCAGATAGTGACCGGCGAGCCCGCCGATCGAAATCGAGACCGGTGCGGCAGCGCCAACGATCGCATTGGACGCGGCCAGGATGAGCGCCGTGCGGCGTGCTTCGCGGGCCTGCGCTGCGACCGTCATCAGGCGTTCTTTCCCCGGCCCTCGCCGCGCAAGCGCCGCGACACGCGATCCAGCACCGCGTTGACCAGCTTCGGTTCCTCCTCGACGTAGAAGGCCTTGGCGATATCGACATATTCCGACACGATGACGGCGACCGGCACGTCGGCGCGTTTCATCAGCTCGAAAACGGCCGCCCGCAAAATTGCGCGCAGGGTCGTATCCAGGCGCGACAGCGGCCAGTCCTCGGTCAGGGCCTGGCGGATCACCGGATCGACCGTTTTCTGGTTTTCCACGACGCCGGCCAGAATGGCGCGGAACCATTGCGGATCGGCCTCGCGGTAATGCGCGCCGTCGAGTTCCTTGCCGAGGCGGAAGGCTTCGTACTCGGCCGTCGTCTCCAGCAGACCGCTGCCGGCGACGTCCATCTGATAAAGCGCCTGGACGGCGGCCAGCCGCGCCGCGCCGCGCTTGTTGGCGGGACGCGTCAGCGGTTTGTCGTTGTCGGCGGGAGCGGTCACGATCAGGCTCCGAGCCTTTCGCGCACGGCGATCATCGTCAGCGCCGCGCGCGCGGCAAAACCGCCCTTGTCGCCTTCCGTGCGCCTGGCGCGCGCCCAGGCCTGTTCCTCGTTTTCGACGGTGAGAATGCCGTTGCCGATGGCGATCGATTCCTCAACCGCAAGGCGCGTCAGCGCGCGCGATGATTCATTGGCAACGATCTCGAAATGATAGGTCTCGCCACGGATGACGCAGCCCAGCGCAACGAAGCCGTCATAATCGGCGCCGTCGCCTTCGGCGGCATCGAGCGCAAATGCGATCACGGCGGGCACTTCAAGCGCGCCCGGCACGGTGACAACGTCATAGCTGGCGCCTGCCTCCTCGCACGCGGCCTTGGCCCCATCGAGCAGCGCATCAGAAATCCGGTCGTAGAAGCGCGCTTCGACGATCAGCAGATGTTTTTTTCCGGCAGCGCTCATGGGGTCTCTCCGCGTGAGCGGCTCACTTAGGCCGAACCGCGTTGGCACGCAAGCGCGAGTTTGCGGGCCAGCCGGCCCCGGCGATCATTGGACACAAAGTGCCGGCAACGGCGCCAGCGGCGCAAGTTTGTTTATCGCGAACGGGCCGGCGGCGGACCGGGCCCTAAACGTCCTGATGCGCAGTCTCGGCCAGACGTGCGGCATAACGCGCCATGGTGTCGATCTCCAGATTGACGCGCTCGCCGACCTGGCGCTCGCCCCAGGTGGTGACGGCGAGCGAATGGTGGATCAACAGCACGTCGAAGCGCGCGCCCTCGACGCGGTTGACCGTCAGCGACGTGCCGTCGAGGGCGACCGACCCCTTGGGCGCGATGAACCGCGCCAGCGCCGACGGGGCCTCGAGAGTGAAGCGGACAGCGTCGCCCTCGTCGTTCCGGGTCACGATCCCGGCCAGGCCGTCGACATGGCCCGACACGATATGACCGCCGAGCTCGTCTCCGACTTTCAGCGCGCGTTCGAGATTGAGCCGGGTGTCCTGGCGCCATTCAGCCACGGTCGTCAGCCGCAACGCCTCTTCCCAGGCTTCGACCTCGAACCAGCGCGCGTTCGAGCCGGCGTCGGGCAGCGCCACCACCGTCAGGCAGACGCCCGCGCAGGCGATCGAGGCGCCGATGTCGATCGTGGCGGGATCATAAGCCGTTTCGATGCGGATGCGCCGGCCCTGCGACAGCGGGCGAATGTCGACGACCCGGCCGATATCACTGACGATTCCGGTAAACATTCACGCCGTCCTTACAAGTTCAACATAGTCGTCGGGGCCGAAACGGGCGCGACGCAGAATACGAAATCCCTCGGGCAGCGTGTCGCGATCGAACGGCGCGGCGATGCCGCCCGCACCGACCGGCTCCGGCCCGGTGAACAGGGCGATGCGGTCGATCAAACGTTCGGCCAAAAAACCCCTGGCGGTGCTGGCGCCGCCCTCGACCAACACGCTCGACATGCCCTGGGCGGCCAGATCCTCCAGCAGTTCCGGCAGCGCGACCGCGCCGTCGAATTCCTCAGTGGCAAGCAGACCCACACCGGCCCGCGCCAGCGCCTCGCGCCGTGCCTCCGGCGCCGAGGCGCAGGCGGCGACCAGCAGCGGGACCCGGGCGGCCTGCGCGACCAGCTTCGAGGTTACGGGCAGGCGCGCGCCGCTGTCGAGCACGATACGAACCGGCGAGCGGTCCTCCAGTCCGGGCAGACGGCAGGTCAATTCGGGATCGTCGGCAATCGCCGTACCGATACCGATCAGGACGGCATCGGCCTCCGCGCGCATCAGATGGACCTGAGCGCGCGCGACCGGACCGGTGATCGGCACCTGGCCCTGCCCGGCGCGGCCGATCATGCCGTTGGAAGAAACAGCCAACTTCAGAATCACTTCGGGACGTTTTTTCATCGACCGCATGAGATAGCCGGCCATCACCTCGCCCGCCCGCTCGGCCAGCACGGCTTCCACGACCTCGACGCCAGCGGCGCGCAGCATGGCGTAGCCCTTGCCCGAAACGCGCGGATCGGGATCGCTCGAAGCCCCGACAACGCGCCTGATCCCGGCCGCGATCAGAGCCGAGGCGCAGGGCGGCGTGCGGCCATGATGGGCGCAGGGTTCGAGCGTGACATAGGCGCTCGCCCCGCGGGCCCGCTCGCCGGCCTCGGCCAGCGCCTCGGTCTCGGCATGGGGCCGACCGCCGCGCGCGGTCACCCCGCGGCCGACGATCACCGGGACCTCGCCCTGATCGGCGACGATCAGGGTTCCGACCGAGGGATTGGTGGCGGTGAGGCCGAGATTGCGGCGCGACAGCCGGATCGCGGCGGCCATGAAACGCCGGTCGCGCGCATCCTGGCCTTCGCTGGCCAAACCCGACATCGTCACGGTTCGCGGGCGACTTCCTCGCCGCCCAATTCGCCGAGCAATTCGTGAAAATCCTTCGCCTCGCGGAAATTGCGATAGACGGAGGCAAAGCGCACATAAGCGACATCGTCGAGCGATTTCAGCGCCTCCATGACCAGCCGGCCGATCTGGTCGGAGGCGATCTCCGTCTCGCCGGAGCTTTCGAGCTGGCGCACGATGCCCGAAACGGCGCGCTCGATCCGCTCCGGCTCGACATTGCGTTTCCTGAGCGCGATGTCGAAGGAACGGATCAGCTTGTCGCGGTCGAACGGCACCTTGCGGCCCGACCTCTTGACGACGACGAGATCGCGAAGCTGCACCCGCTCGAACGTGGTGAAGCGCCCGCCGCAATCGGGGCAGACGCGGCGGCGCCGGATCACCGCGCCGTCTTCGGCCGGACGGGAATCCTTCACGGCCGTGTCTTCAGACTGGCAATAGGGGCAACGCATCGCGATCCCTCGTCGTGGTCGTTGGCAGCAGGCTGACGTCAGCCCATATAGGGATAGAGCGGGAACCTTTTGGTCAGCGCAATCACCTTGTCCTTGACCGCGGCTTCCACGGCCGCGTTGCCCTCGTCGGAATTCGACGTCTTGAGACCGTCCAGCACCTCGGCGATCAGACTGCCGATCTCGCGGAACTCGGCCTGGCCGAAGCCGCGCGTGGTGCCGGCGGGTGTGCCCAGCCGGATGCCGGAGGTGACGAACGGCTTTTCCGGGTCGAAGGGAATGCCGTTCTTGTTGCAGGTGATGTTGGCGCGGCCGAGCGCCGCCTCGGCGCGCTTGCCGGTGGCGTTCTTGGGCCGGAGATCAACCAGCATCAAATGGTTGTCGGTGCCGCCCGAGACGATGTCGAGCCCGGTTTCCTTGAGGCTGGCTGCAAGCGCCTTGGCGTTGGCGGCGACCTCGCGCGCGTAGGTCTTGAACTCGGGCTGCAGCGCCTCGCGGAAGGCGACCGCCTTGGCGGCGATGACATGCATAAGCGGCCCGCCCTGCAGGCCCGGGAACACGGCGGAGTTCACCTTTTTCGCAACCGCCTCGTCATTGGTCAGGATCATGCCGCCGCGCGGCCCACGCAGCGATTTGTGGGTGGTGGTGGTCACCACGTGGGCGTGGGGCACCGGCGAGGGATGCACGCCACCGGCGACGAGGCCGGCAATATGGGCCATGTCGACCATCAGCCAGGCGCCGACCGCATCGGCGATCTCGCGGAAACGCTGCCAGTCCCAAAAGCGCGAATAGGCGGTGCCGCCGGCCAGGATCAGCTTGGGTTTGTGCTCGTGGGCCAGACGCTCGACCTCGTCCATGTCGAGCAGGTGGTCGTCCTCGCGCACGCCGTAGGAGACGACGTTGAACCACTTTCCCGACATGTTGACCGGCGAACCGTGCGTGAGGTGCCCGCCGGAATTGAGGTCGAGGCCCATAAACGTATCGCCGGGCTGCAGCAGGGCCAGAAACACGGCCTGGTTCATCTGCGACCCGGAATTGGGCTGCACATTGGCGAACTGACAGCCGAAAAGCTGCTTGGCGCGCTCGATCGCCAGTTCCTCGGCGATGTCGACGAACTGACAGCCGCCATAATAGCGCTTGCCCGGATAGCCCTCGGCATATTTGTTGGTCATGACCGAGCCCTGCGCCTCGAGCACCGCCCTGGAAACGATGTTTTCCGAGGCGATCAGCTCGATCTCGTGGCGCTGGCGACCGAGTTCCTTACCGATCGCGCCGAAGATTTCCGGATCAACATCCGCAAGCGGGCTGTTGAAGAAGCTGTCGGCAGCGGGCGATACGGCGGTGGCGGTAGCCATAATGAACGGTCCTCATTTCGAGATGGTCCGGGATGAGCGGGCGCATTAACACACTTCGCAGCGGGCTTCCACGCGGCCGATGGGAAATTTGCCGATACGGTCGCGACGGAACCGCGCAAGGCGTCGCGGCCGGTTGAAACGGATGCGTTCTGTTGCGCGCATAGCTGTGCTAGAGTCCATGTCACATAGGGGTTGGTTATGGAACACAGGCTTGCAGCCGTGCTCGCGGCCGATATGGTCGGCTATACCCGGCTCATGGAAATGGACGAGCGCGGCACGCTCGAGCGCCTGCGCACCCACCGCATCGAGTTGATCGATCCCGCCATAGCCAAGAATCACGGGCGCATCATCAAAACGACCGGCGATGGCATGCTGGTCGAGTTCCAAAGCGTGGTCGACGCGGCGCGCTGCGCGGTCGAGATCCAGGACAGAATGCGCCGGCGCAACACCGACGTGCCAGAGGATCGGCGCATACGCTTCAGGGTCGGCATCAATCTCGGCGACATCATCTTCGACGAGGGCGACATCTACGGCGACGGGGTAAACCTGGCCGCACGGCTGGAACAACTCGCCGAGGCGGGTGGCATCTGCGTGAGCCAGGCCGTTTACGACCAGGTGCACGACAAGGTCGATTTCGGCTTCGAGAGCCTGGGGCTGAAATCGTTCAAGAACATATCGCGGCAAATGCCGGTATGGCGGGTCGTCCTCGACGAACGCGGCGCGGTCGAGACCGGCTCCGGCGCGTCATCTGGCGGACGCGCCATCGCCAAGCCGGTGATCGCGGTGATGCCGTTCGCCAATATGAGCGGCGACGCGGAGCAGGAATTCTTCGTCGACGGGCTGACCGAAGACATCATCACCGAATTGTCGCGTCGCCACGAGCTGTTCGTGATCTCGCGCAACTCGACCTTCGTCTACAAGGGGCAGTCGGCCAATCTGCGCGAGGTGGCCCGCAAACTCGGCGCCCAGTACATCGTCGAGGGCAGCGTGCGCAAGGCGGGCGACAATCTGCGGGTTACCGTCCAGCTGATCGACACCGCCAACGACGCCCATATCTGGGCCGAGCGCTACGATCGCAGGATGGACGACATCTTCGCCATCCAGGACGAGGTGACGGCGGCGATCGTGGCGACGCTGCCGGGACGGCTGGAAGCCGCACAGCGCGACCAGCTGGCGCGCAAGACGCCAGCCAACCTCGTTGCCTATGAATGCGTTCTCGCCGCCAAGGTTCTGCATCACAGGAGTACGCCCGACGACAACCGGCAGGCACAGTCCCTGATCCGTCGCGCGGTGGACCTGGAACCGGATTATGCCCATGCACGGGCCTGGCGCGGCTGCATACTCGGCCAGGCCTGGGTCCACGGCTGGTGCGACGACCAGGACGCCACATTCGAGGAAGTGGTCGGCGAGTTGGAGAAAGCGCTCGCACTCGACGACAACGATGCCGACGTGCACCGCATCCTTGCGGCCATCAACGTCAATCGAAACGACCTTACCCGCGCGCGCTACCACCAGGAACGCGCACTCGCCCTCAATCCCAATTACGATCTCGTCGTCGTGCAACAGGGCGAACTCTTGACATGGCTCGGCCGGCCAGAGGAAGGAATCGACTGGATTGGCAAGGCGATGCGTCTCAATCCCCATCACCCGGAACGTTTCTGGAGCCATCTCGGCAAGGCGTATTTCAACGCCCGGCGCTATCCCGAGGCGATCGAGGCCTTCATGCATCTGTCGGTGATGGACGCCACCCAGCACGCCTTCGCCGCCGCCGCCTATACCTGGCTCGGCGACGACACGGCCGCCGCGGCCCATGCCGGACGGATCGCCGAGATCGATCCGGACTTCTCGCCCGAGACCTTGCAGGCGACATTGCACTATCTCGATCCCGACGATCAGGCACATCTGCTCGACGGCATCGCAAAGGCCAGGACAATGGCGAAGGGCGACGGGCCGGCGCTACACAAGGACAAGGCGGCCGGGGTGGCGCGGCCGGCGCCGCAGGAAAAGCGACCGCGCGCTTCCTGAAACAGGGTAACGAATCGCGGTTCGGCTGTCAGGGCCGCCAACGAAAAAGCCTCGCCGGTTTCCCCTGCGAGGCTTCTGGTTTGCTGCCCGCGACCCGGTCGTGCCGCCTTAAAGGGCGGACGAGATCATCAACTCGTCGACGCCGTCGCGGCCATAAATGTCGTCACGGAAATGCACCACCTGATCGCCGGTCGACCAGGCCGAGATATAGGTGAAGTAGACCGGTACCGGCGCCGCCAGCGCCACGGGCGTGCTTTCGCCGGTCTTGATGGTCTGCTCGAAACGCTGGCGGTTCCAGCCATCAGTGTCGCGCAGCAGCCAGGTGACGAGATCGCGCACGTTCTGCACGCGCACGCAGCCGGACGAATCGAACCGCATGAGCTTGTTGAACAGGCCCTGCTGCGGCGTATCGTGCATGTAGACGGCATGCGGGTTGGGAAAATTGATCTTCACCGACGCCATGGCGTTGATCTTGCCCGGATCCTGGCGGAAACGCAGCTTGGTCGCCTCCTCGGTCGACCAGTCGATGGTGGCCGGATCGACTTCGGTGCCGCCGGGCCCGAGAATGCGAATGCTGTTTTCGGCAAGATAGTTCGGGTTCTTGCGCACCAGCGGGATGATGTCCCTGCGCACGATGGAGACCGGCGCGTTCCAGTACGGATTGACGATCACCTCGTTGATCTTGGAATTGAGGATCGGCGTCTGGCGGTCGATTTTGCCGACAATGGCGGTGTGGCGCAGCACGACGCGCGAATTCTCGACCGCCTCGATCTGGGCGGCGGGAATGTTGACCATCACATAACGGTCGCCCAGAAAACCCGACATCGAGCGCAGCCGCACAATATTGGTTTCGAGCTGGCCGAGGCGCACGGGCGCCGACACGTTCATGGCGGCGAAGGTGTAGCGGCCGAGCACGCCGTCGGCGGGCAGGCCGTGACGCGACTGGAAGCGCTTGACGGCGGTATCGACATAGGTGTCGAAGGCCGACGACATGCCCGCGCTCTGGGCCAGGTCCCCGGATATCATCAGGCGGCGGCGCAGTGCCTCGACGTCGCGGTCGACTACGCCAAGACGCAGTTTCTTGGTGGCAGGCACCATCGGCCAGCCGCCGCGAGACACGATAGCGGAATATTGCGCGATCGCCTGTTCGACATGCCCGACGGTCTGCGGGCTGAGAATCGGCAGGTTCGAAGCCACTTTCTCGCCATCGCTGGCACGGGCGTCGAACTGGTCGTCCCAGGCGCCGCGCTTCGGCGACAGGATCAAATCGCGGATGACATCCTGCTGGGCGCGCGCGGGCGCGGTGGACAAGGAGGCGGCGGCCAGGCCCGCGCCAACAAGGAACGTGCGGCGATCCGTCTTCATCGTGCCAGTCAGCCTCATTATTCGTGTTGTGCGCGCACCGGGCGCGACATAGCAATTGAGGGTCGACCGTAAGAGCGCGTGGTTAACAAAGCGCATACCCGTCAAACGCGGGCGCCGGAACGACCCATGAAACCGCATGTTCCTACACGAGAGAATATGGCGGCAAGAAGGCCCCGCCCCGACACATGTGCGTGAGCGGCAGAAAAGACGACGGGCCGGCGCCCGGCGCCGACCCGTTCGACATATCCAAACCGAGGCGAAGAGCGACTACATCCGATAGGCGATGGTGTCGTTCCAGAACCGGTCCAGCCGCTGCAGGGCACGGTTCATCTGGCGGAACTCCTCGATATTGATGCCGCCGACCTGCTCGATCGAGCCGATATGGCGATTGTAGAGATTGCCGACGACCTCGGCGATCTCCTGGCCTTTCGGCGTCAGGCTGACCCGCACGGAGCGGCGGTCGACCCGCGAGCGCTGATGGTTGATGAAGCCCAGATCGACAAGCTTCTTCAAATTGTAGGATACGTTCGAGCCGAGATAGTAACCGCGCGAACGCAGTTCCCCCGCCGTCAGCTCGGCATTGCCGATATTGAACAGCAACAGCGCCTGGATCGCGTTGATGTCGGAGCGGCCGTTGCGTTCGAACTCGTCCTTGATCACGTCGAGCAGGCGGCGATGAAGACGCTCCACCAGCTGCAGCGATTCCAGATAGAGAGAGCGGATGGCTTCGTGTCCCTCGCCTTCGGCCGGGACGGCCTGCGGGGCCTGTCGTGACTTGATCATCGTCTTTGCCTCTTGTTTGACGCCCGGTGATTGTTTTTTGTTTTCACCTTGGCGCCGACCCTAGCGCGGACGAATAAAATTCGACTTAAACCTCAGCCTTAACAAGCGATTACGGAACGGAGATCAAAAGATGCGTTAATTTTTTCCCAATCCGTATCGCGCAATTTTCAATCAATTCGAGCTTTGCGGCGCTGCAACGCGATGACGATGCGAAACGCGACAAAGACCAGCGCCACAAGCAGATGCGACAGCGCGATCAAGGGACGGGCACCGAACATCTCGGGAAAGCCCCAATACATCGTCGTCTCCATCGCCGCGCAGATGAACCAGATCACCGGCCCCCAGGAGGCCGTCATCCACAGGCCGATGCCGGCGAACGGAAAAAGCACCGACAGCGACACCGACGCGACCTGCCACTCCACCGGCATCGTGTCGAAACGCCAGAGCGGCCCGTCATAATAGCCGATCAACCGGACCCAGTAAGCGACCCCGAACATCAGGCTGTAGGCGGCAACGACGCGCAGGAACCAGGGAAACGCCGCCTCGACCAGCCTCGGGCGCCAGGCCGCGGCGTCGACGCCGTCCTCGCTCATAGGTCCAGATCCCGGTCGAGCGGCGCGAAATAGGCGTCTACGATCTCCGGCGTCACCGCGTCGAGCGTCGCCGGCCGCCAGACCGGTGTATCGCCCTTGTCGATGATGGCCGCGCGGATGCCCTCGTAGAAATCGTGGCCGGCCAGCATGTGGCTGACAATGCGGTACTCCATGCGCATGCACGCGGCCATGTCGCTTGCCGCGCCCTCGATGATCTGGCGGTGGGCGACGCGCAGGCTGGTGGGGGAGCGCTTGGAAAATGTTTCCAGTGTCGCGGCGGCGAACTCCTCCCCGGCCTCGGCCCCGCGGCGCAGGGACGTCAGGATCTGATCGAAATCGTCCGGCGCGAAATGGCGGGCGATGGCTGACAGCGTGTCGGCCGCGGTCTCGCACGGCACCACCTGCGCGTAGCGCGCGGCAACCGCGTCGGCATCGCCGCTTTCGGCGAGCGCGGCCAGGATCGCCTCGAGATCGGCCTGTCGGACGGCGTGGCTTGCAAGCCCGCTCCACACCGCGTCGCCCTGGCGGATGCGGGCGCCGGTCAGACCAAGATAGAGGCCGAAGCGATCCTTCAGGCGCGGCAGGATGTAGCTGCCGCCGACATCGGGGAAAAAGCCGATACCGACCTCCGGCATGGCGAAGACGGCGTTTTCGCTCATCAAGCGGTGGCTGCCGTGAAACGATACGCCGACGCCGCCCCCCATGGCGATGCCGTCGACCAGGGCGACATAGGGTTTGGGATAACGCGCGATGGCGAGGTTGAGGCGATATTCGTCGGCGAAGAAGTCGAGCGGCGGTTTGCCGGCGCGTCCGGCCTCGTAGATATGCAGGATATCGCCTCCGGCGGAAAACGCCCTGCCCTCGGCCTTGATGACGACCAGCGCCACCTCGGGGTCGTCGGCCCAGGCGGCGAGCGCCCTTGTCAGCGCCAGCACCATGGCGTGGGTGACCGCGTTCAGCGCCTTGGGGCGCGTCAGCGTCACCACCCCGGCGGCCCCAAGCCTTTCGAAGCGTATGTCCTCGCCGCCGCCGAAATCCATGCCGATCGTCCTTCGCGTCGTCTGCGCCGCGAGGTCGCCGCGCCGCATGATCCGGCCGGCCTCGCCCGATGCCGAGGCTTATGCGGCGACCGCGCCGGCGTCAATCTCGCCGGCGACAAAGCCGGAACAGATCACCCAAGCCGGGCTTTGTGCGCTGTCGCACCCATGCTATCCCTCGCCCGGAAATCGCCCCCGCCATGGAGTGCGCCATGAACCGCATGTTTCGCGACACCAAGACCGGCGCGCGCAGCGTCGACGAGATCACCGCAAGCCGGCGCCTGCGACGCCTGCGCAAGGCCGACTGGTCGCGCCGCATGGTGCGCGAGAACCGGTTGACGGTCGACGATTTGATCTGGCCGATCTTCGTCATCGAGGGCGAAAACCGGCGCGAGGAAATCGCCGCCATGCCCGGCGTCTACCGCATGACGCTCGACCTGGCGGTCGCGCAGGTGGAGGAAGCCGCGAAACTCGGCATCCCGGCGATCGCCACCTTCCCCAATATCGAGCGCGGCCGGCGCGACCAGACCGGCTCGCACATTCTCGACGCCGACAACATTCTCAACAAGGCGAGCCGGGCGATCAAGCAGGCGGTGCCGGAGATCGGCATCATCACCGACGCCGCGCTGGACCCGTTTACCGATCACGGCCATGACGGCATTCTGCGCGAGGGCGTCATCGTCAACGACGAATCGGTGGCGCAGATCGCCGAGGCGGCGGTGCTGCAGGCTGCGAGCGGCGCCGATGTGATTGCGCCATCGGACATGATGGACGGGCGCATCGGCGCGGTGCGCGACGCGCTCGACGCCAACGGCTTCCAGGACGTGGCGATCATGTCCTACGCGACCAAGTTCGCCTCGTCCTTCTACGGCCCCTATCGCGAGGCGGTCGGCACGGCCGGCCTGCTCCAGGGCGACAAGCAGACCTACTATATCGACCACGCCAATTCCGACGAGGCGATGCGCGAGGCCGAGCAGGATCTCGCCGAAGGCGCCGACATGATCATGGTCAAGCCCGGCCTGCCCTATCTCGACATCGTCCACCGGCTGAAGGACGCCTTCGCCGTGCCAACATTTGCCTACCAGGTGTCGGGCGAATACGCGATGATCAAGGCGGCGGGCGCCAATGGCTGGATCGACGAGGACCGCGCGATGATGGAATCGCTGCTGTGCCTCAAGCGCGCCGGCTGCGACGGCATCCTGACCTATTTCGCGCCGCAGGTGGCGCGGGCGCTGGCAGACAGTTGATGGCCGCGACACGGATCTTGCGCCCCGGCCTAGCGCGACAGGGCGCGAGCCGATGAACCCGGCGCGTCTGCTCGTCCTGGCCGCAGGACTGACCGGCGCCGCGGGCGTGGCGCTGTCGGCGGCGGCCGCGCATGCCGGCGGCGGCAATGTGGCGACCGCGGCGCAATTCCTGCTTTTCCATGCCCCTGCCCTGCTGGCGCTCGGGCTTTTGGCGCGCGCGCGCCTGTCGCACGCAGCCGGGATTGCTCTTCTTGCCGGCCTGATGCTGTTTTCCGGCGACCTTCTGATGCGGCACTATGCCGGCATCCGGCTTTTCGCAATGGCCGCGCCGGCCGGCGGCACGCTGATGATCCTCGGCTGGCTTGGCGTCGCCGGCTCGGCCCTCGCCACGCCGCGCGGGACGGGATGACGACCACCGGGTGCGCAATTCTTGATTTCGGCCGGTCGATCCCCATCTGCAATGGGCAGGCGGACGGGTCCGCGACTGCGGAAAGGACAGGATGAGCGACAATATTCTCGACGGTGAAGTTCTGGCCACGCGCCTCGACGACTGGCGCGTCTACGAGGGCGTGCGCACGCGCCGGGTCTTCGCTTTCCTGCTCGACTATCTGTTCATCGGCCTGCTTGTGATCCCGTTCGCGGTACTGGTGTTCCTGCTCGGCGTGCTGACGCTCGGACTAGGCTGGGCGCTGTTCGGCGTTCTCGGCCCGATCGTGGCGTTGATCTATATCTGGAGCACGCTCGGCGGTGCAAAGCAGGCCACGCCCGGCATGCAGCTGATGAGCCTGCGCCTGGACCGGCTCGACGGTCGCCCGTTAGACGGTCTCCTGGCCGTGGTCCATACCGTGCTTTTTTGGGCCGGCAATGCGATCCTGACGCCGTTCGTGCTCTTGGTCTCGCTGTTTGCCGACCGCAAGCGCACATTGCACGATCTGCTGCTCGGCACGGTGGTGACGCGCGCCGACCGGTAACGCGCGGCTTGCCGGCCGCGCCACGTTCAGGCTCCATTCAATATTTCTGAACACACTTGGCCTTGGCAAAGCCCAAGAAACGGTTGACGTTTTGCGTGCGCCGCCCAAGCTATGGCCTGTCCGCAGATATCGGAAACCATGACGCAGCATACGACCCAGTCGCCGCAGTTTTTCCTGACCGCCCCCTCGCCCTGCCCCTATATTGACGGGCAGTTCGAGCGGAAGGTGTTCACGCATCTGGTCGGCGACAAAGCCCCCGAGCTCAACGACCTGCTCACGCAGGGCGGGTTTCGTCGCTCGCAGAACATCGCCTACCGGCCTGCCTGCGAAACCTGTCGGGCCTGCGTTTCGGTACGCATCCTGACCGAGGACTTCCGGCCGTCGAAAAACATGAAGCGGATCGCGCACAAAAACGCCGACCTGATCGGGGCGGTGCACGACGCGGAGCCGACGACGGAGCAATATTCGCTGTTTCGCGCCTATCTCGACGCACGCCACCGCAAGGGCGGCATGTCGGACATGACCGTGCTCGACTACGCTATGATGGTCGAGGACACGCATGTCGACACCAAGATCATCGAATATCGCCGCCGCGGCCCGGAGAGTTTCATCACCGGCACCGGCCAGGGCGAGCTGATAGCGGTGGCGCTGTCGGACACGATGGCCGACGGGTTGTCGATGGTCTATTCCTTCTACGATCCGGCGCAGGAAGAACGCTCGCTCGGCACCTTCATGATTCTCGATCACATCGCACGGGCACGCTCAGCCGGACTGCCGCATGTCTATCTGGGCTACTGGGTCCACGGCTCACCCAAGATGGACTACAAGATACGCTTCCAGCCGCAGGAACATCTCGGTCCCAAAGGGTGGGAGCGCTACGACGGCGCGGCCTGACGGCACGAAGGCCGCCGCGCCAGGGTCCCGGCCTGCCGCGACCGGGGCAGGCATTGTCGAACGCAAAACGCTGAAACACTTGTCACGCGCGGCCGGGTAGTGCGATGCCGAAACCGGGCTAAGGTCCCCGCAAATCACGCTGTTTTCAATCGGACCCGCCTGACCCGCCATGACCGCTTCCCCCAGCCACCACACCAAGGGCCTCGTCATCACGGCGATCGGCGGCATGACGCTGACCAGCGACATCCCGCTGATCCGGCTCGCCGACGGCGATCCATGGTCGATCCTGATGTTGCGCACCGGCACGACGGTCGCCGCCGCGCTGATCATCTGGTTCATCTGGCGGTTGGTGCGCGGCAACGCGCCGGCCCTGATTCCCGGTCGGGCCGGGCTGATAGTCGCCGCGCTCTACGCGGTCTCATCGGTGACCTTCATCATGGCCGTCTACAACACCACGACCGCCGATCTGGTCTTCCTTCTGGCCTTCAACACCGTCTTCGCCGCGCTGCTGTCGTGGCTGTTTTTGAACGAGCGCCCGCGACCGGCGACGCTGATCGCCATGACTATGATGCTGACGGGCATGCTGATCATCGTCTATGACGGCATCGGCACCGGCAATCTGGTCGGCGACCTGTTCGCCCTCGCCTCGGCCTTCATGCTGGCCACCGCGATCACGATTTCACGGGCGACAGGCAAGGATATGGGCTTTACCTCGCTGGTGGCGCTGTCGCTGCCGTTCGTGATCTCGGTCTTCATGGTCGCCAAGACCGGCTACCGGGTCGAGGCGCCGGGATGGATCCTGTTCAACGGCGCCGTCATCATGCCGATCTCGTTCTTCTGTCTGGCGACCGGTCCGAAATATATTTCCGGGCCCGAGGTGGCGATGTTCTATCTGCTGGAGACGGTGCTGGCGCCGGTCTGGGTGTGGATGATCTTCGCCGAGGTGCCGACCGCGGCCTCGATGACCGGCGGCGCGATCCTGATCGTGACGCTGATCGCGCATTCCCTGTGGCAATTGCGCGACGGCAGGCGCCGGCGCGCCGCGCTCGCGGTGCGCCACCCGGCCTGAGCGAAACGACGCGGCGTGCCGGCGATCAGTATTTCTGCGGCACGTAGAGTTCGGGCGGCAACACCTTGCGCTCGTAATTGGGGTTGAAGACCCGCTCCGGCAGAGCGATATCCTCGTGCGGCACCGGCTCGTAAGGCACCTGATTGAGCAGGTGATCGATGCAATTCAGCCGCGCCCGCTTCTTGTCGTTGCCCTCGACGATGTACCAGGGCGCCTCGGGAATGTTGGTACGGGCGAACATTTCCTCCTTGGCCTTGGTGTACCCTTCCCATCGCACGCGGCTCTGCAGGTCCATCGGCGACAGCTTCCACTGCTTCATCGGATCGTGGATGCGCATCAAAAAGCGCATCTGCTGCTCCTCGTCGGTGATCGAAAACCAGTATTTGACCACCAGGATGCCCGAACGCACCAGCATGCGCTCGAATTCCGGCACGTCGCGGAAAAATTCCTCGACCTGGTCGGGCGTGGCGAACCCCATCACCCGCTCGACGCCGGCGCGGTTGTACCAGGAGCGGTCGAACAGGACGATCTCGCCTCCGGCCGGCAGATGCGGCACATAACGCTGGAAATACCATTGCGAGGTCTCGCGCTCGGACGGCGCGGGCAGCGCGACCACCCTGGCGATGCGCGGGTTGAGACGCTGAGTGATGCGCTTGATGACGCCGCCCTTGCCGGCCGAGTCGCGCCCCTCGAAAATCACCACGATCTTCTTTTTGTAATGGGCGACCCAGTCCTGCAGCTTGATCAGTTCCGACTGGAGCCGGATCAGTTCGCGGAAATAGGTCTGCCGGTCGATCGTGTCGGGGTGGGCCTTCTTGTAGACCTTGCGGATTTCCATCGACAGGGCCGGCTCCGACAGTTCGAGCTCGTAATCCTCGTCGAGCGTGTCGGCAAGCTCGGCCTCAAGCCAGTCCTTGCCGCCATCGGTGCTGTGCATCATGTCCCTCATCTTTCCTGCGTACGACCCCGCCCGGCCGCGATCCCGCGCGGTGCAGCAACTCTCTAGCCCGCATCAATGACGGAATTATTGCAAGCGCGTGACAGGCTCTGCCGCCCGCCAGAGCCGGCCGTCGCCCTGTCTTCGGCACGTTGGAGACAGCCGGGCAAGGACAGGCTATCAAAGTGACGTGCCGTCACGCTTAGTACACAAGGTCGCCGCCCCTCCCACACACCGCAACGCAATTGAACGCACGGACAATTCATGACAAAGCCCGCCTTCACCACACGTTTCCAGATCAGCTTCGGCGACTGCGATCCGGCCGGCATCGTGTTCTACCCCAATTTCTACCGCTGGTTCGACGCGACCTGCCACGCCTGGTTCCGCGCCGCTGCCGGCAGCCATGCCCGGCTTTGCGAGGCTCTGGGCAGCGTCGGGGTGGGACTGGTCGATTCGGGGGCCAGTTTCCGTTCGCCGGCAACGGAGGGCGACGTGCTGGAGATGGCGCTTGCCGTGGAGGCGTGGAACCGCAAGACGCTGCGGCTCGGTTACCGCGGCACGGTCGGTGAGCGGCTGGTGGTCGAGGGTTTCGAGCTTCGCGCCGTGTTCGTGCGCGCGGACGGGCGGATGCGCGCCGGCGAGACCGGACCGCTGCGAACCTTGCTCGAACAGTCCGGCGCAACGACCACCACGGCATCGTGAGGCGTCAGAAAAAAACCGCCGGCCCATGGCCGGCGGTTCGCGTGGAACCCTGCTGCGTTCAAGAGCTGAATCAGCGCAGCGTCCGAACAGACTGATTTCGAATCGTTTCTGCGATCCGACGTCGTATCCGAGCGGGGCCGGCCGGCTAGAAGTCGAGGGCGATATCCTTGTCGCCTTCGCGCAGCCGCGTCGGCAGACCGATGCGGTTCAGCAGGCCGAGGAAAGGCTGCGGCGGCAGTTCCTCCACATTGACCATTTTCTGCACGTCCCAGGTGCCGTCGGCGATCAGCATGGCGGCGGCGACCGGCGGCACGCCGGCGGTATAGGAAATCGCCTGACTGCCGACCTCCTCGTAGCAGGCCTTGTGGTCGCAGATATTGTAGATGAAGACCTCGCGCGGCTTGCCGTCCTTCTCGCCCTTGACGAGATCGCCGATGCAGGTGTTGCCGGTGTAGTGCGGCGCCAGCGAGGCCGGATCCGGCAGCACCGCCTTGACCACCTTGAGCGGCACCACCTCGAGCCCCTCGGCGGTCGTCACCGGCTGTTCCGACAACAGGCCAAGATTCTTCAGCACGGTGAAGACGGTGATGTAGCGTTCGCCGAAGCCCATCCAGAAACGGACGTCCGGCACGCCAAGGTTCTGCGACAGGGAATGGATCTCGTCATGGCCGGTCATGAAGGTCTGGCTTTCGCCAACGACCGGCAGGTCCCAGACCTTGCGGACCTCAAACATCTGGTTGGACGTCCATTTGCTGTCCTGCCACGACCAGACCTGGCCGGTGAACTCGCGGAAATTGATCTCGGGATCGAAGTTGGTCGAGAACCACCGATTATGGCTACCGGCATTGACGTCGATGATGTCGATGGAATCGACCCGGTCGAAATAGTCGTTGTTGGCCAGCGCTGCGTAGGCGTTGACGACACCCGGGTCGAACCCGACGCCGAGAATGGCGGTCACGCCCTTGTCCTCGCACTCCTTGCGCCGCTTCCACTCGTAATTGGCGTACCAGGGCGGCGTCTCGCAGACCTTGGCGGGATCCTCGTGGATGGCGGTGTCGAGATAGGCCACGCCGGTCTCCAGACAGGCCGACATTACCGACATGTTGACGAAGGCGGAGCCGACATTGATGACGATTTGGGCGCCGGTGCGCTCGATCAACGCCCTGGTGGCGGCGACATCGAGCGCGTCGAGCGCGTGCGCCTCCAACACGCCGTCCTGCTTGAGGCTGCCCTTTTCGCGCACGCTGTCGACGATGGCCCGGCATTTTTCCACCGTGCGCGAGGCGATATGGATATCACCGAGCACGTCGTTGTTTTGGGCACATTTATGAGCCACCACCTGGGCGACGCCGCCGGCGCCGACGATCAAGACATTGTTTTTCATCCTGACTCGTTCAACTCCATAGTTGGAAACAATGATGATCCGGCGCCGAAGCGCCGGCGTTTCGGTTAAGACAGGCTCGTCACATAGTCATCGAACGAAAACGTCCTGATGACATCGACGCTGCCGTCGAGCTGGCGCACGGCGATGGCGGGCATGTTCACGCCATTGAACCAGTTCTTCTTGACCATGGTGTAGCCTGCGGCGTCCTGGATCGAAATCCGGTCGCCGATGGAGAGTTCCTTCTCGAAGCGGAATTCGCCGAAAATGTCGCCGGCCAGGCAGGATTTTCCGCAGATCATGTAGCTGTGTGGGCCGGTATCGGGGCGGATCGTGGCGCGCTCGCGGTAGATCAAGAGGTCGAGCATGTGTGCCTCGATCGAGGAATCCACGATCGCCAGATGCTTGCCGTTGAAGAGGGTGTCGAGCACGGAAACCTCGAGCGTGGTCGAGTTCGTCACCGCAGCCTCGCCCGGCTCCAGATAGACCTGGACCCCGAAGCGGTCGGCAAACGCCGACAGGCGGTCACAGAAGGCGCCGAGCGGATAGTCCTCGCCGGTGAAATGGATGCCGCCGCCGAGACTGACCCAGTCGACATGGCCGAGCAGGTCGCCGAAACGGCTTTCGATCTCGCCCAGCATGCGATTGAACAGCGCGAAATCGGCATTTTCGCAATTGTTGTGGATCATGAAGCCGGAAATGCGATCGAGCACGCCGGCGATGCGGTCGGTGTCCCATTCGCCAAGCCGGCTGAACGGCCGCGCCGGATCGGCAAGATCGAAACCGGAACTGCTGATACCCGGATTGAGGCGCAGGCCGCGCACGATGCCGGAGGCCGCGGCCTCGAACCGGTCGAGCTGGCCGATCGAATTGAAAATGATCTTGTCGGCATAGCCGACCACGGCGTCGATTTCGTGATCGGCATAGGCGACCGAATAGGCATGGGTCTCGCCGCCGAACTTCTCGCGACCGAGCCCGACTTCGTAAAGGGACGACGAGGTCGTTCCATCCATGTAGTCGCGCATCAGGTCGAAGACCGACCAGGTGGCGAAGCATTTCAGGGCCAGCAGCGCCTTCGCGCCCGAGCGCTTGCGCACATGGGCGATCTTTTCCAGATTGCGCAGGAGCTTCGACTTGTCGATCAGATAATATGGCGTCTGGATCATCGGCCCCGGTGGTCGCCTCGCAAGAGTACCCGTCATTGGTTCGGAAAGTCGCGCCGGGCCGGACGGCAACGCGCGTCCGGGCCTTCGGTCTGCCGGCCTTACTAGCCGAGACCGGCCATCGCCCGCAACGCCCCGCGGCGAAAAAGCCGCCACGCTCGGGGCGGCGTTTTGCTGCACGGTTGCCGCATCATCTTGCAGTTCGGCACCAAAGGGGGAAACGCGTTGGCGGCGGCGCGCGACCGTTACCCGAACCTGCCGGTGCGCGGAAAGCCCTTCGGCGCCATGCGGCCGGCCGAAGCGCGCGCTCCCATCCACTCGGTCAGTTCCGCGCGGGCGCGGGTGAAGGTTCGCTCAGCCGAATCCTTCCACGACAGGCCTTCCTCGATGGCGAAGGTCTTGATGTCGCCGATGCCGCCATCCTTGTATTTTTGCAGGCGCACGCCCTTGCCACGGCTGAGCTCGGGCACGTCCGCCAACGCGAAGATCAGGAGCTTGCGATTTTCCCCGACGATGGCGACATGGTCGCCGGCGACGGGAACGCACAGCTTGGCCTCGTCCGGCGCCTTGACGTTCATGACCTGCCTGCCCTTGCGGGTGTTGGCCACGACTTCGGCCTCCGGCACCACGAAACCGTTACCGGCCCAGGATGCCAAAAGCAGTTTGCGCGCGGGATCATGGGCAAAGGCGGTGACGATCGCCTGGTCATTGTCCATATCGACGATGATGCGCACCGGTTCGCCATGGCCGCGCCCGCCCGGCAGCCGGTCGGCGCCGATGGTGTAGAACTTGCCGCCGGTGGTGAAGATCAACACCTTGTCGGTGGTCTGGGCGTGGAAGGCGAGCTTGAGCTTGTCGCCCTCCTTGAAGGACAGGCTCGAAAGGTCCGACAAATGGCCCTTCATCGCGCGAAGCCAGCCCTTTTCCGACACCACGACCGTGACCGGTTCCTTTTCGATCATCGCCTGGTGGATGTCGGAGAGATCATGATCGGGAGCTTCGGAGAAGGTGGTGCGCCGCTTGCCGAGATCGGGGTTCTTTTCCGGTCCGAATTTTTCACGGATCTCGCCGATTTCCCAGGCCACCGTGCGCCATTGCTTGGCCTCGGATGCGAGCAAGGCCTCGATCTTCGTCTTTTCGTCTGTGAGCTGGTCGAATTCCTTGCGGATCTCGAACTCCTCGAGCTTGCGCAGGGCGCGCAGGCGCATGTTCAAGATCGCTTCGGCCTGGGTGTCGGTAAGCTCCCAGCGCGCCATCATCATTTTTTTCGGCTCATCCTCCTCGCGGATGATGCGGATCACCTCGTCGATGTTGAGATAGGCGATCAGATAGCCGGCCAGAATCTCAAGCCGCCGCTCGATTTCGCCGAGCCGGTGGCGCGAGCGGCGGACCAAGACCTCCTTGCGGTGGTCCAGCCATTCGCGAAGCACGCCGCCGAGCGACAGGACGTTGGGCACCCGTCCGCGCGTCAACACGTTCATGTTAAGCGAAAAGCGGCTTTCGAAATCGGTCAGCTTGAACAGCGATTCCATCAGCAGCGCAGGATCGACCGCCCGGCTCTTGGGCACCAGGACGACGCGGATGTCCTCGGCGCTTTCGTCACGGATGTCCTCAAGCAAGGGGAGCTTGCGGGCGAGCAGCAATTCGGCGGCTTTTTCGATCAGCCGCGATTTCTGCACGCCGAACGGGATTTCCGTCACCACGGCGATCCACGTGCCACGCCCCTGATCCTCCTGATGCCAGCGCGAACGCACGCGGAACGCGCCGCGGCCGGTCTCGTAGGCATCGAGGATCGACGCTCGGTCGTCGACGATGATGCCGCCGGTCGGGAAATCCGGTCCCTCGACGAATTTGAGCAGGTCTGCGACGCTCGCCTGGGGATTGTCGATCAGATGCAGCGCGGCGTCGCAGATCTCGGCCACGTTGTGCGAAGGGATCGACGTGGCCATGCCCACCGCAATGCCCGAGGACCCGTTTGCGAGCAGATTGGGGAAGGCCCCCGGCAAGACGACGGGCTCCTCCTCCTCTTCGTTATAGGTGGGCCGGAAGTCGACCGCGTCCTCGGCGATGCCCTCCAGGATCAGCGGCGACACTGCCGTCATGCGCGCCTCGGTATAACGCATGGCCGCGGCGCTATCGCCGTCGATATTGCCGAAATTGCCCTGACCGTCGACCAGCGGGTAGCGCATGGAAAAGGGCTGGGCCAGACGCACCAGCGCGTCGTAGATCGCCTGGTCGCTATGGGGGTGGAATTTGCCCATCACCTCGCCGATGATGCGGGCGCACTTGGCGAACCCCTGCTCGGGGTTGAGACGCAGCAGGCGCATCGTATGCATGATGCGGCGATGGACAGGCTTCAGCCCGTCGCGCACATCCGGCAGCGCACGATGCATGATGGTGGACAACGCATAGGCGAGGTAGCGTTCCTCGAGCGCGTTTTTGAGGTCGACGGGCTCGATCGCGTCACCGCCATCGCCACCGGGCGGAATCAGGCTTTTTCCCATGTTTTCCGGTTAATGGAGTAGGTGTCGCCGGGCAAGTAGGCGCGCGCCAGAACGGCTTTGTGCCCCCAGCTTTCCCGGTATATAAGCACCTTCCGAACCATATGCGAATTCCACGCTGGCCTATGGCCGGGCCATAGAATATCCGCCAATGTGGGCAAATTCACTGAAATCGCGGCGTTTTCCGCGTTTCGACATTATCCCGTCCATTTGTTCGTCGTAGACTGGGCAAAGGGACTTCGAGCCAATTCAGGGAACACCTCCATGTCTTACCCACGCCTTCGCCCCCACGCTTATCTCTGTGCCGGACTGATGGCCGCCTTCGTGCCGCATGCAGCCCTGGCCGCCGATGCCGACGAGGTGGCGGCGCGCCTCAAGGCGCTGATGGAAAAACAGGGCATGGAAGCGTCCTGGTCCGGCATTGCCGGCGACGGCTCGCGGATGACGATGGAAGGTGTCACGGTCAAGCCGGCCGGCGAAGACGAAGCCTTTGCGCTCGGCGATATCGAGCTTTCCGACATTCGCGAAGATGGCGACACGATCATCGTCGGCACATTGGCGATGCCTTCCTACACCTTCTCCAACGAAGGCGTGAACGTGGCGATCGACGGCATCAGCGTCACCGGCCTCCAATTGGCGGCTGACGGCGACGACAGCGTCGCGGCGTTGGTCGGCTATTATGAAAGCGCCGACATGGACTTTCTGCGCGTGACCAGGGAGGGCCGGTCGCTGTTCATGCTCGAACAGCTTCATGTCGAGATGTCGCCGCCGAGCGACGACGCGCCGCTGGAATTCAGCGGCGCCGCGGAAAAATTCACCGCCGACCTGACCACCATCGAAGACGCGCAGACCAAAGCGGTCGTCCAGGCGCTCGGCTACGAGACCATCAACGGCTATCTGGAGCTGTCCGGCTCGTGGTCGCCCACCGACGGGCGCATGGTGCTCGACCAGTACGATATTTCCGTGGATCAGGCCGGCACGATCGGGATGACCTTCGACATCGGTGGTTACACGACGGAATTCATACAGGCTCTGCGCGACATCCAGGCCAAGATGGGAGAAACCGAAGGCCAGGACCAGTCCGCCCAGGGCATGGCCATGCTGGGCCTGATGCAGCAACTGACGCTCAACGGCGCCACCTTGCGCTTCGACGACGACACGCTGACCCAAAAGGCTCTGGAGTTCGTCGCCGCCCAGCAGGGCGCCAAGCCGGCTGCCATTGTCAACCAGGCCAAGGCGATCCTGCCCTTCGCCATGGCCCAGCTCAACAATCCCGAACTGACGGCGGCGGTCAGCGCGGCGGTGGGCAAGTTCCTCGACGATCCGCAGAGCCTGGAAATCCGCGTGGCGCCGGAGAGCCCCCTGCCGTTCGCCATGGTCGCGGCCGGCGCGATGACCGCACCGCAGGCGCTGCCGCAGCAGCTCGGCATGAAGATCACCGCGAACGAATAGGCGCGGATCGCGAAACGCCACCGAAAACGGCCCGGCGCATGCGCCGGGCCATCCCGCTTTCCGGCCTCAGCGGCGCATGTAGAGCCACAAGGTGGTCGGCGCGAGCACGATGGTGAGCAGCGCCGGCGCAAACAGCGCCAAGCCGATCTCGTGCACAGTCGCGCCGCCGTTCATCAGACCGCGCATGGCCGTCGTCATCAGCGAGACCGGGTTGATGTCGACGAAGGCGCGCAACCAGCCGGGCATGGTGGCGGGATCGACCATGATGTTGGAGGCGAACACGACCGGGAATAGGAAGGTGAAGCCGACGGTCATCACCGTCGTCGGCGTGCGGATCAACAGGCCGAGCACGAGGAATATCCAGCCCGTGCCGAAACCGATCGCGACCAGTAGCGCGAAAGAGGCGATCACGCCGACCAAGCCTTCCTCGGGCCGGTAGCCGAGGATCAGTCCGATGGTCAAGATGATCGCGGCGGCGATCAGGTGACGCAGCATGTCGCCGACCATCAATCCGGCAAACGGCGCCAGCGGCCAGACCGGCAACGAACGAAAGCGGTCGAACAGGCCCTTGCCGAGATCGGTCGACAGGCCCATGCCGGAATAAACCGCGTTAAAGACCACGGTCTGCACCAGAATGCCGGGCAGGAAGAATTGAAGGTAATCGCTGGTCGATCCGGCGAGCGCGCCGCCGAACACGAAGGTGAACAGCAGCGTGAACATGATCGGCGTCATCACCAGATCGAAAAGCTGTTCGGGCACGTGTTTGAACTTCAACACCGCCCGCCAGGCAAACACCAGCGCGTTGGACAACGCCGAGGGACGACGCGGACGCTCCACGCCATGCAAGGCGGCCTCCAGGGCACGGGTTCGGCTCATCGGTTGTCCTCCACCATCATATCGCTCTCCACCCCCTGACCGGTGAGCGCGAAAAACACTTCGTCGAGACTGGGCTGGCCCATGGAAAAATCTGACGGCTCGATCCCCGCTTCAATCAGCGCGGCAATCGCCTCGTTGGCGGTCTGCGCGCTGCCGGCCTTCACCGACAATTGGGCGCCCTCGACGCTGGTCTGAACCGGACTGGCCAGGAGGACCTCCAGCAACCGCGCCGCCTCGTCGAGCCGTCCCCGGTCGGAGAGCGCGACATGCAAGAACCCGGAGCCGGTCTGCGCCTTCAGTTCGCGGCTGGTGCCCTCGGCGATCTTGCGGCCATGGTCGATGACGGCGATACGGGCGGCGAGCTGATCGGCCTCCTCCAGATACTGGGTCGTCAGCAGAATGGTGACGCCGGCATCCGCCAGGCCGCGGATCATGCGCCAGACCGCCTTGCGCGCCTTGGGGTCGAGGCCCGTTGTCGGCTCGTCCAGAAACAGCACGCCCGGCGTCACCACCAGCGACGCGGCGATGTCGAGCCGGCGGCGCATGCCACCCGAATAGTCCCTGACCTGCTTGTGGCCTGCATCGGCCAGGTCGAATGCGGCCAGAAGCTCGTCGGCGCGCGACTTGGCGGCGCGGCCGCGAAAGCCCCAAAGCCGCGCCAGCATCAGCAGGTTCTCGCGGCCGGTCAGATCCTCGTCGAGCGAGGCGAACTGGCCGGTCATGGCAATCACGGCGCGCACCTCGGCCGGTTCGCTCACCAGATCGCGGCCGAGAACGGTTGCCGAACCGGTATCGGGACGCGACAGTGTGGCAAGCATGCGCATCAGCGTCGTCTTGCCGGCGCCGTTGGGGCCGAGAATGGCAAAGATCATGCCGCGCGGCACGTCGAGGTCGATGCCGTCGACGGCGCGGACCGCGCCGAAATGCTTGACCAGGCCGCGCGCGGATATGGCCGGCTGCGCGGCGGCATTGTCGATCAGCGGTTTGCCTGCGGTCGATAGGTCGTTCATGGGGCCGGTCCGTTTCCTGAGGCGAGACGGCCGGACGGACGGCCGTATCGAGGGCAGACGCCTATAGCAGACCCTGGCGATCTCGGCACGTGGGGAGGAGAGCGATGCTGACATTCGCTGCCGACACGCGCGCGTCGCGCACCCGCCATTGGCTATCTCTAGGAAGCATTTCGGCCCGACGCCCATTGGCGCAGGCAGGTTTGCACGATCACGCACGCACCCTGGCGCAAGGCGGCAGGCGCAAGGCGGAATTGTGGCCCCTCGCCCGCCATCGGCACGTGGACGAAACCGCTCATCGCCGGATCGAGCCCATCGCAGGCTCCGGCGCGCGACAGGACAAAAACCGTGTTGCACAAATAGCCGCCGGCATCGTCGGACCATTCGACCGGAAGGTTGTGTTCGCCGAGCGCTTTGGCGATCGCGTCGAGCGGCAGGCTGGAGGACAGGGTTGGCGGCCCGGCGCATATGCGCTCGGACGCGGGCAGGCCGCCTGCCTGGTCGGGACGCGCGCCGGCATGGCTGTTGCGCGCGCGGCGCTCGAGACGAAAGCCGCGACTCTCCGCGGCAAGCCCGAAATGAATGGCGATATCGGGTGAAAAGTCGTTTCCGATGGCCGAGAGCTGGGTGGCGATGGTGGCATAGTCGACGTCGAGCACCGCCATGCGCAGCGTGCAGGGAACATCGAAGCGCGGCGGGGCGTCGGCCAGGTCTGCGACCAAAGCTTCGGTCGGGTTGACCGGCGCGCCCGGGAAAGGGCCGAACCCGGTCAGCAGAACGCGGGGACCGTGGCCACGGGCCGCGGCCATCACGCCACCGCCAGAACCATGGTGGTGGCCGACGAGAACCCGAAAACATGGCGCAGGACGCCGGTCGAGCTGGAGACGCCGGCCGTAAATCCCTTGCGCTCGTAAAGCGCCCTGGCGCGCGGATTGGTGTCGATCACGTCGAGGCGCAGTTCGGCAACGCCGCACTTCAGCGCGTGCTGGCAGACCGCGTCGAGCAGCGCCGATCCGATGCCGAGGCCACGCGCCTGCGGGGCAACGGCGATGCCGTCCATCAACAATTGGCCATCGGCCAGGTCGCGCTCCAGCGCCGACAGCAAGACCCCGCGCCACACCGCGCCGACCCAGCCGTAGACGGCCGCCATCTCGGCAAGACCGCCGCCGACCATGGCGCCGTCTTTTGTCTTGAAACCGGCGATGCCGAGCAAGGTGGCGCCGTCGCCGCTGACCGCTGAAATGGCAAAGGCGGGGTCAATCACCGAGGCGACGAAACGCTCGCCGCGGCCGTCGCGGCCGAGCACGCCGCCGATCTTGCCGGAAAAGGCCTCGAAATAGAGCGCCGCGGCCTGGCCGCGAAGCGTTTCGGGAAACCCGGCGACGATACGCCAGTCCTTGCCCAAGCGGTCGCTACTCCTTCGCCGGCGCGACCACCCGCAGGTTGAGGTCGCGCAATTGCTGCGGCATGGCGGGCGACGGCGCACCCATCAACAGGTCCTGGGCCTGCTGATTCATCGGGAACATCGTCACCTCGCGCAGATTCTTCGCTCCGACCAGGAGCATGATGATGCGATCGATGCCGGCCGCCATGCCGCCATGCGGCGGCGCGCCGTACTGGAACGCCCGGTAGAGACCACCGAAACGCTCCTCGACGGCGGCGCGGTCGAAACCGACGATCTCGAACGCCTTGACCATCACATCGACAAGATGGTTACGAATGCCGCCCGATGCAATCTCGAACCCGTTGCAGACGAGATCGTACTGGTAGGCCTTGATCGACAGCGGCTCCGCGCTTTCCAGCGCCTCCAGCCCGCCCTGCGGCATGGTGAAGGGGTTGTGGCCGAAATCGACCTTCTTTTCCTCCTCGTTCCATTCGTAGAACGGGAAATCGACGATCCAGGCGAGTTCGAAACGGTCGCGGTCGACCAGGTTCAGTTCCTCGCCGGCGCGGGTGCGCGCGCTGCCCGCGAAGGCGGCGAATTTCTTCGGGTTGCCGGCGACGAAGAAGCAGGCGTCGCCGTCTTCGAGGCCGAGCTGGGTGCGGATCGCCTCGGTGCGCTCCGGCCCGATGTTTTTGGCCAGCGGTCCCGCGCCTTCCAGCCCCTCGCCTTCCTTACGCCAGAAAATATAACCGAGCCCCGGCTGCCCCTCGCCCTGCGCCCAGGAGTTCATCCGGTCGCAAAAGGCGCGGCTGCCGCCGGTCCTGGCCGGAATCGCCCAGACCTCGGCCTTGTCGTCATTGGCCAGGATGTTGGCGAAGACCTTGAAGCCGGAGCCGCGGAAATGCTCCGACACGTCCTGCATCTCGATCGGGTTTCTGAGGTCCGGCTTGTCGGACCCGTATTTGCGCATCGCCTCGTCATAGGGAATGCGCGGAAAAACGTCCGTCACCGGCTTGCCGTCGGCGAATTTCTCGAAAATGCCGCGCATGACCGGTTCCATGGTCGAAAACACGTCTTCCTGCTCGACGAAGCTCATTTCGAGATCGAGCTGGTAGAATTCGCCCGGCAGGCGGTCGGCGCGCGGATCCTCGTCGCGGAAGCAGGGCGCGATCTGGAAATAGCGGTCGAAGCCCGACACCATGATCAGCTGCTTGTAGATCTGCGGCGCCTGCGGCAGCGCGTAGAACTGGCCCTCGTGCAGACGCGAGGGAACCAGGAAGTCACGCGCGCCCTCGGGCGAGGACGCCGTCAGGATCGGGGTCGAATATTCGGTAAAGCCAACCTCGCCCATCGCACGGCGCATCTCGGCGATGATTTTCGTGCGCGCGACGATGTTCTTGTGCAGGGTCTCGCGGCGCAGGTCGAGGAAACGGTATTTCAGCCTTATGTCCTCGGGATAGTCAGGCTCGCCGAAGACCGGCAGCGGCAGTTCCTTGGCCTGCGACAGCACCTCGATGTCGCGCGCGAAAATCTCCACCTCGCCGGTCGGCAGGTTCGGGTTGACGGTGCCTTCGGTGCGCGCCTTGACCTCGCCGTCGACACGGATCACCCATTCGCCGCGTACCGTCTCGGCCGTTTTGAACGAGGGCGAATCGGGATCGGCAACGATCTGGGTCAGGCCAAAATGATCGCGCAGGTCGATGAACAACAGGCCGCCATGGTCGCGGACGCGGTGAACCCATCCGGCAAGACGAACGGTCGCGCCGACATCGGCTTTTCTCAGTTGGGCGCAGGTGTGGCTGCGATAGCGGTGCATGAGGGAAATTCCGGTCTGTGGATTCAAGGGGGACCGGCGTTGCGCCGCCTGGTCCGGAAAGTGGCGCGAAAAGCGCACGGGCGGGGCGTTTTGTCAAGGCGACGGCGGCCGTCCGGCGGCCGCCCGACGCTGTTGGCGGCGAGGCGGCGCGTTTCCCCACTTGTCTCAGATCAATGCACCGCCCGGATGCGCGTGATGAGTGCCCCGGGATAGGCCCTGGCCTATTGGGTGATACAAGACCCTGTCGTATCAATAAAAGGATCGCGCGCCGGAGAAGCCATCGTGAGAGCCGTCCATATCCTTGGTCTTTTGGCGGTCGCCGCCGCGATCGCGTTCGGCGCCTACCAGTACTGGTCGCGGCCGCTTGCGGTGGCAACCGTGTCGCCGACGCGCGGCGACGCCGCCGAGATCGTCTACGCCGCCGGCATCGTGGAGCCCCGCACTTGGGCCAAGGTCACGGCGCTGGTGCGCGAACGCATCGTGTGGGTGTGCAATTGCGAGGGGGAACGCGTCGCCGAGGGCGACGAGCTGGTGCGCCTCGACGACACCGAGGCCGCCGCCGTGCTCGCGGAACTGAAGGTACGCCATGCCCTGGCCGCCGCAGAGCGCGACCGGATCGCGCTGCTGGTCGAACGCAACGTCATCAACCAGACCGAACTCGACCGGGCGCACTCGGCGGTCGCGCAGCTCGAAGCGCTGATCGCCGGCCAGGAGGCGCGGATCGCCAACTACGTGCTGACCGCGCCCAGCGACGGCGTGGTTTTGCGCCAGGACGCCGAAGTCGGCGAAATCGGCGAACCCGGCATGGTGCTGTTCTGGGTCGGGCGTCCCTCGCCGCTGATCATCGTGGCTGAGGTCAACGAGGAAGACATTCCGCGCGTGGAAACCGGCCAGCAGGCGCTGCTGCGCGCCGACGCCTTTGTCGGCCGCGCGCTCGAGGCCACGGTCGACAGCATCACCCCGAAGGGCGATCCGGTGACCAAGACCTACCGTGTGCGCCTTGCCCTGCCCGCCGTCACGCCGCTGCGCATCGGCATGTCGGTCGACGTCAACATCGTGGTGCGGGTGTCGCGCGAGGCCCTGTTATTGCCGACGCCGGCCGTCGCCGACGGCAAGGCTTTCGCGGTCGAGGGCGACACGGCGCGCCAGAAAGTGATCGAGACGGGCATTCGCGGCACAACCCATATCGAGGTGCTCGGCGGGATCGACGCGCAGGCGCGCGTGATCTCGCCCTATCCGGAGGCGATCGAGGACGGCCAGCGCGTGCGGGCCGGCGCGGACGGCTGATGCGCCTGATCCTCGACATCGCGCTGACGCATATTGTCGGGCGCGGACGCCAGACCTTCGTGGCCGTGATCGGGGTGGCCGTCGGGGTTGGCTTTTCCATCGCCATGGCCGCCCTGATGCAGGGCGGTCAGGACGATTTCGTCGAGCAGCTGATCGACACCATGCCGCATGTGCAGATCACCGACGAGCGCCGGACCTCGAAACGACAGCCGGCCGAGGATCGTTTCGCCGCCGCGCAGATATCCGGGCTGAGACCACCCGACGACCGGCGCGGCATCATCAATCCCACCGCCGCCATGGCCTGGCTCGACGCCTGGCTTCCCGGGCACTATTCGGCGAGCCTGAGAACCCAGGGCGTGGTGCGCTACGTCGGACGCGAGGCCGGCGCCTCGATCGTCGGGGTCGATCCGGAAACCGAACGGGCTGTCTCGCCGATCGTCGGGGATTTCGTCGCCGGAAGTTTCACCGCGCTCGGCGCGGGCGGCAACAATATCGTCATGGGCGACCGCATGGCCGACAAGCTCGGTGCCCGGCTCGGCGACACGGTCTCGGCGGTGTCGTCGACCGGACTGTCGCGCGCGTTCCGGATCGTCGGCCTGTTCCACACCGGCACGACCGCGCGCGACGAGGGCGAAGCCTATATTCTTTTGAAGAACGCGCAGATCCTGTCGGAGCGCGCCAACGCCATCAACGATATCCGCGTCAAGCTCGACGACCCGTTTTCCTCGCCGCCGATCGCCCGGCGCATCGAGGCCGAACTGGGCTACAAGGCGGTAGCCTGGCAGGAGGCCAGCGAGGGCATCATGGAAGCCTTCGTGGTGCGCAACGTCATCATGTACACGGTCGTTGCGGCGATCATGCTGGTGGCCGGCTTCGGCATTTTCAACATCGTGTCCACCATCACCCACGAGAAGGCGCGCGACATCGCCATCATGAAATCGCTGGGATTTTCGCAAAATGACATGCAGCGCATGTTCGTCATCGAGGGCCTGGCGATCGGCGGAGCGGGCTCCGCGCTCGGCTGGGCGCTCGGCTTCGCGCTGACCACCGCGCTCGCCTCGGTGCGTTTCGAACTCGACGCCGGCGGCCAGGAAATCACCAATCTGCCGATCGCCTGGAGCGCGCTGCACTACGCCATCGCCAGCGTCTTCGCACTCGGCTCGGCGGCGGTCGCCGGCTACCTGCCGGCCCGGCGCGCGGCGCGGCTCAATCCGGTAGACATCATCCGGGGGGCGTCATGAGCGCGCTGATCGAGGCCGACAGGCTGACCCGCATCCTGCCCGAGACCGTGCCGGTCACGCTGGTCAAGGATGTCAGCCTTTCGATCGATCCGGGCGAGTTCGTCGCCATCACCGGCCCGTCCGGATCGGGCAAATCGTCCCTGCTCTACCTGCTCGGCCTGCTCGATCTGCCGACATCCGGACGGCTGAGCGTCGACGGCCGCGATTGCGGCGACATGGACGAGGCCGCCCGCGCGCGGCTGCGGCTCGACAAGATGGGTTTCGTGTTCCAGTTCCATTTCCTGCTGCCGGAATTTTCCGCCCGCGACAATATAGCGATCCCGATGCGCAAGCTCGGCCGGCTGTCGCGGGGGGAGATAAACGACCGCGCCGAGGCCCTGCTCGCCTCGCTCGGGCTCGAAGACCATGTGCACAAGAAACCGTTCCAGCTTTCCGGCGGCCAGCGCCAGCGGGTCGCGGTGGCGCGCTCGCTCGCCAACGATCCCGCGCTGCTGCTGGCCGACGAACCAACCGGAAGCCTGGATTCGAAAAGCTCCGAGCAGGTGTTTTCGATCTTGCAGGCGCTGGTGCGCGAACAGGGTAAGACCGTGCTCGTGGTCACGCACGACATGGAAATGGCCGGACGCATGGACCGGCGCATCCACCTGGTCGACGGCATGCTGGCCGATGCCGAGGCCACCGACTGACACCCGGCCCGGCCAAAGCGCATGACGTGACGTTTTCGCAACCGAACAGGTCCGATTGGCACTAACGGGCAGCGCAAAATCGCGGCATGATCACCGGCGTCCGATTCCTCCCGCACACGCGGTCCATGTCCTCGATCCGTCCCCTCATCCCCTTGCTGATCGCCGCCGGCATCCTGCTCGGCGGCAACGGGCTGCAAGGCACGCTGATCGCGCTGCGCGGCGCCCAGGAAGGCTTCGCGCCATCGACGATCGGGCTGATGGGCACGGCCTATTTCGGCGGCTTCCTGCTCGGCTGCCTGGCGATCTCGCGCATCATGAAGGCCGTCGGCCATGTGCGCGCCTTTTCCGCGCTGGCCGCGATCGCGTCGGCGGGAACCCTGCTTTTGGTGCTGATGATCGATCCGGCAACCTGGTCGGCGATCCGGTTTGCCAGCGGGTTCTGTTTCGCCGGGCTGTTTACCGTCATCGAGAGCTGGCTCAATTCCGGCGTCGCCAACCGCGACCGGGCACGGGTGCTGGCGTTCTACCGCATCATCGATATCGGTGCCGTTACCGGCGCGCAGTTCCTGATCCCCGTCTTCGGCGCCGACGGGTTTTCGGTGTTCGCGGTGATGTCGATCATGATCACGCTGTCGCTGGTGCCGGTCTCGCTCGGCGACCGCTCGAACCCCGTCCCGCCCGCCGATGTGCGGCTCGATCTCGGCCGGGTGTGGCGCATATCGCCGGTCGGCGTGATCGGCTGCGTCGCCGTCGGCATCACCAACAGTGCGTTTCGTACCCTGAGCCCGGTCTATGCCGAGCAGATCGGCATGTCGGTCACCAACGTCGTGACCTTCGTCAGCGCCGGCATCGTCGGCGGCGCGCTGATCCAGTATCCGCTCGGCTATCTTTCGGATCGCTGGGAACGGCGCGCGGTGCTGCTGCTGACCACGGCCGGCGCGCTGGGCGCCGCGCTGGCGCTGGTGTTTTTCGCCGGTTCGGGCCCGCTCGCCAATTTCGTGCTGGTGTTCATCTTCGGCGCCTTCGCCATGCCGCTGTTTTCGCTGTCGGCCGCGCACGCAAACGACCGCGCCGGCAAGGACGAGTTCGTGCTCGTCAACGCGGCGCTGATGCTGTTTTATTCCTTCGGCGCGATCGGCGGCCCGTTTGCCGCCTCGACCGCGATGGAATGGTTCGGCCCGCGCTATCTGTTCGCGTTTTCCGCCGTCATCTATGCCGCGCTGATCGCCATCATCGTGCACCGCATGGTCACGCGCGGCAGCGTTCCGGCCGACCAGCGCGGGCGCTTCACCGCGCTGTTGCGAACCTCGACGGCATTTGCCCGGCTTGCCCGGCGCCGCGACGACACGCGCCACGGCGACGACGGCCGATAGACCAACCGGCATCGTCGCACGCCCTGCCCCGCACTGCGTTCGCGCCGCGGCTTTTTCCCTGCCGGAAGGAAAAACCATTCCATCAAACCGCTTCCATCTGACGATAAACGGCACTAAAGACCGATTATGCATGTGATTACGACCACCGCCGAGCTCGCCGACACCGTTGCAAGCCTTTCGAAATCCGACTTCGTCACCGTCGACACCGAATTCATCCGCGAGACCACTTTCTGGCCGGAACTGTGCCTGATCCAGATGGCCGCGCCGGGCATGACGGCGCTCGTCGACCCGCTCGCCCCCGGTATCGATCTGGGACCTTTCTTCGAGCTGATGGGCAATGAGCGCGTCACCAAGGTGTTCCACGCCGCCCGCCAGGACATCGAGATCGTCGTTCATCGCGGCGATCTCGTGCCGCATCCGCTGTTCGACACCCAGGTCGCGGCCATGGTGTGCGGCTTCGGCGACAGCGTGTCCTACGAGCAGCTTGTCCAGAAGATCACCGGCGAACGCATCGACAAGTCGTCGCGCTTCACCGACTGGCGCCGCCGCCCGCTGACCGAGCGCCAGCTCGCCTACGCGCTGGCCGACGTCACCCATCTGATCGACGTCTATCGCCATCTGCGCGACGAACTCGACCGCGAGGGCCGTGCCCATTGGCTCAACGAGGAAATGCAGGTGCTGACCACCCGCGAGACCTATGCGCCGGACCCGGAGGATGCCTGGAAGCGCCTGCGCGTGCGTCTGCGCAAACCGGTCGAGCTGGCCGTGCTGAAATCAGTCGCAACATGGCGCGAACTGGAAGCACGCGCAAAGAACGTGCCGCGGGGACGCGTGCTCAAGGACGACGCGCTCAGCGAAATCGCCGTGCAGCAGCCGCAGGACCAGACCGCGCTGGCGCGGCTGCGCACGATCCCGAAGGGGTGGGAGCGCTCGGGCGCCGCGGCCGGCGTGCTGGAAGCCGTCAACGCCGCCCTGGCGCTGCCGCGCGAGGAGATGCCGCGGCTGCCCAAGCAGCCGCAGCTGCCGGAGGGCACGGCCGCCGCGGTCGAACTGCTGAAGGTGTTGTTGAAGCATGTGGCCGAGAAAGAAGGCGTGGCGGCCAAAATGCTCGCCTCGGGCGACGACATCGAGCGCATCGCAGCCAACGGCGCGGAGGCCGACGTGCCTGCGCTGCATGGGTGGCGACGCGAGGTGTTCGGCGACACGGCGCTCAAGCTGGTGCGCGGCGAACTTGCCTTGCGTTTCGAAGATAGGAAGGTCGCCATCTTCGAGCCGTGAGGCGGGCTGACATCGCGCGCGGCCGGCCCGTCGTGCCGGAACCAAGTACGAGGCATTCGTGTCGTGCGACCCAGGCCGGGTGCGCATGATCGCCGGCGAACCGTATTTCCGCCCGACGTTTTCGCGCGAGGCGCCTTGGAGCGTTTCCAGGCGAAGCGGAAGCCGGTTCGCGGTTCGGAAACGCGTTAAGACAACAAGTTAGCGCGGTCCATCCTTACGCTCCAGCCGCAATCGCAGCGGACGCCCGCTGAGCCTGGCGAGCTGCTGAAGCCGCCCCTCCGGCCGTTCGCCCATCAAGGCGGCGTGCGATCCGGGGATTTCGAGCGCGAGCCCGTCCTTGCCGTCGGCCACCCAGCGCAGCCTGGGAATGATGCCCGGCATCGAAGCCGAGAACAGATAGACGACACGCAAGAGCCCACCCAGCATCCGGGCGCGCTCCAGAAGGCGCGGCGTGGCGAGCGCCCGGATTTCCGGCGCGGCGGCGTCGTTGAACAGACCTTCGTGCCGGTAGAGATTGGCCAGGGCGATATAGGCGCGGCCGGGATGGCTGACCCCGATGAAGGAGCCGTGGGCGATGATGTTGAGCGACTGCGTGCCGCGATAATCGGGATGGGCGCGCCAGCCAATATCGGCGAGAAGGCATGCCGCGCGCCGGTAGCGCGCCTCCTCCTCGGTCTCCTCCAGCCCGAAAGCGGCAAACGCCGTGCCGGTCCACTCGGCGAGTTCGCGGGCGTGGGTGACGGAGCGGGCGCGCAGGACGGCCAGTTCTTCCGCCGCCGATAAAAGGGGATCGGAGCGGCGCTCGTTTTCGCCGAGCAGCGAAAAAAGATAGCCTTCGCGCACGCCGAGCCCGGAAATGACGATCTTGCCGGGTTTCATCACCCGGATGATTTCCTGCAACACGGTCGCGCCGTACGGCAACAGCGCGCGGCGGTTTTTCGAGACGTATTGAATGCCCTTCATCTTGTCTATCTCACCGCGCGCGACGCGCTTGAGAAAGGCGGCGGACCCTTCGACATCCATCTCGTAATTGTGCATCACGTGCAGCGGATAGTCCGTCACATGCATGTGCAGCCGGGCGAGATTTCGCCATGTGCCGCCGACGCAATAGAAATTGCGGCCCTGCCCGCCCTTCAGCAACGTCGCCCGCGCGATCTCGCGCCGCGCGATGCGCGCGGCCGCGGGGACGGAGCCCTTGGACATGTCCTGCAGGCGCAGCCCGCCGAGCGGCAGCGTGATGCCGTCGCCGATCGTCTCGCGCCTGATGTCGACAAGTTCCAGGCTGCCGCCGCCCAGATCGCCGACGATACCGTCGGCCCGGAAAAAGCTGGAGATGATGCCGAGAGCGGAAAAATGCGCTTCCTCGCGGCCGGTCAGGACCCGGACTGGCACACCGAGAATGGCTTCGGCGCGTTCGATGAAATCCGTCCCGTTTTCGGCCTCGCGCGCCGCCGCGGTGGCGATGACGTGAAGCGCTTCCGCACCGGCCTGCTCAGACAGCGCGCGAAAACGGCGCAGTTCGTCGACCGCGCGCCGGACCGCGTCGCTGTCGAGACGCCCGGTCGACACGATCGCCTTGCCGAGCCCGACCAGCATCTTTTCGTTGAACAGGACGGTCGGCGCCCGTGCGATACCCTCATAGACGACAAGACGGATCGAATTGGAGCCAATGTCGATGACCGAAAGCGGATGGCGGTCCTGAAGCCGCCCCTGGGATGTCGCGATCATCAGGAAGGGGCTTGCCTGGCCTTCTTGCGCCGGCCATGCTGGACGATCCGCTTCGGGGCATTCGATTTCAACGCGTCTCCGCGCCCGGACAGGCTTGGATTGGTCATGAAATATTCCTGAGCATTGAAGGGCTCTTCCCCGTCTTCCGGTGACATGCGGCGCGACGTGCCGTCCGGCAATATTTCGAAACTCTGCTGGTTGTCCATGATATTTCCCAGCATGATCTGGTCGAGCACCTGTTCATGCACAGTTGGGTTGGTGATCGGCACCAGCGCCTCGACGCGCCGGTCGAGATTGCGCGGCATCAGATCGGCGGACGAGAAATACAGCACCGCCTCGTCGGACGGCAGGCCGTGGCCATTGCCGAAGCAGAAGATGCGGCTGTGCTCGAGAAAGCGACCGACGATCGACTTGACGCGGATATTGTCCGACAGGCCCGCAACCTGCGGCCGCAGGCAGCATATGCCGCGGATGACCAGATCGATCTCGACGCCGACCCGGCTGGCGCCGTAAAGCGCGTCGATGATGGCGGGATCGACCAGCGCGTTCATCTTCATCCATATCTGGCCGGGTCGTCCGGCGCGCGCATGAGCGACCTCGTCGGCGATGTGGCTCAGAATGCGCTCGCGCAGGGTGAAGGGCGAGATCGCCAGCCGCATCTCGCGGTCCGGCTCGGCATAGCCGGTGATGAAATTGAACACCTGCGCCACGTCGCGCGCAATCTCCGGATCGCAGGTAAAATAGGACAGGTCGGTATAGATGCGCGCGGTGATGGGGTGATAATTGCCCGTGCCCAGATGCACGTAATTGCGTAGTTTCTGGTCCTCGCGCCGCACGACAAGCGACATCTTGGCGTGGGTCTTCAACTCCAGAAAGCCGAAAACGACCTGCACGCCGGCGCGTTCGAGATCGCGCGCCCAGCGGATATTGGCCTCCTCGTCGAAGCGCGCCTTGAGCTCGACCAGCGCGGTGACGGATTTACCGGCTTCCGCCGCATCGATCAGGGCGCGCACGATCGGACTGTCGTTGGAGGTGCGGTAAAGCGTCTGCTTGATGGCCACGACCTCGGGATCCTGCGCGGCCTGGCGCAGGAACTGCACGACCACGTCGAAGGATTCGTAGGGGTGGTGGACGATGATGTCCTTTTCGCGAATGGCGGCCAGACAATCGCCGCCATGATCGCGGATGCGCTCGGGAAAGCGCGGATTATAGGGCGGAAATTTCAGGTCGTCGCGCGGCACCGAGGCGATTTCCGAAATCTGGCTCAGCGCGAGCGGCCCCTCGAGAACGCTGATGCGACCTGGCAGTACGCCGAGTTCGCCGGCGACAAAATCGCGCAGCGCGGCCGGCATCTCACGCTCGAACTCGATACGGATCACCGAGCCGCGCCGCCGACGCTTGAGCGCGGTCTCAAACAGCCGCACAAGATCCTCTGCCTCCTCCTCGACCTCGATATCGCTGTCGCGGATAATGCGGAACGTGCCCGATCCGGTGACCGTGTAGCCCGGAAACAGCCGGTCGATGAACAGGCCCACGACCTGTTCAAGCGTGATGAAACGCACGTTCGGCCGCTCCGCCGGCAGGCGCACGAAGCGCTTCAGCGCCACTGGCAGGCGCAACAACGCCGTCATCTCCGCGCCATCCTTGCGCCGGGCCAGATGCAAGGCGATCGAGAAGCCCAGATTGGGAATGAACGGAAACGGGTGGGCCGGGTCGATCGACAACGGGGTGAGCACCGGAAAGATCGATTCGAGGAAATGCTCCTCCAGCCTGGCCTTTTCCACCGGCGACAGCGCCGCACCGCGCACGACCTCGATGTTCTCGGCCTCCAGCAACTGCATCAGCGTGGCCAGCGACTGGCGCTGATCGTTCTGGAGGCGTTCGACCTCGTGCAACACCTGTTCGAGCTGCTGTTCGGGCGTGCGTCCGTCGGGACTGCGCAACGAGATGCCCTCGCGGACCTGGCCGGCGAGCCCGGCGACCCGCACCATGAAGAACTCGTCGAGATTGGCGGCCGAGATCGACAAGAAACGCACCCGTTCGAGCAACGCGTGACGCGGGTTCTGGGCCTCGTCGAGCACCCGGCGGTTGAACTGCAACCAGGAAAACTCGCGGTTGACGAACCGCTCCGGCGTGCCCTCGCCCAACTCGGCGACGGTCGAGACATCCTGTTGGAATTCGCTAGCGACGGGTTTTAGTTCGTTCATCACCGCACTCGGTTCGATTTCATGTTGCACGGACGGCGATTCATTGCCAGTTTCCCGGCGCGCCGTCAGCGTGTGCGCGCCGCATGCCCAGCCTTGCAAATACGCCGAATATGATACAAAGGCGAGGCGCGTGTCACGCGCGGCGGAAAGATCCTTGAGGAGCAGACAGATGGCCGGCCATTCCATTCCGCACTTCCAGAACGACGCCGGGCACGCGGCGGTCGAGATCGGTGTGAAGGAATTCATGTGCGTCGGCGCCTCGGATCCGTTCGATCATCCGCATGTCTTTCTCGACATGGGCGACGCGGACGAACTGGTCTGTCCCTATTGCTCGACGCTCTATCGCTTCAACGCCGCGCTGAAGGTGGAAGACACCAGCCCCGAAGGCTGTCTCTACCGCCCGCGGGCGGCGTGAGAACGAGGCGGTCTTCCCCGTGAAGACCTCCCCGCCATCGCTTCAGGTGCTGATCGCCGGCGGCGGCATTGCCGGCTTGACGGCCGCGGTCGCCTTCGCCAGCCGCGGCTATTCGGTACGGCTGTTCGAACGGGCGCCGGGTTTTGCCGAAATCGGTGCGGGACTGCAGCTGTCCCCCAACGCGACGCGGCTTCTGCGCCGTCTCGGCGTTCTCGACCGGCTGTTGCCGGCCGCCGTCAGGCCGCAGGCGGTCGTGCTGCGCGACGCGCGCGGCCTCAATGAACTCGGCCGCGTACCGCTCGGGCAGGCCGCCGAGCGGCGCTGGGGAGCGCCCTATCTGACCGTCCATCGCGCCGACCTGCAAAGCGCGCTCCTGGCCCGCGCCGAACAGGACCCCGACATTGCCATCATGAAAGGTGCGGCCGTGCGCGATGTCGCCTTCCATGCACGCGGCGTGACGCTGTCGATCGACCGCAACGGCGCCATCGAGGAAGCAAACGGCGGGTTGCTGATCGCGAGCGACGGGGTGTGGTCGACACTGCGCGGCACCGCGGTCGACGGCATGGACGATTCCTTCACCGGGCTGGTTGCATGGCGCACGACCCTGCGGCGCGGGGCGGCGCCGGGCTTTGCCGAGCGCCTGATCGGCGCGGATGTGGTGACGGCGTTCCTGCATCCACATTTCCATCTTGTCGCCTACCCGGTGCGCGCCGGAGCAGCGATCAATCTCGTCGCGGTGACGAAGGGCGACGCGCAAAGCCAGAGCTGGGCGGCCGGCACGGACGCCACCGTGTTGAAAACGGCCGTGAGCGGCGCGGCGAAGCCGCTCGCCGATCTGGTAAAGGAGGCCGGACGCTGGACAAGCTGGCCGCTGCACGTCGTCGACGCCAAAGGACCCTGGACCCGCCCGGAAGGCGTCGCGCTGATCGGCGATGCCGCGCACGCCATGACCCCGTTTGCCGCACAGGGCGCTGCGATGGCGATCGAAGACGCCGAGGTGCTGGCCGGCATCGTCTCGCGCCACGACGACGACCTCCCTCTGGCCCTGCAGATCTACGAGACCGAACGCCGGCCGCGGGTGCTGCGCGTCGAACAGCGCGGCGCGTTGAACCGGTTTGCCTGGAACGCGTCCGGGCCGGTGGCGCTGGTCCGCAATTTCGTGCTCAGGCGACGCTCCGGCGTCCGGCTGGCCGCCGATCTCGACTGGCTCTACGGCCAGGACGTCACGCAGTCTTCGGGCTGATCGCGACCGCCTGCGGCAACGACCGGCGTGCGGCTACCAGCCGACGGTCTTGGTCGTCACATCCGCGGCGACGGCGTCGGGCGGGCCGCCGGCCAGCTTGCGAAGTCTCTCCGCAAACACCTTGAAATAGTCGCGCGACTGCATGGTGTTCAGCGTTTCGGCGCTGTCCCAGCGACCCCAATGAATGCGCGTGCGCCCATCCTCGGCGATCGCGACCTGATAGGCGAACCTGCCGGCGATCGCCTCGTCGGCGTCGATGGCGGCGACAAAGGCGTCGATGACGCCGCGCCATTCTTCTTCCGGCCCGGAATATTGGTAGCGGATGGTGATCGATCGCATGACGTTCCCACCTGTTTAACTTTTACGCTAAACAACCTATGTCGGGACCGCGATCCGGGCAACGACGACGCGCGACTCTGCTGACAGCCCCCACGCTGCCGGCCGCCGCGGGGACGCTTATGGCCAGGATGGCGTTCCGCGTCGTCGCGGCGTGCTCGCCCGCGCCGCAGCGGCTTAATGCAGGATCTGGCTCAGGAACAGTTTCGTGCGCTCGTGTTGCGGATTGTCGAAGAACTTGTCGGGCGTGTTCTGCTCGACGATCTGGCCCTGATCCATGAAGATGACCCGGTTGGCGACCTCGCGCGCAAACCCCATCTCGTGGGTGACGCAGATCATGGTCATGCCCTCCTCGGCGAGGCCGACCATGGTGTCGAGCACTTCCTTGATCATTTCCGGATCGAGCGCTGAAGTCGGCTCGTCGAACAGCATGATGCGCGGGTTCATGCACAAAGAGCGCGCGATCGCCACGCGCTGCTGCTGGCCGCCGGAAAGCTGGCCGGGATATTTGTCGGCCTGCTCCGGGATCTTGACCCGCTCCAGGAAATGCATGGCGGTGGCCTCGGCCTCCTTTTTCGGGGTCTTGCGCACCCAGATCGGCGCCAGCGTGCAATTCTCCAGGATGGTGAGGTGCGGGAACAGGTTGAAATGCTGAAACACCATGCCGACCTCGCGGCGGACCTCGTCGATCTTTTTCAGGTCGTTGGTAAGCTCGATGCCGTCGACGACGATCTTGCCCTTCTGGTGCTCCTCGAGACGATTGATGCAGCGGATCATCGTCGACTTGCCCGAGCCGGACGGGCCGCAGACCACGATGCGCTCGCCGCGCATGACCTTGAGATTGATGTCCTTAAGCACATGAAAGTCGCCGTACCATTTGTGCATGCCGACAATCTCGATCGCCACGTCGGTGTCCGAAATCTGCATCTTGGATCTGTCGACGGCGATTTCCTCGGCGCCCACAGCGTTTTCTCTAGCCATCGAGTTTCCCCTTTTTGTCCTGCGTGGCCGTGGATTTTGGCTATCGCTTGTGCCCCGTGTCGAGAAGCCTCTCCATGAAGATCGAATAGCGCGACATGCCGAAGCAGAAACACCAGAAGATGAACCCTGCGAAAACCAGCCCCGTCATCGGCGTTTGCGGCGAGGCCCAGGTGGCATCGGAAAAATTCTGCCGCACGGCGCCAAGCAGATCGAACATGCCGATAATGTAGACCAGGCTGGTATCCTTGAAGAGCCCGATAAACGTGTTGACGATGCCGGGTATGACCAGTTTGAGCGCCTGCGGCAGCACGATCAGGCCCATTTTCTGCCAATAACCGAGGCCGAGCGAATCCGCCCCCTCGTACTGGCCCTTGGGGATCGCCTGCAGGCCACCGCGCACCACCTCGGCCATATAGGCCGACGCAAACAGCGCCACGCCGATCAGCGCGCGCAGGAACTTGTCGAAGGTGACGCCGGCCGGCAGGAAAAGCGGCAGCATGACGCTGGCCATGAAAAGCACCGTGACCAGCGGCACGCCGCGCACGGTCTCGATGAAGATGACGCAGATCATCTTGACCACGGGCATATGCGACCGTCGCCCGAGCGCCAGCACGATGCCAAGCGGCAGCGAGACGGCAATGCCGACGAACGACAGCACCAGGGTGACCATCAGACCGCCCCATAGCGGGGTTTCGACATATTCCAGGCCGAACCAGCCGCCGACCAGCAGAAAGAAGGCGACGACCGGAAAGACGACGAACAGCAGGATGGCGTTCAGCGCCTTGTGCGGTACGCGCGGGATCAGCAGCGGCACGATCAACAGCACGAACAAGACCCCGGTCAGCGCGACCCGCCAGCGCTCGTCGAGCGGATAGCGCCCGTAGAGGAATTGCTGGAACTTCGCGCCGACAAACGCCCAGCAGGCGCCGGACCAGCCGTCCGGCTGGACGCCGCCCTGTGCGACCGTGGCGCAGAAGGACCGGTCGCTGCCGGTCCATTGGGCGTCGAGGAAGGCCCAGGTCAACAGCGGCGGCAGGGAATAGGCGATGAACAGCAGCGCCAACACCGTGAGCACGCTGTCGAACGGGGTTGCGAACAGGTTTTTGCGCAGCCAGTGGCCAAACCCTTTTTCGCGTCTCGGCGCCGGCTGGTTGGCGACCAGTTCGGCGCGCACGAAGGAAAGATCGTGTTCCTGCATGTTACCGCTCCACCAGCGCCATACGCGCGTTAAACCAGTTCATGAACACCGAAGTGGCAAGACTGAGCCCGAGATAGACGACCATCCAGATCGCGACGACCTCGATCGCCTGGCCGGTCTGGTTGAGGATCGTGCCGCCGATGGCAACGAGATCGGGATAGCCGATCGCGATCGCCAGCGACGAATTCTTGGTCAGGTTCAGATACTGGCTGGTCAGCGGCGGGATGATGATGCGCAAGGCCTGGGGGATGATGACGAGCCGCAATGTCGTTCCCGACCGCAGCCCGAGCGCATAGGACGCCTCGGTCTGGCCCTTGCTGATGCCGAGTATGCCAGCGCGCACGATCTCGGCGATGAAGGAGGCGGTGTAGAAGGACAGCGCGAGGTAGAGCGCCAGGAATTCGGGCTTTACCGAAATGCCGCCGACCAGGTTGAAGGTCGACAATTGCGGAAACTCGAAGCTGAGCGGAAAACCGGTCAGCGCGAATGCCAGCAGGGGCAGGCCGACGAGCAGACCGAGCGAGGTCCACAGAACCGGAAACTGCTCTCCTGTCGCCATCTGGCGCGCGGCAGCGCGCCGCTTGACGAAGAAGATCATCGTGATCGCCAGAAGCAGCGCCAGACCGATCAGCCAGGCCCCTTCACCCCAGATCGGCCTGGGAAAGAAGAAGCCGCGGCTGTTGAGGTAGGAGCCGAACGGCAATCCGATCGAATCGCGCGGCAGCGGCAGCACCGACAACACGCCGAAATACCAGAAAAAGATCACCAGCAAGGGCGGGATGTTGCGGAAGACCTCGACATAGACGGTGCAGATCTTGCGCACGAGCCAGTTGCGCGACAGCCGTCCGACACCGATCAGAAACCCGATGATCGACGCGGTGAAGACGCCCAGAACGGCGACCATGAGGGTGTTCAACAGGCCGACGACGAGCGCGCGGCCATAGGTGGAATCCGAATCGTAGGCGACCAGGCTGGTGGCGACGTCGAAGCCGCTGCGTCCGCTCAGAAAACCGAAGCCCGAGGAGATGTTGGAGCGCTGGAGATTCTCGATCGTGTTGCCCACGATCCAGTAGACGAACGCGAAAAGCCCTACGAAGACGAGGACCTGAAAGACGATCCCGCGGACCTTCGGATCATAAAGCAACGAGGCCTTTGCTACGCCGTCGTCGCGGACGGTGTCCTGACTGGCCATGTGATCCCTCCCCGACCCAGATTATCCGGGAGGCGCCGGTTAGCGCCTCCCGGTGGTCCAGGTGAAGGTCAGCGGATCGGGGGCGCGTAGAGGATGCCGCCCTTGGTCCAGAGCTGGTTCAGGCCACGGGCGATCTTGAGCGGGCTGTCCTGGCCGATATTGCGCTCGAAGCTCTCGCCGTAATTGCCGACCGCCTTGATGATGTTGACGACCCATTCCTTGTCGAGACCGAGATCGGCCGCGAGCGTAGAATCGGGCTCCATGCCCAGAACGCGCTTGATCTCGGGATTGTCGGATCCCTTCATCTCGTCGACATTGGTCTGGGTGATGCCGAGTTCCTCGGCGATGACCATCGCGTTCAGCGTCCACTTGACGATGTCGAACCACTGATCGTCGCCCTGGCGCACGACCGGGCCGAGCGGCTCCTTGGAGATGATCTCGGGAAGCACGACGTGATCATCCGGGGCCGAAAGCGTCAGCCGGATCGAATACAGGCCCGACTGGTCGGTGGTGTAGACGTCGCAACGGCCCGAATCGTAGGCGGCGTTGACCTCCTCGAGCTTCTCGAACACGACCGGATTGTATTCCATCTTGTTGGCACGGAAATAGTCCGAGAGGTTGAGCTCAGTCGTCGTGCCGGTCTGTACGCAGACCGAGGCGCCGGAAAGCTGCAGCGCGGAATTGACGCCGGGCAGCTTCTTGGCGTTGATCATGAAACCCTGGCCGTCATAATAATTGACGCCGGCAAAGTTGAAGCCGAGCGAGGTGTCGCGGCTGAGCGTCCAGGTCGTGTTGCGCGACAGAACGTCGATCTCGCCCGACTGAAGCGCGGTAAAGCGTTCCTTCGCCGTCGTGGGCGTGTATTTCACCTTGGTCGCATCGCCGAACACGGCCGCGGCGACGGCCCTGCAGATGTCGACGTCGAAGCCCGACCATTCGCCCTGGTCGTTGGGGGCGGCGAAACCGGCAAGGCCGGTGTTCACACCGCACTGAACGAAGCCCTTGGACTTTACGTCGTCGAGCGTCGCGGCGGACGCAGCCGATGCGGCGAGCCCGAGAACCGCCGCGCCAAATACGCCGGTCAGAAGTTTGGCTGTCATGATTGGAACCCTTTTCTGTTTCTCCGGGGTCTCGTTCCCCGTTGTCTTTTCCCTCTCGGAAGCTGAGCAGTTCACCCGGAACCCACCAGGGCCAACGCCGCGTTGCCGGGCATTGTTCTGCGCCTCCCGCTCACCGGCGCATCGAAGGCCATTCTACCCATTTGGTCAAGGGTAAATGGCTGGAATAGGGCCCGCCGGAGGGGCTTCGAAGCGGTTTTTGGCGCAACTTGCCCCCTACAACTCATCCGCGAGACGACACCCCGGCGCGTTCCCGCCGCGTCCACACGCCTCTGAAGGCTTTGCGGAACCGCGGACGGGGCCAAAAACGCCCCGGCAACAGGCGAAAGACGATGCCGCGCAACGCCAGCCAACGCGCAAGAAACAGCGTGTAGAGCGTTCCCACCAGGAAGCCGGCGACGACGTCGGTCGGGTAATGGGCGGCCACACCGATGCGCATCGAGGCCAGGATGAGCCCGAGTGGCAGGACCGCGACGGCGGCGCGCGGAAACCACAAGAGCAAGACCATCGTCAGCGCGCCGGCCACCTGGGCGTGGCCGGACGGGAAGGAGGCGAAATCGTAACCGGGCGAAAACGGATCGAAATAGGCCGGCCCGAGCGTGTCGAGGAATTTCGGCCTCGCGCGACCGACGATGAGCTTGACCAGGTTGGTGAGCAGGCCGGACACCGCGATGGCGAGAAACACGAAACCGGCCTGGCCCGAGAGCTTCGCCCAGACCGGCTTCCATTTCCGCTCGGCCCGGCGCCAGTCCACCACGCCGGCCAGCAGGAACACGGCCAGCGCGGTGACGAGATAGACCGTCGACTTGGCGACGTCGGTGAACCTGGTGCTGAGGTCGACGAAGGCCGGGCTGGTGCTGCGCACATAGCCGATCAGGGCGGAATCCTGGAAATGCAGCAGGAAGATCGCGTAGACACCGAGGAGCGCGACGAGCGTCATGCGGTTAGACCAGGCCGACGCGCCGTCCTGCCTGAGCGGCGGCGCCCAGAACCGGTCATGCGCCTCGCGCAGATAGGCCCAATAGCCGCCAACGCCTCGTGCCATACGTTTACTTTCCCGCTTTGCCAGTGCGCGCCAGACGGTCGCCGCCCGCGCCCGGCCTGCAATGCACCAATCGGCGCGGATCTGACAAGCTTTGACGGTTTCGGGCCGGCCAGGCGGCAACAATCCTTGGCCCAGCCGGTCTGCGATATTGCCTCGCGCGGGTGCCACGATTATGGCTTTGTCCGCCGCAAACGATGCGAGGACCGATGAGCAGCAAGACGCCGACACCCAAGACGCCGACACCGGGCATCAACACGCTGCTGACCCGTTGCGGGTACGATCCGCGCGACTATTTCGGCTTCGTCAACCCGCCCGTCGTGCACGCCTCGACCGTGCTTTTTCCCGACTCGGCGACGATGGCAGCGCGCGATCAGAAATACACCTATGCCACGCGCGGTACGCCGACCAGCGACGCGCTGGCCGCGGCGGTCGACGCGCTCGAGGGCTCGGCCGGCACGATCGTCGTACCCTCCGGCCTGGCGGCGGTGACGGTGCCGCTGCTCGCCTTCCTGTCGGCCGGCGACCATGTGCTGATCGTTGATTCGGTCTACCATCCGACCCGCAATTTCGCCGATACGATGCTGACTAGGCTCGGCGTCGAGGTGCAATATTACGCGCCGGAGATCGGCGCGGGCATCGCCTCGTTGATGAAGTCCAACACCCGTGTGGTGTTCACCGAGGCGCCGGGATCCAACACGTTCGAGATGCAGGACATTCCCGCGATCGCCAAGGCAGCCAGGCAATGGGGCGCGGTGGTGATGATGGACAACACCTGGGCGACGCCGGTTTATTTCCGCCCGCTCGAGCACGGCGTCGACATCTCCATCCATGCCGCGACCAAATATCCCGCCGGCCATTCCGACCTGCTCCTTGGCACCGTGTCGGCCAATGAGGAACACTGGCCCAGACTGCTTGCGACCCACCACACACTCGGCGCCTGCGCCGGCCCCGACGACGTCTACCAGGTGCTGCGCGGCCTGCGCACGATGGGCGTGCGGCTCGAACGCCACCAGCAGAGCGCGCTTGACCTGGCGCGCTGGCTCGAAGGCCGGGAAGGCGTGGCGCAGGTGCTGCATCCCGGTCTTGAAAGCCATCCCGGCCACGCGATCTGGAAACGCGACTTTTCCGGTGCGAGCGGAATTTTCTCGATCGTGCTCGACGGCGGCGGCACGGAAAAGGCGCATGCCTTTCTCGACGCGCTGACCCTGTTCGGGCTTGGCTATTCCTGGGGCGGGTATGAAAGCCTTGCCGTGCATGTCTGGCTCGGCGACCGCACGGTGGCGAAGAAAGACTATGGCGGCCCGCTGATCCGGCTGCAGATCGGGCTCGAGGACGTCGCCGACATCAGGGCCGACCTCAAACGCGGGCTGGCGGCGGCGGCCGGATCGGGCTGAGGGCTGAAACGGCGGGCGTTTGCAGATAATCGGCAACCGTTCGCCACGAGGTTGTCACCCATGTCTTAGGTACAGACTGTTACCGATGTCCTCGGAATGGACACCCTGAAATAACTGGCGATCCCGGCAGGACTCGAACCTGCGACCATCGGCTTAGAAGGCCGGTGCTCTATCCAGCTGAGCTACGGGACCGTCGCGGCGCACGGCCGCACCGCACGCAGCCTGGAGGCCTTAATGCGTCCAGGGCGTCTTGCGGTCATAGCGGAAATTTTCCGCATAGGAAATCTGGCGCCGGCGGAGTTCCTTCGGCTCCTCGACGCGGAAGGCCACGCCCTCTTTCTTGGCATAGGCGATCGCCTCTTCGCGCGTCTCGAAAGAGAGCTTGATCTGGCTTTTCATGTCGGCCGAGCTGGTATAGCCCATCAACGGATCGATCTTGCGCGGCTTTTCGGGCTCGAATTCGAGAATCCAGCGTCCGGTCTTGGCCTTGCCGGACTGCATGGCGGTCTTGGCCGGGCTGTAGATGCGGGCTGACATCGGTGTTTCCTGCTTTTTCTGACGTATGTGCGTCTGTCGGCACTGCCCTAGCCAGAATCAGGCCGTTTGCCAAGCCCGTGTGGCGCGCGATTGCCCGGGCGCGGCGCGACCGACGTCCCAGTCCCGGCATAAGCGGCGGTCAGGCTCCCGGGTCGTACCGGTGAAAAATGGTCGGAGCGGCAGGATTTGAACCTGCGACCCTCTGGTCCCAAACCAGATGCGCTACCAGGCTGCGCTACGCTCCGCGACCCGACGGAGGCCGTGGGATACACAGGTCGCGCGCCGACCGCAACCGCTTTTGCAGCGGCGCGGCCCGCGGCCTGCCGCGCTCACAGGTCGAGCCCGCCCTGCCCGGCGTCCATGGCACCGATCACCTGGGCCGCCAGCGCCCGCGAAATCCGGCATTTCTGCTCCATCGCGGCGCGATCGAGCCGCTCGACCACCCGGTTGGCCGTCGACAGCGAACGCTCGATGCGGGCGATCAGATAGTGCACGACATGGCGCTCGATCTCGACCTGACGGTCGGCGAACAGTTTTGTAATCACCCCGGCAAGCAAGATATCGTCCGGTTCGCCGATCTCGACCAGCGTCGCCGCCTTCAGGCGGGAGTTGAGATCGGCAAGCCCGATGCCCCAGGCGGCCGGGAAATGGCGCGAGGTCAGCAACAGGCTCGACCCGGCCGCGCGCACTGAGTTGATCAGGTGAAACAGCGCCGTCTCGTCGAAGGCGCCGGGCGCGATGCCATCGACCAGGATGGGGCGCTCGGCGAGCAGGGACGGGTCGACCGCGGCGATGTCGCCGACGGCGGGCGCGAGAGCGGCCGCCCGCGCCATCCAGATCCTGGCCAGATGCGTCTTGCCCGACCCGGTGGGCCCGGCCAGCACGACCACCGGCGCGGGCCAGTCCGGCCAGCGGTCGATCATGGCGACCGCGGCCTCGTTGGCGGCCGAGACGATCAGGTGATCGCGCGAATATTCGGCCCGATGGCCGAGATCGAGCGGCAATTGCCGGGGTGGAGGCGTAGCGGACATCGTCAAAGCCGGCCGGTCACTCGCCGGGCGTTCCATGGCCCCGATACATCGGCGAGGCGAGGTAGCGGGCGAGCGCGAAGCGAACCAGCACCGCCACCGCGGCGGCGGCCGGAACGGCGATCAAAAGGCCGACGAAGCCGAACAGCGTGCCGAAGGCAAACAGCGCGAACATCAGCCAGACCGGATGCAGGCCGACGCTCTTGCCGACCAGCTTGGGCTGCAAAATGTTGCCCTCGATGAACTGGCCGCCGAAGAAAATCGCGGCGACGGCGGCGACCATCATCCAGTCCGGCCAGAACTGGACGAAGGCGACCCCGACCGAAAGCGTCAGACCGACCAGAGAGCCGATATAGGGAATGAAGCTGATCAACCCGGCGACCAGGCCGATCAGAAGCCCGAAATTGAGCCCGACCACCGTCAGGCCGACCGCGTACATGACGCCGAGGATGAGGCACAAGGTGCCCTGCCCGCGCAGGAAGCCGGCGGTGGCGGTGTTGATGTCGGTGGCGAGCTGGCGCACCGTGCCGACATGCTCGCGCGGCACCCAACCGTCGACGGTCTCGATCATCCGGTCCCAGTCGAGCAGCATGTAGAAGGCGACCACCGGGGTGACGACCAGAAGGCCGGCGATGTTGATGATCGCCATGCCCGACGACCACAGCGACTGGAACAGCCCGGTCAAAAAGCCGGCGCCGGAGCTGATCAACGAGCTCAGCGCCTCGCGCAGGCTTTGCGAATTGACGCCGATCGTGCGTTCCAGCCAGGCCGGGTCGATGTTCATGACCAGCGCCTGGAGACGCGAAAAATAGTCCGGCAGCTTGGCGCCGAAATCGGCGAGCTGAGTCGCCAGAATGGGCACGATCACCATCAGCGCCAGCACGAAGGCAAGCAGAAACCCGATCAGGATGACGATGGTGGCGGCAAGCCTGGACAGACCGTAGCTTTCCAGCTTGTCGGCGACGGGATCGAGAAAATAGGCCAAGACCATGCCGGCCACAAAGGGCAGCAGGATGGAGCTGAAAATGAGCAGGAACAGGATCAGCAGCGCCGCCGCGATCAGCCAGAACAGTACCTGACGGCGCAGCGACGCGGCCGCGATGCGGTACGCCTCGTTGTGGTTCTCACTCGCCTGGGTTCGCGCTTTCGCCATAATCGTTCATGTGCCGGAGCCAAGCCACGAGATAGGCCGCGGCGGAAGCCAGGGTCAAGAGGCCCGAGACAATGACCAGTGCGCCGCGCAGCGCGCCGGCATGATCGTCGAAGGCCAGTTCCGCCAGAACCAGCGCCGCCAGCACGATCTGAACGGCGGTATTGGCCTTGGACACGAAAAGCGGTTTGACCTCGACGGGATTGGCCATGATCGTGGACAACAGCACAGCCGCGACGATCAGCGCGTCGCGCGAGACGGCCGCGATCACCAGCCACAAGGGCAGCTCGCCCATATAGCCAAGCACGAGAAAGACCGACACCAAAAGCAGCTTGTCGGCCATCGGGTCGAGATAGGCGCCGAGTTCGGAACGCTGGTCGAACTGCCGGGCGATGAAGCCATCGACCCCGTCGGACACGCCGGCAATCACGAAACCGGCCAGCGCCCACTCCATGTTGTCGCTCAAAAGCGCAAACACCACGGCCGGCACAAGAAAAAGGCGCAGTATGGTGATCACATTTGGTATGGTCACGATGGCTCTCCGGCCCGGCCGCGATATCTCATGCGGATAGATGGACGGTTTCGCCCCGGCCTTCAAGCCGGCAGGGCCAACGCAAGGCAGCCGGGACGGTGCTCTGCCAAGGACAAACGGTTGACAGCGCCCATGCGCATGGCCGGTGCGGCCTTGCAGCCCGGGCGGCTTCATGCGAAGAGCCGGCTGACTGGGTCCGACGGCAGCAGTGTGCCGGCGGCCGAAGCGACGGGAAGCGCCATGAGCCAGGGCAAGAACGGTCTCACCTACGCCGAAGCGGGCGTGGACATCGACGCCGGCAACGCCCTGGTCGACAAGATCAAGCCGCTGGTGCGGTCCACCCGGCGGCCGGGCGCCGACGGCGAGATCGGCGGTTTCGGCGGCCTGTTCGACCTGAAGGCGGCCGGTTTCAGCGACCCGGTGCTGGTGGCGGCCAATGACGGGGTCGGCACCAAGCTGAAAGTGGCGATCGAGGCCGGCATCCACGACACGGTCGGCATCGACCTGGTGGCGATGTGCGTCAACGACCTGGTTGTGCAGGGCGCCGAACCGCTGTTTTTTCTCGACTACTTCGCCACTGGCCGGCTCGACCCGGACCAGGGCGCAGCGATCGTGGCAGGCATCGCTGCCGGCTGCCGCCAAGCCGGCTGCGCGCTGATCGGCGGCGAAAGCGCGGAGATGCCAGGCCTTTACCGCGACGGCGACTACGATCTGGCGGGCTTTGCGGTGGGGGCGGCCGAACGCGGCCAGCTGCTGCCGACCGACGACATCGCCGAGGGCGACGTGATTTTGGGCCTGTCGTCGTCGGGCGTGCATTCGAACGGGTTTTCGCTGGTGCGCCGGATCGTCGACAAGACCGGCCTCGCCTGGGACGCGCCGGCCCCGTTCGCGACCAAGCGGACGCTGGCCGAGGCGCTGCTTGAACCGACCCGGATCTACGTCAAGCCGCTGCTGAACGCGGTGCGCGGCACGCACGGCATCAAGGCGCTCGCTCACATTACCGGCGGCGGCTTTCCCGACAACATTCCGCGTGTGCTGACCGACGACTGGTCGGCCGAGGTCGACCTGGAAGCCATCGACGCGCCGCCGGTGTTCGGCTGGCTGCAGCGCGAGGGCGGCGTGGCCGAGGACGAAATGCTGCGCACCTTCAATTGCGGAATCGGTATGATCGCGGTTGTGGCGGCCGGCCAGGCCGCTCAGGTCGCCGCCGTGCTCAACCAGGCCGGCGAAACCGTGACCTCGATCGGACGGATCGTGCCGCGGCGCGACGCCGGCGTGATCTATCGCGGGACGATCGCGTTATGAGGGCGCGCCGGCGTGTCGCCATCCTGATCTCCGGACGCGGCTCCAACATGGAAGCGCTGATCGCGGCGGCGGCGGATGCCGACTTCCCGGCCGAGATCGTCGCGGTGATCAGCAACGAGCCGGACGCGGCCGGTCTGCAGATCGCGCGCGGACACGGAATCGAAACCGTCGCGATCCCGCATCGCGACCATGCCGACCGGGCCGCGCACGAGGCCGAGATCAGCCGGACGCTGGCCGAATGCAAACCCGACATCGTCTGCCTGGCCGGTTATATGCGGCTCTTGACGCCCCGTTTCGTGGCGACCTGGGAAGGCCGGATGATCAATATCCACCCGTCCCTGCTGCCGGCCTTTCCGGGGCTGCACACCCACCGCCGGGCGTTGGCGCAGGGCGTGCGCGTCCACGGCTGCACCGTCCATTTCGTCACCGAGGCCATGGATGACGGCCCGATCATCGCCCAGGCGGCGGTGCCGGTGCTGTCGGGCGACAGCGAGAATTCGCTGGCCGTGCGCGTGCTTCTGGCCGAGCACAGGCTCTATGCGATGGCGCTCGGGATGGTGGCGCGCGGCCAGGTGTCGATGCGCGACGGCAGGGCGGTGTTCTCCGGCACGGAGGACGGCGATCCCGAGGCGCGGCTTTTTTCGCCCGCGCCGCCGCAGTCCGCTCCCGCCGCGATTGCCGATGTGGAACACCTGGCCCGCTTCACGCCCTGAGGCGCAGGGCCGCGGAACAGCAGGGGCCACGCCCGATCGCGCGGTGCCGGAAACGAGGGTCGATGGCCGACACGACGACAACGCCGCCGATCGCCGACGATGCCGTGCGCGCGGTCTTCGCGGCATGGCCGCCCGCCCTGCGAGGCCGGCTTCTGGTGCTCCGGCGCCTCATCCTGGAGACCGCAGCGACCACCGAAGGCGTCGGCGCGCTCGAGGAGACGCTGAAATGGGGCCAGCCGGCCTATCTGACCCGCCGCTCGGGCAGCGGCAGCACGATTCGCCTCGGCGCACCGCGCGGCCAGGACGGGTACGCGCTTTATTTCATCTGCCATACCGGCCTGGTGGAACGCTTTTCGGAGCTCTATCCGTCGACGCTGCGCTGCGTCGACAACCGCGCCCTCCATTTCGGGATGGACGACGCGCTGCCGGAGGCGGAACTGCGCCATTGCGTGCAACTGGCGTTGACCTATCACCAGCGCAAGCGCGATGCCGGTTCCAGGCCAAGGGCGGCGTCGGCCGACTGACGGCGAAGTAAAGCTCAGCCGGCCGGGCGGATCCACACGCAATTGTCGTGGAACGCCGCCCCGCCATAGGGCGCGGGCGCATCGGCGCCGGTCAAGACGTTGATGCCCTCGCCGCGCTCATGCGCGGCGTTGGGCCAGATTCCTTCCGCGACCGCCACGCCGCGCTTCACGCCATCGAAGATTTTCGCGTGCAGCACGATCTCGCCACGTAAATTGCCGATCTCGACCCGTTCGCCGTCTTTTATGCCGATTTCGGCGGCGTCTTCGGGATGAAGCATGATTTCCGGCCGCCCTTCGCGCTTTTTCGCGCTCGGGGTCTCGGAAAAACTCGAATTCAGGAACGAGCGCGCCGGCGAGGTCGCCAGCCGGAAGGGATGCGCCGCGTCCGCCTCCTCGATGACGCCGAGATGGTCGGGAAAATCCGGCAGCCGCTCATGCGGCCCGAAGGCGCCAAGCGTTTTCGGCGGTTTGGCGGGCGCGGCCGTTCCCGTCCAGTCGGGCCGGAAGCGGAATTTCCCGTCCGGGTGTCCGAACCCGTTCAGGAAATGGGCTGTATCGAAATCCGGCTGCAGGTCCACCCAGCGCTCGCCGGCGAGAGCGTCGAAATCGCCCAGGCCGCGCTTGGCCAGCATGACGTCGATATGGGCGCGCGCACTCATGCCGAAGCCCGGACGGTCGGCGACACCGAGGCGCTTGGCCAGCCCCTCGATGACATCGAGGTTGGGGCGCGGCCCGGCGGGCGGATCGATCAGTTTCGGGCCGAGGATGATGTGTTGATGGCCGCCGCCGCGATAGATGTCGTCATGCTCAAGGAACATCGTCGCCGGCAGGACGACATCGGCAAGCGCTGCCGTTTCGGTCATGAACTGCTCGTGCACGCAGGTAAACAGGTCTTCGCGCAGAAAGCCCTGTTTTACCAGCCGCTGCTCGGGGCAGACATTGGCCGGATTGGTGTTCTGGATCAGCATCGCGGTGACCGGCGGGCCGTGGCGCAGCGCCTCGGCGTCGCCGGTCAGGATGCGCCCGATCTGCGACTGGTCGAGCATGCGGATGCGCGGATCGGCAAGCTTCACCCCCTCCAACAATGTCTTGTCGAGCCTGAAAATGCCCGAATTGGAGTGAAAGGCGCCGCCGCCCTCGTACTGCCAGGCGCCGGTGACGGCGGCGATCGACAGGGCGGCATGCATGTTGACGGCGCCGTTGCGCTGGCGCGCGAAACCGTAACCGAGGCGGAAAAAGCTGCGTTTGGTGGTGCCGACCAGCCGGGCGAAGGTCTCGATCTCGGCAACCGTGAGGCCGGTAATCGCGGCAGCCCATTGCGGCGTGCGCGAGGCCAGATGCGCCTCGAGCCCGGCCGGGTCGTCGGTGTATTTTTTCAGATAGGCCCGGTCGGCAAGACCGTCGCGGAAAAGCACGTGCATGACCGCGCAGGCGAGTGCGCCATCGGTGCCCGGCCTGAGCACGAGGCCGAGATCGGCCTGCTTCATGGTGGCGTTGTCGTAGACGTCGATCACCACGATCCTGGCGCCGCGTTCCTTGCGGGCGCGAACGGCGTGGGTCATGACGTTGACCTGGGTGGCGACAGCGTTGGTGCCCCAGATGACGACGCAGTCCGATTTCGCCATTTCGCGCGGATCGGCGCCGCGCAGCGCGCCCGCGCCCATGACGAAACCCGTCCAGGCGAGATTGGTGCAGATCGATTCGAAAAAGCCGGAATATTTCTTGGCGTGACGCAGACGATGGATCGAATCGCGCTGCACCAGCCCCATCGTGCCGGCATATTGATAGGGCCAGACCGTCTCGCTGCCGAAACGCGCCTCGGCGGCGAGGAACTTTTCCGCCACCAGATCGAGCGCGGCCTCCCAACTCGCCTCCTTCCAGGCCCCCTCGCCCTTGGCGCCGGCGCGCACCCGCGGCTTCAAAAGCCGGCCGGGATGGTGGACGCGTTCGGCGTAACGCGCGACCTTGGCGCAGATCACGCCGGCAGTGTAGGTGTTGTCGCGCGCGCCGTGCACGCGGCCGATGCGGCCGCTGTCGAGAAGCTCGACGTCGAGCGCGCAGGTCGAGGGGCAGTCGTGCGGGCAGGCCGTGTGGCCGATCGCGATCTTGGCGTGCTGGTTCATGCCGCAAAACTACCGGGTTTGGCGGTTGGACAACAGCCATCCCAGCGAAAAAGAATCGGTCCACCCCGCCGGCAACGCCGACGGTGGTGCGTTTATGAAGACGGGTTGAGCGTATGAACTACCGCCACGGCTATCACGCGGGCAATTTCGCCGACGTGGTCAAACACGCGGTGCTGGCGCGCATCCTCGACTATCTCAAGCGCAAGGACAAACCGTTCCGGGTGATCGACACCCATGCCGGCGCCGGCCTTTACGACCTGTCTTCCGAAGAAGCGCAGAAGACCGGCGAATGGCGCAACGGCATCGCCAGACTGGCGCAAGCCGACCTGGCCGAGCCGGCGAAAACCCTGCTTGCGCCGTATCTGGAGGCCGTGGCGGCGCTCAACCCGGCCGAGCCGCTGCGGTTTTATCCGGGCTCGCCGGAGATCACCCGCCACCTGCTGCGCGGCCGCGACCGGCTGACGGCGATCGAACTGCATCCGCACGAGGCATTCGCGCTGAAAACGCGCTTCGACGGCGACTACCAGGTGCGGGTCCTCGAACTCGATGGATGGCTTGCGCTGGGCGCGCATGTGCCGCCGAAGGAGAAGCGCGGGCTGGTTCTCGTCGATCCGCCGTTCGAGCGTGAGGGCGAGTTCGACCGCATCGTCGACGGCCTGGCCAAGGCCTATCGGCGCTGGCCGGGCGGCATCTATGCGTTTTGGTATCCGATCAAGGATCACGCCGCGGTGGCGCGCTTTCGCGACCGCCTGCGCAGTGCCGGAATTGCGCGCATCCTCGACGTCTCCTTGTCGGTGCGCGGCCCCTCCCCCGAACCCAGGCTCGACGGGTCCGGCCTCGTCGTCGTCAACCCGCCTTTTCTGCTGGAGGAGGAGATGCAGACCATCCTGCCGACCCTGGCGGTGCTGCTCGCCGAGGACGAGACCGCGTCGTGGCGGATCGAACATCTGGCCGGCGAGGACGCGGCGCAAACGGACTGAGTCGTCAGCCGAACAGCTTGCGCCGCAGGCGTGCGATGCCGAGAAAGACGCCGCCCAGACCGTTCGGCCCGTATGGCTCGTAAGCGCGCAGCCGCGAGATCAGCCCGTCGCGGGTCTCGAAGACGAAGACCTGCGGAAAGTTGAGCGCCTGGCCGTTTTTCAACACGTGGCTGGTGTCGATCTCGACCGCGCCGCTCACCGCGTCGCGCCCCTCGAACAGGTGAATGGTCGTGAAGCCGAACTGGCGCATGACCGACAGGCCCCAGTCGAGGCCGGCCTCGATTTCGGCGCGGCCGTTCATCTGGGGGCTGGGATAATGCGGATCGAACAGCCGGGCGTCCTCGGTAAAACAGGCCAAGGCCGCATGCTTGTCCCGGGCCTCGAGCGCCCGAAACAGACGCTCCAGCACGGCCGATGCCGGTTCCGTCATCGCGTCCCCCCAGCCCTTCTGCGCAAAACCACCCGTTGCGAGCCTATCACAACGGCCGAGTGCGACAACACGGGCCGCTGCAACTTGACCGGGCCACGGCTATTCATCACAGTGCGCCTCCCGTCCCGCCCGACTCGGAGTAACGAGCATGGTCCGTCCCGTCCGCCTCGGTTTCGCGCTGTCGCTGCTTGCGGGATTGTCTTTCTGGGCCGCTTCTGCCAGCGCGCACGATCTCGCGCCGCGCGCCTGCCGCGACGACGCGGTCCTGTCGCGCATCACCGCGAAATTCCGCCATCAGGTCCGTCACGTGCCGCATCTGCCCGATGTCGAGATCGTCGACTTCCGGCGCGTGCACGAACGGCGTTACCTGCCCTGGCGGGAGAACCGGCCGATCGCGCGGCGCTATTGCGGGGCGACGGCGGTTCTGTCCGACGGGCGCCGGCGAACCGTCTGGTACCTGATCGAAGACGGAATGGGATTTGCCGGCATCGGCGACGGCGTGGAGTTCTGCGTCTCGGGCTTTGACCGCTGGAAGGTCTATAACGGGCGCTGCCGGGTCGTGCGCTGAGCGCCCGTACGCGCAAGAAGTCGTCTCGAGGACATGTTGCACAAGGCCACTTCATCATGATCCGCATTCTCTACGCCCCACCCTCGCCCTATTCGGCCAAGGTTCGCATGGCCGCCACGCTGGCGCAGGTACCGTTCGAGGCGGTACCGGTCGACACCGGCGCGGAACCCGAGCTTCTGATCGACGCCAATCCGCTGGGCAAGATCCCGGTGCTTTTGACCGAGGACGGGTTCGCGCTCTACGACAGCCGCGCGATCACCCAATATCTCAACCGGATCTCCCGAAACGCGGTCTTTCCGCGCAATGCGGTCAAGCGAACCGAGGCCGAATGCATGGAGGCGCTGGCCGACGGCATCACCGACTGCCTGCTGGCCCATGTCTACGAGCGGCGCTTCCATCCGCCGGACAAGGTGCACCAGCCCTGGCTCGATCGGCAATGGGCGAAGGTGGAGCGGGCGCTCGACCGGCTGAATGCCGAGCCGCCAAAGCTTGGACGGCGCATCCATTGCGGCCATATCGCGCTCAGGGCGGTGCTCGGCTATCTGGAACTGCGTTTCGGCACCGACTGGATGCGCGGGCGGACCAGGCTGAAGAACTGGATGAAACGGTTCGACGCCAAACATCCCGACCTGGTGGCGCTGCTGCCTGCCGCATCGTAGCGCTGTCGGGACAGCGGGCGGACGCCCTCCAGGCCGGCCGGGATAGGCGCGCGCCCTCATTGCCGGCGCCCTTGCCCGGACACCACACATGCCGTTGGCTCCATGCCGGCCCGGCGCAAAAAAGGCCGGGCGCGAAACGCCCGGCCGGTCTTTCTTGGTTACGTGCTGCGGTCCGGCTCAGAACTTCATGCCGAGACCGAACAGAACCTTGTTTTCGCTGGCATCGATCGAGGTCGGACCACCCGAAAGCGAAAAGTTCTTGTCGCCATAGTCGACATAACGATATTCGCCGCGCGCGAAAATCTGCTCGGTCAGCTTGATGTCGGTGCCGACGCCGGCGGTCCAACCGAGCATGGTGTTGGTGTCGGAGGTCGTGGCATCGGACACTTCGAGCCTGCCCGCGGCACCACCGGCGGTACCGTAAACCAGCACACGGTCACTCAACGCGACGCCAAGGCGGGCGCGCAGCGTGCCGTCGACGCCCGACTGCGATGTCAGGCCGGCATTGGTACCCTCGTTGCCGTTGTAACCGATATCGGCTTCCGCACCGTAAACGAACATGCCGTCCTGAACATTCCAGCCCCCGAAGGCGCCACCCTGGAAACCGTCGGTATTGATGGAATTGCCGGGAGCGCGGGTCCGGCCGCTGAAGCCGTAGCCGCCATAGGCACCGACATAACCGCCGGACCAGGTGTAAACCGGCACTTCTTCGACCGGCAGCGGCGCTACCGGCGTCTGATCAATCACATCGGCGGCCTGGGCCGACGCAACGCCCAACAGGGCGACGGCGCCAATCGCGGCGGCGAACGAGCGGGTGTGGATGATATTGATACGCATCAGATTCTCTCCTTGGTCACTCGGCGGAAAACGGAACCGCTTCCCCCGCATGAACGCGCGCCGGACCGTGTGGGAGGAACGGGCGGGTCCGGCTGCGGCGAATGTCGTGTTTGAATCTGGCTGAAAGGCACCGAAAATCTGGTCATTGGCTGGCGGCTATGCGGCCGAAATTTGACGTGACGTTTCAGCAACAGGCGGCCGGCAAGGTACAGAAAATGATTCAGAACGGGTCTTTATGCTGCTGAAATGATTACATAACCCTCTCGCGCAATCTTGCCGCATCGCCCTGGTAGATCAATATGCCGGAAGGCGGCCGCGGCGAGAGAGTGCCTTTCAATCGCAATTTTGCCGCATATATTTCGGCGGTGTTAACGGGAGTGAACGCACCCATGGCCAGAAACGGGCCGGTTGCCCTAGTCACCGGCGGCGCGAGACGCATCGGCGCGGCGATCATCCAGGATCTTTCCGCCCACGGCTTTGGCGTGGCGATCCACTGCAACCGCTCCCGCGAGGAGGCCGACCGGCTCGCCGACGAGATCGGAAGGGCCGGCGGACGGGCCGTTGTGCTGCCGGCCGATCTGTCGGATATCGACGCCGCCTCGGGTTTGGTCGCCGCAGCCGCCGACGCGCTCGGGCCGGTGCGCCTGCTGGTCAACAACGCCTCGGCCTTCGACGACGACAGTCCGGCCGATCCCGACTGGGAAAAATGGGACCGGCACTTCGCCCTGCACTTGAAGACGCCGGTGGCGCTGGCCTCGACCATGGCCAGGACGCTAGCCGCCGACAGCGACGGTCTCGTCGTCAACCTCATCGACCAGCGGGTCTGGAAGCTGACACCACAGTTTTTTTCCTACACGCTGTCGAAATCGGCCCTGTGGACGGCGACCCGTACCATGGCCCAGGGGCTGGCACCGCGCGTCAGGGTCAATGCGATCGGCCCCGGCCCGACACTGAAGAACGCGCGCCAGGCCGTCTCCGACTTTCGCGCCCAGACCGACGCCCTGCCGCTCGGACACGGTCCTCTGCTGACGGAATTCGGCGCCACGATCCGCTATCTATGGCAAACGCCGTCGATCACCGGCCAGATGATCGCGCTCGACGGCGGCCAGCATCTTGCCTGGCAGACACCAGACGTGACAGGCATGCGCGAATGACATCCGAGCACGATCCCGACCCGAACAACCGGGCCAATGAAGGCGGCGACGAGGCGAGCGCCGCGCCGCGCACGATTGCCGGCGGCCCGATCGACTGGACCTCCGGCGCGCAGGACACTGCCGGAAAGAGCGGCCTCGAACTGATCGGCGAATTCGTCAAGCGGTTGCCCAACGCGCCCGGTGTCTACCGGATGATGAACGCGGCCGGAGACGTGCTCTATGTCGGCAAGGCGCGCAACCTGAAAAAGCGGGTCAACAGCTACGCGCTGGGGCGCGGCCATACCAACCGCATCGCCCGCATGGCGCGCGAGACCGCGGCGATGGAATTCGTCGTCACGCGCACCGAGATCGAGGCGCTTCTGCTGGAAGCCAATCTGATCAAGCGTCTGCGGCCGCGCTTCAACGTGCTGTTGCGCGACGACAAATCCTTCCCCTATATCCTGATTACCGGCGACCATCGCGCGCCCGGCATTTTCAAGCATCGCGGCGCGCGCTCGCGCAAGGGCGAATATTTCGGCCCGTTCGCCTCGGCGGGCGCGGTCGGGCGCACGATCAACGCGCTGGAACGGGCCTTCCTGCTCAGAAGCTGCACCGATTCGGTGTTCGAAAGCCGCACCCGTCCCTGCCTGCTCCACCAGATCAAACGCTGTTCGGCGCCGTGTACGGGCGAGATCAGCGATGAGGGTTACGCCGCGCTGGTGGACGAGGCCAAGGCCTTCTTGTCCGGACGCAGCCAGAAGGTGAAGGCCGAGATTTCGGTGGCCATGCAGGAAGCCGCCGAACAGCTCGATTTCGAGCGCGCGGCGGTGCTGCGCGACCGGCTCTCGGCGCTCAGCCATGTCCAGAGCCATCAAGGCATCAATCCGCACTCGGTCGAGGAGGCCGATGTGTTCGCCATCCACCAGGAAGGCGGGCAAAGCTGCATCGAGGTGTTTTTCTTCCGCACCGGCCAGAACTGGGGCAACCGCGCCTATTTTCCCAAGGCCGACCCCAGCCTCGGCCCGGAAGAGGTGCTCGGCGCCTTTCTGACGCAGTTTTACGACGACAAGCCCTGCCCGCGCGCGATCCTGCTCACCCACGCGGTCGAAGAGCAGGAATTGCTGGCCGCGGCCTTGTCCGCCAAGGCCGGCCGCAAGGTCACGATCGGCGTTCCGCGCCGCGGCGAAAAGAAGGATCTGGTCGATCACGCGCTGCAAAACGCGCGCGAGGCGCTCGGGCGCCGTTTGGCCGAAACTTCGTCACAGACGCGCCTGTTGGCGGGGCTGGCCGAGACCTTCGGGCTCGAAACCCCACCCCGGCGCATCGAGGTTTACGACAATTCCCATATCATGGGCACAAACGCCGTCGGCGCGATGATCGTCGCCGGACCGGAGGGCTTTGCCAAGGCCCACTACCGCAAGTTCAACATCCGCTCGACCGACATCGCGCCAGGCGACGATTTCGGCATGATGCGCGAGGTGATCGAGCGGCGCTTCGCCCGACTCTTGAAGGAACAGCCGGACGGTGCCGAGGCCGATGCTGAAACGCTGGACCAGGCTGACGGTCTGCCGGCCTGGCCGGACCTGGTGCTGATCGACGGCGGCCAGGGCCAGATGAATGCCGTGCGCGCCGTCTTCGCCGAACTGGGCATTGCCGAGCGCGTCACCGCGATCGGTGTCGCCAAGGGGCTCGACCGCGAGGCGGGGCGCGAGCGGTTTTTCGTCGAGGGGCGCCCGCCCTTCATGCTGCCGCCGCGCGATCCGGTGCTCTATTTCACCCAACGGCTGCGCGACGAGGCGCACCGCTTCGCGATCGGCTCGCACCGGGCGAGGCGCAAGAAGGAGATGGTGAAGAACCCGCTCGACGAGATCGGCGGCATAGGACCGGCCCGCAAACGCGCCTTGCTGCACCATTTCGGCACCGCAAAGGCCGTGAGTCGCGCCGGCGTTGAGGATCTGCTGACGGTGGACGGCATTTCCGAGGCCATGGCGAGGCAAATTTACGATCACTTCCACGACAGGGGTTGACCCGCGTCGCCTTGGCCCATTGTGCATGCGCTTCCTTTCCGCGATGTTGACCGCGAGCGCCCGCTTCTGGTTTGAGTGGGCGGGTTCAACGGTGTTGTCATTTCATGTCCAACCGCGCTTTCAACCTGCCGAACATCCTGACCTACGGACGCATCCTCGCCGTACCGCTGATCGTTCTGTGCTTTTTCCTGGAGGGCCGCCTGCGTTCCAGCGACTTCGCCCGCTGGAGCGCGCTCGGCCTGTTCATGGCCGCCAGCATGACCGACTATCTGGACGGCTACCTGGCGCGCATCTGGCAGCAGACCTCCAATATCGGCAGGATGCTCGACCCGATCGCCGACAAGCTACTGGTCTCGACCTGCCTGCTTCTGCTCGCCGCCGATCCCGCGCGCACCATCCATGGCTGGTCCCTATGGGCGGCGATCATCATCCTGTGTCGCGAAATTCTGGTTTCGGGTCTGCGCGAATATCTGGCCGAACTGAAGGTGAGCGTGCCGGTGACACGGCTGGCAAAATGGAAAACCACCATCCAGATGGTCGCGATCGGCTTCCTGCTGGCCGGGCCGGCGGGGGCGAAAGTGCTGCCCTATACGGTCGAGATCGGCATCACGCTGTTGTGGATTTCGGCCCTGGTGACGCTTTATACGGGCTATGATTATTTCCGCGCCGGTTTGAAACACATCATCGATTGAGGCCCGCGCCATGAAACTGGTCTATTTCGCCTGGGTGCGCGAGCGAATCGGACACGCCGAGGAAGAGCTCGACCTGCCCGATGAAATCGTCACCGTGGCCGATCTGCTCGCTTGGCTCGCCGGCCGCGGCGAGGGATACGAAACCGCCCTCAAACACGCCTCGGCGATCCGCGTCGCCATCAATCAGGAACATGTCGCCCACGACGCGCCCATCGAGGGTGCCCGCGAGATCGCGCTGTTTCCGCCGATGACGGGCGGGTAAGGCGATGAGCGCCCCGATCGACCCGGCCGTGCGCATCCAGCGCGAGGATTTCGACCTCGCAAAAGAGAGTGCGGCGCTGTGCGCGGGCCGCAGCGATATCGGCGCGCTGGTCACCTTTAGCGGCCTGTGCCGTGACGAGGCGGGCACGCTGGCCGCGCTCGAACTGGAGTATTATCCCGGCATGGCCGAAGCCGAAATCCGCCGTATCGCCCGCCAGGCGACCGAACGCTGGCCGCTAAACGCGCTCACCGTCATTCACCGTCACGGAAAAATCCGCCCCGGCGAGAACATCGTCTTGGTGCTTGCCGCCTCCCGGCACCGCCAGGCCGCCTTCGACGCGGCGGCCTTCATCATGGACTTTCTGAAGACACGCGCTCCGTTCTGGAAGAAGGAATACCGTAGCGACGGTTCCGAGGGTGGCTGGGTAGAGGCGCGCGACATCGACGACGCGGCCACGCGGCGCTGGCAAGGTCAGCCCACCCCCGGGCGCTAAGCGGAGTTTAATCATAAGCGCGAAGTTTCTTGTCGATTAGATTTTCTGCAACTCCCGCTTGCTACGATATGCCAAGCAATCATGTCGCGCACGGCACGGAGATCTGCAGATTTGCTGGAACATCTCAGCACGCTAGACAGCATCGTGGTTCCCGCCGCGATCCTTTTCGGAGTCGCTTGCCTGGCCGGCCTGATCGCGGCTGTTGTTCACGGTCGCGGGCAATCCCGCCACTGGCGCGACGAGCATCGCAACCTCTCGGAACTCGTTGAGAATCTATCCGAAGGCATTTACCGGTCCAGCCTCGACGGGCGCCAAATGAGCGCAAACCGGGCGCTCGTCAAACTCAACGGCTACGATACGGAGGCGGAACTACTGGCCTCCGTCAAGGACATCGCGGTGGAGTGGTATGTCGACCCGAAACGGCGCGACGAGTTCCGCGATATCCTGCAGCGCGACGGTTACGTCGAGGATTTTGTGTCGGAAATCTACCGGCACAAGACACGCGAACGAATCTGGATCACAGAATCGGCACGGATCGTCCATCACCGGCGCACCGGGAGGCCGCTCTATTACGAGGGATCGGTGCGCGAAATCACCGAGACGGTCACGCGGCTGCGGCTGGAGGAACAGTTCCAGAAACTGACCAGCAACCTGCCGGGCGGATTATTCCAGATGGTCCGTGGTCGCAGTTTCGATATTGCGGTCAATTATTTGAGCGAAGGTTTTCAAAACCTGCTCGAAATTCCGATCGAAAGACATATTGCCGGACGGGAACTGTTTTCCCGCTTCGTGAACCCGGAAGATCGAAAGGCCTATTTCAGCGCCTTCCGCGCCTCCTACGACACGATGGAGCCGCTCGATCACGAGTTTCGCATCACCACGGCTACCGGGAGAGAAAAATGGCTGCGCATCAATGCCAAGCCGGAGCGGTTGAATGACGGCCGGGTGAGTTGGCACGGCTATGTGTCGGACATTTCGCTGCGCAAGCGCCAGGCGCTCGAAATCGAGGAACTCGCCTTCTACGACCCGCTGACCAAGCTGCCGAACAGGCGTCTGCTCACCGAACGCATCGCGCGCTCGACGAAGAGCTGCCGGCGCACACACAGGCCGGGCGCGCTGTTTTTCATCGATCTCGACAATTTCAAATCTCTCAACGACACCCAGGGTCATGATATCGGCGACGAATATCTCGTCGAGATATCCAGCCGCCTGCGCCAGTGCGTGCGCGAGACCGGTACCGTCGCCCGCATGGGCGGCGACGAGTTCGTCGTCATACTGGACGGGCTGGGCGACAGCGAGGCCGAGGCGGCATCAAAGGCGATCATGGCCGGCAACAAGATGCTGTCGGCGCTGAGACGGCCGTTCGAGCGTGGAGAACTGCGTCACAGTTCGTCGGCGAGCATCGGCGTGGTCGTGTTTGGCGGACACGAGAGGGATGGCGACGATCTGCTCAAGCGCGCGGATATCGCCATGTACCAGGCCAAGGGAGCCGGACGGGACGGCCTGGCCCTGTTCGACGAAAGCTGGATGGACGGCGAGGAGGAGCGCTTCACGCTTCTGGAGGATTTTCGCCGGGCCCTGGAGGACGAGACGCTGGAACTGCAGTTCCAGCCGCAGATCGATCGCGCGGGTCGCGTCGCCGGCGCCGAGGGATTGCTGCGCTGGCGCCATCCCCGTCTCGGCATGGTGCCGCCGGACCGCTTCATCGCCCTGGCCGAACAGGCCGGGCTGATGCACCAGGTTTGCCGTTTCGTGTTGACAAGCGGCGTGAAAACGCTCGCCGGCTGGCAGCGGCACCCTGAAACGGCCGATCTCGGATTGTCGCTCAATGTGAGCGTGCAATCGTTCGCCGGCCCGCAATTCATGCCTTTCCTCGAAACCCTGCTCACCGACCATGCCATCGACGCCTCGCGGCTGACGATCGAATTCACGGAACATGTGATGGCGACCGACCAGGCACTCCTCGCCAGCCGTATGACGGCGCTGAAGCGTACCGGGCTGCGCTTTTCGCTCGACGATTTCGGCACCGGATATTCGTCGCTGGCCCGGCTGAAATCACTGCCCTTCGACGAGGTCAAGATCGACGGCAGCTTCGTGCGCGATATTGAAAGCTCCGACGGCGACCGGGCGCTGGTGCGCACGATCCTGGCGATGGCCAACACGCTCGGCCTGGACGCGGTGGCCGAACATGTCGAGACCCGAAGCCAGGAGGCGTTCTTATACGCGTTCGGCTGCGAGCTGTTCCAGGGTTATCTCTACGCGGCCGCAATGCCCGAAACGGCTTTTCTGGAATTCGCGCGCGCGCCCGAAACCGCCGCCTCTGTGGACGACGCGCTGCGGGCACAGGCGTGACGCTATCGGCGGATGAACGCCGGAGCGAACATAAAAAGACCGGCGCGCGGCCGGTCTTTTCGGTCTACCGACAGACGGGCACTCGGCCTCAGCCGACGACCTCGATGTCGGAAAACCAGTATTTGATCTCCTGCGCGGCGGTTTCCGGCGCGTCCGAGCCGTGCACCGAATTCTCGCCGATCGAACGGGCGTGAACCTTGCGGATTGTGCCGTCGGCGGCGTCGGCGGGATTGGTCGCGCCCATCACTTCACGGTTCCTGGCGATCGCATTTTCGCCTTCCAGAACCTGAACGACGGTCGGGCCGGAGGACATGAATTCGCACAGTTCGTCGAAGAACGGGCGCTCCTTGTGCACCGCGTAGAAACCCTCGGCTTCGCGACGGCTCATCCACACGCGCTTGGAGGCGACGACGCGCAGGCCGGCTTCCTCGAGCATGGCGGTGATGGCGCCGGTCAGGTTGCGACGCGTCGCGTCGGGCTTGATCATGGAAAAAGTGCGTTCGATCGCCATCGAATATTCCTTTGAAAGATGCGGGGAAGGTTGCGGCTCTATACAAGCCGCCCCGCGCCTTGCCAAGAGCCGTTCAGGCGGCCGCCGGCACGCGTCCGGCAAGGCCGTCGTGCAGCGCCAGGCAGCGTTCGAGCCACCCAGCAACGGGGTCCGCGGCATCAAGCAGTTGGAACGACGAAACGACACGCGCCCATTGGAACGCGCCGAAGACGATATAGTCGCAAAAGAGCGGTCCCTGCCCGCCCAGGAAAGGCTGGACGGCAAGCGTGGCGCGCAAGGGCTCCAACTGCCTGCGAAATTCCTGCAGGCCTTCGTGCCTGTCGGCGCCGGCCTCTTCCAGCGTCTTGCCGAACCGGGCCTCGCGCGAGCGCCGGAAATAGGCCTGGTCGGGCGCGGCCAGACAGGCATTGATGTCGGCAAGCAGCGCACCGCCGATGAAGCCGTGCACGACCGTCTGGGTCCAGCGTTCGACGAACCGCGCCATCGCCTGACCGCCTGCGCCGCCGAACAGCGTCGGGCGATCCGGATAGGCTTTTTCCAGATAAAGCGCGATCTCGAAGGAATCGCCGACGAGCCTGTCGCCGTCGCGGATCAGCGGCACCGTCCGGCCGGAGCCGTTTTCGAGCGTGGCGACCTCGGTAAACGGGGTCGGAACGCTTTTGAACGGCAGGTTCTTGTGGGCAAGCGCCATCGCCGCCTTCCAGCAATGCGGGCTGAAGGGGCGTTTGGGATCGGCGCCTACGAGTTCGTAGAGCAGAATTGCCATGGAGCGTTTTCCGGACCGGTGCTAGGAGGGATTTTCGATCATTCGTCATCAGAAAGAAACCGATGAAACAGCATTTTCGCATGATGGCGGCCTATAATCGCTGGGCGAACGCCACGCTCTACACCGCAGCCGCCGATTTGACCGACGCCGAGTTCAGCCACGACACCGGCGTGTTCTTCAAATCGATGCTGGGCACGCTCAACCACATCCTGGTCGCCGACCGCATCTGGATGAAGCGTTTCACCGCCCAGGGCGAGGCGCCGAAATCGCTCGACGCCATCATCCATCCGAACCTGACACCGCTGCGCATGGCGCGCGAGGCCGAGGACGGGCGCATCAGCGCCTGGGTGGAAAGCCTCTCCGACGCCGCGCTCGCCGGCCGCTTCACCTATGTCACCGTCACCGACATGAAAACGGTCAGCCAGAGGCTGGCGCCGGCGATGGCGCATTTCTTCAACCACCAGACCCATCATCGCGGCCATGCCCACGCCATCCTGTCGCTCCTGGGAAGAACGCCGCCCTCGCTCGACATGATCTATTTCCAGCGCACCGAGGACGGGCGGGAATTCGCCTGACGGCATGGCTGTGCCGTCGGCGATGATGTCGTGCCCCTTGCATCCGGGCGCGCGCTCGGCCACAACCCCGCGGCCATGATTACCATCAACGACCTTTCGCTGCGCATTGCCGGGCGCCTTCTCATCGACCACGCCTCGCTCTCGCTGCCGGGCGGGGCGAAGGCCGGCCTGGTGGGCCGCAACGGCACCGGCAAGACCAGCCTGTTTCGCGCCATCACCGGCGAGGCGCAGATCGAGAGCGGTTCGATCTCGCTGCCGAAAAACGCCCGCATCGGCCAGGTGGCCCAGGAAGCGCCCGGAACCGAAGAACCGCTGATCGACATCGTTCTGGCAGCCGACAAGGAACGCGCCGCGCTCTTGGCGGAGGAGCGTACCACGACGGATCCGGACCGGATCGGCGAGATCCACATGCGGCTGGCCGATATCGACGCCCATTCAGCCGAAGCGCGCGCAGCGACCATTCTGGCCGGTCTCGGCTTCGACGAGGCGGCGCAGAAAAGGCCGGCATCGTCCTTTTCCGGCGGCTGGCGCATGCGCGTTGCGCTTGCCGCCGTGCTGTTTGCCGAGCCCGACCTCTTGCTCCTCGACGAGCCGACCAACTATCTCGACCTGGAAGGCACGCTTTGGCTGGAAAGCTATCTGACCCGCTACCCGCACACCGTGCTGCTGATCAGCCATGACCGCGACCTGCTCAACAGGGCGGTGAGTTCGATCGTGCATCTCGACCAGCACAAACTGACCTTCTGGCGCGGCGGTTACGACCAGTTCGAACGCCAACTGGCCGAAAAGCAGGCGCTGCAGGAAAAGGCGCGCACCAAGCAGGACGCCCAGCGCAAGCACATGGAGGCCTTTGTCGAACGCTTTCGCTACAAGGCCTCCAAGGCGCGCCAGGCCCAGTCGCGCCTCAAGGCGCTGGAGCGCATGGGCACGATCGCGGCGGTGGTCAACCAGACCGTGCGGCCGTTCTCCTTTCCCGCGCCCGAGCGCAAGGTCGCCTCGCCGATCGTGGCAATCGAAAACGGCTCGGTCGGCTACCAGCCGGGCAAGCCGATCCTGAAAAACCTCACGATGCGGATCGATGAGGACGACCGCATCGCGCTTCTGGGCGCCAATGGCAACGGCAAGTCGACCTTCGCCAAGCTGCTCGCCGGCCGGCTTGCGCTGGAGGGCGGGAAGATCACGCTCGCGCCACAGCTCAACGTGTCGATGTTCGCCCAGCATCAACTCGACGATCTGCGCCCCGACGAAAACGCGATCGAGCATGTGCGCCGGCTGCTGCCCGCCCTGCCCGAGGCCAAGGTGCGCTCCAGGGTGGCGCAGATGGGGCTGACGACGGAAAAGATGAACACGCCGGCCAAGGACCTGTCCGGCGGCGAGAAGGCGCGTCTCTTGATGGGGCTGGCCACGATCGAGGGGCCGAACCTGTTCATTCTCGACGAACCGACCAACCATCTCGACATCGATTCGCGCCATTCGCTGATCGAGGCGCTGAACGATTTCGAAGGCGCGGTGATCCTGATCTCGCATGACCGCCACCTGATCGAAGCGACCGCCGAAAGGCTGTGGCTTGTCAATGACGGCACCGTCGCGCCCTATGAGGGCGACATCGGCGACTATCGCAACCTGGTGACCGGCGGGGCGAGCGACCGGCGCGAAAAGCGCGAGGCCGACAAGGCCTCCAAGGCGGAAAAGCGGCGCGAGGCGGCGGACCGCCGGCGGGCGCTGGAACCGGTCGTCAAGCAGATCAAGGCGACGGAAGGGCTGATCGACCGCACGCGCACCCGCATCGAGGCGATCGAGAAGGAGCTTGCCAACCCCGCGCTTTACGAGCGAGATTCGGCCAAGGTGGCGAAACTCGGCAAGGAGCGCTCGGAGCTCGCCGACCAGCTCGCCCGCCACGAGGAGCTGTGGCTGACGCTGTCGGCACAGTACGAGGAAGGCATGGCGCAATGAGCATCAAGACCGAAACCGACGGCGCGATCACGGTGGTCACGATCGACCGCGCCGAGGCGCGCAACGCCGTCAATCCGGCGATGGCCGAGGCGCTGTTTTCCGCCTTCGTCGCCTTCGACCGCGACGACAGCCAGAAGGTCGCCGTGCTGACCGGCGCGGGCGGCAGCTTCTGCGCGGGGTTCGACCTCAAACATGCCGCCGGCGGCATGAACGATGAATGGTTTGCCACTCACGATCTCGATGCGTCCTTCGACGGGCGCGACGACCAGCCGCGCAAGGCGCCGATGGGGCCGACCCGGCTTTCGCTGTCGAAACCGGTGATCGCAGCGATTTCCGGTCCGGCGGTGGCCGGCGGCATGGAGCTCGCTCTGTGGTGCGACCTGCGGGTGATGGAGGACACCGCCTATATGGGGGTCTATTGCCGGCGCTGGGGCGTGCCCCTGATCGACGGGGGCACGGTGCGTCTGCCGCGTATCGTCGGCCATGGCCGGGCCATGGACCTGATCCTGACCGGCCGAAAGGTGGATGCGGACGAATGCGCGGCGATCGGCCTTGCCAACCGGCTGTGCAAGCAGGATACCGCCCTTGCAACCGCTCTCGAGCTGGCCGCCGAGATCGCGCGGTTTCCGCAGGCCTGCATGCGCGCCGACCGCAAATCCGCGCGCGAGCAATGGTCGCTCGATCAGGCGCCTGCACTTGCCAATGAATGGAAAAGCGCAGCCACCTTCCGTTCCGAAGGCGCAGACGGCGCGGCGCGGTTTTCCGCCGGCAAGGGCCGCTCGGGCGATTTCGGCGAGATCTGAGCCGAACGCATCGCCGACGCGCGGCCGTCAGTCGTCCTTGCCCCGCCCCCAACGGCGTGTCTTGGCGTTGTCGGCGGCGGATTTTTTGCGGCCGCGCAACCGAAACGCCGCCACGAGGCCGACGAAGCCGACGGCGATCAGGATGTAGCCGGCAGGAACGGCGCGCGGATCGAGATCGAAGGCGCCAGCGCGCAGGACCAGATCGACCCGCGCCATCACGATGCCGTCGGCGTCGCCCGGCCCGACCGTGAAGACATAACGCGCATCGCCGCTCACCGGATCGATGACGCCAGCCTCGTCGCGATAGACATAGCCGGTAACCTGGGGACTGTCGGGCCGCGGCGGCACGCCGACGAAGGTCACGGTCTCGGCGAAGACGGTCGCGCCGCCGGTCGACGCGGTGACGGTGAGCACGGCGAGCCTGTCGCTCGGCCGGAACTCGCCGGCGGCGGTCAGGTCGACGAGGACCCGAACCGGGGCTTCAGACGGCGCGAGCGCCACCTCGGCAGGCTCAAAGCCCGACGCGCGATCATAAACCTTGTAACGGCCGATCTCGTAGCCGGAGACGTTGTCCACCGCCCAGGGATAGCCGATCCCGAGCGCGATGCCGGCCACAAGAATGATCAGGAAGAAAAACCGCATCGCAATATCCCCTGCCCGGCGGCCGTTTGACACGCCGGAAAATCAAAGTCCACAACGGCACCGGCGCGATCCCGTCCCGGCCGCATGTCAGGATTTGCGCCAGGTGGCGAACAGATGCGGGATGGTGCGGCCGGGCCGGCTGATCTCGAAACGGTTCTCGTGTTCGAGTTCCAGGCCGAATTCGGCGAACCGGCCGGCCTCGCCGGCCGTCAGCGGCCAGGGCGGTCCGTCCGGCACGCTGTCGTCAGGACGCAGCCGCGTATAGACCAAAAGCCTGCCGCCCGGCGCGACCAGGGCCGCGATCGCTTCGGTGACGTCGTGCTGCATCGCCGGCGGGACGGACTGGACCGTATAGCATTCATGCACGAAGTCGAAGCCGGCCAGCCAATCGCCCGGCGGATCGAGCAGATCGGCGACGCGATAGGCGACCGGCGAAGCGGGGAAGCGTTTTTGAGCCCATTCGATCGCCGTGCGGGAGGCGTCGAAGGCGGCCGTGCGGTATCCGGCCGCCGCGATCGCCTCGGCATTGTCGCCCAGCCCGCAGGCGACATCGATCGCCCGGCGCCCGTTGCCCGGATTGTCGGCGAGCCAGCCGACGAGTTCGGGCTTGGGCGCCAGATCGGCCCAGGGAACGCCGGCGGCATCGCCGCCCGCCTCGTCATAGACCGCTTCGAAAAAATCCTGCCGATCGGGCTTGGCCGCCGACGTGGCGTCGTCGAGGCGGTTCACCCTGGCCCTGGCCGCCTCGCGGCGGCGATCGAAATCGTCCGTCACGCCTTGCGCTCCCAGCCTCGTTCCGGCGTCTGCTGCCAGTAGGTGGCCTGGTGACCGGCCGCCTTGACGGTCTTCCAGTGACGCCGGGCGGCCTCGACATGCGCCTGATCGTGGCCGTCGAACATGATCACGGCGCGCTCGTACCCGTCGAGCGCCGGCGGTTCGGCGCCGTCGACCAGAAACCGGATCGCGGCGGCGTTGGGGTTGTCGGAACCGGTGGTCAGGAGCACCGGCTGATCGCTCGCGTTCGGCTCGCGATCGGTGCCGTGGCCAATGAAGGAATCGTCACGCCACGTCCAAAGATGCTGGTCGAGCGCATCGCGGCGCTCCTCGCTTCCGGTCTGGACCACCACCGACCAGCCGCGCGCCAGGGACCGCTCGACGAGGCCGGGCAAGGCATCCTCGAGGGTCGAATCGGTCAGGTGGTAGAACAGAACTTCCGTCACGCCTCGTAATTGTCCCTGACCAGACGGTCGAGCAGCCGGACGCCGAAGCCCGATCCCCAGGATTGATTGATGTCGTTCGACGGCGAGCCCATGGCGGTGCCGGCGATGTCGAGATGTGCCCAGGGCGTTTCCTTGACAAAACGCTGCAGGAACTGCGCGGCGGTGATCGCGCCGCCGAATCGGCCGCCTATGTTCTTCATGTCGGCGTTCTTGGAATCGATCAGCTTGTCGTATTCGGGCGCGAGCGGCATGCGCCACAGTTTTTCCCCGGTCGCCGAGCCCGCCGTGACCAGATGGTCGGCGAGCGCGTCGTCGTTGGAAAACAGGCCGGCGTGCTCCTGGCCGAGCGCAATCATGATCGCGCCGGTCAGCGTGGCGAGATTGACCATGAATTTCGGCGCAAAGCGCTCGTTGCAGTACCATAGCGCATCGGCCAGCACGAGACGGCCCTCGGCGTCGGTATTGAGGACCTCGATGGTCTGCCCCGACATCGAGGTGACGATGTCGCCCGGGCGCTGGGCGTTGCCGTCGATCATATTTTCGACCAGCCCGATTATGCCGACGACATTCGCCTTGGCCTTGCGGGCGGCCAGCGTGTGCATGAGGCCGGCAACCGCGGCCGCGCCGCCCATGTCGCCCTTCATGTCCTCCATACCCGCGGCCGGCTTGATCGAGATGCCGCCCGAATCGAACACCACCCCCTTGCCGACGAAGGCGACCGGCTTGTCCTTGGGCTTGCCGCCATTCCACTGCATGACGGCCAGGCGCGGCGGGCGGGCCGACCCCTGGGAAACGCCCAGAAGCGCACCCATGCCGAGTTTCTTCAACTCCTTTTCGGTCAGGATCTCGACCTTGACCCCAAGCGCCTCCAGGGCCTTGGCGTGATCGGCGAACTCGACCGGCCCGAGCACGTTGGCGGGTTCGTTGACCAGATCGCGCGCCAGGTTGACACCGCCGGCGACGGCCTCGACCGTGGCGAACGCCTTGCGCGCCTTGGCCGGGTTCGCGCACTGGATCGTCACGCGCACCGGCTTGTCCTTGGTCCCCTCGTCCTTGTCCTTGTCCTTGCGGGTCTTGTATTTGTCGAACCCATAGGCGCGCAGCATCAGCCCCAGCGCGAAGGCCGCAGCCGCATCGGTGTCGGGTTCCTCGTCCTTCATGTCGAAGATAACGGCGGCATCGGCCGATTTCTTCACCAGCGACCAGGCGGCGCCGCCGATGCGCATCCAGGCCTTTTCGTCACGCTTGTCGGCCGGTCCCGCGCCGACGACGGCGAACCGGTCGAACGGCGTGGCCTCAGGTGCCAGCACATCCAGGACCGAGGCTAATTTGCCTTTGAACTCGGCAATATTGGCGGCTTTCGGCACGATGCCGGCCGCGTCCAAAGCGCGGGCCTGGTCGCCGAGGGCAAGGTCTTCGTCGGCGAAAACCACCACGGCGCCCTTCTTGGGCGCGGAAAACTTGGCAAAGCTGACTTTTGGTGCGTGAGGCATGGATGTTCCCGAATGGCCGGAGGAGCGCGGCGCGCGTGTCTGTGAAAGCGGCCCGACCCTAAAAAGTCCGGCTTTGCCTGGCAAGCGCGTCGGGGAAAACTAGCCGTTTTACCGATCGTTAACCGTGCTCTTTCGCTATTTTTTAGCCCTGATTGAGCACCATTGTGCATGGGACCGGGACAAACAGCCCGCAGCAGACGCTTGTATGACGGCCGACGGGCGCATAATTTGGCCGGCGGGGTTGAGGCGTGACGCGCGCGAATCATAGGGACGCACCGCTTTCGCGATGAAACTCGTCGAGAGATACATCTTCTACCGCGCGCTGAAAATCTCGGGCGCGGCGTTGCTGGTCGCGCTTGCCATGGCGTGGACCACGCAGATTCTCGCCAGGGTCAACATCGTCACCGATAGCGGCCAGACCGCCGGTACGTTTCTGGAACTCGCCACACTGCTTCTGCCGACCGTGATACCGGTCGTGATGCCGTTCGCCATCATCATCGGGATCTCGCAGACCCTTTCGGCAATGAACCAGGATTCCGAGCTCGCCGTGATCGCCGCTTCCGGCAGCTCGCGCGGTACGATTCTCAAGCCGATGCTGCTGCTGGCCGCGCTCGCGAGCGCGCTTTCGTTCGCGGTCGACAACTGGGTCGAGCCAATGGCCAGGCAGCGCACCCGCGTCCTTGTGGCGACCGCTCATGCCGACCTGCTGTCCTCCGTCATCCAGGAAGGCACGTTCCGCAAGGTGCAGGAAGGACTTTTCGTCCAGATCGCGGAACGCCTGCCGGATGGGCGGATGGGCGGAATATTCGTCGCCGATTCACGCAAGAAGGACGTCGATCTCTATTATTACGCCAAGCACGGCGAGGTTCAGCAACGCGGCGACCAGCAATTCCTGTTCATGATCGACGGCGAGGTGCACCGCAAGACGCCCGGCGGCGACGTTTCGGTGGTCCGCTTCGCCTCTTATGCCTTCGATCTCTCCGAATTCGTGCCGAAGGGCAAGACGGTCCAGATATGGCCCAAGGACCGTACGCTCGCCTATCTGTTCGACCCGGACCCGAACGACGCCTATCTGCAATGGAGCCCGCCCTTCTTCTACGCCGAGCTTCACCGCCGGTTTTCGGAATGGAGCTATTCGCTGGTGTTCGCGCTGCTGGCGCTGGCCGCGGCCGGGGACGCGCGCTCCCATCGCCAGGCGCGGGTCCACCCGATGGTCACCGCGATCTCGGTGGCATTGCTGGTGCGCTGGGAGGGCTATTTTTTCGCCAACAAGGCCGAGAGCGCCGCCGCCTTCGTTCCGCTGGTCTACGCGGTGCCGATCGTCAACGCCGCTTTTGCATGCTACCTGATCGCTGCCGGCAAGAGCCTCGAATTGCCGGCGTCGTGGTCGGATCGGCTGGCGCGCTTTTTCGTGGCCGTGCGTACGCGGGCACGCGCGGTGCGCTGGTCCGGGGCCCGCCGCCCTCTGGAAAGGGAGAGCGGATGATCGGCTGGACGCTGGGACGATATTTTTTTCGACGCTATCTCGTCATTACCGGCTGGTTCCTGGCCGGTATTTTTGCCTTGGTCTTCATCATCGACTTCACCGAGCAATCAAGCCGTTTCAGCGGCTTGCCGGGCTATTCCCTGCAGCTGGGCATGACGATGAGCGCGCTGCGGGTGCCGATGGTGCTGCAGCAGACGATACCCTTCGTGGCGCTGTTTTCGGCAATGACGACGCTGATCTCCCTCAACAGGAAATACGAGCTGGTCGTCACGCGCGCGGCCGGCGTTTCCGCCTGGCAGTTCCTGTTTCCGATCTGCGTCGGCGCGTTCCTGTTCGGCATTTCGGCGATCATCGCGCTCAATCCGATCGCCGCCAACGGGCTGGATAAGGTCGAGGAGATCGAAACGACGCTGCGCTCGGGCGAATCGAACGTCGTGTCGGCGGCCACCGCCCCCTGGCTGCGCCAGCGCACCGAGGAGGGTCAGACCATCATCGGCGCCCGCGCGGTGCTCAATAGCGGGCTCACGCTATCCGACGCGGTGTTCATCCGCATCGGCGAGGACGGCAACATTGTCGAGCGGCAGGATGCCGCACGGGCCTATCTGCGCGACGGCTACTGGGAGCTGGAACAGGTTCGCCGGTTCGAATCCGGCGCCAAACCCGAAAGCGTCGAAAGCGCGCGGGTGGCGACCAATCTGCGGCCCGAATTCGTCGAGCAACGACTGGCGCGGCCCGAAGCCACACCGTTCTACGAACTCGGCAGGAAAATCGAGACCGCCAAGGCGTATGGTTATTCCGTTAACGCTTTTTCGATGCATTATCATTCACTTGTGGCACTTCCGCCACTGCTGGTCGCGATGACGCTGATTGCGGCAACGGTTTCCATGCGATTTGTCCGGCTCGGCCAATCCGGCACCCTGATTCTGGGTGGCATCCTCGCCGGCTTTCTGCTTTATGTCGTCTCGACTTTGGTCAAGGCGTTCGGCAGCGCGGGTATCGTGCCGCCGATCGTTGCGGCGTGGTTGCCAGTATTGATTGCAGCATTGTTCGGGGTAACGTTCCTGCTGCACAAGGAGGACGGTTAGTGGGGTTCAGGAGGGGTAGCGGTGACTGGTACCCTCGAATCCGCCTTGGCCAGAGCGCCACGGCGCTCGCCCTGCTGTGTCTTGCCGGCATCGTCGACATTCCGCGTGCCGAAGCGCAGTCCCTCGACGGCCTGAATGTCAGCGTCGGTCCTGCCGACCAGCTCCTGCTGGAGGCGGACACGCTCGTCTACGACAATGTCAACCAGACGGTGACAGCGGAAGGGTCGGTGCGGATCGACTATGGCGGCAACCGCATGGTTGCCCGCCGCGTGATCTACAACCAGACCACTGGTCGCCTGGTGGCCGACGGCGACGTGGAGATCGTCGACCGCGACGGCAACCGGATCTCTTCCGATCATATCGACGTCACCGACGATTTCCGCGACGGGTTCATCAACGCGCTGAGCGTGGAAACGGCGGAAAAGACCTATTTCGGGGCCGAAAGCGCCGAGCGCAAGGCCGGTACCGTCACCACCTTCGTCAACGGCGTCTACACGGCCTGCGAGCCGTGCGAGGACAAGCCGGACAAGGCGCCGATCTGGCGGATCAAGTCGCGCAAGATCATCTGGAACAAGGACGCCAAGACGATCCGCTTCCAAAGGCCGCGTTTCGAATTCTTCGGTCTGCCGATCGCGCAATTGCCGGCCTTCGAGATGGCCGATCCGAGCGTGAAGCGCAAAAGCGGCTTCCTGTTTCCCGGCATCGGCTTCAAGAGCGAACTGGGCGCCAGCGTCACGCTGCCCTATTTCTTCGCGTTCTCGCCGACCTACGACCTGACGGTCAAAAGCACGTATTATTCGCGGCAGGGCTTTCTCGCCGAAGCCGACTGGCGCCAGAAATTCAACTCCGGCGAATATTCGTTGAAAATCGCCGGAATCAGCCAGAACCAGCCGACGGCGTTCAAGCCGGGTTATGTCGACAGGACGGTCAAGACCCGCCTCATGGCCGGGTCTAAGGGAAAGTTCACCATCAATCCCCGCTGGACGTTCGGCTGGGACGTTTTGGTGCAATCGGATCCGAACTTCGCCAACACCTATCTGCTGAGCGGCTACTCCGAGGCGATACGCCGGAACGAGGTCTATCTGACCGGCCTCAACGACCGGAATTATTTCGATCTCCGGTTCTACAAGTTCCAGGTTCAGGAAGCGCTCCCGGCGTCGCACCCGTCTGCGCGGGATCCGCGCCAGCCGTGGGTGCTGCCGTCCTTCGACTACGCCTATACGGTGGACGAGCCGGTGGCCGGCGGCGAATTGAGCTTCGACGTCAACACGCAGGTCGTAGGTCGCACACGGCTGGATTTCCTGCCCGGCAGACCGGCACTGCCCGGCATGCGCGGCTGGTCCGGCCGCGTGACGGCCGAGGCCGAATGGAAAAAAACCATCGTGACGTCGGGCGGCCTCTTGGTGACGCCACTCCTGCACGCGCGCGCCGACGGGATCGGCGTCGACGCCGGCATTGGTTCGAACGCCGCGATCGCGGCCATGGCCGGCGGGCTGGCCGGTGCGGCCTATACGCATGACGGAACCGCCTACGGCGCCGTTGCGGCCGATATCCGCTCGTCCTATTTCCGCGCGATGGCGACGGCCGGCCTGGAAGCGCGCTGGCCGATCCTGTTCTCGACCTCGAGCGCCACCCATGTGCTGGAGCCGATGGCGCAGCTTTTCGTCCGGCCGGATGTCGCCTACGGCTCCACGCTCGGCATTCCCAACGAGGACGCGCAGAGCCTCGTCTTCGACGCTTCGACCCTGTTCGAGCGCGACAAGTTCTCCGGCTACGACCTGATCGAAAGCGGCACAAGAGCCAATCTCGGCCTGCGCTATTCGGCCAGCTTCGCCAATGGCTGGACGGCCAACGCGATCGTCGGCCAGTCCTATCACCTGGCCGGGCGCAATCCTTTCGCCGCTCCCGAGTTGGTCAATGTCGGCGCCTATTCGGGCCTCGAAACGGATGTATCCGACGTCGTCGCCATGGCCGGCTTCGCCTCGCCGGGCGGCGTGACGTTCACCGCCGGCGGCCGCTTCGACGAACAGACGCTGGAAGTACGCCGGGCCGAAGCGAGCGTGTCCGTTCCGATCGACCGTCACCGGATCAATGCAAGCTACACCTTCATCCAGGCGCAGCCGCTTTACGGGTTTTCCCAGGATCGCCGGGAGGTAACGCTCGGCGGTCGGGCGCGGCTGCACGACTACTGGAGCGTCTACGCCTCGGGCACATACGACCTGGAGTCCTCGACGCTTGCCAACAGCTCGTTCGGCTTTCTCTACGACGACGAGTGCTTCACCTACGGCATGACGTTCTCACGCACGCAAAACACCATCTCCAGGGACGTGTCCTACGGGTTCGGCTTCAACATCTCGTTCCGCACGCTGGGCGATTTCGGAACCTCCACGTCGACGAACGCGTTCGGCACGAATTGATGCGGGCCCACGCGTCATGCTTTCGCCGTATAGGCCGAGCACGACATTTCCGGGATGGAACACCAAAGCCCCCAAAGAGGGGCGCAAAAAAGATGAGACACGGAGCTCAGCCATGCAACCTGCTTTGAACCGGATCGCCGGAACCGGGTTTTTCCTGTTTTTCGGGTTGATGACCTGTCTGGCGAGCGTTGCGGCTTTACCCGCGCACGCAAGCGAGATCCGCTACATCATCAACAATGTTCCGGTCACCAGCTACGATATCGCCCGGCGCAACGCATTTCTGAAGCTGCAACGCCGCTCGGCCAGCGCCTCCGAAGAGATGATCGAGCAGACGCTGAAGAATATCGAGATCAAACGGTTGAACATCCGGGTTCCCGACGCCGATGTTGAGGCGGCCTATGGGCGGTTTGCCTCCGGCAACAAGCTCTCCAAGAGTCAACTCGACCAGATCATGGCGCAGTCGGGTGTGACGAAAGACCATTTCAAGGATTTCATCCGTAGCCAGATCGGCTGGAACCGCGTGCTGGGAGCCCGTTTCCGCGCGACGGAGCGGCTCACCGAGCAAGACGCGGCGCACCGTATGCTGCAGGACGGCGGCAACAAGCCGACCGCCACCGAATACATGCTGCAGCAGGTGATTTTCGTCATCCCTTCAGGCGAGCGCAAATCGCTGCTGGCTCGACGCAAGAAGGAAGCCAACGCCATGCGCGGCCGCTTCAACAGCTGCCAGAATACGCGTGAATTCGCCAAAGGGCTGATCGACGTTACGGTGCGCGATCTCGGCCGGGTGATCGCGCCGGAACTGCCGCCGGACTGGAAGAGCCTGATCCTGGACACCAAACCGGGCCAGGCGACCAAGATCCGCGAAACCGAACGCGGGGTGGAGTTCATCGGCATTTGCAGCACACGCGAGATCTCGGACGATCGCGTCGCCCAGATGGTGTTCGAGAACGAAGGCGAGCTCGACAAGAAGGCAGCCGAGCTTTCCAAGAAATATCTTGAGGAACTGCGCGAGAAAGCCCGCATCGTTGAGCGCTGAACCGCCGCGCCCGCTGGCGCTGACATGCGGCGATCCTTCCGGTATCGGCCCCGACGTCGCGCTTTCGGCCTGGGCTTCGCGGGCGCATTACGCGCTGCCGCCCTTCTACCTGCTGGGTGATCTCGACCAGCTAGCAACGCGGGCAAGCGCGCTCGGCCTGCCGATCCCCCTTAAGCCGTCCGACCCGCTCTCGGCCGCTGGCGATTTCGAAACCGCGCTGCCGGTCGTGCCGCTACACAACCGGCTGACCGACTGTCCGGGCGCCCCCTCCTCGAGCAACGCCGCCGGCATCATCGAGGCCATCGAACGCGGTGTCGCCGACACGCTTTCGGGAGCGGCCGGCGCCATCGTGACCGGACCGATCGCCAAGAAGCCGCTCTACGACGCCGGTTTCGCCTTTCCCGGTCATACCGAGTTCCTGGCCCACCTGGCGCACAAGGCCACCGGAAAGCCGGCAAGACCGGTGATGATGCTGGCCGGGCCGGACCTGCGTGCCGTGCCGGTCACGATCCATATTCCGCTCGCCGCCGTGCCCAGCGCGCTGACGACGGAGCTGATCGTGGAGACAGGCCGGATCACGGCCGGCGACCTGACGCGCCGGTTCGCCATCGCCGAGCCGCGCCTCGCCGTCGCCGGGCTCAACCCGCACGCGGGAGAGGACGGGGCGATGGGCCGCGAGGATATCGACGTCGTACGCCCCGCCGTCCTTGCGCTGCGCGCCGCGGGCATCGACGCGCGCGGCCCGCTGCCGGCCGACACGCTGTTTCACGCCGGGGCACGGCAGGGCTACGACGCCGCGCTTTGCATGTATCACGACCAGGCTCTGATTCCGGCGAAGGCGCTTGCCTTCGACGACACGGTCAATGTCACGCTCGGCCTGCCCTTCGTGCGCACCTCGCCCGATCACGGCACCGCCTTCGCGATCGCCGGCACGGGGGCGGCGCGCGCCGACAGCCTGGTCGCCGCGCTGCGGCTGGCGGCGCGACTGGCAAAGGCCGAAGCAGGACACAACACCGCATGACGGGCGACGGCCTGCCTCCCCTGCGCGAGGTCATCCGGCTGCACGGTCTCGCGGCGAAAAAGTCGCTCGGCCAGAATTTTCTGCTCGACCTCAACCTGACCGGCAAGATCGCACGCACGGCGGGCGACCTTGCCGGCGCGACGGTGATCGAGGTCGGCCCCGGCCCCGGCGGCCTGACCCGCGCGCTGCTGGCGAACGGGGCCGCGCGGGTCGTCGCCATCGAACGCGACGAACGGTGTCTGGCCGCCCTTGAGGAGATTGGGCAACGCTATCCCGGTCGGCTCGAGATCGTTGCCGGCGACGCGCTCAAGACCGATTTCGCCGCGCTCGCGGCAGACACCGGGCCGGTGCGGATCGTTTCCAACCTACCCTACAATATCGGCACGGAGCTGTTGGTACGCTGGCTCACCGTCGAGCCCTGGCCGCCGTTTTACGCCTCGATGACGCTGATGTTCCAGCGTGAGGTCGCCGAGCGGATCGTGGCGATGCCCGGCGAAAGCGCCTACGGACGGCTCGGCGTGCTCGCCGGCTGGCGTACATCGGCCCGAATCGCCTTTACCGTGCCGCGCGAAGCCTTTACCCCGCCGCCAAAAATCACCTCGGCGGTCGTCCATCTGACACCGCGGCCCGCGCCGCTGGCGTGCGCGGCGACGCGGCTTGCGCGCGTCACGCAGGCCGCGTTCGGCCAGCGTCGCAAGATGCTGCGCCAGAGCCTGAAAGCGCTTGGCGGGGAAGCGCTGCTCGCCAAGACCGGTATCGAGCCGACACGGCGCGCCGAAACCCTGTCGATCGCGGAGTTCGTCGCATTGGCCGACGTGCTCGAGGGCTAAGGCGGACCTACTCGGTCCGCTCGTCCAGCAGCCCGCTGACGAAATCGAACAGGCCCGGCCGGCGATCGCGTTTCAGACGCTCGGCGATGACGATCGCGCGCACGGCGGCATAGGCGCGATCGAGATCGTCATTGACCACGACATAGTCGTAGTCGCGCCAGTGTTCGATTTCGGAGCGGGCGTTTTCCAGCCGGGTCTGGATCGTGGCATCGGAATCCTCCGCCCGCCGGCGCAGCCGCGATTTCAGCTCGGCCATCGACGGCGGCAGGATGAAGATCGATACGATATCGGCCGGCATGGTCGCCTTGAGCTGTTCGGCCCCCTGCCAGTCGATGTCGAACAGCATGTCGCGGCCTTCATCCATGGCGATCTCCACCGGCTCGCGCGGCGTGCCGTAGAAATTGCCGTGCACCTCGGCCGATTCCAGCAGCGCTTCCGTGTCGCGCATGCGCTCGAAATCCCGCGCCGATAGAAAATGATAATGCACGCCGTCGATCTCGCTGCCGCGCCGCGGACGGGTCGTCACGCTGACCGACAATTCGAGCCCGCCGTCATTTTCGAGCAGGCTGCGCGCGATCGTCGACTTGCCGGCGCCGGATGGCGACGACAAGACCAGCATCAGGCCGCGACGGCGAATGGACAAGGCGGGCGGCGTGAGGCCCATGGACTACTCCAGATTCTGAACCTGTTCGCGGAACTGATCGACGACAGACTTCAACTCGAGCCCGATCGCAGTCACCGAGGTCGCATTGGACTTCGAACACAGCGTATTCGATTCCCGATTGAACTCCTGCGCCAAAAAATCGAGCTTGCGCCCGACAGCGCCGCCTTTTTTCAGCAATTGCCGCGCGGTTGCGACATGGGCCTTCAAACGATCGATCTCCTCGCGGATATCGGCGCGAGTGGCCAACAGCGCGGCTTCGGTGTGAAGGCGCTGTTCATCGAGGCCCGAGGCGCCTTCGAGCAACAGAGCGACCTGCATGGCGATGCGCTCACGAATGGCCGCGGGCTCGCGCGAGGGGTCGGCCTCGGCATCCCGGGTGTGTTTTTCGATCGTGGCCACGTGGTCTTCCAGAACGGCGGCAAGCTGCTCGCCTTCCGCCAGGCGCGCAGCCTCCAGATCGCTCAGCACGCTATCGAACGCGGTCATGATGACGGCATCCAGCGCCTCGCGCCCTTCTTCGTCCTGGACGGCATCGGGGATATCCAGCACGCCGCGCAGCGAAAGCAGGCCGTCGGCGGAAGCCGGCGAGCAGCCGAACTGCTCTTCAAGACGCCGGGCAAGGCCGGCGACATCGCGCAGGAAGGCCTCGTTGACCACCGGTTGCGCCAGTCCAGCCTGCCTGCCGACCGCCAGCGTGGCCTGGACGTTGCCGCGCGAAAACCTGCGCTGCACCGCCTGCTTGGCCGGCAGTTCGAGCCGTTCGAAGCCGGGCGGCAGCCGCAGGCGCACGTCAAGCCCACGACCGTTGACCGAGCGCGCTTCCCAGGAAATGGCGGCGCCGTCCAGTTCGGCCGCCGCGCGGGCAAAGCCCGTCATGCTTTGTAGCGCCATCATCCCCCCTCGCCCCCGGGTCAGTTCGAGCCGTTGTCGTCCTGACCGGTTGCTTCCGTTTCGGCCCTTTTCTTCTTCTCGATCGCGCGCCATCGCGCAACGTTTTCATTGTGCTCGTCCAGCGTCTTGGCGAACACGTGGCCTCCAGTGCCGTCGGCAACGAAATAGTACTCGTCGGTCTTGGAGGGGTTGGCGACCGCCTCCAGCGCCGCTCGGCCGGGCGTGGCGATCGGCGTCGGCGGCAGTCCGTCGATCAGATAGGTGTTGTAGGGCGTCAGCTTGTCGATGTCGGAACGGTAGATCGGCCGGTCCGACGGCTTACCCTCGCCACCGAACAGTCCATAGACGATCGTCGGATCGGACTGGAGCCGCATCCCGCGTTTCAACCGGTTGATGAACACGGCCGCTACACGCGATCTTTCATCGGCGCGGCCGGTCTCCTTCTCCACGATCGAGGCGAGCGTCACGAACTCGTCGATCGTCTTTAGCGGCAGCCCCTCGACGCGCCGCTCCCAGACCTCCTCGACCAGGCTTTTCTGGTCGGCGATCATCTTGTCGATCAGTTCGGCGCGCGTGGTTCCGCGGGTAAAGCGCTGCGTATCGGCAACCAGCGCGCCTTCCGGCGGCATTTCGGCCGGCATCTCGCCGGTCAGCGCCTCATGCTTGGCGATCCGGTCGAAAGCCTGGCTGACCGTCAGTCCCTCGGGGATGGTCAGCGAATAGAGCACCGAACGCCCGCTGACCAGCAGGTCCATGATGTCGCGCATCGAGGCGCCGGCCTTGATCTCGTATTCGCCGGCCTTGAGGTCATCGTCGGCGCCGGCTGCCCTTACGCCCAGCCTGAACACATGGCGATCGCTGATAAGATTGCGGCGCTCCAGCATCAAGGCGATCTCGGAAACGCTCGTGGACGGCTTGACCAGCACCATCTCGGTGCTTTGCGCCGGACCGGGACTGCCGAATTCCCGCTTGCCGAGATAGACGGCGAGGCCGGCGACCAGGACCACGAAGATAACCGTCGACATGACGAAATTCATGAACACGACGAACTGGTTGCGAGACCCCTGCGAGCGACGCGGCGGCGGCGTGCCCTGCTCGGGGCGCAACGCTTCGCTGGCGGATTTCGGGACGATCGGCTTGGGCGCCTCGCCCCGGTTGCCGAAAGTGGTTTCGTTCGCCGGTTCCGTACTCATCGGCCGTCACGCTTCTCCGTTGTGCCATAGCCAGTCACCGTCCGCCGGGACGTTGCAAGAACTAGCGATGAATATGGCAAAATTGACGACCGGCCAGGCCGTTCAGCCATCATGGCGACGGAAAACGAGCGACGCATTGGTGCCTCCGAAGCCGAATGAGTTCGACAAGGCCACATCGATCGTCCGGTCCTTGGGCTGGTTGGGCACCAGGTCGAGCGCCGTCTCGACGGACGGGTTTTCCAGATTGATGGTCGCAGGCGCCTTGTTGTCGCGGATGGCCAGAATCGAAAAGATCGCCTCGGCCGCACCGGCCGCGCCCAGAAGATGGCCGATCGAGGATTTGGTCGACGACATGGAAATCCGCGAAGCGGCCTCGCCCACCAGCCGCTCGACAGCCCCCAACTCGATCGTGTCGGCCATCGTCGAGGTGCCGTGCGCATTAATATAGTCGACGTCGCCGGGGGCCAGGCCGGCGCGCTTGAGCGCCGCGCTCATGCAGCGATAGGCACCGTCGCCGTCTTCCGACGGGGCGGTGATGTGGAAGGCGTCGCCGCTGAGCCCATAGCCGATCACTTCGGCGTAGATCCGCGCGCCGCGCGCCTTGGCATGCTCCAGTTCCTCCAGCACCACCACGCCGGCGCCTTCGCCCATCACGAAACCGTCGCGGTCGCGATCATAGGGCCTGGACGCCTTTGTCGGCGCGTCGTTGTAGGCGGTGGACAAGGCCCGGCAGGCCGCGAAGCCGGCGAGCGACAAGCGGTTGATCGGCGCTTCCGCGCCGCCGGCCAGCATCACCTCGGCGTCGCCGAAGGCGATCAGCCGCGCCGCGTCGCCGATTGCGTGCGCGCCGGTCGAACAGGCCGTGACCACAGCGTGGTTCGGCCCCTTCAGGCCGTGCCGTATCGAGACCTGACCGGAGACCAGATTGATGATGTTGCCGGGAATGAAGAACGGGCTGATGCGGCGCGGGCCCCGGTCGCGCAGGATAAGCGCGTTCTCGGCGATACCCTCGACGCCGCCGATGCCGGACCCGATCATCACGCCGGTGGCGTTCTGGTCGTCCGGGGTTTTCGGCGTCCAGCCCGAATCCTTCAGCGCCTCGTCGGCGGCGGCGATCCCATAGAGGATGAAATCGCCGACCTTGCGCTGTTCCTTGGGTTCGAGCACATGGTCGGGATTGAACGTGCCATCGCCGCCGCCGCCGCGCGGGACGACATTGGCGATCTTGCACGGCAGGTCGTCGGTCTGGAAATGCTCGACCCGCCGCGCCGCGCTTTCGCCCGACAAAAGACGGCGCCAGGAATGCTCAACGCCCACCCCGAAAGGGGAAACGAGTCCCATTCCCGTGACGACGACACGTCTCATCGCTCAACCACCAAGGATGTCTTGCCGGAATTGCCCGAAGGCTGTGTGTCAGGCGGACGCCTTGTCGATATACTTGACCGCATCGCCCACGGTGAGGATCGTCTCGGCGGCATCGTCGGGAATCTCGACGCCGAACTCTTCCTCGAAGGCCATGACCAACTCGACGGTGTCCAGGCTGTCCGCACCGAGGTCGTCGATAAAGCTTGCGCCTTCGGTGACCTTGTCGGCTTCAACGCCAAGATGTTCTACAACGATTTTTTTGACGCGCTCTGCGGTGTCGCTCATTTGGAAACCCTCGACTTCGGTTCAAGTTGGTCTTCGTTAGCGGCAGGATGCCCGCTAATCAAGTTGAAAGATCGCGCCACGCCAGTATGGCCGGCCAAAGCTTCTGCGGACGAAAAACCGGCGCAAGAAGCGCAAAGGACACTGTCCGGAACGCCGGTTTGCCGGGCCGCATACCATGAAAACCCAGGTCGGCAAAGGCGAAAACACGCCGCTGCGGAGCCGATCCCCGCCATTTCGCCGCCCCGCGCGCGGGGCGGCCGAATCAGCGGCGCGCGCCTCAGATCATCGCCATGCCGCCGTTCACGTGCAGGGTCTGGCCCGTCATATAGGCCGCCTCCGTGGAGGCGAGGAAGGCAACGGCGGCGGCCACCTCGGTGCCGGATCCCATGCGTTTCATCGGGATCGCGCCCATGATCGCATCGCGCTGCTTGTCGTTGAGCTTGCCGGTCATGGCCGATTCGATGAAACCGGGCGCAACGCAATTGACGGTGATGTTGCGGCTCGCCACTTCCTGCGCCAGCGATTTGGAGAATCCGATCATGCCGGCCTTGGAGGCGCAATAATTGGCCTGGCCGGGATTGCCGGTGACGCCGACGACGGAGGTGATGTTGACGATGCGTCCGAAACGGCGGCGCATCATCGGATGGGTCAATTCGCGCGTCAGCCGGAAGACGGCGGTCAGATTGACCTCCAAAACCGCGTCCCAATCATCGTCCGACATGCGCACGAACAGGCCGTCGCGGGTGATGCCGGCATTGTTGACGAGAATGTCGACGCCGTCGAGTTCGGCCTCGGCCTTCTGGCCCAGCGCCTTGACGGCGGCGCGGTCGGACAGATCGGCCGGAAAAAGCGCCACCCGCTCGCCGAGTTCGCCGGCAAGGGCCTCGAGCTTTTCAACACGGGTTCCGTGCAGGCCGACGCGCGCGCCCTGGGCGTGTAGCAGGCGGGCGACCGCCTCGCCGATGCCGCCGGATGCGCCGGTTATGAGGGCCTTGCGGCCGGTGAGGTCAAGCATGGTTCATCTCCTGGTCTGGCCAGGCCCGCGCAGCCGGCAGGCCGTGGCCGCGATGGTGCGTCACAAGGCGGCGAGCGCCGCATCGATGTCGGCCGAGCCGCCGACGCTGGTGGTGGCGAGCGAGCGATCGATGCGGCGGGCAAGCCCCGAAAGCACCTTGCCGGCGCCGATCTCGAATAGCCCGGTCACGCCGTTGCCGGCGAAAAACTCCACGGTCTCGCGCCAGCGCACGCGGCCGGTGACCTGCTCGACCAGACGCCGGGCGATCTCGGCCGGGTCGGTAAGCGGGGTCACGGTGACGTTGGCCACCACCGCGATGGCGGGCGCCTGCATCGCCACATCGGCCAGGGCTGTGCGCATGGCCTCGGCCGCCGGCGCCATCAGCGCGGAATGAAACGGCGCGGAAACCGGCAGCATGATGGCGCGCTTGGCGCCCTTTTCGGTGCACAATGCGGCCGCGGCTTCGACAGCCGCCTTTGCGCCGGAGATGACGATCTGGCCACCGCCATTGTCGTTGGCGATCTGGCAAACCCGGTTGCCGGCCGCCTGACAGGCGGCTTCGACCTCGGCATCGCCCAAGCCCAGGATCGCCGCCATGGCGCCTTCGCCCGGCGGCACGGCCGCCTGCATGGCGTTGCCGCGGATACGCAGCAGGCGCGCGGTGTCGGCGAGCGAAAAAACGCCGGCCGCGCACAGGGCCGAATATTCGCCCAGCGAATGGCCGGCGAGATAATCGACCTTGTCCTCCAGCACCAGCCCGCGCGCCTGCATGGCGCGCAAGGCGGCCATGGAGACCGCCATCAGCGCCGGCTGCGCATTCGCCGTCAGCGTCAGGGTCTCTTCCGGCCCTTCCCAGATCAGCGTCGACAGGTTTTCGCCCAGCGCTTCGTCGACCTCGTCGAAGACGGCGCGGGCCTCGGGGAAGGCCTCGGCCAGTTCACGGCCCATGCCAACGGTTTGGCTGCCCTGGCCGGGAAAGGTGAATGCGATCGCCATCGGGCGGTATCTCCCCTTCGATTGTCTCGCGCTGCCTGTGCGGCAGGACGGGCCGCGAAGTCAAGACCGGGCCGACGATGACCGGATAAGCCGGAACGGTCCCTGTTCAGCCGGCCGGCAGCGCGGTTTCGACCAGCCTCGCCCAGTAGGAGCAGCCGATCGGGATGATCTCGTCATCGAAATCATACTCGGGATGATGGAGATATTGCGTGTCGCCCTGGCCGAGATAGATGAAGGCGCCGGGCCGCGCCTCCAACATGAAGGCGAAGTCCTCGCCGCCCATGACCTGCGGTGTTTCGGTGTCGACCCGCTCGCCCACCACCTGGCGCGCCACCTCGGCAGCGAAGCCGGCTTCGCGCGCATGGTTTGACAGCACCGGATAGTGGCGCTGGTAATCCAGCGTTGCCTTGGCGCCGAAGGCGGCGGCGGTGTTTTCGACCACTTGCGCCATGCGCTCCTCCAGGAGGTCGCGGACCTGCGGCGACAGCGTGCGCGCCGTGCCGGTGAGCCGCGCGGTCTGGGGGATGACGTTGAAGGCGTCGCCCGCCTTGAAGGTCGTGACCGAGATCACCGCCGCCTCGACCGGGTCGACGCTGCGTGAAACGACCGACTGCAAGGCTGTCATGATATGGGCGCCGACAAGCGTTGTGTCGATGCAGCGCTGCGGACGCGCGGCGTGACCGCCCACGCCTTCGATGTCGATCACGAACATGTCGGCTGCGGCCATCATCGAGCCGCTCCTGAGCGCGAACTGGCCGAACGGAATCCCCGGCGCGTTGTGCATGCCGTAGACCTCGTCGATCGAAAACCGCTCCATCATGCCCTCCTCGACCATGACGCGACCGCCACCGCCGCCCTCTTCGGCCGGCTGGAAGATAAGCACCGCGGTGCCGTCGAAATTGCGCGTTTCGGCGAGATAGCGCGCGGCACCCAGGAGCATGGCGGTGTGTCCGTCATGGCCGCAGGCATGCATAATACCCGGCGTCGTGGATTTATGCGGCCGCTCGTCCGCCTCCTGGATCGGCAGAGCATCCATGTCGGCGCGCAGACCGATCGTCTTGCCGGAATTCGACTTACGGCCGCGAATGACGCCGACCACCCCCGTGCGGCCGATCCCGGTGACGACCTCGTCGACGCCGAATTCCCTGAGCTTGTCGGCGACCAGCGCCGCCGTGCGATGGACGTCGAACTGCAGTTCGGGATGGGCGTGGATATCGCGGCGCCACGCGGTGACATCCTGGTGAAACTCGGCAATCCGGTTGACGATCGGCATGCGTTTTTCTCCTCCGGCTCGTTTATGTGTTCCCGTGCCGCCGTTTTGCACGATCTACGGCGGCGCGCCAAAAGAAATCGGGTGATCCAGCACGGCAGGCGCGCGCGGCGCGGACTTGCATGGCCGGCGGGACCTCCCCATCTTAGCGCGACCGCGCAAGGGGGCTTGGCGGAAACCAGGGAAAACGCTCGTCCGTGCGCGATATCATCTTTGTCATAGTCGGTTTTGTTCTGTTGTTCGGCGGTGGCGAACTGCTCGTGCGCGGTGCGGTTTCGGCGGCCCGCAGGTTCGGCGTCACGGAACTGGTGATCGGCCTTACCGTAGTGGGATTCGGCACGTCGATGCCGGAATTGCTGGTGTCCGTCGAGGCCGCCCTGAAAGGCCGCCCGGAGATCGCGATCGGCAATGTCGTCGGCTCCAACATGGCCAACCTGCTTCTGATCGGCGGCGTCACGGCGGTGCTCGCCCCGTCCGGCGGATGGGGCGGGGATGTACGCCGCGACGTGCTTTTGATGCTTGTCGCCACGGTGCTGCTGTTGCTGGCTGCCGCCTATGGCGCGCTGCCCACCTGGGCCGGCCTGCTGTTGTTGCTGTTTCTGGGAAGCTATCTTTATGCCCATTACCGCGCCAGCCGGACCTGCGGTGAATCCGATGGCGACAACGTGGTGGTCACGCCGAAAAAACCGGCCTGGCTCGCCGCCGCGCTGCTCGCGGCCGGCCTGGCGCTGCTGTTCGCGGGCGCCAACCTTCTCGTGGAAGGCGCCAGCGCCATCGCGCTTGCACTCGGGGTTTCGGAAGCCGTGATCGGCTTGTCGATCGTCGCGATCGGCACCAGCCTGCCCGAACTCGCCACATCAATCGTGGCCGCATGGCGCGGCAGGGCGGGCGTGGCCATCGGCAACATCGTGGGATCGAACATCTTCAACATACTGGGCATACTGGGCGCAACGGCGGCTGTCGCACCGCTGCCGATCGCCGAGCGGTTCTGGCGGGTCGACGTCCCGCTGGTGCTGGCGATCAGCCTCGCCTTCGCGGTGATGCTCGTCCTGCGCGATCGGCTGGGCCGTACGACCGGCCTGGTCATGCTGGCAGCCTACGCCGCCTATACGATCGGCCTATATACCGTTGGCGGTTAGACACGCCCGCGCTTGCCAGCCTGTGCTTGCCAGATTGCCAAAAACCTGTATAAGCGCGCTCACTCTGCCGGTCCAGTTGGGGGCTGAACGGAGGGCCGTGCGCGTATTTCCTTGAAAATCCGCTTCGCGTGTGAAGGCAAGAAGCCTTCCGCCTCCCGTGTCTCCGCTCTCGACCGTCTCGACCATGCGCCTTTCTTCTCCCGCCATAGCGGGCAAAGACAAGTCGCAGAGGCTTAGCCGCTGGTTTCCGGGAGAGCGAAACGGAAGAAAGGCAAAGAAACAATGGCTCTTTACGAACATGTGTTCCTTGCCCGGCAGGATCTGTCGCAACAGCAGATCGACGCGCTTGTCGAACAGTACAAGGGCGTCGTTGAAGCCAATGGCGGATCGATCGGCCGGGTGGAGAACTGGGGACTGAAGTCCCTGACCTACCGCATCAAGAAGAACCGCAAGGCGTTTTTCACGCTCATGGACCTGACCGCCCCGGCCGCCGCCGTCAACGAGATGGAGCGCCAGATGGGCCTGTCGGAAGACGTTCTGCGCTTCATGACCATTCGTGTCGATGCGCACGAGGAAGGTCCCTCGGCGATGATGCAGAAGCGCGACCGCGACGATCGCGGCGACCGGTTCGGCGGACGCGGTGATCGTGGCGATCGCGGCCCGCGCCGGCCGCGCGAACAGTCCTAAGGAGCACGACAATGGTCGACATCAACCAGATCCCGACCCGGCGCCCCTTTCATCGCCGGCGCAAGACCTGCCCGTTCTCCGGCTCCAACGCGCCGAAGATCGACTATAAGGACGTGAAGCTCCTGCAGCGCTACATCTCCGAACGCGGCAAGATCGTGCCCTCGCGCATCACCGCCGTCAGCCAGAAGAAGCAGCGCGAACTCGCCAAGGCGATCAAGCGCGCGCGTTTCCTCGGCCTTCTGCCCTACGTGGTCCGTTAAGGATCCCCGGCGCCGCCGTCAGGCGGCGCCTGTCCCCCGCGACGGGCGCGGTCAGGACCGATCGAACGAAAATCCCGGGCTGGGGCCTGTGCCCCTAACTGCCGGACGGCAGGACAGCGACAGGACGGCGATCGCGCCGCCATTCGGCTTTCCGCAATCCGGCCCGCGCCGCAAAGGCGTCCGCAACAAGGATTGTTCTCATGGAAATCATTCTTCTCGAACGCATCGCCCGGCTCGGCCAGATGGGCGACACGGTCAAGGTCCGCGACGGCTACGCCCGCAACTTCCTCTTGCCCAAGGGCAAGGCGCTGCGCGCCAACGAAGCCAATAAGAAGAAGTTCGAAGGCCAGCGCGTCCAGCTCGAGGCGCGCGATCTGGAGCGCAAGTCCGAAGCCGAGAAGATCGCCCAGAGCCTCGACGGCATGTCGTTCATCATCGTGCGCGCGGCCGGCGAAACCGGCCAGCTCTACGGTTCGGTGTCTCCGCGCGACATTGCCGACCTGCTGATCGAAGAAGGCTTTTCGGTCAATCGCAACCAGATCGAGCTCAACCAGCCGATCAAGGCGATCGGGTTGACCAATGTCATTATCGCACTTCACCCGGAGGTCGAGGTGACCGTCACCATGAACGTCGCTCGTTCCACCGACGAGGCCGAACGCCAGGCGGCCGGCGAGAAGCTGGATTCGGCGGAGGCGATCTACGGCGACGACATCAATGAAAACGCCCGCCCGGACAGTTTCTTCGACCCGAACGAGGACGGCGAAGAGTTCGACGAGGGCGATCAAACGACCTGATACAGAAATAAAATCGTTCAGGATCAATGCCCGGGATGCGAATTCCGGGCATTTTTTTCTTGATCGAAGGACCGCTGTTCCCGCATTCTTGGGCGCAAGCGATCCAAAAGCGAATTTTTGGGGAGGCCTTGCTCCCATGAACGTGTTGTTGCGCAGCCTTATCGAACGCCTGATCCGGACGGGCAATCTGACCGTGGTCGACCACAAGGGACGTTCGACCTCGTTCGGCGACCAGAACGGAACCCGCGTCACGATCGCCATCCATTCCGCCCATGCCGAGCGCGCCATCACCTTCGACCCGGTGCTGGCCCTGCCCGAGAGCTACATGAACGGCGAGATCGACCTTCTGGAAGGCGACCTGCTCGACCTTCTGGAAGTGATCTACAAAAACTCGCCCACGCTCGATGTCGGCGCCTTCTGGACCCGGATGGCCGACGGTTTCAGGCACGGGCTGAGGCGGCTGCAGCAGTTCAACACGACCGAGCGCGCGCGACGCAACGTACGCCGGCACTACGACCTGTCGCGCGAACTGTACCAGCTCTTTCTCGATACCGACCTGCAATATTCCTGCGCCTATTTCGCGCGGCCGGACATGACGCTCGAGGAGGCTCAGGAGGCCAAGAAACGCCACCTCGCCGCCAAGCTGGCGCTCAGGCCCGGCCAGACCGTGCTGGACATCGGATGCGGTTTCGGCGGGCTCGGCCTATATCTCGCCCGCAATCTCGACGTCGACGTTCTGGGCATCACCCTGTCGGAAGAACAATTGGCGATCGCCACCGAGCGGGCGCAGCAGGAGGGGCTGGAGGGCCGGGCCCATTTCGAGCTCAGGGACTACCGCAAGCTCGGCGAGCGCTTCGACCGGATCGTTTCAGTCGGCATGTTCGAGCATGTCGGCGTCAATCATTATCGCGCCTTCTTCGACAAGTGCGCAACGATCCTGAAGCCCGACGGCGTGATGGTGCTGCACTCGATCGGCCGCTCGGGACCGCCATCGGCAACAACCCCGTTTATCCGCAAGCATATTTTTCCCGGCGGCTACATTCCCGCGCTTTCGGAGGTGCTGCCGGCGATCGAACGCTCGGGCCTTGAAGTGACCGACGTCGAGATCCTGCGCCTTCACTATGCCGACACGCTCATGCACTGGCGTCAGCGCTTCCTGGCCAACCGCGACCGCATCCGCGAGATCTACGACGAACGGTTCTGCCGGATGTGGGAATTCTACCTCGCCGGCTCGGAGGCCGCGTTCCGCTGGCAGGACCTGATGGTGTTCCAGATTCAGCTTGCGCGCCGCAACGACACGCTGCCGGTGACCCGCGACTATATCGGCGTCGCCGAAGACCGGCTGGCCGATGCCGACGAGCGCAGACCGCGTTCGCCGCCCGCCACGCCGATGCGCAAACGCACGACGTCATAGGATTGGCTCCGCCCACGACGTAACTGGTGCTTCCGGGAGGAGAGCCTGAGCTTGCAGCGGTGATAGAATGTGATTCGCGTCAACTGGATTCGTCGCCTCCGAACACGCAAGTTTGTGGACGACTGTGGATGACGGGGTGGATGATGGGTATCGAGACATGAATCTCGGTGCCCGACAGATGAATCTTTCCCCGGCGCCCTTGCCTTCTGCTAACGCGAGGCTCGAGGGATTTTGACGGGGACACGATGGCAGAAGCAGTCCGCAAGCTCGGCGCGCCGGAAACGCCGCTCTACCGCGAGCCGCCGCACAATATCGAGGCCGAGCAGGCGCTGCTCGGCGCGATCCTGGTCAACAACGACGCCTTCTACCGGGTCTCGGATTTCCTGAAGCCGGGCCATTTCTTCGAGCCTTTGCACCGCAAGATCTTCGAGGTGGGCGGCGAGCTGATACGGATGGGCAAGACCGCCAACCCGGTGACGATGAAAACCTTCCTGCCGGCCGAGGAAAAAGTCGGCGACATGACGGTGGCGCATTATCTGGCGCGCCTCGCCGCGGAGGCGGTCACGGTCATCAACGCCTCCGATTACGGGCGCGCGATCTACGATCTCGCCACGCGCCGGGCGCTGATCACGGTCGGCGAGGACATGGTCAACATCGCCTTCGACGCCCCGGTCGACATGTCGCCCTCCGACCAGATCGAGGACGCCGAGCGCCGCCTGTTCGAGCTTGCCGAAACCGGGCGCTACGATGGCGGGTTCGAAACCTTCACCGACGCGGTCAAGACCGCGATCGACATGGCCAACGCCGCCTATATGCGCGACGGCAATCTTTCGGGCATATCGACCGGGTTTCGCGACATCGACCGCCGCCTGGGCGGCCTGCAGCCCTCCGACCTGATCATCCTGGCCGGGCGACCGGCGATGGGCAAGACGTCGCTGGCGACCAACATCGCCTTCAACGTCGCCGCCGCCTACACGCCGGCGCAGCAGGCCGACGGCTCTTTCAAGGCCGCCAATGGCGGGGTCGTCGGTTTCTTCTCGCTCGAAATGTCGTCCGAGCAGCTCGCCACCCGCATCATCTCCGAGCAGACGGAAATCTCGTCCTCGAAAATCCGCCGCGGCGAGATCACCGAGACCGAATTCGAAAAGCTCGTCGCCTGCTCGCAAATGATGGAAAAGACGCCGCTTTACATCGACCAGACCGGCGGCATCTCGATCGCCCAGCTCGCCGCGCGCGCCAGGCGCCTGAAACGCCAGCGCGGCCTCGATGTGATCGTCATCGACTATGTGCAGCTCATGCAGGGCACCAGCGCGCGCGCGGCGCAGAACCGCGTCCAGGAAATCACCGAGATCACCACCGGGCTGAAGGCGCTTGCCAAGGAACTGCAGGTGCCGATCATCGCGCTGTCGCAGCTCTCGCGCCAGGTCGAAAACCGCGACGACAAGCGCCCGCAGCTCGCCGACCTGCGCGAATCGGGCTCGATCGAGCAGGATGCTGACGTGGTGCTGTTTGTGTATCGCGACGAGTACTACATGCAAAACAAGGAACCGGAGGAAGGCACGCCCGAATACGAGGAGTGGCGGATGAAGTTCGAACGGGTTAAGGGCAAGGCGGAACTGATCGTCGCCAAGCAGCGCCACGGTCCGACCGGAACCGTGGAACTCGCCTTCGAGGGCCAGTTCACCCGCTTCTCGGACCTGGCCGAGGAAGATCATCTTCCCGAGCGTTTCGAGTAATCGCCGTTTCGAGCCACACCGTGTCAGACACACTCAGCATTCACGAAACCGGCGTCGAGGCGCGGCTCGCCGGCGCGTTCGCCACGATCGACCTGCGCGCGCTGCAGCACAATTACCGCACGCTGGCGGCTCTGGCGCCAACCGCGCGTACGGCTGGCGTGGTCAAGGCCGACGCTTACGGGCTGGGAATCGCCGAGGCGGTGCCGGCGCTTGCCGCGGCGGGCTGCGACACGTTTTTCGTCGCTTGGCCGGAGGAAGGGCGCGCGGTGCGCAAGGTAAGCCCGCACGCCCGGATATTCGTGCTCGGCGGGTTGTTCGGCCGCGAGGCGGCCCAGGCCTATGCCGAAGCGAGCCTGATCCCGGTGCTCAATTCGCGCCGCGAAACGGCGATCTGGGAAGGTTTTTGCAGCACCGACGGCGTTACCCATGCCTGCGCGATCCATGTCGACACCGGCATGAACCGGCTCGGCCTCACGTTCGAGCAGGCCAGGACGCTGGCAGAGGAAAATGCGCTGACCGGCGCGCTTGATCCCGTTTTGGTGATGAGCCATCTCGCCGGCGCGGACCAGCCCGACCATCCGCTCAACCAGCGCCAGCTCGAAACGTTCACGGCGGCTCGTCAGCTTTTTGGCGGCGTCGAGGCGAGCCTTGCCAATTCGGCCGGGATCGCGCTCGGCGCCGACTTCCATTTCGACCTCGTCAGACCCGGCATCGCGCTTTACGGTGGGCTGTCGGGACCGGATCTTCAACCGGTCGTGTGCGTGGAGGCCCGGATCGTGCAAATCCGCACCGTGCGCGCCGGCGAGGCGGTCAGCTACGGCGCAGCGGCGGTGGTGCAGCGCGACAGCCGCGTGGCGATCTGCGCGGCTGGCTATGCTGACGGACTGCCGCGCGCCGTGTCGGGCGCGGGCGTGCCGCTGCGCGCGGTCACCGGCGGCGGCCACGGTTTCGCGGGCGGGCTGCGCGTGCCGGTGCTCGGCCGCGTGACCATGGACATGACCATGTTCGACATCACCGACGTGGAAGACGGAGCGCTCACGGTCGGCGACCGGATCGAGGTCTTCGGACCCAACCTCCCTATCGAGGAAGCCGCCACGGCGGCCGGCACGATCTCCTACGAGTTGTTGACGGGGCTCGGCCGGCGTCACCATCGCACCTATATCGGGCCGGCGGCGGAAAGCCGCGCAAACGGAGACGGCAACTGATGGCGCGCGCGCGCATCCAGTTCATCTGCCAGAATTGCGGCAGCGTGCATTCGCGCTGGGCCGGCAAATGCGACGCCTGCGGCGAATGGAACACGCTGGTCGAGGAAGGCACCGCGGGCGGCATCGGATCCGGGCCGGCGGCGACGCGAAAGGCGCGCCCCGGTCGCGCGGTCGCGTTGACGACACTTTCGGGCGAGATCGAGGACGCGCCGCGCATCGCCTCGGGTATCGACGAACTCGACCGCGCCACCGGCGGCGGTTTCGTGCGCGGCTCGGCGCTCCTGATCGGCGGCGATCCCGGGATCGGCAAATCGACCCTGCTCACCCAGGCCGCCGGCGCGCTGGCACGCCAGGGTCACCGGGTCGTCTACGTGTCAGGCGAGGAAGCCGTGGCCCAGATCAGGCTGCGGGCCCAGCGCCTGCAGGCCGCCGATGCGCCGGTCGAACTGGCGGCGGAGACGAATGTCGAAGACATTCTGGCCACCATCGCAGACGGCAGGCGACCGGACCTTCTGATCATCGATTCGATCCAGACGCTGTGGACCGACATGGCCGATTCCGCGCCGGGCACCGTCACCCAGGTGCGCGCCTCCGCCCAGGCGCTGATCCGTTACGCCAAATCGACCGGCGCTGCCGTGGTGCTTGTCGGCCACGTCACCAAAGACGGCCAGATCGCGGGTCCGCGCGTGGTCGAGCACATGGTCGACGGGGTGCTCTATTTCGAAGGCGAAGGCGGGCATCATTATCGCATCCTCAGAACGGTCAAGAACCGCTTCGGACCGACCGACGAAATCGGTGTGTTCGAAATGTCGGACCGGGGCCTGCACGAAGTCTCCAACCCGTCCGAGCTTTTTTTGGGCGAGCGCACAGCGCAGGCGCCGGGCGCGGCGGTGTTTGCCGGCATGGAAGGCACCCGGCCGGTGCTTGTGGAAATTCAGGCGCTGGTGGCCCCCTCGCCGCTCGGCACGCCGCGCCGGGCGGTGGTCGGCTGGGATTCCCCCCGGCTTTCCATGGTGCTCGCCGTGCTGGAAGCCCATTGCGGCGTGCGGTTTTCGACCAATGACGTCTATCTCAACGTCGCCGGCGGCTATCGCATTTCCGAGCCGGCAGCCGACCTTGCGGTCGCCGCGGCGCTGGTTTCCTCGCTGGTCGGGCTTGCCCTTCCCGCGGATTGTGTCTATTTCGGCGAAATCAGCCTTTCGGGCGCCGTCAGACCTGTCGCGCATGCACAGCAACGGCTGAAGGAGGCCGAGAAGCTCGGCTTTGCCCAGGCGGTCATGCCCGCGGGCAGCGGAGACATTGCCGGGGGTATCGCGGCGCGATCCTTCCAGCCAGGCGCGCTTGCCGATCTGGTGGCCCGGATCGCGGGCTCGAAACGGGGACGCGACGAGGATTGACACCTTGCTTGAAACGGATGCCCGCGGGTCACTGGGAGTGGAACTCTGATGCCGATCACGCTGCTTGACGGAATCCTAATCGGTTTCACCCTCGTGTCGGCCGTGCTGGCCATGGTGCGCGGCTTCTCACGCGAAATTCTGTCGATCGCGTCCTGGGCGGCGGCGGCGGCGGCGGCCTATTTCTTCCATCCGTTGGTGCAGCCCTACGTCACACCCTATATCGACAACGCGCAGATCGCTCTGGCGGCGGCGGCGGCGATCGTGTTTTTCGTCGCACTGATCGTCGTCTCGGTGATTACGATGAAGGTCGCCGACTTCATCATCGACAGCCGCGTCGGTGCGCTCGACCGCACGCTCGGTTTCGTCTACGGCGCGGCGCGCGGCGTTCTGGTGATTGCGGTGGCGCTGTTGTTCTTCAACTGGCTGGTCGGGGAAAACCGTCCGACCTGGGTGGCGCAGGCCAAGTCGCTGCCGCTGCTTGAGGGGATCGGCGAAAGGCTGCAGGCGCTGCTTCCGGACGACCCGGAAGACTCGATCCTGAAAAAGATCACCAGCAGCGACGACGGCTGAACATCCGGCCACAGTCGAGCCGGCGGCAACGCGGACGGCACCGCGTATCGGTCAAGTGAAAGGCGGCTGTCATGACGGACATGCTTGCGAGGCCCGTTGGCGGGGATGAGCGCGAGCGGAGCGCGGCCGCGGAAGCGGACGATCATTTCCACGACGAATGCGGCGTGTTCGGCATATTCGGCCGCCAGGACGCGGCGGCGATCGTCACGCTCGGTCTGCACGCGCTCCAGCATCGTGGCCAGGAAGCGGCCGGCATCGTCTCCTTCGACGGCAACCAGTTCCATGTCGAGCGCCATGTCGGACTGATCGGCGACACCTTTACCAAGCAGGCGGTGATCGACAGCCTGAAAGGCAACCGCGCGATCGGCCATACCCGTTACGCCACCACCGGCGGTTCAGGCATCCGCAATATCCAGCCGCTGTTTGCCGAACTCGCCGATGGCGGCTTTGCCGTCGCGCATAACGGCAACATCACCAACGCCATGACCGTGCAGCGCAATCTGCAGAAGCAGGGCGCGATCTTCTCGTCGACCTCGGACACCGAGACCCTGCTCCATCTGGTGGCGACCAGCCAGGAGAAGGATTTCAACGCCCGTTTCACCGAGGCCGTGCGCCAGCTCGAGGGCGCGTTCTCGCTGGTGGCGCTGTCTTCGAAGAAGATGATCGGCTGCCGCGACCCTCTGGGCATCCGCCCGCTGGTGCTGGGCGATCTCGACGGGGCCTGGATTCTTGCTTCGGAGACCTGCGCCCTCGACATTATCGGCGCGCGCTTCGTGCGCGACGTCAGGCCGGGCGAGATGGTGGTGATTACCAGCAAGGGGGTCGAGAGCCACTTCCCCTTCGGCGAGGTACGGCCGCGCTTCTGTATCTTCGAATATGTCTATTTCGCGCGGCCGGACTCCTCGGTCGAGGGCCGCAACGTCTACGACGTGCGCAAGAAGATCGGCATGGAACTGGCGCGCGAATGCCCGGTCGAGGCCGACCTGGTCGTGCCGGTGCCGGATTCGGGCACGCCGGCGGCGATCGGCTTTGCCCAGGCGGCCGCCCTGCCCTTCGAGCTCGGCATCATCCGCAACCACTATGTCGGGCGCACCTTCATCCAGCCGGGCGATTCGATCCGCCATATGGGCGTGAAGCTGAAACACAACGCCAACCGGCGAATGATCGAGGGCAAGCGCGTGGTGCTGGTCGACGATTCGATCGTGCGCGGCACCACTTCGCAAAAGATCGTGCAAATGGTGCGCGACGCCGGCGCCAGGGAAGTGCATATGCGCATTGCTTCGCCGCCGACGCGCGCCTCATGTTTTTACGGCGTCGACACGCCGGAGACAGCCAAGCTGCTCGCCTCGCGCATGACAATCGACGAGATGCGCGATTTCATCCGGGTCGATTCGCTCGGTTTCCTGTCGATCGACGGGCTCTACCGTGCGGTCGGCGAGGCCGTGCGCGACAATGAAGCGCCGCAGTTCTGCGACGCCTGCTTCACACGCGACTATCCAACCCGGCTGCTCGACCACGAGGGCGCCGACAATGTGCGCCAGCTTTCCATCCTCGCCTCGCGCGCGCAATTCTAGAAGAAGCAGCCCCGACGTGACCTCTTCTCTTGATCTTTCCGGGCGCGTGGCGCTCGTCACCGGCGCCTCACGCGGCATCGGCTATCATATCGCCAAGCAGATGGCGGCGGCCGGCGCGCACGTGATCGCGGTCGCGCGCACCGTCGGCGGACTCGAGGAACTCGACGACGAGATCAAGGCCGAGCACGCCCGCACCGGCAAAGGCGAGGCAACGCTGGTGCCGCTCGACCTGGCCGACATGGCCGGCATCGACCGGCTCGGCGGGGCAATCCACGAACGCTGGGGCAAGCTCGACATTCTGGTCGCCAATGCCGGCGTGCTCGGGGTGATCGCGCCGATCGGCCATGTCGAGGCCAAGGTGTTCGAGAAGGTGGTGACGCTCAACGTGACGGCGACCTGGCGGCTGATCCGCTCGCTCGACCCGCTGCTGCGCGCCGCCGATGCCGGACGGGCGATCGTGCTGTCGTCGGGGGCCGCGCATTCGGCGCGCGCCTATTGGGCGCCCTACGCGGCCTCGAAGGCCGCTGTCGAGGCGCTGGCGCGCTCCTGGGCCGACGAGACCAAAAACACGCCGCTCAGGGTCAACATCGTCAATCCGGGTGTGGCGCGCACCGCTATGCGGGCACAGGCAATGCCGGGCGAGGATCCCGACACCCTGCCGCATCCAGCCGAAGTCGCTGCGCAAATCGTGCCGCTGGCCGGCCCCGACATCACCGAGACCGGCAAGATCTGGGATGTCGAACTCGGCCGTTTCACTGCCTGGCAAAAACCGCAATAGGCCGGCTCTTCTACACGCGAACGTGACTGGCGCTGCGCCGGAAGCCGCCGGACTATGGTCCGGGGGCGCAGCACCGTGTGCGGAGAAACGCCATGAAACGCCTGGTCTTGACTATTGCCATCTCGACATTCGCCGCGCTGGCCAGCGCGCAGTCGCAGGACAACGCGATGAGCTTCTTCATCACCAGCGCCGGGCCCGGCAACGGCGCGGATCTCGGCGGGCTCGCCGGCGCGGACGCGCATTGCGCCAGCCTGGCCGCGGCGGCGGGCGCAACCGGCAAGACCTGGCGCGCCTATCTGTCGACCGACACCGAAAACGCGCGCGATCGCATCGGCGCCGGCCCCTGGCACAACGCCAAGGGCGACAAGATCGCCGATGACGTCGCCGCGCTGCACAGCGACGCCAATGCGATTAGCAAGCAGAGCGGGCTCGACGAAAGCGGCGCCATGGTCAATGGCCGCGGCGACCAGCCCAACCGGCACGACATCCTGACCGGCTCCAACCCCGACGGTACGGCGGCGGCCGCGACTTGCGCAAACTGGACCGCCAGCGGTGACGGCCAGGCGATCGTCGGTCATCACGACCGCATGGGCCTGCGCGACGACGCGCCGTCGAAATCGTGGAATTCGTCGCACCCCTCGCGCGGCTGCAGCCAGGAGGCATTGCGGAGTACGGGCGGCGGCGGCCTGTTCTACTGCTTCGCGACCGACTGACCGTTTTCGGGCCTTTCCCCGAAACACGAAAAGGCCCCGGATGCGCGCGCCGGGGCCTTTTCGTGGCGATGTCTTCAAATCAGCGGCCGAGCCGCATCTGGTAATCCCCGCCGAACCGCGTGTAGCCGTTCGAGCCGTGGCGACGGTGCAGTTCCTCACGCTTCTGCGCCTTTTCGCGCCAATATTTCATCGCCGCGTCGCGCTTGGCCTTCTGCGCGGCCCGCCACGCGGCCAGACGGCGCTCGCCTTCGGCCTCGCGCTGGCATTGTTGGCAGTTCGCCTTGTCGTGCTCGACCTTCTGCTTGACCCGGCGGGCGCGCTTGGCCGGCTTGCCGCCGAGCACCTGACGCGTCACGTCGCCAGGGGTGTAGCGCGTATCCATGCCAAACCCCTTGTCGAAGATGCACCACACGACCGTGCAGGAGAAATCGCCGACCAAGCCGCCGATCACGCTCAGCCCGACCCGGCGCGGCGCGCCGCCCATCTGGATGATCTTGGCGGTGTCGTCGAGACTGTTGCGTTTCTTCGTCGGCTTCGACGCCTTTTTTGTTTCCTTCTTCCGCGGCGCGGCGGCGGGTTGGTCGCCGATCTCGACCGTGCCCGAATAGCTGCGAGCGGGGCCGCCGCCGTCGCGGGCGGACGCGATGTCGGTCGCAGCCAGAGAACCGGCCAGGATCGCGGTCGCCGTCAAGAGATGGGTCAGTTTGAAGAGTTTGGCAGTCATGTCGTCCCTCCGTTGTGTGCGTTGCCAATATCGATTGGTCGTCGCAACGCGGAGAAAGGTTCACGGGTGCCGGGAAAAAAGTCGGGCCTTGCCACTAAAGGCGACCAACGGTCAATCGGAGCAGGTCCGGCGCGGCGACGCCGCTATGCCGGCCGGTAGGCCTCGAAGCTGATGCTGTCGTCGCCGTTGCGCGGAGGTCGTCCGTGCTGGTAATTGCCCGACACCACCACATCGGTGAAGCCGGCATCGCGCAAGACGAGGGAGAACTCCTCGACGCCCCACCACCGCAGCCTGAACAGGTCCAATTCGCTTTCCAGCAGGCGCCCGTCGCGCCAATGGTCGTAACGCAGATGGGTCAGCGTGGTCTGGGCGACATGGTCGGTTTCGACACGTTGCTCCGTGAGGGTGAGCAGATCGCCGTCCGGGGCCGTCCAGCTTCTAACCGGGCCGGCCGGTTCCAGAAATGCACCGATCGGGTCGAGATCCAGGATCAATCTTCCGCCCGGCACCAGATGGTCGAAAAACCGCCGCAGCACGGTTTTCGCGGACGCGGCGTCCGCGAGCAGTTGAAACGATCCCGCCGGAACGACGATCGCCGAAAACGCGCTCTCGTAACGAAAATCCTCAAAAGTCTGCCTGGTTAGCCGGACGGACAGGTTGCGTCTTTTGCATTCCTCCCGGCAATAGGCCAGCATCTCTTCCGACGCATCGAAACCCTCCATCGCAAACCCGGCTTCCAGGAGCGGAACGAATACACGTCCGTTTCCCACCGCCGGCTCAAGGACAGGCCCCCGGCACGGCTCCAGGCGCTGCCGGTAATATTCCAGATCGCCGAACGACCGTCCGACCGGCTTGTCGAGATCGTAGACCCAGGATGCGAGCTTTGCGTAACGATTGTTCATGCTGCACTGACAGGATTGAGAAAGACGATGGCGACGCGTGGCCGCCACGCCGGGTTCGTCCGGCCGACCACCAAAGGCCCGGTAGACGATCGGGCGCGAAACCGCAAATGGGTCGGCGAGACCGCCCGGCGAATATTTTTCCGTGTCGTCCGACGGTCACAGATACGGGCCGCGACCGAGCCAAAAAACACCTATTTTCGAGCCAAAACCATCTATTTTTATGAAAGAGCCGCAGTCCGCCGCGTGGTTTCGCGCGGTAATTCGCCGAATTCGCGGCGATAGGCGGCGGAAAACCGGCCGAGATGGGAAAATCCCCATTTCAGCGCGATGTCGGTAACCGATACGCCATCGTCGCCCTGCTGCAGATCGAAGCGCACGCGCCGCAGGCGCTCGCGTTGCAGGGCATGCATCGGCGACAGGCCGTGGCGCGCCTTGAAGGCGAGTTGCAGCGTGCGCGGCGTGACCTCGGCCGCCGCGGCGACGTCGAGGAGGGTGATGGGGCGATGGCAGTTGGCGCGCAGGAATTCCTCGGCCCGGCGCAGATGGCGCGGTGTGGCGCCTTGCGGTCCACGTTCGAGGAAAATCGACATGTTGCTCGGCTGGCCGCGCAGGAACGCCTCCAGAAGTCGCTGTTCGTTGTAGGCGGCCTGAAGGCCGGTCGACCAGCCGGGGCCGCATTCGGCGGCCTGGAAAAGCAGCTCGGCAAGCCGCCGCCATTCACGCATTTCGGGGCGGCAGAGGTCGATCTGCGGATCGAATATGACCGGCCCCGGCAGCGCACGGTCGAACAGTCGCTCTGCGAAGGCCATGAACGGCGCCTTGGGGATCTGGACAAGCAATTGCCGACATCCGCGCCACCAGTGCATGCGCGTTTCAAGATCGGCGTTCAGCACCGAGGCCGTGTCCAGCCCGGTCAGGAATTCCTTGCGCCCGTTGCAGATCGTCGCCGCGCCGGCGATCGGCATCTGGATCAGGTAAAAGCTGTCGAGTGCGCCGGGGTCGATCATCACGTCGGCACCGTAGCTGATATAGTTGAGCGAAATCATGCTGCCTGGCGCATGGTGCTGAGTGGCGTGAAAGGCGGCTCCGCCGCCGACGATCTCCAGGCGGTGATTGCAGAAAATCCGCGCGACCCGGTCGCGCGCGCAATCCAGGTCATCCGTCTCGAACAAGACGTGACCGGAAAGAGGAGGCGCGTGGCGGGAACCTTCTTCAGCCCTCATTCGCGCAGTGTAGCATCGTTGGGCCACCATCCAAGTTGCCGTCGCTTCATTCGGCCGCAGCGGGGCGTTTTTTTCGTTTTCTGGATAGTCGGCTCGCAATCCGGACAGAAATTACGCACCGTTCGCGGCTAGTCTGGCCGCGAGAACACAGGCGTCCGGGTGAAGACGCCTTCTCGAACACAATGGGAGAACACTATGGCTGACGAGCTCGACAAGGGCATTACCCGCAACGGAACCGGCTTCAACGGCACGACCTGGAACATTCTCGGCCAGGTCTATTTTCCGAAAGCGTCATGCGCGTCCACATTCGCCTTCGAGACCAACAGCGATCCGGGGCAGTTCGTCCCGGTCCACATCCATCCGACCCAGGACGAGTTCATTCTGGTTCAGGAAGGCGAGCTCGACCTGAAACTCGACGGCGAATGGTCCAAGGCCAAGGCTGGCGATCTGGTGCGCATGCCGCGCGGCATTCCGCACGGCTATTTCAACAAGTCGGACAAGCCGGCGCGGGCGCTGTTCTGGGTTTCGCCGGCCGGCGAGCTGGAAGCGCTGTTCAACCGGCTGCATGATTTGAGCGACCCGGACGAAGTCGTGAAGATCTCCGCCGAACACGCAGTCGACTTCCTGCCGCCCGAAGCCAACGACTGAGTTTCTAGCGCGAACAGGCGCGGCGGCCACCCAAAAAGGCCGCCCGCGGCGTGCATGGCGCGCCGCCGGCGGAGCTGTGGGCAAACGGCCGCCCAAAAACGGGGAACCACCATGGTCGAGAAGAAGAACGTCGCCGTCATTGGCGCGGGCGTCAGCGGTCTGGCCGCAGCCAAGGCCTTCAAGGAGCGCGGGCACACGGTCACCGTCATCGAGCGCAGCCACGCGTTGGGCGGGGTGTGGGAGCCGTCCCGCTCCTATCCCGACGTCCAGACACAGAGCCCGAAGGATCTTTACCGCTATACGGGCAAGCCGATGCCGGACCATTATCCGGAATGGCCGAAGGGGCCACAGGTCCATGCCTATCTGACCGACTACGCACACGAGAACGGCCTGACGCCGCTGATCCGCTACAAAACGCGTGTTGCAGCCATGGAACGGCGCGCCGACGGCCGCAAGGGCTGGACGCTCGACCTCGAAGGCGGCGACGGCAAAGCGGCGAAGGAGGACTTCGACTTCGTCGCCGTGTGCACGGGCCAGTTTTCGGAAAAGAACATCCTGTCCCATCCCGGCCAGGAGACGTTCGAGCAGGCCGGCGGCCAGGTGATGCACTCGTCGGACTATACCGATCCGGCGACGCTGAAAGGCAAGAAGGTGGTGGTGCTCGGCTTTTCGAAATCCGCCACCGATATCGCCGTCAACGCGGTCAAATCGGGCGCGGCCACCGTCACCATCGTCTATCTGGAAACGGTCTGGCGCATCCCCTATTTCATCGGCGGGCTGATCAACTTCAAGCGCATTCTCTACATCCGGGCGCAGGAAAAAATGTTTCCCGGCTGGGGCCAGTCGACGCTGGCCAGGCTCAATCACGCGCTCGCCAAGCCGTTCGTGTGGGCGAACTGGCGGGCACTGGAAAGCCTGTTGTCGATCCAGCTCAAGCTCAAGAAAACCGGGCTCAGGCCCAAGGAGCCGATCGAACGCGGTATCAACTGCTCGGTGCCGATCGTCACGCCCGGCTTTTTCAATATGGTCGCCGACGGCCGCATCCGGGCCGTCCAGGGCACGTTCGACCACTACGAGCCCGGCACGGTGGTGCTGACCGGGGGCGAGCGGGTGGCCGCCGACACGGCGATCCTGGCTGTCGGCTGGAAGCTCGGCGTGCCTTTCCTGCCGGAGGAATACCGCAAGAAGCTGGTCGAGCCCGACGGCCAGTACCGGCTCTATCGCATCATCGCCAATCCGGAGCTGCCGGATATGGGGTTCGTTGGCTTCAACTCCTCCTTCTGCACCGTGCTGTGCGCCGAACTCGCCGCCAACTGGCTGGTGCGCTACGCCGACGGCATGCTCGCCCATCAGCCGAGCGCGGAGGAGATGAACCGCAACATCGACATGATGCTTCAATGGAAGCGCACGGAACGGCCGGCGGCCGGGGTCTATGGCGGACTGTGCGTGGCGCCCTACCACTTCAAGCATTTCGACGAATTGCTGGCGGACATGGGCGCGCGCAAGAACAAGCGCAATCCGCTGGCAGAAAACCTCACCCCGCCCAACGCCGACGCCTATGCGCGCTATCTGGCCTCGACGCCGCAATATCGCGCGGCCTGAAACGTCGAAGGGCGGCCTCTGGGCCGCCCTTGCTGGTATTGGCTGAACGCCAGACCGATGGTCCGGTTCAGAGCGCGGCGATGACAATCACCTCGACCAGGTGCTGCGCGGTCGCTAGCCGTGCCTCGCCGGTGGCGCGCGCGGGCGGGTTCTGGGGATCGATCCACGCGTCCCAGACCTCGTTCATGGCGGCGAAATCGCGCATGTCGGACATCCAGATCGTGGCCTGGAGGATTTTCGACTTGTCGGAACCGGCGGCGGCCAGGTGACGATCGACCGCGGCGAGCGCGTCCCTGGTCTGATCTGCGACGCTCTTGCCCGGGGTTCCGACCTGGCCGGCCAGATAGACGGTGTTGCCGTGGATGACGGCCTGGCTCATGCGTTTGCCGGGCTCGAGACGACGAATGGACATTGCAAAACTCCTTGTTGTTTGCGGGGAGAAACCGGTGCGACGCTGCAATATGCGTCCGTGTCAGGCGGGTCCGCTGGCCCGCTCGCGCGCTTCGCGACGCCGGTAGAAGTGCCAGCTCAGCGGGATGAAGGCGAGATAGGCGATGGCGGTCACGCTCATCGTATGCCAGGGATAATTGATCAACAGCAGCACGTAGGACACGATCGCCAGGATCAGCGGCATGACCACGTCGCCGCGGACGCGGCCGATATTCTTGCCCGACCACACCGGCACACGGCTGACCAGCAGACAGGCGACCAACAGCGTGAAGACGCTGGAAACTCCGGCAAAAACCGCGCCGTGCTCGACACCGAGAAAGCTGAGATAGGCCGGCAGAAGCACCAGCATGGCGCCCGCCGGCGCGGGCACGCCGACGAAATAGCCGGCCCGCCAGCCCGAAGCGCGGTTGGGATCGTGATCCATGACGTTGAAACGCGCCAGCCTGAGGCCGCAGGCGATCGCGAACAGGAGCGCCGCGATCCAGCCCGGTGCGCCGGCGCCGTCCAGCAGGAACGCGTAAAGCACGAGAGCCGGCGCGACGCCGAAATTGACGATGTCGGCAAGCGAATCCATTTCCGCGCCGAATTTCGAGGTGGCCTTGAGGGCGCGCGCCACGCGGCCGTCGACGCCGTCGAGGAAGGCGGCCAGAAGCACCATCGCCACGGCCAGTTCGATGCGCTGTTCGAAGGCGAGGCGGATTCCGGTCAGACCGGCGCAGATCGCCAGCACGGTCACCAGATTGGGCACCACCATGCGCAGCGGGATCTCACGAATGCCCGGCCCGCGCGGATCGGGCGTCTTTTGCCCGTTGCCGTCGTCCGATTTGCCGGCGAACGGCACCGGTCAGGAGACCCTGACCAGCGGCGCGACCCGCGGTGCGCCGAATTCTGCGATCACGGTTTCGCCGGCAATCGCCGTCTGGCCGATCGCCACGCGCGCCACCGCGCCCTCCGGCAGGAACACGTCGACCCTGGAGCCGAAGCGGATCAGGCCGATACGTTCGCCAACGGCGGTGTCGGTGCCCTCCTCGGCCCAGCAGACGATCCGGCGCGCGACCAGACCGGCGATCTGGACCGTGGCCACGCTGCCGTGCGGGCTTTCGATGACGAGCCCGTTGCGCTCGTTCTCCTGGCTTGCCTTGTCGAGCTCGGCATTCAGGAACTTGCCGGCCCGGTGCTCGATGCGCGACAGCCGCCCGCGCACCGGCGCGCGGTTCACATGGCAGGAAAAGACGTTCATGAACACGGAGATGCGCAGCATCTCGCCGGCGCCCAGGCCAAGCTCGCGCGGCGGCACGGCCGGCCCGACGGCCGAGACGATACCGTCGGCCGGACTGATGGCCAGACGGTCGTCGACCGGGGTGACCCGCTCCGGATCACGGAAGAAATAGGCGCACCAGGCCGTCAGGATGGCGCCGACCCAGAACAGGCTGGTCGAGAACACGCCCAAGATGATCGCCGCGCCGGCGAATGCCCCGATGAACGGCCAGCCCTCGCGGTGCACGGGCACGAGTGCGTTGCGGATCGATTGCTGCAGGCTCATCGCCGTCTACTGGCTCCGGTTTCGTCAGAGCCGGAGGCTTAGCCGAAACACACGCCGCCCGCAACGCGGCGCGAGAGCCGCTTCAATCGCCGACGGCATCGACCTCCGGCGTGCGCCGGCGCACCACGACCCCCAGTTCGTCGGTCTCGCGCGCGCGGCGTAAACGCTCCTCGGCCTCGGTCGCCTCGCGCTGACGGTCCCACATGGCCGCATAAAGCCCGCCCGCGTCGAGAAGGGCGCGGTGCGTACCGCGCTCGGCGATCAGACCGTCCTTGAGCACGATGATCTCGTCGGCGCCGATCACCGTCGACAGGCGGTGGGCGATCACCAGCGTGGTACGGCCCTGGCTGACCAGATCGAGCGCCGCCTGGATTTCCTGCTCGGTTTGGGTATCGAGCGCCGACGTCGCCTCGTCGAGGATCAGGATCGGCGGCGCCTTCAATATCGTACGGGCAATAGCGACGCGCTGTTTTTCACCGCCGGACAATTTCAGGCCACGCTCGCCGACCATGGCTTTGTAACCACCAGGCAATTGCTCGATGAAACCGGAAATCTGCGCCAGATCCGCAGCCTTGCGCACCTCCTCGTCGGTGGCGTCGATACGGCCGTAACGGACATTGTAGGCGATGGTGTCGTTGAACAGCACCGTATCCTGCGGCACCATGCCGATCGCCGCCCTGAGGCTTTTCTGGGTGACGTCGCGCACGTCCTGGCCGTCTATGGTGATTCGGCCTTCCTGAATGTCATAGAAACGGAACAGAAGCCGGGAAATGGTGGATTTTCCCGCTCCCGAGGGGCCGACGATCGCCACCGTCTTACCCGGCGGCACCTCGAAGCTGATGCCCTTGAGGATCGGCCGGCTGGCGTCGTAGGAAAACCGCACGTCCTCGAAGCGGATCGCGCCCTGCCCTGGCACGAGGTCGGGCGCACCGGGCCGGTCACGGACCTCCTGCGGCACGGCGAGCAACTCGAACATCTGCTCGATGTCGGTCAGTCCCTGGCGGATCTCGCGATAGATGAAGCCAATGAAGTTGAGCGGCACGGAAAGCTGCATCAGCATGGCGTTGACGAACACGAAATCGCCGATCGTGTGCGTGCCGGCGATCACTTCACGCGCCGACATCACCATGATGACGGTCATGCCGACGCCGAAAATCGCGCCCTGGCCGAAATTTAGCCAGCCGAGCGAGGTCCAGGTCTTGGTGGCCGCGCTTTCGTAGCGCTCCATCGACCGGTCGAAACGCTGCGCCTCCATGACTTCGTTGTTGAAATATTTTACCGTCTCGAAGTTCAGCAGCGAATCGACCGCCTTGGTGTTGGCGTCGGTATCGGACTCGTTCATCTCCCTGCGGATGGCGATGCGCCAGTCGCTGGCGCGCACCGTGAACCAGGTATAGGCCCACACGGTCGCGGCGATGACGGCGACATAGGCAAGGCCGTAAATGACGGCGAACACCACCGCCACCAGGGCAAATTCGAGAATCGTCGGCACCGTGTTGAGGATGGTGAAGCGCACGATCGTCTCGATGCCCTTGACGCCGCGCTCGATGACGCGCGACAGGCCGCCGGTGCGCCGCTCCAGATGAAAGCGCAGCGACAAGGCGTGCAGGTGCACGAAGGTCTTGTAGGCGAGCTGGCGCACCGCATGCTGGCCGACCCTGGCAAACAGCGCATCGCGGAGCTGATTGAAGCCCCATTGCACCAGCCGCACGACATTATAGGCAACGACCAGCATCACCGGCGCGAGCAGAAACGCCGGCAGATAAGGCTGCGCGGCGCCGTCGCCGGCGAGCGCGTCGGTGGCCCATTTGAAAAAGAACGGCACCATCAGCAGCACGAGCTTGGCCGCGACGAGGAAGAAACTCGCCCACACCACGCGCATCTTCAGGTCGGCGCGATCGGCCGGCCACATATAGGGCCACAGATTGCGCAGGGTCTTCAGCGTGGCGCCGGAGTCGGCGGAAACGGTTTTGTCGGCCAATCAAGGCTCCCCGGATGGAATTGCGATCGCGCCCGGTTTCAGGCGCAGCAGGAGGACAGGAACGTCGAGGCCCGGTCCTGAAGACGCGCCAGCGCCTCCCGGTCGACCATATAACGCGAGCGTCGGTTTTCCGGGACGTACCGTACCAGGCCGGCATCGACCAGGACTTTGAGATGCTGCGACACGGTCGACTGCGCCAGGTCGAACGCCTCGACGATCTCGCGGCAACAGCACGCTTCCCGACAGGCCAGATGACACAGAATACGCAGTCGCGCAGGGTGCGCCAGCGCCGCGAAGCCGGCCGCGAGTTCGGGCAGGTCGGTCGTCGCGCGGACGTTTTGTTCAGTGGCTTCGACAATATTCATCGTATATCGACGATAAACGATGAATATGCCCTGTGCAAGCCCTGCGTATGGCGCCCTATTCGACGGCGGTCGTTGTCCCGCCAGCGGCCTCGATCGTGGTCATCTGGTCCTCGAGCGCCTGCATGTCGGCCTCTTCGCCATCATCCGAGGTGTCTGGAACGCGGAATACCTGCCCCGGCCAGATGCGATCGGGATCCTCGATCTGATCCTCGTTGGCGAGATAGATCGTGGAATAGCGCACGCCGCGGCCGTAGACCCGCCGCGATATCCGCCAAAGCGTATCGCCACGGCGGATAATCACCGCGCTCTGCACCGATTGCAGTTTCGGCGCCAGCACCTCCTCGACCGCGGGTGCAGCCGGCTCTGCGCGCGCGGTAGCGATAGCCTCGCCGGCACCGACGTCCCGTTCCGGTGCGGTTTCGCCGGTGGCGGCCGGCAGCGCGGTGTCGACCTTCGCCTGCGGTCGCTTCACAGGCGTCTCGGCGGGCCCGACGGATGCCGACGCTTCCTCGGCAAGCACCGTCTCTTCCGGCCCCTCCGGCGCGGTCGGCAAAGGCGCAACGGCGGCCACGGCCTCGCCCGGCTCGCGCTGGAACGGCACGGCGGCGCGGGCCACGACCTTGCGACCGCCATTGTCGAGCAGGTCGGCGCGCACGATATAGTCGCCGACCGGAAGCTCGCGCTCGGTCTCGATCAGGAAGCGGCCGGAGGCGTTGACCTGCGCCTCGCCGAGCAGGATCGCGTTGGCATAGACCCTGACGGTCATGTCGGGCGCGCCGGTGCCGGCCACGAAGACCTGACGCCCCTCGATCTCGACGGCCTCGACACGCACGCGCGGCGCGGCCTTGTCGGCAGGTTTCGACAGGTTGCCGGCCGACGGCGGCGCACCCGCCTCAACGGAATCGGTGTCGTCGGCGTGCTGCGTCGCATCGGGCCCGGGGTCTGCGGCGGCGACTGCGACCGGGTCCTCGTCTTTCGTCGCGGCGTCAGGCTGCTCGGTATTGGCGACCTGGTCGACCGGTTCGGGCGCGCCGCTTTCGGCCGGACCGGCGTCCGCCTCCACCGTTTCGGGGCCATCCCGGGCGGTTGTGTCGGCGGGCGCGTCGACCTGTGCTGTCGATACCGGCTTCCGGGGCGCGGTTTCCTCGACCGTCTCGTCGGGGTCCTCGACGACCGTCTCCGGCGCGGCGACATCGGCCACATCCGTCCCGCCGCCGGATGCCGGGCTTTCGGGCGCGGGCACGGTGATCAGCTTGCTCGGCTTGCCCGGTTCCTCGACCAGCGCCAGAACCTGGCCCGATTCGGTCTCCGGAATCGCAACGACGGCGGTTTCGACGGAGGTCGCGACCACATTGTCGGGGGTCGTGGAGCGCAGCACGATCTGGTAATTGCCGGGCCCGAGCGGATCGTCGAGGATAACGACGAAGTCGCCTTCGGGACTGGCGGCCGCCTTGGCGATCACCCGCGTTCCGATGATGATTTCAACCGACGCGTTGGGTGCGGCCTTGCCGGCAAACACAACCGAACCGTCCGGCTCGACACGAACCAGATCGAAACTCGGCGGCAGGATTTCTTTGTTTTCAGGGACTTGCTCCTCCGTCTCGACGACGGGGCCGGCAGAGGGCGCGTCGCTGGCGGGCGCAGCCTGATTGGCGTTGCGGCCGGCTTTGACAGCGGCGCCATCATCCGGCAGGGCCGCAACCATTGCCGGCGGCTCCTTCAGAAATCCGTCAAATGCACCGCCGACATAAGCGGTCGATACGGCTGCGGCGGTTCCACCGGCCAGAAACAGAAGCGCCTTGAGCGGCGAAATCACCATTGCGAGTGCGGTCCTTTGCCGATTAGGGACGATTTATCCTGTTTTATGCGGTGCGACAAGAAAAACGGCATGCAGCACTTGACCCGCGAAGTCGGGGGTATCACCAATCACCGCCATGGAACGCATTCATTCGATCTGTGTCTATTGCGGCTCGTCGCCGGGCACCTCCGCCCGATATGTCGAGGCCGGCAAGACGCTCGGCGCGGCGATCGGCGGGGCCGATTTGCGCCTGGTTTATGGCGGCGGCGCCAAGGGCGTCATGGGCGCGGTCGCGTCGGGCGCGATGAGCGCCGGCGGCAAGGTGACCGGCATCATCCCGCGCTTCCTTATGAACAAGGAAGCCACCGAAAACGCCCTGGCCCAGCTCGACGAGTTGGTCACCACCGAGGACATGCATCAACGCAAGCACATCATGTTCGAAAAATCCGACGCTTTCGTGGCGCTGCCCGGCGGGATCGGCACGCTGGAGGAAATCGTCGAGATCATGACCTGGGCCCAGCTCGGCCGCCATTCCAAGCCGATCGTGTTCGCCAATCTGGACGGGTTCTGGGATCCGATGCTGGTGCTGCTCGACCATATGCGCGCCGAGGGTTTCGTCCACACCGGCGACCGCGTGCGGCCGATGGTCATCGACCGGGTCGACGACATCGTTCCGACGCTGGTCGCCGAAACGTCGGCGGACCAGGTCTCGGCCGGCGACCGACGGATCATCAACCGGCTCTAGCGCACCTTTCGGCCGGGGCTGCCTGGGGCCAAAGCAGGCCGCAGCCGGGCGCGGCCCCTATGCCGGCGCGCCGCGATTGCGGTACATCGACCAGCTGTAGAGTGCCAGCGCGATCCAGATCATGGCGAAGGCCAGCAGGCGGGTTTCGCCGAAAGGCTCGCCGAACACGAAAACCGCAAGCAGGAAAATCATGCTCGGGGCGATATATTGCATGATACCGATGGTCGACAACCGCAGCAGCTTGGCGCCGAATCCGTAAAGCATCAGCGGCCCCGCCGTGACCACCCCGCACCCGACGAGCAACACCATGTCGGTCGGCGCCGACAAAACGAAATGCCCCTCGCCGACGACGCCCAGCCAGGCGATATAGGCAAGCGCAGGCACGCACAGCACCATCACCTCAAGGAAAAAACCCTGGCTCGGCCCGATCGGCAGCGTCTTGCGGAAGAAGCCGTAGACGGCAAAGGAAAAGGCCAGCACCAGCGACACCCACGGCAGGCCGCCGGCCCTGACCGTCAGCAGCGCGACGGCGGCCGTGGCCAGCGCAATCGCGATCATCTGCAGGCGCGACAGCCTCTCCTTGAGGAAGACAGCTCCCATCAACACGCTGACCAGCGGATTGATGTAATAGCCGAGCGAGGCTTCGACCGTCCGTTCGGCCGCGATCGCCCAGACATAAACACCCCAGTTGACCGAGATCAGGGCCGCGGTGAGCGCGGCCATGGCGAGCGTGCGCGGCGAACGCAGAGCGGCCTTCACATCGCCGGTACGGCCGAGCAGGATCAGCACCACGCCGGCGAACGGCACCGACCAGACGATACGATGGGCCAGTACCTCGACGGCCGGAACATGGCCCACCAGCTTCAGGTAGAGCGGCAGGAGCCCCCACAACAGATATGCTGCAAGGGCGAAGGCGAAGCCGCGCGCGGCGGCGTTTTCGGCCGGAGCCGTGTCGACTGTCATGCCCGTGCTATGCGCCCTGACCCGGCATCCGGTCAACGGCGTGACCGCATGGCTCAGTGGTGAACCCGGCTCTGGCCTACTACGCAGCCGCCAGCCCGGCCGTTTCGCGGTTCTTGATCAGCTTGTAGACGATCGAATCCATCAGCGCCTGGAAAGAGGCGTCGATGATGTTGTCGGACACGCCCACCGTCCACCAGCGCGCGCCGGCCCCGTCATGCGATTCGATCAGCACACGGGTGATCGCCTCCGTGCCGCCATTGAGGATACGCACCTTGTAGTCGACCAGTTCCATGTCGGCGATCTCGGTCTGGAAAATGCCGAGATCCTTGCGCAACGCGATGTCGAGCGCGTTGACCGGCCCGTGCCCCTCGGCGACCGACAGCTTGGTTTCGCCGTCGACCGTCACGCGCACGATCGCCTCCGACACGGTCTTCAACTGGCCGTTGGCGTCGAAACGACGCTCGACCATGCAGCGGAAGGAATCGACCGTGAAAAAATCCGGCACCCGGCCGAGCGTGCGCCGCGCCAGGAGTTCGAAACTGGCATCCGCGCCCTCATAGGCATAACCCGACGCCTCGCGTTCCTTGACCAGCGCGATCAGCGTGTCGAGGCGTGGATCGTCCCTGGCGACCGTAATGCCGCGGCGCTTCAGCTCGGCGATGAAATTGGCCTTGCCGCCCTGGTCCGAAACCATGACGCGACGGGCATTGCCGACCGCCTCCGGCGGCACGTGCTCATAGGTCTCAGGCTCCTTCAACAGCGCCGAGGCATGGATGCCGGCCTTGGTGGCAAAGGCCGACGCGCCGACATAGGGCGCCTGCGGCTCCGGCGCACGGTTGAGCAGTTCGTCGAAAGCGCGACTGAGGCGCGAAATACCCGCCAGCCCCTCCGCCGACAGGCCGGTCTCGAAGCGGTCGGCGTAAAGCGGCTTGAGCATCAGGGTCGGGATCAGCGAGACCAGATTGGCGTTGCCGCAGCGTTCGCCGATGCCGTTCAGCGTGCCCTGGACCTGGCGCACGCCAGCCTCGATCGCGGCCAGCGAGTTGGCCACCGCCTGGCCGGTATCGTCATGGGCGTGGATGCCAAGCCGGTCGCCGGGAATGCCGGCGGCGATCACGCTTTCGACGATCCCGCGGATTTCAGCCGGCTGAGTGCCGCCATTGGTGTCGCACAACACCACCCATCGCGCGCCGGCCTCGTGGGCGGCGCGTGCACAGGCAAGCGCGTAGTCGGGATTGGCCTTGTAACCGTCGAAGAAATGCTCGCAATCAAGCATCGCCTGCTTGCCGGCGGCGACCGCCGCGGCGACCGAGGCACGGATCGAGTCGAGATTTTCCTCGTTGGTGCAGCCAAGCGCGACGCGCACGTGGTAGTCCCAGCTCTTGGCGACGAAACAGACCGCATCAGAGGCCGAGGCGATCAGCGCCGCCAGCCCCGGATCGTTGGAGGCCGACACGCCGGCCCGCTTGGTCATGCCGAAGGCGACGAAGGCCGAGCGGGTCGTGCGCTTTTCGGCAAAAAACGCCGTGTCGGTCGGATTGGCGCCCGGATAGCCGCCCTCGACATAGTCGATGCCGAAATCGTCCAGAAGCGCGGCGATGGCGATCTTGTCCTCGACGGAAAAATCGATGCCGGGCGTCTGCTGGCCGTCCCGGAGCGTGGTGTCGAAGAGATAGATGCGCTGTTTTGTCATGTCAGATGTCCGAAAGAGGGCCGCGCGGCGCGGCGTCATGGTCTGTCGGCGAAACCGTCGGTGGCGCGGATAAGACGGTCGAGAATGCCGGGTTCGGAAAAGGCGTGGCCGGCGCCCTCCACCAGATGGAATTCGGCCCGCGGCCAGGCCTTGTGCAAGGCCCAGGCGTTTTTGGCCGGACAAGGCATGTCGTAACGGCCGTGGACGATAACGCCGGGAACGTCGGCGAGCCGGCCGGCGTCGCGCAGCAACTGTCCCTCGTCGAGCCAGCCGCCATGGACGAAATAGTGGTTCTCGATACGGGCGAAGGCGAGCGCGAAATCGTCCTCGCCGAACTTGGCGCTGGTCGCGGCTTCGGGCAGGAGCGTGATCGTCTCGCCTTCCCAAAGGCTCCAGGCCTTGGCCGCCTCGATCCGTGCGGCCCGGTCGGCGCCGGTCAGGCGCTTGCGATAGGCGCCCATCATGTCGTCCCGCTCGGCCTGCGGGATCGGGGCGACGAACCGTTCCCACTTGTCGGGAAACATTTCCGACACGCCGAACTGATAATACCAGGACAGTTCGGCCCGGGTCAGCAGGTAGATGCCGCGCAGGACCAGTTCCGACACGCGCCCGGGGTGGGCCTGGGCGTAGGCGAGCGCCAGAGTGGAGCCCCAGGAACCGCCGAAGACCTGCCATTTTTCGACCCCCATCATCGCACGCAGTTGCTCGATGTCGGCGACCAGGTGCCAGGTGGTGTTGGCCTCGAGCGAAGCGTGCGGGGTCGAACGGCCGCAGCCGCGCTGGTCGAACAACAGCACGTCGTAACGGGCCGGATCGAACAGGCGCCGATGCGCCGGCGCGATGCCGCCGCCCGGCCCCCCATGCAGGAAGACGGCCGGTTTGGCGCCCTTTGTGCCGGCGCGTTCCCAATAGATGACATGGCCGTCGCCGACATCGAGCCGTCCGGTTTCGAACGGTTCGATTTCGGGATAAAGCGTACGCAATGCGGTCATGACGAACCTTCCGGCGGCCAGGTTTCGGTGTCGTGGTCGGGATGCTGGAAGGTGTCGATTTCGTGCAGGAACGTGCCGGCTGCTTCGTCCTCCAGCGTCGTGCGGCCGGGCAGGTCGCGCAGGGCGTCCACGTAAGGCAGCCTGGCCTCCACGCCCCACTGCACGACGGGCGCGATCTCTTCGGGCTGGTCGAAGGCGGCGATGGCGAGCGCCACGCCGTCCGGCGCCTCGTAGGTGAGCGGCGTGCCGCATTTTTCGCAAAAGCCGCGCCGGACGTGATTGGACGAACGAAACCGGCTCGGTTCGGCACGGGTCCACTCGAGCCGGGCGGCGCGCACGGACACCAGCGGCAGGAAAAAATTGCCGCTCGCCTTCTGGCACATGCGGCAATGGCACACGGACGCTTCGCCCAGCGCGCCCTCGACGCGAAAACGCACCGCGCCGCACTGGCAGCCGCCGGCATAGACCGGCTTGTTGTCGAGGCTCATCGCGTGCCTCCTCCACGCATCAACGCCGCCCTCACCGCTTCACCTCCCAGGTGGTGACGCGCTCGCCGGTCCCGGGGTCCTTGCCGTCCTTCAACTGAATGCCTTGAGCGGCCAGTTCCTCGCGGATGCGGTCGGCCTCGGCCCAGTTTTTTTCGCGGATCAAGGCGAGGCGACGTTCGACGAATTGAGCGACGTCGATATCCGCCTCAAGGGCCGATAGATCGATGCCGATCAGCGCGCCGGCCGCAAAGAGCGTGTCCGGGGACAGCTCCGGAGCGTTCATCAGCTTAAGATAGCCGGACAGGTCGAGATCGTCACAAAGCGCCTCGACAAACGGCAATTCGACTTCGCCGCGGTGCGCGCCCGTTACCCGGCGACGCCATTTGGCGAGCAGGTTTTCCGCTTCCTCCAGCCTGCGCACGGAAAAATCGATCGGCTCGCGGTAATGCGTCATCAGCATGGCGAGCCGCAGCACCGCGCCCGGCCATTTGCGGCCGCCGAATTTTTCGGTGTGCAGCAGATCGTGGATGGTGACGAAATTGCCCTCCGACTTCGACATCTTGCGGCCCTCGACCTGCAGGAAGCCGTTATGCATCCAGTAGCGCGCCATCGCCTGGGTGCCGTGGGCGCAGCGCGACTGGGCGATCTCGTTTTCGTGATGCGGGAAGATCAGGTCGAGCCCGCCGCCGTGAATGTCGAAGACCTCGCCCAGATAGGCCGCAGACATCGCCGAGCATTCGATGTGCCAGCCGGGGCGGCCGCGAATGGTCGTGCTTTTGCCGTCGATGACGAAGCTGGCGTCCCAGCCGGGCTCGTCGCTGGACGACTGCTTCCACAACACGAAATCGGCCGGGGTCTTCTTGTGCGCCTCGACCGCCACGCGAGCGCCGGCCTGCTGGTCCTCCAGCCTGCGCCGCGACAGGCGGCCATAATCGGGCATGGAAGCGGTATCGAACAGGATTTCGCCTTCCGCCGCATAGGCATGGCCGCGTTCGATGAGAGATTGAATCAAGCCGACGATGTCGGTCTTGCCGTCGTCGCGCGGCAGAACGAATTCGGTCGCGCGGGGCTCGAAACTCGGCTCGAGGCAGCCGAGCGCCTTCACGTCCTCATGAAACTGGTCGGCCGTCTTGTGCGTCACCTTGCCGATCGCCTGGTTGAGGCTCAGCCGGCCGGCGCGGATGTCGTCGCCGAAATCGCGCAGGGCGCGCGCATTGATCTTGTCGTCGACGTCGGTGATGTTGCGCACATAGGTAACGTGGTCGGCGCCGTAGAGATGGCGCAGCAGCCGGTAAAGCACATCGAAGACGATGACGGGGCGGGCATTGCCGATATGGGCGAAATCGTAGACCGTCGGCCCGCAGACATAAAGGCGCACATTGTCCAGATCGAGGGGAACGAAATCCTCCTTCTCTCGGCTCAGCGTGTTGTAGAGGCGAAGTCCGCGAAAGGCCTCAGACATGCGTTTTTCCTTCACCACCGGCCGCCGGAACCGGCCGGCCGCTACCCGAAATCCGTCGCCCGCCGACTGGCCGGGGCGTTTTTCTCAACCGTGAAGAGGAACGAAAACGACCGGGCCAGCGGGGCGCTAGCCACAAATGCAGATGCCGGTAATGGCACGAAGCGTTTTCATGGCCGGCTTTATCGCCCCGGCGACGTCCAGCGTCAAGACGAATTGGCGTGCCGCGAGCGCCAGGCATGTTGTCGGAACGCAACAGTCCGGCCCGGAAGAAACCCTCCGTTAAGCGGAATCACCGCACGCTGCGAACCAGAACGGCAACTGCCACGTTTCGGTCGCAATCGAGACCCAAGTGGCGGCCCGTTCAGCGGTTGCCGCGAACGAGAACGAGACGGGTTCAAAAACGCCATGCCACGCACCACGATCGAAGCCGAACGCGAACGCCAGCGCGCCGAAGATCAGGCCCTCACCAACAAGTACCGCGCCATCGGACCGGCGGCGGTGCTCGCAGCGCTGATCTGCCTGAAGGCGAAGGAAAACGACGGCGTTGCGGCGCAAGGCCGGACGGCTTAGAGCCGTTCCACGGCGTCTGACGCGGACGCCGTCAGAACAGGTCGAGTTGGGCCCCGACGGCCCGGCCGGGCGCAGCGGGCGCCTCGTAGGCGTCGGTGTCTGCGCCTAGCGCGACCGGGTCGAGAATATCCGGTCCGGCATTGGCGACCTTGTTGACCTTGTCGGATATCGGGATCGCCTCGAAGAAACCGGGCTCGACCGGCCTCAGAAGGTCGGCGACATCGGCCGGACGGTAGGAGCGGCAGTCGAGCCAGCGCGAGAAATCCGCGCGGCGGATAACCACCGGCATGCGGTGGTGGATGTCGGCGATCTGGGCGTTGGCGGCCGTGGTCAGGACCGCCGCTGTGTCGAGTTCCGCCCCGCCCGGATCCAGAAATGTTTCCATCAGCCCGCCAAAAGCGATCAGACCGCCGTCTCGCGGGCGCACGAAATAGGGCTGCGCCTTTGCGTTGTCCCGGCGCTTCCATTCGAAAAAGCCGGAGGCTGGGATCAACGCCCGGCGATGGCGCATGGCGGCCTTAAAGGAGTTTTTTTCCGCCGCGGTCTCCGAGCGCGCATTGATGAGCAGCGGCAGGTCCCCCGGGGTCTTGGCCCAGGCCGGGATGAACCCCCAGCGCACCAGCAGCCCCTGCCTGTCGGGCAGGTTCGAGCCCGGCCGGCGCGGCGGGCCGGCGAGCGCGACCAGGATCGGCTGGGTCGGGGCGATGTTGTAGCGCGGCGGGAAATCCACGCCGCCGGCTACGCCTAAAAACGTCTCGACCTCATCGAGCGTCACCGTCAATGCAAACCGTCCACACATGGCGGCAAGGTCGCCGCGGGCGGTGCGCGCGTCAAGCCGGCGCCGGCACAGATTGCGCGACGGCGCGCAGACGGCTACCTGTTGCGGCCATGAGACAGAATGAAATGCCCGTACTGGCCGTGTCGGTCGCGCTCAGGCGCGGCGACCGGCTGTTGCTGGTGCGGCGCGCGCGTGCGCCGTCGAAGGGCGTCTATGCCTTCCCCGGCGGCCGGGTCGAGGCCGGCGAGACGCTCGAGGAAGCCGCGCGGCGCGAACTGAGGGAGGAAACCGGGCTTTCGGCGGGCGCGCTCGTCGTGCACGAGGTCGTCGACCTGCCGGCGGCCAACGACCACCCATCGACATACCGGCTTACGGTGTTTGCGGGCGACTATGCCGGCGGCGAGGCGGTCGCGGCCGATGATGCCGAAGCGGTCGGCTGGTATTCGCTTCACGAGGCGCGCGCGCTTGCCATGCCGCCGTCAATGCGCAGCGCCGTCGACGCCATGCTGGCGGGACCCGGCGTGTCGGCCGGTCTTGCTGGTGACAAAATCAGCGACCAGGATCGATGACCATGCGCGCGACAACCGCCCTTCTATCCGCCGTTCTGGCGTTTTCGACACTGACGGCCACACCGGCTCGCGCCGTCGACGCGCCGTACGACGAGCGCCTGCTGCGGCTCGCCGAGGTGCTGGGATCGCTGCATTATCTGCGCAATCTGTGCGGAGAGACGGGCAATCTGTGGCGCGAGCAAATGGAGGCGCTGCTGGCCAGCGAAAATCCGCCCGCCGACAAGCGGGCGCGCTACATCGCCCGTTTCAACCGCGGCTACCGCTCGTTCGCGCAAACGCATGTGAACTGCACCGAATCGACCAAGGCCGCGATCGAACGCTATATGAAGGAGGGCGAGCTATTGTCGCGCGACACCGCGGCGATGTTCGGCAATTAGGGCTTCGTTAACTTTTTCCGCAGGCGCGGCGTGCAAGCCGTTTTGCATATGCTAAAAGATTAACGGGACATTAAGGGACGACGGCCGGCGGTGCCGATTCGGCGCACTGCTGAAAGGGTGGAATGCTACATGGAACATGGCAGCGGTGAAATTGACGCGCTGATTCGCGAGGAAAAGCGCCTGACCGCGATCGAGAGTCAGACGGAAGCCTGGGCGGAGGGCCTGTCGGCCGGAATCGAACCCGAGATCATCGCCGAGGCGGCGCTGACCACGGCGTTCGAGGAATTGCTGCGATCCTGTAACGAGGACATCGCGCTCGGGCTGATCGAGAAAATCCGCGAAAAAGTGGTCAGCGGCGAATTCGAGCACGCTCGCTCCTGCCACTAACGCCTCGTCCAGCACGGGGCCCAAGCCAGGCGATCCATACCGCATGCTGAGCGCATCGACAGCACGATCACGGAGCCGACCGACAAGACGATCGGCGCTGCTGCTGTTTTTGTCGGCTGCGGGCCTCGCCTTGGCGGTGCCGAGCGCCGAAGCCGGCGCGACGGCAATCACGGTCCGCGAACAGCTTGCGCTCAGCGAGCTCAAGCGCAATGAAATGCCGGACGCGCCGCTCGACAATGCCGGCGATATGGTCGCGCCGCCGGACCAGCCGGTCGAAACGGTCCCCTTGCCCGATCCGATCGAGCGCTTGCCGTTGCCCGATACGCCAGGCGGCACGGTGGAAACACCGCAACCGGACGTCCCGAGCGAGGATGACGGCACCGAAGCAGCCTCGGACGACCAGACACTTCCGGAGGTCATCTACGATCTCGACCGGCTGCCCGAACCCGTCCGGCGCATGCACGGGCTGATCATGTCGGCCTGCCGCAGCGGCGAACTGGAGGCGCTCAGGCCGCTGATCGGCCCCGGCCCGAACGGCACCCAACTTTCCTTCGGGACCGTCGAGGGCGATCCGATCGAGTTCCTGCGCCAGGCGGCGGGCGACGCCGACGGGCAGGAAATCCTCGCCATTCTGCTCGAGGTGCTGGATGCCGGCTACGTCCACCTCGACGCGGGCACGCCGAACGAGATCTATGTCTGGCCCTATTTCTTCTCGATGCCGCTCGACGCGCTGACGCCGCCGCAGCGGGTGGAATTGTTCGAGATCGTCACCGCGGGCGACTACGAGGACATGAAGAATTTCGGCGGTTACAATTTCTATCGCGTCGGCATCACCCCGGAGGGCCGCTGGGTGTTCTTTGTCGCCGGCGACTGAGCCTCCGTGCCTTGCACGCGGCACCGGCGCGCCCATATGAAAAGGCGAGAGGGAGAGCCGTCATGAGCGCGCGAGACCATTTCGCCCCGCCTTTCGAACACGCTTTGCAACGCCGCCGCGTCCGCTCGCGCGCGGGGATCGTCCGGCGCGTCGCGATGTTCCAGATAAAACTGTTCGCCGACGGGCTGCGCGACGTGGTGATGAGCCCGCTCTCGATCCTGGCCGCGATCATGGGCGCCTTTTCCAAGCGTGACCCGGACATCTATTTCGATCGGCTGATGCATTTCGGTCGCGACACCGACCGGTGGATCAATCTGTTCGAATTGAACGATCCGGCCTTGCGTGACTCAACGACGCTCGACACCATCGCCGACGATCTGGAACAGGCCGTACGCCGCGACTATGACGCCGGCGGGCTCAGCGCCCAGGGTGCGGAACGGCTGCGTAGACTGGCCGCGCAATTGCGCAGACGCGGCGACGCGGGCATCGACCGCTAGCAGCGCGCTTACGCGGCCCGCGTGCCGGCCGCAACGTTGCTCTCCCCTTGCCCCTCCGGCCGGCCCGGCCTACCTAGGCGGAGTGTCCAATCACAGGCCGATTTTGTTCATGCCGACCATTCGCCTCGACAACCGCGCCCTCCTATCGGTGCGCGGCCCTGACGCCGAAAGCCTGCTCCAGAACGTGGTCACGCCCGACCTCGCGTCGCTTGGCGAGGGGGCCGCGAAACCCGGTGCACTGCTGACGCCGCAGGGCAAGATCCTGTTCGATTTCCTGATCGCCCGCGATGGCGAAGCCGGTTTCGTTGTGGAGTGCCGCGCCGACATTGCGGACGATTTCCTGCGCCGTCTGATGCTTTACAAGCTGCGCGCCAAGGTCGAATTAACAAAGCAGGATCAGGGAATTATTCTGGTTTCCTGGCAAGATGATTCGGGTGGCTCACAGCTTGAATCATCCGGTTCAGAAAGTGATTCAGGCGCGCTCGCCGATACACGCTTTCCCGACCGCCTGGCGGTGCGCCGCCATTACCACGCCGCACCCGACCAGCGGGCCGACACCGAGCAAGACGCATGGACGCGGCTGCGGATCGAGCACGGCGTGGCCGAAAGCGGCGCCGACTACACGCTCGGCGACGCCTTTCCGCACGACGTGCTATTCGACCAAAATGGCGGCGTCGGTCTGCGCAAGGGCTGTTTCGTCGGCCAGGAAGTGGTCAGCCGCATGCAGCATCGCGGCACCGCGCGGCGGCGCCTGTTGATCGTACGTGCTTCCTCACCCCTGCCCGCCCCCGGCACGCCAGTGACCGTCGATGGACGTCCGATCGGCACGCTCGGCTCGGTGGCCGGCAGCAACGGCCTGGCCATCGTTCGCATCGACCGGGCCAAAGAGGCGATCGACGCCGGCACGGCAATCAGCGCCGGCGACGTCGCGGTGACGCTGGAAATTCCGCCCGGTATGGATTTTTCCTTTTCCGAACCGAGGCCCGACGGAGCCGCGCAGTGACCGCCAGCGCGCCGGGTCGCGCCTGGCAACGTATGCTGTCGGGCCGCCGGCTCGACCTGCTCGACCCCTCGCCGCTCGACATCGAAATCGTCGACATCGCCCACGGACTGGCGCGCGTGGCACGCTGGAACGGCCAGACCCACGGGGACCACGCTTTTTCGGTCGCACAGCACTCGCTGCTGGTCGAGGCGATCCTCGCCCAAAGCCCGGGCCGGCAGGATCGCCGCCCGCGCCTGGCAGCCCTGCTGCATGACGGCGCCGAATATGTGATCGGCGACATGATCTCGCCGTTCAAGGCCGTCGTAGGCGGTGGCTACAAGGAGGTGGAAAACCGCATCCAGGCGGCCATCCATCTGCGTTACGGCCTGCCGGCGAAACTGCCCGAGACGCTGAGAAAAGCCATCAAGCGCGCCGACCAGATCGCCGCCTATTTCGAAGCAACGGAACTGGCCGGGTTTTCCGAAAGCGAGGCGGCGAAGTTTTTCGGCCGGCCGCGCGGCTTTACCGCCGCCATGCTCGATCTTGAGCCGAAACCGGCCAGCGAAGCGCAGCGCGCCTTCGTGGCGCGTTTCGAGGCGATCGAGGCCGGCTGACGCGGAAGCAGGCTGGCACGCGAGCCGGCCTATCGCTCCAGCCGGTCGAGAAACCATTGCGTCAGACGAGTCCAGACCGCGTCCTTCTCGCCGGCGTCCTCGCACCCATGATCGAGATTGGGATTGTCGTTGACCTCGATGACGAACACGCCGTCCGGCGTTTCCTTGAGGTCGACACCGTAGAGCCCGTCGCCAATGCAGCGCGCCGCGCGCACCGCGACGTCGACCACGTGGGCGGGCGTATCGCGCAGGGTGAAAGCCTTGAAGCCGCCCTGCACGGGCTTGCCGCCTCGGTCGTGATTGACGATCTGCCAGTGCTTTTTCGCCATCAGATACTGGACGGCGAACAGCGGCGCGCCGCCGAGCACGCCAATGCGCCAGTCGAATTCGGTGGGCAGGAATTTCTGCGCGATCAGCAGATCGGATTCGCGCAACCAATGGCCGGCAAGCTCCTTGAGCGCGCGCTCGTCGGCCGCCTTTTTCACCCCGCGTGAAAAGGCGCTGTCGGGGATTTTCAGCACCAGCGGAAAGCCGAGCTGGCTTGCCGCCGTCTCGAGATCGGCAGGGCCGGCGATCATCACCGTCGGCGGCACAGGCACCTTGTTTAGCTCCATCAATTCGTTGAGATAGACCTTGTTGGTGCAGCGGATCATCGACAGCGGATCGTCGATGACCGGCATACCCTCCTGCTGGGCGCGGCGGGCGAAGCGGTAGGTGTGGTTGGAGATCGCCGTCGTCTCGCGGATGAACAGCGCGTCGTAATTGGCGAGCCGGGCCAGATCCTTCTTCGTCACCGGCTCGACCTCGACCCCCATCCTGGCGGCCACCCTGGCCCAGTGGCGCAGCGACGAGACCTGCGAGGGCGGCAGTTCCTCGTTCGGGTCGATCAGCGTGGCGAAGGCGTAGCGCGCCGTGGTTCGCGATTTCGTCTCGCGCCACTCGCGGCCGGTATAGGTGGCCAGGCAGGCGACGAAGCGCGCCTGTTCGTCGGGTTTCATCCGGGCCAGCGGCAGAAAGCCGATCTTGCGGATCGCCGCCCAGCCGGCGCGATCCTCGATCGTCACCTCAAGCGCGGGCGCGCGAAACCAGTCGAACAGCAAACGCGCGAAGCGGTCGGTCGCCTTGGTTGACGCAATGCCGAAGAAGACCGCCAGTCGCGCCGGAACGATGCCTCCCAGATCCTTGCGACATCTGTTCAACGCCTGCTCCAGCTCCGGCAGCGCGTTCTCGTACAGCTTGCGCTCTGACAGATCGATGATCGTCTCCACCGAGGGGATGACGCGATGGCCGCGCGACGACGCCAGCAGCGATGCGTAATAACCGCGGCTTTGATAGGCATAGCTGTTCGACAGGTTGATAACCTTCGGCCGCTGGCCGCGAAACAGCGCCGGGTGTGCGAGGTAATCGCGATTGGTGATGATCTTGTGCGGCGTGGCCGCCGGACCGAGGTCGTTGCGCCTGCCCGTGAGAATGACCCAGCTCATCGTTCCTCGTGCCGTTTGATCATCACTGCGGCGCGCAACCCGTCGCGCCCGAACTGCGCCATGCGCATGAAAATCGCATAAGGCACGGGAATACCGGCCGCATCCGTCATGGTTTCACCGCGCTCGTCCTCCACCCACGGATCATGGATGGTAATATGTTTGCCATCATCGGCGATGGCCAGCACCCAGTGCGGAACCTTCTGGCCGAACATCAGATAGCCGCTCACCAAAACCATCGCGAGCCCACCACCGGACAGGCAGGCGCCGATATCATCCAGCGAAAAGGCGCGCGTATGGGTTGGGATGTCGTATTCGACAGCGCGCCGACGGAAATCGGCCTGGGCCACTTCCATCACCGAGCGTTTTTCGTGGCTGCGCACTGACTGCAGAAAAAGCGGACCGACGGCCGACACGAAGATTTCGGCCGACAGGCCGAGATCGTGCGCGGCCACCGCCAGTCCGAACGGTTCGCAGCCACCGGCGCCCGACATCATGAACACCGTCGTCGCCTGGCGCCAAAGGCGCAGTTCGGTGGTCCGGTCGGCTTCGTAGCCGGGCAGGAAATGGCCGGCGGCCATCATCAGGCAGCACGGGCCGCAGGTGAAATCCCAGCTCTGCGGATAATAGGGAACGCCGGTCGCGGGCGGATGCTGGCCGCGCAGCGTCTTTTCGAACCGCAGCGCCGCCATACCGTCATGGTAATAGTCGGGCTCGCGGCCGATGCGGCGATAGCCGTTCTGCTTGTAAAGTGCGATCGCCCGGTGGTTGTCCTCGCGCACTTCGAGCCGCAGCAAGAGCCTTTCGCGATCGAACGCCGCGCTTTCGGCCGCCTGGAGCAGCGCCCGGCCAAGCCCGGCCAGACCGCAGGTGCGCGCGATCGAATAGAGCCTGGCCACGCCGCTACCCTTGCGAAACAGCACCACGACATAACCGGCGACGTGTCCGTCCACCTCAACGACGCGCGCGGCGGCGGTCTCCCGCTCGATCAACTGGCGAAAAGAGCGGCGCGATATCCGATCGCCCGCAAAAGCGGCTTGCTCGATGGCGACCAGAGCATCGATATCGGCCATACCGGCCGGGCGAACGCGCGAAGACATGGCTGCGTCATGATCCAAGGGCGACCCTGTGGCTCCGCCCTCGGAGCCGCCTGTACCGGGTCGTCATGCGGCGCAGGCTGAGAATTGCCATCGCACCTGAATTGCGACGGAAGTGTGGCGAAACCTTTGGACAGACATTGCTCTTTCCAAACGACGATCGCCACTGTCGCGCGGGCTGGCGGCGGCCTCCGGATTTTGCCGCGCGCGGCCTTTCAAGCCGGGGCGCGATCCGGTCTAATGCCGGTCAAATCACACAATCGCGAAGGACCCCCATGGACAAGATCGGAGAAAACGCAACCGGTATGATGGCAGCGCTCAGCGCCGGATTGGAGCAGGCGGGCGCGCTCGCCGTGGAGTATTCCTTCTCGGTCCTGGGCGCGGTGATTCTCTTGATCGCCGGCTTCATCGTCGCCAGGGTGGTCGAACGCTCGGCCTATCGCGGGCTCTCCGGCGTGCGCGGCTTCGACGAGACGCTGAAGAAGTTTCTGTCCAAGACGGCGCGTTACGGCGTTTTGATCATCACCGTCGTCGCCGTTCTGGCGCAATTCGGCGTCCAGACGGCCAGCATCCTGGCCGCGCTCGGCGCCGCCGGCCTGGCCATCGGGCTCGCCCTGCAGGGCACGTTGCAGAACATCGCCGCCGGCATCATGCTGCTGGTGCTCAGGCCGTTCCGCGTCGGTGAATATATCGATGCGGGCAACGTTTCGGGCACCATCGTGGAGATCGGGCTGTTTGCGACCGAATTGAAAACTATCGACGGGCTGTTCGTGCTCGCCCCCAACAGCGAATTGTGGAACTCGCCGGTCACCAACTATACGCGCAATGCGCTGCGCCGGGCGGACGTGACAATCGGCATCGGCTATGGCGACGACATCGACCTGGCCCAGACGACGCTGGCCGGGCTGATCGACGGCGACAAGCGGGTGCTGTCCGAACCGGCGCCGACCACCTTCGTCAGCGAACTCGGCGACAGCGCGGTGGCGGTGACGGCGCGCTACTGGACCAGGACGCCGGACTGGTTCCAGACCAAGCTCGACGTCACCAAGGCCGCCAAGCTCGCCTTTGACGACAAGGGCATCTCGATCCCCTTCCCTCAGCGCGACGTGCATCTGATCGGCCAGGACAAGGACTGAACCACGCCGGCGCCGCGCTGGACGCGCTGCCGACCGCCCACGTCTTTCATCAAAAAAATTGATCCACACAACGCGCTCTATTCGCTGGAATGAAGCCGACCGATCGCTAAAATCCATGCGAACAGGAGTTCGCCCCCGCATGGCCGTCCCGTCCAGTCCCGCCGAGAGCCGATCCACCCTGCCCTGGCTCATCATCATCTGCGGCTGCCTGATCGCGGCGTTGACCTTCGGTCCGCGTTCGGCGATGGGCTTTTTCCAGTTGCCCATGCTTGCCGAAAAAGGCTGGGATCGCACGACGTTCGGGCTGGCGATGGCGATCCAGAACCTGGCCTGGGGGCTGGGCACGCCGCTGTTCGGCGCAATTGCCGACAAATTCGGCACCTGGCGGGTGCTGGCGCTTTCGGGGGCGATGTACGCATCGGGGCTCTATCTGATGGCGGGCGCCGAGAGCGCGACCATGCTGCATATCGGCGGCGGCCTGCTGGTCGGGCTCGGGGTCGCCTCAGGCTCGTTCGGCATCGTGCTGGCAGCCTTTGCCCGCAACGTACCGCCGGAGGGCCGCAGCCTCGCCTTCGGCATCGGCACAGCCGCGGGGTCGGCCGGCATGTTCCTGTTCGCCCCGCTGAGCCAGGGGCTGATCGACAGCTATGGCTGGCACGACACGCTGGTCATCATGAGTGTGATGATGCTGGCCGTCCCGCTGCTGGCCGTTCCGCTGCGCGGCAATTCGTCGAGTGGCAGCAACAGCCAGAGCGAGATCGAGCAGACGGCCGGCCAGGCCCTGCGCGAGGCTTTTGGCCATCACAGCTATCTGCTCCTGGTGTCCGGCTTTTTCGTTTGCGGTTTCCAGGTCGCCTTCATCACCGCGCATTTCCCCGCCTACGTCTCGGATATCGGCATCGAGGCGCGGTATGCTGTGATTGCCCTCGCCCTGATCGGGTTTTTCAACATTATCGGCTCGCTCGCCTCCGGCTTCATCGGCCAACGCTATTCCAAGCCGATCTTCCTGGCCTGGATCTATATCGGCCGCTCGGTGCTGGTGACGGCTTTCCTGCTCTTGCCGCAAACGCCGGCGAGCGTGGTCGTGTTCGCAATCATCATGGGGCTGTTGTGGCTGTCGACGGTTCCGCCGACCAACGCGCTGGTCGCCATCATGTTCGGCACCCGCCATCTCGGCATGCTGGGCGGCTTCGTCTTCCTGTCGCACCAGATCGGCTCGTTCCTGGGCGTGTGGCTGGGCGGCTATCTCTACGACCTCTACGGCTCCTACGACGCGGTGTGGTGGCTGGGCGTCGCGCTCGGCCTGTTCGCGGCGATCGTGCACTGGCCGATCAGGGAACAGGCTGTCGAGCGACCGGCGCTCGCCGCGGCCGAATAGGGGTCAGCGCGGTCTCAGCTTCTCCGCCGGAAAGATCGCGCAGGTCTCAGTGCCGAACGCAAGCAGCTTGCCCTTGGCGTCAAGAAGCTTGGCTTCGGAAACCGCCAGCGTGCGGCCCTTGTGCACAACCACGCCTTCGCAGACCACCTCGCCGGTCCCGGGCGTGATCGGGCGGGTCAGGTTCACCTTGAACTCGGCCGTGGTATAGGCCTCGCCCTTCGCCAGAAGGGTCTGTACCGCGCAGGCCAGCGCCGAATCGAGCAGAGTGGCCGCCCAGCCGCCATGAACGCCGCCGAGCGGGTTCAAATGGCGCTCGTTCGGGACACCGCGAAACACCGCGCGCCCCTCGGAGACCTCGACCAGACCGTAATTCAAGGTGGCGCCGATCGGCGGCGCGGGATAGGCACCGTCGACGATGCGCTGCAGGAGTTCGAGCCCGGTGTGGTTTTCGATGTCCTCATGCGGGATCGTGCCCACGCCCAGCGGAGAGATGTGACCGGGATAAAGTTCCACCGCGCGCATTCAGGTCTCCTCGTTTACAGCGACATCGACCGCGGCGCGGCTTCGCCTGAGCGCGGCCAGGAACCCGGCCCTGGTTTGCGGCGGTTCGATGCCGCGCGGCTCGTAGACGTGCCGGGTGAAGAAATAACCGGTCAGCCGGAACGCCGCCTCGACCGCGTCGAGATCGCCGCCCAGGCCGGCCCGGCCGTGCAAAAATGCCGGCAAGGGCAGAAGGCGGTCGGCATAGGGCTGGCCGGCCAGACGCGACACCGCACGTCCGGATTTGGGCGAGACGAACACGAGCTGTTCGGCCGATCCGGTGGCCGCGCAGCGCGACAGGTCGAGCCCGAACCCGAGTTCGTCGAGGATCAGCAGTTCGAAACGCACGATCAGTTCGGCCGCCAGGGTCTCGTCGTCGAGATGCTGCAGGATCACCGCAAAGGTCTCGAAAAGGCGCGGATGCGGATCGCGCTCGGGCAAAAGCCGCAGATGCGCGGACAGGGTCTGCAGGCCGTAGACGGCGCAGGCGCCCGACAGGAGGCGGGCGGCGTTGAGTTCCAGCGCCTCGACCTGATAGGTGCCGAGATGTTCGTCGAGCCGCGCCCGCCAGGCCAGTTCGACCCGGTTGCCCGCCTGCAGCACCGGCTGCTGCTTGCGCGAGCGCCCGCCGCGCACCAGACCCAGATGCCGGCCGTGGGCGCGTGTCATCACCTCCAGAATGAGGCTGGTCTCGCCATGCCGGCGCGAACCGATGATGATGCCCTCGTCACGCCATTCCATTGCTGATGCGTGGACCGATTTCGCCCGGAAGGCAAGACCGGCCGGGCCGGGTGATGGCAAGCCACGTCCAATGAACGCCGAGCGCCCGGTTTTGCGGCTGAATCGACGCTGTTTGTGTCTCGCGCAGGAGGCCGAGCCCGTTCGCCGAGGCAAGGGCGACCGTATCGCTTGAGCGGATCGCCGTGACTGGACGGCCCGGCGCGCCGGGCCCGTGACGCAGCGCCATGATCATCAGACCGCCGGGCGCAAGCGCTTCAGCGAGACGGCTCATCGCCAGTGGGCGATGCCGGTCGGCGAGATGCTGCCAGACACCGACCACCAGCATCAGGTCGAATGAGCCCAACGCCGCAAGATGGCCAAGCTCCGGCAGGCGGTCGTCCAGCCAGGAGATACCGGCATCCGCGTGCAGCACAGCGCCGGCGCATCTGAGCCGCGCCACCGGTTCAACGGCGACGACGCGGTGGCCCTGATCGGCAAGCCATGCGGCATCACGGCCGGTCCCGGCGCCGATATCGGCGACACGCAGCGGCCGGCGCGGGAAGAGATCGGCGACAGGCGTGTATTATCTCTCAGGTGAAATCGCCTCCGAGCGCGCCACCCAAGCGTCCGACACCGCGGCGTAACCGTCAAGCACGTCATCGATCATAGTGCCGCCCCGCGCCCTGCCCCGTCACTTTCCCGCGCAGTGGTGTCAAGCCAGGACCGGCCGGTCAAGCAGCGGACACGGCAGCCCATTCGAAGCTGACAAGAATGTCGATCGCGTAGACGACCAGCGCCAGGAAGGCGACAAGAAAGACCACGGTGCGCGCCATCAGCACGGAAACCCCGGCGATATAGATCACGGCGTGGGCGAGGCGCGCGAAGAAGAAGATCGCCGCGCACCAGACCGTGACCGCGTCGGACACGCCGGCAAGATGGGCGACGAGGACCAGCCCGGCGAAGGCGCCGTATTGCTCCACGAGATTGAGATGGGCGCGGTCGGCGCGGCGTATCCAATGCGGCACTTCGGCGTGGCGGCCCTCGACATATTCCTTCGGCGTCAACGGGCCGACATGCGTCGCCTGTCCATAGATAAAGGGAATCCAGGCCACGGCGAGCAGCACCGAGGTCAGGAACAGATAAAGCAGCTCGGTCGTCATCGATCGCTCCTCCCATGTCAGGCAGCGACGATCAATTTAACATAGATGTGAATTAAAAGAAGCCGGCGTGTTCAGCCCGGATAATCGAGCCCCATCTCGCGGTAGCGATCCGGATCGTCGCCCCAGTTCTCGCGCACCTTGACGAACAGGAACAGATGCACTTTCTGCTCGAGCACCTCGGCGATCTCCTTGCGCGCGGCACTACCGATCGCCTTGATCGTCTCGCCCTTGTGGCCGAGCACGATCTTCTTCTGGCTGTCGCGCTCGACATAGATTACCTGCTCGATACGCACCGAACCGTCCGGCTTTTCCTGCCATGTCTCGGTTTCGACATGCGAGGAATAGGGCAGTTCCTGATGCAGACGCAGATAGAGCTTTTCGCGGGTGATCTCTGCGGCGAGCTGGCGCATCGGCAGGTCGGAAACCTGATCCTCGGGATAGTACCAAGGCCCCTCCGGCAGGCTTTCTGCGAGATGGTCGAGCAGATCGGCGCAGCCCGAGCCGGTCAGCGCAGAGATCATGAAGGTACGCGAGAAAGCAGCCTTTTCGTTCGCGGCCGCGGCGAGCGCCAGCAGGGTTTCCCGCTTGACCCGGTCGACCTTGTTGAGAATCAGCACCATCGGCTGGGAAATTTCGCCGACCCGGTCGAGCAGCGCCTCGGCGTCGCCCCTGATCCCGCGCTCGGCGTCGATCATCACCAAAACGATATCGGCGTCCCTGGCCCCGCCCCAGGCGGTGCTGACCATCGCCCGGTCGAGGCGGCGGCGCGGCTTGAAGATGCCCGGCGTGTCGACAAACACGATCTGGGCGTTGCGGTGCACGGCGATGCCGCGCACGATGGCGCGCGTCGTCTGCACCTTGTGGGTGACGATCGAGACCTTGGTGCCGACCAGCTGGTTGATCAGGGTCGACTTGCCCGCATTCGGAGCGCCCACCAGCGCCACGAAGCCGGAATGCGTCGATACGCTGTTGTGTTCGCTATGCTCGGTGTCTTCGGTCACTGTGCCGCTTCCGTCTTTTCCCATACGCCCTCGCGCTCCAGCATCGCCGTCGCCGCGGCCTGCTCCGCCTCGCGCTTGGCGCGGCCGCTGCCGCTAGCCGGGGCAAGGTCGCCGACCCTGACGCTGATGGTGAACAGCGGCTCGTGATCGGGGCCCTCGCGACCTTCCAACTGATAGGCCGGCGTGACGCCGGCGACCTGGTGGGCCCATTCCTGCAGCGCGGTCTTGGCGTCGCGCGCAGCGCCCTGCGCCTTGCGACTGCGCGGTTCCCAATATCTCAGGATAAAGGACCGCGCGGCATCGAGCCCACCGTCGAGATAGATCGCGGCGATCAGCGCTTCCATGACGTCGGCGCGCGTGCCGCGGCCCTTGCGTCCGGACACGGATCTGAGCCCCGATTCGGCGCGGATGAAATCGGCCAGGCCGATCTCTTCGGCGACCTCGGCGCAGGCCTCACCGCTGACCAGCGCGTTGAGCCGGAGCGCCAGTTCGCCTTCGGGAGCGCCCGGAAAGGCGTGAAACAACAGGTCGGCCACGACCAGACCGAGCACGCGATCGCCGAGAAACTCGAGACGCTCGTAGTCCGAACCGGTCCGGCGCCGGGCGCTCGAATGGGTCAGCGCGCGTTCGAGACGCTCGAGATCGTTGAAAGTGTGTCCGGTGCGCTCACGCAGCGCCTCCACCAGCGCCGCGCCCGAAAAGCGTTTCCTGGCCGTCATCTGATCATGTTGAACAGCCGCATCGGGCGAATCTGGCTCGGCCATTTCCATATCTCGAGCGGGCTGGCGCCACCGGAGATGGAAAAGAAGATGATGTTGGCACGACCGACGAGATTTTCTTCCGGTACGAACCCGAACACCCGACTGTCGGCGGAATTGTCGCGATTGTCGCCCATCATGAAATAATGTCCCGCCGGCACGACGAATTCGCGCGTGTCGTCGCTGATGCCGTTCGGCGTCACGTCGAGCGTGTCGTAGGAGACGCCGTTCGGCAGGGTCTCGCGATAGACGTCAACCGGACGGTTGACCTCGGTGATGTCGGGATTGTCGATCTGGCCTGTCTTTTGGCGATCGACAGGCTTGCCATTGATGTAGAGCTGGCCCTCACGCATCTGGATGCGGTCGCCCGGCAGGCCTATGACGCGCTTGATATAGTCGAGCGCCGGATTGGGAGGATATTTGAACACCGCCACGTCGCCGCGCTCGGGGGCGGCATCCCAGATGCGGCCTTCAAACAGGTCGGGCGAAAACGGCAGGGAGTGCCTCGAATAGCCGTAAGCCCATTTTGTCACGAACAGATAATCGCCCTCCAGAAGCGTCGGGCGCATCGACCCGGACGGAATCGAAAACGGCTGAAACAGAAATGTCCTGATGATCAGGGCCAACAGCAGCGCCTGGACAATGACATTGACCGTCTCGCCCAGCCCGCCAGATTTTTTCCGTGATTTGTCAGCCACGCTCATTTCGTCCTCAAATCAGTCAGCCGACAGGTCTTATCGGCTTGCGCGGCGCGGAGCAACGGCGTTGCCCGGCCGCACCGGGCAAACAGCGCAATCGTGGCGCTTATTCGGCACGAACCGCCTCGATGATCACGAAAGCCTGGGCCAGCGGGTGATCGTCGGTGATGGTGAGATGGATGCACGCCTCGTGGCCCGGGGGCAGGATCGCGCGCAGCCGCGCGGCCGCCCCGCCGGTGAGCTCCATGGTCGGACGGCCGCTGTCGAGATTGACCACCCCCATCTCGTTCCAGAACACGCCCTGGGCGATACCCGTGCCGAGCGCCTTGGCACACGCCTCCTTGGCCGCGAAGCGCTTGGCATAGGAAGCCGCGCGGTGCTTGCGCCCTTCCGATTTGATCCGTTCGGTTTCGGTGAAAATGCGGTGCGTGAAACGCCGTCCGTACCGGTCAAGCGAGCGTTCGATGCGACGGATGTCGATCAGATCGGACCCGAGACCAACAATCATCCGCGCGCGACCGCCCCGCCGGCCGGGCGCACCGCCCGACGCATGGCCTGTTCGGCGAGCCGGCGCTGGCGCTGACGGCGGAATGCGGCCACGCCCCAGCGCGTGAGAATGTAGAACGCGACCGCGAAGGCCATGCCGAGCGGTATGCCGCCGGCCGTCATCGGCTTCAAGAGCGGGTCCCAGAGCTGGGAAAACTCGAGATGGCGCAGCATGCGCCCGAAATGGATCGTCGCCGAGGCTCCCGGTTGTCCGCTGCCGAGCAGGAAACTGCCAAGTTCGTAAGTGGAGGCCCAGATCAGTGGAAAGGTGATCGGATTGCCGATGGCGGTGCCGATCGCCGAGGCGAGCAGATTTCCGGCGAGAAGCCACGCAATCACGGCGGCTAAAACGAAATGAAAGCCAAGAAAGGGCAGGAACGAGACGAACACGCCGGACGCAATACCGGCCGCGATCGCATGCGGCGTGGCGTTGAGACGCAGGACGCGCTTGGCGTAATACTGGGCCGAGCGCCAGAAGGAGCGGCGCGGCCACACGAATGTGCGTGTGCGCTCCCACATGTCTGCCGGCTTTCTACGCCGAAACAACATCGATCAAACCACCCCGGCTCGTTCGCGTAAATCGGGATCTGAACCATCGTCGACGGCCACCGCCGGGCCAGCCCCGGCCCGGCAACCATCCCATTGCCCGCTTAACAAAGATATAGCCCCGCAATGTGGCATCGCCAACATGGACATCCGTCGCAGTGCCGGCGCACGGCCCCGGGTCGGTCCATCGATTGCGGGAACCACCCTCTAGCCATTGACGCGATGGCCTTCGCTGACGGACGGCGTGTCGCGCAGCTGTGCGAGCAGCCGGTTGAGATGTTTCAGGTCCCAGACCTCGAGGTCGAAGACCATCTCGGTGAAATCGGGCGCGGTGCGCACCATCGACAATTTGTGGATGTTGGCATCGTTGGAAGCAATCAGCTGGGCGATTTCAGCCAACGATCCCGGCTCGTTGATCGCGGTGACGGAAATGCGCGCGGGAAACCGTTCATTGGTGCCCTCGACGATGTCCCAGCGCACGTCGATCCAGCGTTCCGGCTGATCGTCGAAGGCGGTCAGCGACGGCGACTGGATCGGGTAGATGGTGATGCCGGACCCCGGCTGCATGATGCCGACGATCCGGTCGCCGGGAACCGCGCCCTCGGGAGCGAAACGCACGGGAAGATCGCCGGCGACGCCGCGAATCGGCAGGGCCCCTTCTTCCGAACGCTTTTTCTTGCGCTTCTGCACACCGTCCTTCTTCGCCGACCGGCCCGGAATCTTGAACAGCATGCCGGCGGCGTTGCGCAGATTGAACCAGCCCTCTTCGCGCGGGCGCGCCGCCGCGGTCACGCGTTCGTCCTTATAATCGGGAAACACAGCGCGCAGCACGTCGGGCGATGACAATTCGCCGCGTCCGACAGCCGCCACGACGTCTTCGATGTCCTTGCGCGCCAGGCGATGCAGCACCGGCTTCAGCTGATCGCGCGAATAGCTGTGGCCGGCCCGCTCGAAGGCCCGTTCGAGGATGCGCGTGCCGAGACCGGAATATTGCTTGCGGATGGCGGCGCGCGTGGCCCGCCTGATCGCCGAGCGCGCCTTGCCGGTGACGACCACCTGTTCCCAGGCGGCGGGCGGCACCTGCGCCTTGGAGCGGATGATGTCGACCTCGTCGCCATTCTTGAGTTCCGTCATCAACGGCATGATGCGGCCATTGACCTTGGCGCCGACACAGGTGTCGCCGACATCGGTGTGGACGGCATAGGCGAAGTCGATCGGGGTGGCGCCGCGCGGCAGGGCGATCAGCTTGCCTTTCGGCGTGAAACAGAACACCTGGTCCTGAAACATCTCCAGACGGGTATTCTCCAGAAACTCCTCGGGATTGTCGCCTTCCGACAACGCCTCGATGGTGCGGCGAAGCCAGGCATAGGCGTTGGTCTCGGTGGAAATGGCATGGCCAGCGCCGTTCGGCTTGCTGCCGAGATCCTTGTAAATGGAATGGGCGGCGACGCCGTATTCGGCGACCTTATCCATGGCGTAGGTGCGGATCTGCAGCTCGACGCGCTGGCGCGACGGTCCGACGATGGTTGTGTGGATGGAGCGATAGTCGTTCTGTTTCGGCGTCGAGATGTAATCCTTGAAGCGGCCGGGCACCATCGACCAGGTGGTGTGGATGGCGCACAGCGCCCGATAACAATCCTCGATGCCGTCGACCAGGACACGAAAGCCGAAAATGTCGGAAAGCTGTTCGAAGGAAAGCGCCTTGGTCTCCATCTTGCGAAACACCGACCAGGGCTTTTTCTGGCGGCTCTTCACTTCCGCCTTGATGTCGTACTCGGCAAACAGGCTCGACAGTGCGGTCTCGATCTCGCCGATGACGTCGCGGTTGCGCTCGAAGATCTCCGTCAGGCGCTCGGTCACCGCCCGATAGCCGCCTGGATTGATATGCTTGAAGGCGAGTTCCTCGAGCTCCTCGCGCATATCCTGCATGCCCATGCGCCCGGCGAGCGGGGCATAGATGTCCATGGTTTCCTCGGCGATGCGCAGGCGCTTGTGCTCTGGCACGTGGTCGAGCGTGCGCATATTGTGCAGCCGGTCGGCCAGCTTGACCAACAGTACCCGCACGTCTTCGGAGATCGCCAGAAGCAGCTTGCGCAGATTTTCCGCCTGCTCCGCCTTCTTGGAGACGAGATCCAGCTTTTTCAGCTTGGTCAACCCATCGACCAGCTTGCCCATGTCCTTGCCGAACAGCTCGTCGATTTCCTGGCGGGTGGCGGTGGTGTCTTCGATCGTGTCGTGCAGCAGGGCGACCGCGATCGTCGATTCGTCGAGATGCATGTCGACCAGAATCGCGGCGACCTCGAGCGGGTGGGAAAAATACGGATCGCCTGAGGCGCGCTTTTGATGGCCATGCTTTTGCATGGCGTACACATAAGCCTTGTTCAGGAGCGCCTCGTTGACGTCGGGCTTGTAGCGCTGCACACGCTCGACAAGCTCATACTGGCGCATCATCGTAGGGCCGGCTCCGCAAACAAAACATGCGCCGCGACGACACGGCGCATGTCATGATTATACATGAGCGACCGCCCCCGGTAGGGGGCAAGAGGCTTGTGTGTTAGAAATCGTCACTTTTCTCCGGCGGAACCAGACCCTCGATACCGGCGAGAAGGTCTTCCTCACTCATCCGGTCGAAGGATACCGGCTCGTCCTCACTCGGCGCCGCCTCGGCGATCGGCGACGCGGCCTCGTCCTGCTCGATAACCGGCGGCTCGTCCGCCTCGGGCTCGTCGACCTCGACGTGCTTTTGCAGAGAATGGATCAGATCTTCCTTCAGGTCGCCGGGCGAAAGCGTCTCCTCGGCAATCTCGCGCAGCGCCACGACGGGGTTCTTGTCGTTGTCGCGATCGACGGTGATCGCCGCGCCCTGGGAGATCTGGCGAGCGCGGTGACCGGAAAGGAGAACCAGCTCGAAACGATTATCGACCTTGTCGATGCAGTCTTCAACGGTGACGCGGGCCATCAATGCCCCTTTCAGCTTCGATTGTTCGGGATTTGATCGGCTCCTTACTCCGATTGCGGCCGAATTACAAGCATTGCAGCGGCGGCGCGGACCGGCGCCAGCGCCAACCCAACGCGGTGGCGGCTGCCGTGAAGCGGCCGCTAGAAGGAGGGTGCGGCAACGCCCGCGCGCCGGCAGGCCGAGACCAGCGTGTTGGCCATCAGCATGGCGATCGTCATCGGCCCGACGCCGCCCGGCACCGGCGTGATCGCTCCGGCATGCGCGCAAGCCGCCTCAAAGTCGACATCGCCGACCAGTCGCGTCTTGCCTTCGCCCTTTTCGGGCGCCGGGATCCGGTTGATGCCGACGTCGATCACGGTGGCGCCCGGCTTGATCCAGTCACCCTTGACCATGTGCGGCCGCCCCACCGCAGCCACGAGGATGTCGGCCGTGCGGCACAGCGCGGCGAGGTCGCGGGTCCGGCTGTGGGCAATGGTGACGGTTGCATTGGCCGCCAAGAGCAGATTGGCCATCGGCTTGCCGACTATGTTCGAGCGGCCGACGACGACGGCGTTGAGGCCCGACAAATCGTACCCGCGCGCACGCTGCGTCAGGATCATCGAGCCCGCCGGGGTACACGGCACGAAGGCCGTACCGGTCTCGCCGGTGGAAAGCCTGCCGACATTGACGAAGTGGAAGCCGTCGACATCCTTGTCCGGGTCGATCGACTGAATGACACGGCCGGCATCAATATGAGCGGGCAAGGGTAGCTGAACCAGAATGCCGTGAATGGCCGGATCGGCGTTGAGATCGGCGATCAGTGAAAGAAGCGTCGCTTCATCCGTGTCTTCGGCCAAGTCGTGCTGCAGGGAATGAAATCCGCATTCCTTGGCCTTGCGGGACTTGGACGCGACATAGACCTGGCTGGCGGGGTCGGATCCGACGATGACCACCGCGATGCCGGGTACGACGCCAGTCCGCGCCCGCAGCGCCCCGGCACCTTGCTTGACCGTCGTCACGACTTCGTCGGCGACCTTTCGTCCCTCGATCAGTTCGGCCATCCATCGCCCCCGGAATCCACTCGATCCGGGAGCTTTATTCGACAATCGACACAGACGATACCCGCCATTGCGTCGCGGCGTGCCGTAAACGCGAAAGCCGTCAGATGAAGCGGCGGCGGCCGCGATTTTCCTTAAGTTCGCGCAAAGCCTCGCGGAATTCGCGCAGGCTCTCGCGGATCTCGTTGATGGCGTCATTGTCGCTATCGGGCTCGTGTGCCTCGGCGGGCGTGTCCATGGCCGGGCGAGCGACTGCGTCGGCATGGGGCGCGCGGCCACTGCCGGCAGGGCCTGTCTGCGGCGGCGCGTGGTGCGGCCACGGCTGCGCTTGGTGGCGCGGATCGGGCCAGTAGGGTGCCGTCTGCGGCGTCGGCTGGGGCCAATAGGCCGGCGGCGCGGGAGGATAGCCAGGCCCGGCCGGGGCCCAGGGATGATGGAGCTGCGGCGCGGCCCCATGGACCGGCGCGGCGGACGCGGAGCCGGGCTCGCCGGTGAAAGTGGGATGCCAGCCATAGGCCGAGCCGGGAACGGGATAATGAGCGCCCGTGGCGGGATCGTACCAATAGGAGCCGTGAGGGCCGGGAATATTGTCGGCTGTTTCGGGCGAACGTGGCGCCTGCCATGCGGCGTAATCCGGCATGCGGTGCATATTATCTGCCTCCTCGGTGGTCTCCGCCGCGGCAGCGACGGATTCGGTTGCAGTGGACTCGCGGTGACGGGACTCGGAACCGGAAGCCTCAACAACATCGGGCTGCGGCGATTGTGGTGTTGCGGCGGGGCTGCCATCTTCGTCGTTCGGCTCATCCGCCTCGCGCCTGCGCTCAACTGGCGCCCGGGCCGCCGGCGACGTCGGCGCCGCGGGTGCAGGCGCACGCTCGTTGCCAGGGGACGCGCGGCCGACGCCGGCGCGAAAACTGTCATAGGCGCCGCGGGCCGCACCCAGTCCGACACCGGCGCCAAACCCCAACATGGTGGCGAGCACGGCGATCGTCTTGCGCGACATGCCGGTCGGTTCAAGCGGCGGCATGGCCTCGGAGATCACGCTTATGTTGACGGCGTTGATGTCCTTTTGCTGCCCGGTCTCGCGGGCGCGCAGCAAGAACGATTCGTAGACGGCCCGCTTGGCGGTGGCTTCGCGCTCGAGTTCGCGCACCGTCACCAGTTCTTCGCTGAGATTGGCCTGGCGCGCCTTGAGCTGCGCCAGGCGGGCGGCCAGTTCCTGCTCGAGCTGCACGGCCCGCTTGAGATCGACCTGGATCGATTGAGCAACCAGACGCAGTTCCTGCGAAATCTGCTGGCGCGCACTGGCAAGCTGCGCTTCAACGGCAGCACGTTCGGGGTGCCTGGGCCCCAATTTGGCTCCAAGGCGGTCCGCCTCCTGGCGCAGCGTCGAGTATTGCGCGCGCATCTCGGTGAGCACCGGCGAATTGATCTGTTCGGGCAGGTTTCCCGTCAGGATCGTATCGACGGAAATCGAGCGCGCCGACTCCGCGCGCGCATTAAGTTCAAGCGTGCGGGCGCGCGCGGTGGTGAGCTGGTCGTTGAGCTTGATGATCTCGTCATCGCTGATCAGGCGCCCCTGGGCGTCGACAATATCGTTTTCGGCCTTGAACGCTTCGATTTTCCGTTCCGCCGCCTCAACGCCGTCGCGCAGTTCGGCCAATCGCGACGACAGCTCGTCCGACGCCTTGCCGGCCGTGCCGGACTGCAAATCGCCGTAGGTTTCCAGGAACACCTCGGTGACGGTGTTGGCGATCAACGCAGCCTTTTGCGGGCTTTGCGATTTGGCGGCGATCGAGATGACAAACGTCTTGCCACCCCGCTCGGCGTCGACGGCGCTGTAAAGATTGTCCACCGTTATCGCGCGACGGTTGGCATTGTCCGCCTCCCCTCCACCGGACAACGAGAACAGGGAGAAGAAGCCGGACACCAAACTTCCCAAGCCGCCGCTGCTGCCTTCGCCGTTGAATTCCGGGTCCTGTTCCAGATTGAGCCTGGCAACCGTCTTGGTCATCACGGTACCCGAAAGGATGACCCGCACCTGGTTTTCCACCAGCGCCAGGGTCGCATCGGATGGCAGCCCGCCGGATGTCAGGTCGCGATCGACGAACTTGATGTCACGCGGATCAACAAGCATCTCGGCGATCGCCTGATATTCCTTCGGCGTCGACAGCGCGATGAACACACCCAGCAGCGCGCCGCAGAGCGTTGTGGCGGCGATCAGGCCCTTTGAATTGAAGACTCCGCCGATCACGGCCATCGGATCGATCAGCGGCCGCCAGTACGCGTCGCGCTCCTCGGCCGACGCCATCGACCGGCCATGCCCGCGACCGGGCCCGTCCGGCATCGACGCATTGTCGTCCGGCCCGGCGCGGCGCGTATCGTCCGCAGGTCCGTCGGCGCGAGCAGTCCGAAGCCCCGGCCACTCAGGCGTGGCTTCGTGCCCACGGTCCGGCTGCGGCGCTGCCTGCACACCCGTATCGTCGTCCGACGCAACAGATGCGCTCGACGTCGCCAAAGCCTGAATCAAAGGACTGCGTCCGGCCTCGCGGCGCGAGCGCGCAAGCTCGTGCCGCGCCGCCGGCGAGACCGCTGTATCGCCCGCCGCGCGCGCAGGCCTGCGGTCCGCGGCCTTGCGCTCGGCACCCGATGGATCCGCCTGCGGATCGGCGAGGGTCAGCAGGGACCCTTTTCGCTTCATTCGGTCGCGGGTGTCGAAAGCTGGCATCGGTTCGCACATCTCGGATAGGTTGCAACGCCGGCCGGCGCCAATCGTTAAGGCACGCTAAACAGCCATGGGAAACAAAAAGTTAATTTCCTTAATTTTTCACGCCCCTTCGACCCCCCGTTCGCGGCAGCGCAAAAGATCGCAAAACCGCACGTTAATGTTTGACCGATAAGGTATTTTCGACAACGCAGGACATCAGCGCGTATGGCACCGCAATCCGGCATCGACGCCACCGCCGCCAGGGCCGGTGCTATGGACCGCATTTCCGACTTTCTGGCCTCGCGGGCCGCATTGCTGCGCGACTATCTGACGGCAGTGAGCGGTTCGCTCGGACGCCTTGTCTTCTCGCTGCTTTATTTCGTCGTCCTGGCCAACGCCCTGTCGATCGCCGAGTTCGGGCTTTTCGCCACCGCCTCGGCCGCCGGCGTGATGCTGTCTCGCATCGTCGGTTTCGGTTTCGTATCCTCGCTCTATCGAATAGCGACCGTCAAACCGCGCCTGCTGGGTACCTTCGCCGGCGGGTTCCTGTTGATGACGGCGCTGTCGCTTCCGGTTCTGGCGGCCGCGAGCTGGCTCACGCATGCGATCTTCTTTTCCGGCGAGTTGCCGCTTGCAACCTTTGCGTTGGTCATCGTGTCGGAGGCGCTGCTGTGGCGTCTGGTCGAGACGGTCGTCATCGTCAATAACGGGCTCAACCGTTTCGCGGCCGCCGCCGTTCTGGTGATCGCGGGAACGGCCCTGCGCGCGGCAGCGGCCGGATTGTTCGCACTTTCTACCGCCCCGGCGCTCGACGTCTGGGTCTATTACTATCTATCCGCGAACGGGGTCTGTCTCGCGCTTGCGCTTGTGTTCTTCTGGCCGCGCCAGCGGCTGCGGCTGCGGCCGGCGCTCTACTGGTCACGGCTCGCCGACGCGCTCTACGTGGCGGGCGCGGAACTTCTGTTCTATCTGCAGATGGAACTGGACAAGCTGCTGGTTCTGGCCCTGGGCGGGCCGCATCTGGCCGGCATCTACGCGATCGTCATGCGGCTTGTCGACCTGACCGCGATCCCGATCCGCACCTTTACCATGCTGCTCGTGCAACGATTGATGCGCGCCCCCGAGACGTTGTCGAAACTCTGGCTGCGCGTCGGTTTCGAAGCCGGTATCCTGGCCATTTCCACGCTCGGCCTGGCGACGCTGGCACTGGTTCTGCATTTCTACCCGACGATTCTGGGAAACAATGTCTCGCAGGCGGCGCCATTGGTCATCTTCGCGCTTGCCGTGCCGGGGCTGCGAAACCTGATCGAATATCAGGCCGAATTGCTGTTTGCGCGCGGTCAGATGCTGGTGCGCGCGCTCAACCTGGCGCTTCTTGCCGGGGCAAAGGCCGTCGTGCTCACCTATCTGCTGCTTGACGGACCGGAGGCCCAGCAGCTCGTGCCGATGCTGAACGCGGCCTTCGCGGTGCTCTACCTGGCCTCGACGCTCCTGACCTACAGCGCGATCAGGCTACCGGCCAAGCGCGCCTGACGCGACTGGCACGAAAACCGCAACGGTCGGAAAGGAACGCGCTCAACGGCGTTCGGCAACGCGCACCAGATCGCGGATCAGGTCCATGTCGGTGCCGATGAAGGACTGCATGCCGATCGCAACCTGGCCGGGGTTCATCCCTTCCACGAACGAGCGCACCGTCGCCGAGGTCAGGCGCGGGCCGCGCCAATAGACCCGGCACAATTCCTCGCCGGACAGGAAATGGCCCCGTCCCATCAGGACCTCGTCGACATAACGCCCGTAGATCATGCATTCGGAGAATTTTCGATCCGCTCCGATCGCGGCGACCCAATGGCGTCCGCTGGTGCGCTCGATCTTTTCGCACATCGACACCACCGCGTCGCGCCGCCAGGCAATGAAGGTTGCGATATAGTCGTGCGGCGCGACCGCCGGGGACGCGATGCCGAGCACCTTTGCGGCATTTCGCGACCAGATCTTCTGGTCCCCGTCCACGGATCCCCGAAGTGCGTTGTCGCGCCGGAACAGGCGCACCTGCCCGTCCCTCCAGAAACGAGCGCAGTCGAAATCCTTCAAGACCACCACATCGGAATCACAATAGACCAGCGCGTCCTCGTCCGCGTGGGCGGCGATCGCGATGCGGCGCAATTGCTGCACGTGCCAGCCGCGCAGTGGCTTGGTGCGTGTCGAAACCCAGAACTTGCGCCGAAACAGGCTGGTGGGATCCGGCACCACCCGCAGCCAGGCGGGCAGGATGTCGCGCTCGTCGATCACGACCCGGTTGGCGGTTTCGAGCGCGCGAAAAAGCGGCACGTCGGCATGCGCGACGAGGATATAGTGCCGACCATGACCGGTAACGTGCCGGTCAATGGTTTCGCATAACAGCCGGCAGCGTTCGAAATCCGGCGCGTAACTCGCCGTCACCAGCGCAGTCGTGCCCACGGTTTGCGCTTCGCCCGGCATATTGCTGCCGGTTTGAACGGTCACATTCACGCCGTGGGTCCCGCCCGCCGCAGTTTTTGCAACAGGACCCGGCACAGGAAGAGCGGATTGCCGACAATATAGCGACGCCACAGGCGCGCGGGCTCCAGGCCAAGCCGAAACAGCCATTCCAGGCGCAGCCAGCGCACCCATGAGGGCGCGCGCGGAATCGCGCCGCTGAGGAAATCGAACAGCGCGCCGACAGCGAACGCCGCCGTGCAATGGTCCGCGTTCAGCCGGCCGTCGATCCAGTATTCCTGGCGCGGCACGCCCATTGCCACCAGAAGGACGTCGGGATGCGACCGGCCGAGGCGCGCCAATATCTCGTCCTCGGTCGCCGCGTCGAAAAATCCGTCGTGAACGACGGTGACGCGATGCTGCGGCACCATCTCCTGCAAACGGGCCGCCGCCCGTTCGACATTGTCCCTGCTGGCGCCAAGCAGCCCGACCGTCAGCGGTTCCTGCAGGGATTTAAGGAGGGCGGGAATGAAATCGGTGCCGTTGAGATTGGCCGGAAACGGCGCGCCGTAAAGGATCTTCGCCGCCATATCGACGCCCACGCCGTCGGCCAGGACGACGAAGTCGGACAACAGCGCCGCGAAACGGGTATCGGAGCTGGCAATGTTTGCGATATGCGCGTTGAGGAAGCCGACCTTGGTGAAGCGCCGCTCCCGGATGCGACGCGCCAGATAGGCGATCGCCTCGGCCTGATCGAAGGGCGCGACACTGACACCGAGAATGTCCTTTTGTCGCTGAAGCAAAGGCTCTGCGACCGCCGTGGTGAGGGAGTGCGTACTCATGCCGCCACCTCGCTGCGGGCACTGCCCAGGGCTTCCAGCCCCTTGGCGATCGCGGCGTCGAGCGCGCGTATCTGGCCGGCATGGAAGGTCGAGCCGTCGATTGCCTCCGTTTGACCGGCTGCGCGCTCAACCAGCGCTCCGGCAAAGGCGGCCGGATCGTCGGCGACGGTGCAATTGGACGGCAGATAGGAGACGCCGCGCAGCGATCGGGACGTTGCCACCGAGGGCAAGCCGAGTTCGAAAGTTTCGATGGTCTTGAGCTGGACGCCGGTGCCGGCCTGCGCAATCAGCGGCACCACCGCGGCCTGACGGACGAAGTCGCTGGCGTCGGGAACCCGGCCGACAAATTCGACGCCTGGGGGCAGCTGTCCCAGCCCGGCCGGCACGTGCCCGGCAATACGGACACGGAAATCGGCAGGCAGGCGAGGCGCCACCTCGCGCAGAAACCAGTCAAGGCCGATACGGTTCGGCTCCCAGCTCCAGGTGCCGATCATGCCGGCCTCGAAAGCGGTTTTACGCGATTGCGGGCGCGGCGGCTCGTCGCGGGTCACCAGCGCCAACGCCGCCGAGCGCGGCCCTGCCACGCCGAGCGCGTCGCGGTCCTCCTCGGCGAGCGTGAAGACAAAGCGGGCCTGGCGGCACAGCCGCTCCTCCATTGCGCGCAAGAGACGCGCCTCGCGGCGGAAAAGCGCGCGCTGGAACAGGTCGCGCGCGGCGGCGGCGTTTTCCAGCGCCGAGCGGAACTCGACATTGTGGGCCACGAAGATCGACGGCTTGTCGGTGAAAAGATGCTCGTAGGCGCCGGCAAGCTGGACCGCGTTGAGCACATAGGCGTCGAAGGGACCGATCCGCTTCAGCGCCGCGCGCAGATCCTGTTCGGATGCGGCGCGCATCTTGGCCGACGACACAGTCAGGCCCGACGCCATCGCGCCAGCCAGCCACTTCATCTTCTGAATCGCCGGTGCGCCCTGCGTGCGCACATCGACCGATCCGAGCGCAACGGTGTTTTGCGGATCGGACGGAGCCTTGCCGGGCCAAGTGTAACCGAGAACCGTGACCCGGACGCCGGAACGGCGCAATGCAGCGATAATCGCGGCATTGGCGATCTCGTAGCCGGTCGTCGGCGCGCCGTCGGGGACGAGGGATGTAACAAAAACCAAATGCATGTCGCTTACCTGAACGTGACCCTAGCAGTCTCGGGTGAAGTCTTGCTTAAGCAGGCAAGGGACGTGCCTTGTGGCGGCAAAACGGCGGCTGCGGCAGGGCAAAACAAGCGCAGTGCTTAACCACGCGTTAACAGGCAACGGGCTTTATGAACGAAACGGACGGCCAAGGTCTCTCATGCAAGCGCTCGCCACAGTAGATAACGTCCGGCTCGTCGCGCAATCGCCCGGCCTCGAGCCCGATGAGGTACGGATCGCCGTTACCCTGCCGACCTTCCGCCGGCCAGAACAGGTGCTGGAGACGATCCGCTCGGTCGCCGCCCAGAATACCAATCGGTGCTACGCGCTGATCGTGATGGAAAATGACGCAGAACGGCACGCCGGGGCCGACGCGGCCGCGCCGCTGTTCGAAAATGGCACGGTGAACGGTCTTGTGATCGTCGCGGAGGAACGCGGCAATTGCAGCGCCTACAATGCCGGCTGGTCGACCGCGCTGGCCGCGTTTGCCAATCTGAGCCATGTGCTGGTGATCGACGACGACGAACTCGCCGTCCCGGACTGGCTCGAGACCATGGTCGCCACCGCCGAACGGCTGGGAGTCGACATCGTGGGCGGACCACAGGTGCCCGTGTTCGAGGAATCGGGAAACGATCATTGGGCGAACCATCCGGTGTTCGCCCCGCCCTATCGCGACACGCGGCCCGTGGAGGCGCTTTATTCCTCCGGCAATCTGCTGGTGTCGCGCCGCGTGCTCGACGCCATGGAGCGGCCGTTCCTGGAGCCCGCGTTCAATTTCATGGGCGGCGGCGATTCGGATTTTCTGAGCCGGGCGGTGCGCAGGGGGTTCAGGCTCGCCTGGTGCGCGGAGGCACCGGTCATGGAGACCATTCCGGCGCGGCGGCTGGAAAGCGACTGGATCAGGGCGCGTTCCCTACGCAACGGCGTGATCTCGACGCTGGTGGAAAAGCGCAAGCGGACGGGCGAACCGCTCGGCGCCGCGCGCGTAGCAGCCAAGAGCCTGGCCCTGCTGGCCGCAGCACCGCTGCGCGGCCTCTTGAGCCTGGCCCGAAGCGGCTCGCTTACCGTCGGCGCATACCCCGTCTATGTCGCGCTCGGGCGCGTGCTTGCGGAATTCGGCTATGCCAATGAGCAATACAGACAGGCTGAGAAGAACTGAGGTCGTGCCGCTCGGCAACCCGACATTGCGCCAGATCTCCACGGTGCTTGCGACCGTAGTACTGGCGATCGTGCTGATCTCGTTCCGGCCGTTCCAGCCCGAAGGGCCGGCCGCCGCCCAGGGTGGCGACATCGTCAATCAGATCGGCTTTGGCTCGCTGGCGCTGCTGGCCGGATTTTCGCTGCTCACGCTGGCCGACCGCCGGGTCGTGGCAATGATGGTCAGCCCGTGGTGGCTGATCGTGTTCGGATTTCTGGCGCTTTCGGTGATGCATGCCATCGACCCGCCCTCGGCGATGCGCGCGGCGCTGTTCACCGCGATCGGCGTGCTGGCGATCGTCACCGTCCTGGTGCTGCCGCGCGACGCCGATTCCTTCACGACCGTGCTGCTCGTCGCCGGCATGGCGGCGGTCCTGCTCAGCTATGCGGGGCTGATACTGTTCCCAGCCACGGCGGTCCACTCGGGAGCCGGCGTCGAGCCGCAGCACGCGGGTCTGTGGCGGGGCGCGTTCTCACACAAAAACGTCGCCGGGCCGGTCATGGCCTGTCTCAGCTTTGCCGGGCTCTACGCTTTCCGGCGCGGCCGGCGCTGGGTGGGAGGCACGCTGCTGGTCCTTGCCATGATATTCATGGCCAACACCGGCTCGAAGACGACGGCGGGACTGGTGCCGCTGTCGATCGGGCTGGTGGCCCTGCCCGGCATTTTTGGGATGCGTTTCCTGACACCATTGATCTTTGTGACAATGATGATCGGGGCGACGCTGGCGACGCTGGGCATCGTGTTTGTCGAGCCGCTCAAGGATCTGGCGCAGCAGGTCGCGCCCGACCTCACCTATACCGGACGGACGGCCTTGTGGGACTTTCTCGGCGAGATGATCGCCAAGAAGCCCTGGTTCGGCTACGGCTATGAGAGTTTTTGGAGCACGCCTTTCATCTATTTCATGGAACAGCCTTTCGACCGCGCCTGGGACATTCGCGGCTCCGTCCACGGTCACAACGGCTATCTCGACATCGCCGTTCTGATGGGCCTGCCGGCGCTGGCGGCGTGCCTGGTGGCATTCTGGATCGTGCCGGTGCGCGACTACATGCGCACGCCGCGCCTGAAGGAAAACATCTACCTGTCCGATTTTTTCATGATGATCCTGATGTTCACCTCGCTGAACGCGTTCCTGGAGAGCTTCTTCCTGCGACGAGTGGATCCAGTGTGGCTGTTTTTCCTCATGGGTTGCCTCGGCTTGCGCATGGCAGCGCGTATCAGGATCCCCTCCGTGTCATCCGACTGAAGGCAGAATGATTACCGGTTGCACCCGTCGTCGGGTTCCGGCATTGCTGCGGGCGTGCGCTGGACGGAACGGCGGCGGGTCTGCCGGAGGAGATTGAAATTGGCTGTAAAAGTGGTGTTGGTCGGCTGCGGCAATATGGGACACGCCATGCTCACGGGCTGGCTGGCCTCGGGCAAACTTGCCGCAAGCGAGATCGCCGTCGTCGAACCGAACGAGGCTCTGCGCCAACGTGCGTCGCAGACCGGGGCGGGCGTGAGCGGGCATGTATCGCAGTTGCAGGCCGGAGTTCGCCCCATACTGATCATCTTTGCCGTCAAGCCGCAGGTGATGCGCAGCGTCGTCGCCGAGTATAGCGAATTCGCGACCGGCGCCACGACCTTCGTGTCGATCGCCGCCGGCATCGATATCGCGCTGTTCGAGACGCTGCTGGGCGAAAAAACACCGATCGCCCGCTGCATGCCAAACACGCCCGCCGCGATCGGCAAGGGCATGATGGTGACAGTCTCCAACAGCCAGGTCACACCTGCCGCCGAGACGTTTCTGGCCGATCTGCTTTCGGTCAGCGGCAAAGTGCTCAAGCTCGAAGACGAAAGCCTAATGGACGCGGTCACCGCGGTCTCCGGCTCGGGGCCCGCCTATGTCTTTCACTTCATCGAGTGTCTGACCGCGGCCGGCGAGCAAGCCGGCCTGCCCGCCGAGGCAGCGAAACTGCTGGCCATGCAGACCGTGTTCGGCGCCGCTTCGCTGGCAGCCGAAAGCGAGAGCCCGCCCGGCGTCCTGCGCGAACAGGTCACGAGCCCCAACGGCACCACCGCCGCCGCCCTGCAGGTTCTGATGAAGCAGAATCGGCTTCGCAACCTGGTCGCCGAGGCCGTCGAGGCGGCGCGCGACCGCTCGATCGAGCTCGGCAAATAGTCTGTGCGGCGGCCTCGGCCGCCGTTCCATGCAGTGGTACAACCTTACGGGCGCGCTGAAGCCGCGTGCCCGTCCAGTTGCGCAGGCGCCTCGACACCGCCTGCACCCGGATGCAAGGCCATGATGTGCCCGGCATAGATGTCGGCGAATTTTCTCGACAGCCGCTGGAACGGTTTTTCGATTAGCAGATGCGCGATCAGCGCCACGGCCACCACCGCCACGATCATCGCCGCCACCATCAGCGTACCGAAAACCGGTCCGTTGAGGCCAAATCCGTAAAAGTCCTGTCCATTGATCTGGAAAGCGCCGATCAGTTCGACCCCGACGATCTTCTCCAGCACACTGGCAAGGTTGATCATCCGCGCCTGAACGAAAATATGCACCATGTAGATGCCGTAGGAGAGCGCCCCAAGCCACTGGAAGAGTCGCGTCCTCAGCATAAGGCTGAATACACCGCCCTCCAGAACGAAAACGTACAAGGACAGCGCAAACACGAACGGCGCCGCGATGCTGGCCGCATTGTCGCCGGCGAGGGCGACGAACAGGCCAACGAGGACGATGGCCGCGAATTCGAGCACACTCGCGCGCGCGGTCGGCTCCGCCGCCTGGCGCGCCTTTGCCGACAGCAGTCTGTCACCGGCCAGGAAATAGAGCAGCGCGCCGAGCGAAAAACCATAGACACAGCGCACGAAACCCAAATCCCAGGTCGCGTCCATGTAGTCGGGCGAAAACAGGTAGAGCACCACCGGGGCGGTGACGACGGCAACAACCAGCGCGATCCAGGAGCGACGCCCGAGCAGAACCACAAGCCCGCCGAACAGGATATAGGTCCAGAACTCGGCCGAGATGCTCCAACTCGGCCCGTTCCAGGTCAACCGGCTGTCGACGCCCATGCCGTTGAGAAGGGCAAGGCTCGTCAACAGTTCGAACGGGCTGTTGCCTTCTGTGAACGGGGCCGCGCCGTTTCCGGCCAGCGCCGGAACGGCCCAGCGCAACGCCTCGAAGGCGACGAACAGGGCCAGGACGGCGACGTGGAGCGGGTAGATCCTGCCGATCCGCAGAATGACGAAGCGCAGATAATTGACGCCGTTGACCAGCTTGGCACCGTAGCCATAGGCAATCACGAAGCCAGACAGGACGAAAAAATAGTCGACGAACAGATAGGCGTTGCGCACGACCGGGCTTTCCGCGAGCGGACCGGAGGCCGGAAAATGCATCACCGCCACGAGCAACGCACAGATGCCGCGCCACGAATCGAGGGTTTCGAGCCGGATTCTGGCTTTGGCCGCGCTGCGATGTGCCGCCCTGATACGGGCCACCGTGTCATTCTGGTTCATTCGGCCGTCGTGCTCCCTCGTCTGGACGCGCAAGCACCGTCGCGCGCCGCCACACACAGGCCTGTCGCAAGACCCGTGCCAAAAACGGTGGAGACTCTTCGCTTTTGAAGTCGGGCCGCGCCCCTCGGGGCCCGCGGCGCGGTTTTCGGCCGCTTGCTATGGGTACAGCATCTGGTCCTGACGCCGGCGCAGCGCAAAAAGCCGCGTATTCGGGTCGGGCGCGGCGTTGTCGGTGGTCAGCAATTCGCCCTTCCTGACCGGCTTCAGCACCTTGCCGCCCTCAAGCAGGCCAACGGGAACGGCATTTTTGGCGCGCGCGTCGGTCACCGTCATGGTGAAGGAGCGGTAGCAGGTCTCACCAATGGCGTCGAAAACCTCGCCGGCGGCAAGATCGCGCTTGGCGAGCGCGCAGACCTCGGCCACGGGGCGCGGCAGCGGCACCATGTCGGGCTTGCCGGTCAGCATGATGCGCGCGGCCGTCAGCGGGACCTCGAGCGAGGTCAGATGGTAGGGTCGAAAGAAGCTGTAATAGGGGCCGGTGCCGATATGCAGGTCGTCCATGCGCTCGATGATGCGCGGATGGGTCGCCTCGACGATGACGAACACCCCCGGCGCCACGCCCTTGCCGACCGTGTAGTCGACCACGCCCTTGCGGGTCAGGATGCCGCCGTCTTGCCTGGGAATCAGCACCTTGACCATCTCGTCGCGGTCCGCGTTCGGCCCGTGCATGCCGGGGACGTCCGGCACCAGCCCGGTGGCGTTGGCGATCGCGGCCATCTCGACCATGGTCTTGGACCCGTCGACGAACTCGACCAGCATGCGCGGGTTCATGTTGCGCCGCGTCGCCTCCTCGACATAGTCGTCGGGCACGGCGTCATGGTTGAGCGGATTGTTCTTGCCCTTGCCGGCCGAGACGATGGAATAGCCGAGAGCGGACGCGAATTCGATCAGTTCCATGCACGATGAGGGCTCGTCGCCCGCGCCGACCGTGTAGACGACGCCCAGCCGGTCGGCCTCCTGCTTGAGCAGGCAGCCGATGGTGACGTCGGCCTCGACATTCATCATCACCACATGCTTGCCGTGCTCCATCGCCATCAGGTCGAAATCCGCGGCAACGCCGGGCTTGCCGGTTGCGTCGATGACCACGTCGAGAAGCGGGTTGGTGACGAGCAATTCGTTTGAGATGATGGCGATCTTGCCGGCCTCAATTGCCGCCGTGGCGGCCGAAGCCGTGTCGGCCTCGCGCGCCATCGTCTCGTCGCCATAGGCGATGCGGATCGCGGCGCGCGCGGTATGCGGCCTGCGTGTCGAGATCGCGCAGACCTCGATGCCACGCATCAGCATGGCCTGGGTCACCAGGTCGGTGCCCATCTCGCCGGAGCCGATCACACCAACACGCACGGGGCGGCCTTCATCCGCCCGCCGCGCCAGATCACGGGCCAGACCGGTAAGAGCGACATTGGTCATGGGCGGCATTTTCCCCGTACGCTTCGGTGCGCGGAGCTAGTACCCCCCATGTCCGCAAAGTCAATTGTTGGAGCATCAAACCGCGGGGCCGCGGGGCGTGCACGCATCCGTCTCCGTCGCGCGTGCCACTGCGTCGCCATCGCCGTCGGACACATCGTCAGGCGTCGATCGACAGCGCGAAAGGTGCACCCTCGAAAGCATCGGCGCCGCGACCGATCGAGCGCACCGCCTCGACCATGCGCCCGTCGCGCCCCAGAAGGTCGTCGGCCAGCGCGACCAGCCGGATATTCGGGGTCGCGGAGGGCGAAAGCCGGCGCAATGTGCGGGCGAGTTCGGCCTCGCCGCGCGTCGGCGCCAGGGCGGCGGCGATGATGTAGGCGGAGGCCGTGGAGCGCGAAATGCCGGCGAAGCAGTTGATCACCAGAGGCGCGGCGCGATCCCAGCCCCTGCCGAATGCGATCAGGCTTTCGACATGCGCGCGCGCTGGAGCCACCATGTCGGGCGCCTCCTCGACAATGTCGTGCATCGACAGCAAAAGGTGCTGATCGGCGGCGATCGGCGCCGGCCGGTCGAACGGCGTTCCGTGTTTGAGCAGCGTCAAAAGCCGGCGCGCGCCGGTCGTGCTGATCGTGTCGTCAAGCCGCGAGAGTGGACAGACCCAGATCATCTTTATTTTGCCTCCTTGGCCGGACCGGCAGGCTGGTTTCGCGCGGACCAGGCTGCAAGCGCGGCCTCGAGCCGCGGCCAGGCGTCGTCGCCGGGCAGGCCGATCCGCAGGCAATCGGGTCGCTCTGCGAAGCGACGGATGTACAGGCCGGAAGCGCCCAGCCATGCAAACAAGTCCGGCGCGGCCGGATCGCGCACGAAGGCAAAAAGCGGTGTTCCGCCGCTAGGCTCGATTCCGGCTGCGGCAAGCAATGCATCGAGACGCGCGCGCTCGGCCCGCAACCGGGCGCGCATCCGCGTCTGCCAGGCCCGGTCTTCCAGCGCCCGCAGGCCGATCTCGAGCGCCGGACCGGAGACCGCCCACGGACCAAGCCTAGCGGCCAATCCAGCCACAAGGTCCGGCGCGCCGAGCGCGAAGCCGAGCCTGATACCGGCAAGGCCGAAGAATTTCCCGAACGAGCGCAGGACGACGACCCCGCCTGCCCCGCAGCCACCGGCGAGACTATGCTCGGCGGGCCCGACATCCATGAACGCCTCGTCGACGACCAGCAACCCGCCTTTGGCGCGCATATGGCCGGCAAGCGCGAGCAGGGTTTCGCGCGCAACAGAGCGGCCGTCCGGATTGTTCGGATTGACGATGACGGCGAGGTCGGCGTCAAACAACGCGCCGACGGACGACACCTCCTCGACCGCGTGGCCGGCAAGGCGCGCGCAACGCGCATGTTCGGCATAAGTCGGTCCGAGCACCCGGGCGCGGCCGGGAGGGACCTGCCGCATTACCAGCGGCAGCAAGGCCTGGGTTCCGGGCGCCGGTACGACGGCGACATCTGGCCCGGCGCGATAGGCGCCGGCGGCGACCGCCGCCAGTTCGGCGATCCGGCCCGGCTCGGGCAGGCGCGAAAAAGCGGTGGCCGGCAGGTCGAAAAGCGGATAGGCGTGCGGGTTGATGCCGGTCGACAGGTCGACCCACGGCTGCGGCGCGTCGGCAAACAGCGCCCTTGCCGCGTCGAGGCTGCCGCCATGATCGGAAACCGCGGTTTTTTCAGCCCGTTGCAACGCCATGTTCTTGTCCATCGCCTTTCTGTCGCTGCTTGTCGAGCGCGCCACCGGCTATCCCGACCGCCTGTTTACGGCGATCGGTCATCCGGTGACCTGGATCGGCGCGCTGATCGAGCGTCTCGACCGGCGCTGGAACCGGGAGACGGACAGCACGGCGCGTCGTCGACAAGCCGGTTTGGCTGCGCTGGTGACGATTGCAACGCTCGCCGGCGGCGCCGGGCTGGGCCTGCAGGCGCTGCTTATGACCCTGCCCACGTCCATAGCCGTCGCGCTCGCGGCCTGCCTGGCGGCAACGCTGATCGCGCAAAAAAGCCTCGACGATCATGTCGCGGCCGTCGCCGACGCGCTGGAAACCGGCGGGCTTGACGCCGGACGGGCGGCGGTGTCGCAGATCGTCGGGCGCGACCCCGACACGCTCGACGAGGCCGGGGTGAGCCGCGCGGCGATCGAAAGTCTGGCGGAAAATTTTTCCGACGGCGTCGCCGCGCCGCTCGTCTGGCTCGCGCTCGCCGGCCTGCCGGGGATCGCGATCTACAAGGCGGTCAACACGGCCGATTCGATGATCGGTCACCGCACGCCACGCCACGAGGCCTTCGGTCGCGCCGCCGCCCGCTTCGACGATCTGATCAACCTGCCGGCCTCGCGGCTGACGGCGCTGGCCATCGTAGCCGCCGCGGCGCTTCTTCCCTCGGTGTCCGGCCGCGACGCCTTGAAGGCGGTCCGGCGCGATGCGAAAAACCACCACTCGCCCAATGCCGGATGGCCGGAGGCGGCGATGGCCGGCGCGCTCGGCCTGGCGCTCGCCGGGCCGCGCACCTATGGCGGGCATGTGGTGGACGACGCGGTGATGGGCCGAGGCGGCCGCCGGGGCGCCGACGCGAGCGATATTCGCCGCGCGCTTACCCTTTACCGGTGGGCGGATGCGCTGTTGATTGTGTCGACCGGCGCGCTCGCCGTGTTGGTCAGCGCGCATTTTTGATCAGCCCGTCAATGTCGAGATGGGCCTCCATATGGTCGGCCAGTCCGTCGAGCGCGGCCTCGACGCCGCCCTCGTAATCAAGCCCGGAGGCGGCGCCACCAAGACGCTCCAGCCAGGCGGCGCGCTGGCGATCGTCGGCGAACAGGCCGTGTACATAGGTGCCGGCAACGCGGCCGTCGGGCGCGGTGGCACCATCGGCCCGGCCGGCGATGGTGGCGAACGGCCGCGCGGCGTCGGGACCGGCGGTGACGCCGATATGCATTTCATAGCCGTGAAAGGAGACATCGTCGGCGGTGTCGCCACGCACCTCGACCAGAGATTTTTCGCCGGTCAGGCGGGTGTCGACGTCAAGCAGGCCGAGGCCTTCGACCCGTCCGGCCGGTCCTTCCACGCCGTCGGGATCGTCGATGGTGCGGCCGAGCATCTGGTAGCCGCCGCACAGGCCGAGCACGAAACCGCCGCGCCGACGATGCGCGGCGATATCGACATCGAAGCCGGCCGCGCGCAGGGCGGCCAGATCGGCGATCGTGGCCTTGGAACCGACCAGCAGCACGAGGTCGGTATCGCCGGGAACCGGCGTGCCCGGCCACAACCGTGTCAGCGCCACGTCGGGTTCGGCCTCGAGCGGGTCGAGATCGTCGAAATTGGAAATATGCGGCAGAATAGGTACCGCGATCTTCACCCGCCCCCCGGCGCGGCTGCGCCGGTCCTTGCCGGTCAGCGCCAGCGCGTCCTCCGCCGGCAGGCGGTTCGCATCGGCAAAATGCGGCAAGAGCCCGAAGGCGGTCCAGCCTGTGCGCCTGGCGATTTCGTTCATGCCGTCGACGAACAGGGCCGGATCGCCGCGAAAACGGTTGACGAGAAACCCGACGACCAGCGCGGCGTCGGCCGGGTCGATCACCGCTTTGGTGCCGACCAGGCTGGCGATGACACCGCCCCGGTCGATATCGCCGATCACCACCACCGGCACGTCGGCGGCGCGCGCGAAGCCGAAATTGGCGATGTCGTTGGCACGCAGATTGGTTTCGGCGGCGCTGCCGGCGCCCTCGACCAGGACGATGTCGGCCTCCTGCTTCAGACGCGCGAAACTGTCGAGCACGGCCGGCAGCAGGCTCTGCTTGACGCCCTGATAGTCGGCCGCGCGCGCGGTGCCCCGGACCCGGCCCTGGACGACGATCTGCGCGCCGGTCTCGCCCTGCGGCTTCAACAGAACCGGGTTCATGTGCACGCTGGGCGTGACGCCGGCAGCGCGCGCCTGCAAGGCCTGGGCGCGGCCGATCTCGCCGCCGTCGGCGGTGACGGCGGCGTTGTTCGACATATTCTGCGGCTTGAACGGACGCACGCGCAGGCCGCGCCTGGTCAGAGCGCGGGCCAGGCCGGCCACGACCAGCGTCTTGCCGACATCGGAGCCGGTGCCCTGGAACATCAGCGCACGTACCGTCATGATGGCGTGGTCCGGGCCGGACGGTCAGGCATTGCTAGAACTCGATGCCCTTTTGCGCCTTCACGCCGGCGGCGAAATGGTGCTTGACCTGGCCCATCTCGGTGACGAGGTCGGCGGCCTGCGTCAAAGCGGGCTTGGCGTTGCGGCCGGTGACGACGACATGCAGATCGTCGCGGCGGGCTTGCAGCGTCTCCACAACCTTTTCAAGGTCGAGATAGTCGTAGCGCAGGGCGATGTTGAGCTCGTCGAGAATGACGAGGCCGATTTCGGGATCAGCCATCAATGCCTCGGCCTTGGCCCAGGCGGCCTCGGCGGCGGCCACGTCGCGCTTCAGGTCCTGGGTCTCCCAGGTGAACCCCTCGCCCATCGCATACCATTCCACCTTGTCGCCGAAAGTCAAAAGCGCGTCCTTCTCACCGGTGTGCCAGGCGCCCTTGACGAACTGGACGACGCCGACCTTGCGGCCGTGGCCGAGCATGCGCAGCGCCAGCCCGAAAGCCGCCGTCGACTTGCCCTTGCCCGGGCCGGTGTTGACGATCAGCAGGCCCTTTTCGATCTTTTTCGACGCCACTTCGGCATCCTGGACCGCCTTGCGCTTTTCCATCTTGGCGCGATGGCGCGCGGCCTCGGTTTCGCTGACTTGTTTCATCTATTTCACCCGCATCGGCAGTCCGGCGACCATGAAGACGACCTCGTCGGCCACGGCCGCGACCGCCTGGTTGAGGCGCCCGGCCGCGTCGCGAAAACGGCGGGCGAGCGCATTGTCCGGCACGATGCCGAGACCGACCTCGTTGGCGACGGCGACCCAAAACCCGCGCGGGGCGGCAAGGGCCGCGACAAGACGGGCGGTCTCGGCTTCCACGTCCTGGCCGGCCAGCATCTGGTTCGACAACCACAAGGTCAGGCAGTCGACCAGAACCGGGCCGTCGGCCTCCGGGGTATCCAGCGCACCGACGAGATCGAGCGGCGCATCGTGCGTCGACCAGCGTCCGTCGCGCCGGGCCCGGTGTATGGCGATGCGCTCGCTCATTTCGGCATCGAAAGCCTGCGCGGTCGCCAGATAGGTCCAGGTCGGCGGTTGCGCCTCGATGCGTTTTTCCGCGTGCGCGCTCTTGCCGGAACGCGCACCGCCAAGCACCAGGATCAGCCGCCCTTTGTCAGGCAAAGCGCGTCCGCGCATTGTCGGCGCGACCGAAGAAGCGCGGCCGCAGGGCACCGACCGCCGCGCCCAGCACCAGCCAGAACACGAGGTTGGTGACGGTGACGACAACGACGAAACGATGATGCAGATCGGCCGGAACCGGCGATTCGTGACTGACCGGCTGCGGCGCGCCGACCAGATGCGGCGCCACGATCAGCGCCACCCCGACAACCGCCCACAAGGCCGAGGCGCGAAACGCGATCAGCGCCAGGCCGGCCGCGGTCGCGGCGATGGTGGCGATCCACCAGACCTGCCGCGCCACGAGGTCGGCCGCCGGCATGGCCGGCAATTCGGGCGGCAGGCCGAGGCCAGGCGCCAGGGTGAACACGGCGAAACCGGCAAAACCCCAGACGAGCCCCTGACGCCAGCCGGCAATGCCGCCGGCGAATTCAGACGCCGCGACCAGCAGAAGCCCGAAACCGATGCCGGTGACGATTGCTGCAAGCGCGGTGTAAAGATTGCGTTCCATCCCGTCGGCCGGCGCCCAGGCTTCCGCGCCTGCCTCTTCGGAGGCGGCGGCGTCGCCATGATGGCCCCCGCCGGCGCTCTCGAAAGTCTCGGCCTGGAGAATCAGCGGCACGGTCGCGTAGACCTGCATGGCCGTCAGCACAAGCCCGGCCAACAGCCCAGCGAGCGCCGCGACGAACACGACGTTACGAAGATCGGACATGTCGGATCACCCGTTAGTGGCAGGGAAAAGCCATGGAGTGACGATAGTCGTGGGCGGCGTTGTGGACCGCCTCCATCGGGGCGAAGCCCGAAACCGCGACAACGAAAAGTCCGAGCAACGCGGCCATCGCCAACGGCATGGCGCGGGATCGGGTCGAGGCGGAAGCGCCCAAGGTCGTGGTGTTCGAATTCATGTCCTGTCCTTTCGCCCTCCACCCGAGGGCCTTGGCATTGCGTTCACGACGACGGCAGGTTTCCTGGCTTGCGGCTCGACGCTCCCTGCCCGCCTTCCCGAAGCAGCGCTTCAGTGGCCTTTGGGGTGGAGCTTGCCGCCTACAGTTGCGGGGGCAGCCGCGGATTTGGGCACGAGACCCGCACCGCATTCCCTTGTTCTCTCGGGAACCATCGACAGCCGCAGTCATAACGCAATTCGAAACGGGCGCAAACCTCAATTCTCCCGCTTCGCTGTCCCGATGCCGACATGACAGCCCGGAATCGGCGTCGGCGTGCCAGGTGTTCACATGCGGAACGCGAGCGCGACCGACAGGATCAGCATCGCGGCGAAAGCAATGTTGATGACGCGATTAAGCCTAGGCCGGCGCAGAAACCGGGTCAGCAACGCGCCGCCGGCGAGCCATGCCGTGTTGACCAGAGCAAGGATGACGAGCAGCAGTCCCGCCTTGATGAACGCGTCGACGATGGAAGAGCCCCCAAACAGAACGAAGCCGGAAAACATCGCCGCCATCGCGGCGTAGGCCTTGGGGTTGAGCAGCGAAAGCACGATCCCGTCGCCGAGCGAGGGCGCACGCCCGGTCTGCGGCGCCTTCGACATCGGCGGGGCGGTGGCGATGCGCCAGGCCAGATAGATGAAATAGGCAGCGGCGGCGGCCGTCACCACGGGCGAGAGCGCGGGCACGGCCAGGACGATGGCGATCATGCCGCTCGCCGTCAGCGCCATGACAAGCACCATGCCGACGAGAAGGCCCGTCATGTAGCCGAGGCCGCGCCGGGCACCGAACGCCGCTCCCGCCGCCGCGAGGCTGAGCGTATTGGGACCCGGACTGCCGGTCAGCACCAAGCCGGCGACGAGAAACCCGATCAAGTCTTCCATAGTGTGCGTCCGTTGCGATCCAGGCGGGATCGGCAGGGTCCTACAGCCGCGCCACAACAGCAAGACGCCAAACGGGCGTTGCATTGACAGCCCTGTCGCTCACGGCCTAAATGCCGGCCTGACGGTTCCCTTCCACGCGGAAGGGCTAAGAGGGAACGCGGTGCGAAGCGACCGGCTTCAACTCCGCGGCTGTCCCCGCAACTGTGAGCGGCGAGCTTCGCGTCGATTGCCACTGGATTTGTCCGGGAAGGCGGCGCGGTGCGGCGACCCGCAAGCCAGGAGACCTGCCGTCGCAACAGCAATCCTAACCGTCCGGCGGGTGACCCGGGCAAGGAGTTCGATGATTGACCTTCGACGACAGGACTGATTCGTCCGCGACGGACCCGGCCGCAACGGTAGACGCGCCGACGCCCGCCATAGCGACGATCCTTGTGTGCAGTTCGTGCCGCGGCGCGGACGGCGCCGACGACCGGCCGCGTCCGGGACATTTTCTCGCCGAGGCCGCACGCGCGGCCAACGAGGATGCCGACATCCGGATCGTTGAGGTCGAATGCCTGGGCAATTGCAAGCGCCGGCTGAGCGCGGCGCTGTTGTGCGAGGGCGCCTGGAGCTACGTGTTCGGCGACCTCGCGGTCGAAAACGGCGCCGACCTGGTGGCCGGAGCCAAGCTCTTCCAGACCTCCGATAACGGCCTCATGCCCTGGCGCGGACGGCCCGAATGTCTCAAGCGCGGGCTGGTTTCCAGATTGCCGCCCGCAACCGCCATCGCCCCTGCCGCAACCCAAAAGGTTTCATCATGACTGCTTCCGCCGACCGCGTCCCCTGCACCGTCGTCACCGGTTTCCTCGGGGCGGGCAAGACGACGCTGATCCGTAACCTGATCGAGAACGCCAATGGCCGACGCATCGCCATCATCGTCAACGAGTTCGGCGATGTCGGCATCGATGGCGAAATCCTGAAAGGCTGCGGCATCGAGAACTGCCCGGAAGAAAACGTACTCGAACTGGCCAATGGCTGCATCTGCTGCACGGTCGCCGACGATTTCGTGCCGGCGCTCGACCAGATCCTGGCGCGCGAGCCGAAGGTCGACCATATCCTGATCGAGACCTCCGGCCTGGCCCTGCCCAAGCCGCTGGTGCAGGCGTTCCAGTGGCCGGCGATCAAGGGGCGGGTGACCGTCGACGGCGTGGTGGCGGTGGTCGACGGGCCGGCGCTCGCCGACGGCCGGGTCGCCGCCGACATGGACGCGCTCGCCGCCCAGCGCGCGGCCGACGAAACGCTCGACCACGACGATCCGGTCGAGGAAGTGTTCGAGGATCAGGTCGCCTGCGCCGACCTCGTCATCCTGTCGAAGAGCGACCTGCTTGACGAAGACCAGGCCGGCCGCGCCCGCGCGGCGGTGGAGCGCCACCTTGCCCGCGCCGTCAAGATCGTGCCCGTCGCCAACGGCAAGGTCGATCCGTCGGTGCTGCTCGGGCTGGGGCTCGCCGTCGAGGACGATATCGAGAACCGGCACACGCATCACGACGGCATGCTCGACCACGAGCACGACGATTTCGACACGCATGTGATCGAGCTGCCCGCGATTTCCGACCCCGACGCGCTCGCGCGCCGGGTCACGGCGGCGGCGGAAAATACCGGCGTGCTGAGGCTCAAGGGTTTTGCCCATGTCGAAGGCAAGCCGATGCGCCTGCTCGTTCAGGCGGTGGGGCCGCGCGTGTCGCATTATTACGATCGCGCCTGGGCACCAGACGAGGCCAAAGGCACGCGCCTGGTGGTGATCGGGCTGAAAGGCCTGGACCGCGACGCGATCGAAAAGACCCTGGCGGCATAGGAGGACGAACCGCAGCGCGATGCACATCCTCGCCACCAGTTCCGCGACGCTCGACGATCTGATCGAGCCGGTCGACCTGCGCCAGGCGCCGGCCGACATGGTGGCGCTGTCGTTCACCGACAGCGATCTTTCGGCGCTGGCCTCCGCCTGGCGGGCCGAAGGCGAGGCGGTGCCGTCGCTGAGGCTCGCCAGCCTGCGCGAGTTGCGCCACCCGATGTCGGTCGATCTGTGGCTCGACAGCGTCGCCGCCCAGGCGAAGGTGATCCTGGTGCGGATTCTGGGCGGGTATGACTGGTGGCGCTACGGCTGCGACCGGCTGGCAGAGATCGCGCGTCAAAAGGGCATCGCGCTGGCGCTGCTGCCGGGCGAATGCCGCGAGAGCGACGAGCGTCTCGCCGCACTGTCGACGATCGCTCCCGAGGAACAGATCGGCCTGCTCGCCTATTTCCGCGAGGGCGGGACGGCGAATATGCGCGCGCTGCTGCGCCGGATGGCCGTGCACGCAGGCCACGACATCGAGGCGGACCCGGCGGCACCGCTGCCCAAGGCCGGGTTCTATCTTCCCGGCCTCGGCGCGGTCGATGCCGTGACCGCGTTGGCCGCGCGGCCGGACGGCGCGGCGACGGTGCCGCTGCTGTTTTACCGTTCGATGCTGCTTGCCGAGGATGTCGCGCCGATCGACCGGCTTTTCGAGGCGATGGCCGCGCGCGGGATGTTTGCCCTGCCGCTGTTCGTGTCGAGTCTGAAGGATCCGGCGGTCCGCGCCTTCGTCTTCGATACGACACGGAAGCAGGCAGCGCGCGCCATCGTCACCACAACCGCCTTTGCCAGCGGCGCGGAACCCGATGCCGAAACGCTGTACGACACGCTCGGCGTGCCGGTTTTCCAGGCGGTGATCGCCACGACGCGGCGCGAGGCCTGGCAGAGCGGCGCGCGCGGCCTGGCTCCGGCCGACCTTGCCATGCATGTTGTCCTGCCCGAACTCGACGGGCGCATCCTCGCCGGGGCGATCTCCTTCAAGGACACGGTCGAAAGCGAGGATGCGCTCGCCTATCGCGGCCAGGTCAACAGGCCCGAGCCCGACCGGGTGGCGGGTGTCGCGGACCGAATCGCGGCCTGTCTGAGGCTCCAGGCGACGCCGCGCGCAAAACGCCGCATCGCCATTCTGATGCCCGATTATCCGGGCGCGGCCGGGCGCACCGGCTACGCCGTCGGCCTCGACGTGCCGGGCAGCGTCCTGACCATGCTCGCCGACCTTAAGGCTGCCGGCTATGACGTTAAAAACATTCCGGAAACGCCGCGCGATCTGCTGCGGCTGATCGAACGCGGCGAAGAGGCTGTGTCGGCCGAAACCTATGCGCGCCATTTCGAAACGCTGCCCGAGGCCGCGCGTGTGGCCGTGGAGGCGGCGTGGGGCCCCTCGCCCGCCGACGGATCGGAGGATTTCGGCTTTCGCGCCGCGACGTTCGGCAATGTCACGGTGGCGCTCGCCCCCGATCGCGGACGCGCCGAGGACCGCCGTGCCGACTATCACGACCCGGCCCTGCCGCCGCGCCACGACTTGCTTGCCTTCGGGTTGTGGCTGCGGGAGCGGCAAGGGTGCCATGCACTTATCCATGTCGGCGCGCACGGCACGCTCGAATGGCTGCCCGGCAAGACCGTGGCGCTGTCAAACGCCTGCTTTCCCGAGATCGTCACCGGCGGCCTGCCGGTGATCTATCCCTTCATCGTTTCCAATCCGGGCGAGGCCGCGCAGGCCAAGCGCCGTATCGCGGCCGTCACCATCGGTCACCTGCCACCGCCGTTGACCGGTGCCGGCCTGTCGCCCGAGCAGCAGGAACTGGAGCGTCTGGTCGACGAATACGCCCAGGCCGACGGGCTCGACCGGCGCCGGCGCGACCGTCTGGCCGGGCTGATCGTGGAGAAGGCGGCGCAAAACGGTCTTGCCCCGCAGGCCGGGGTCGCAGACGCCGACGATCCCGACGCCGCGCTGATGAAGATTGACGCCTGGCTGTGCGACCTGAAGGATTTCGCCGTCAAGGACGGTCTGCACATCTATGGCCGCGCGGCCGCAATCGACGACGAACCAATCCGCCATGCCAGCGCCGGCGCCGAACGCGACGCGCTGATCGCAGCCCTCGACGGGCGCCATGTCGCGGCCGGCCCTGCCGGCGCGCCGGCGCGGGGCCGCACGGACGTGCTGCCGACCGGCCGCAATCTCTACACCGCTGATCCGCGCACCATGCCGACGCCGACCGCCTTCGAGCTCGGCCGGCTGGCCAGCGAGGAAGTGCTGCGGCGCTACTTGCAGGATCACGGCGACTGGCCGCGCTCGCTGGTGATCGATCTTTGGGGCAGCGCCAGCCTGCGCACCGGCGGCGAGGAAATCGCGCAAGGGCTGGCGCTGATGGGCTGCCGACCGCAATGGGACGCCGCCACAGGCCGGGTGACCGGCATCGAGGTCTTGCCGCCGGCGCGCCTGGGTCGGCCGCGCGTCGACGTCACCTTCCGTATTTCCGGCCTGTTCCGCGACATGTTCGCGACCCAGATCGCGCTGCTCGACGCCGCCGTCGCCGCGGTGGCCGCGCGCGAGGAGGCGGCCGGCGACAATCCGCTCGCCGAGGCAAGCCGCGGCGGCGGCGCACGGCCGCAGCGGATTTTCGGCTCCTCGCCCGGCGCCTATGGCGCGGGCATCGAAGGCCTGCTTGCCGGCGGCGCATGGGCCGAGCGTGCCGAGATCGGCAAGGCGTTTCTGGAGGCGACCTCGCACGCGTTCGGCGGCGCCGAGGGCGAGGCCATGGCGGCGCCCGGCGCCTTCGCCGAACGCGTGGCCGACGCCGCGCTGCTGATCCATACCGGCGACGATCCGGGCCGCGACATTCTCGAGGGCTCGGCCGACGTCGCCTTCATCGGCGGTTTCGCCGCCGCCGCGGCCGCGCTCGGCAACAAGGCCGATCTGATCGCGCTCGATACGACCGATCCGGCTAGGCCGCGCGCCCGGTCGGTGGCGGAAGCGGTGACGCGCGTGGTGCGGGCGCGTGCGGTCAATCCGCGCTTCATCGCCGGCCAGATGCGCCACGGCCCGCGCGGGGCGGCCGAATTCGCCGAGACGGTCGATCGCCTGGTCGGTTTTGCCGAGACCACGGCGGCGATACCGGGCAGCCTGATCGAGGCCGTGCACGAAGCCTATCTCGGCGACGCGCAGGTGCGCGCCTTTCTTCTCAGGGAAAACCCGGCCGCCGCGCGCGCGATCGCCCAGCGCTTCGCCGATGCGCGCCGGCGCGGCCTGTGGCATCCGCGCCGCAACGCCATCGACGACGACCTCGCCGCCCTGATCGCGGAAGCGCGCGCCGGGGAGCAGGCGGCATGAACGCTTCCCAACGGCGCGGCGCCTGCCCGTCCCTGAGCGCGCCGATGGAAACCGGCGACGGGCTGCTTATCCGGCTGCAGCCCTTGCAGGGCGGGGTGAGCCCGGCCCAGCTTGCCGGCCTCGCCGAGGCCGCGGCGCGCTTCGGCAATGGGATGATGGAGGTCACGGCGCGCGGCAGCCTGCAGATCCGAGGATTGACCAGCAGTTCAGCCGGCGATTTCGCCGCCGCCGTCGACCGGCTCGGCATCGCCGTGCGAGGCGGCGTGCCGGTCGAAACCGGACCGCTCGCCGGCCTCGACCCGAGCGAAGCCGCCGATCCGCGCCCGCTGGCAGAAAAGATCCGCGCCGGCATCGCCGCATCCGGCCTGGCGCCGAAACTGGCACCGAAGATTACGGTGATCGTCGATGGCGGCGGGGCGCTGACGCTCGGCGACCTGATCGCCGATCTGCGCCTTACGGCGCTGGGTGCGGGTTGCTGGCGGCTTGCGGTCGGCGGCACGGCGGCGCGCGCGCGGGTGGTCGGCGTCGTGACCGGCGAGACCGCCCACGCCGCGATCGTGACGCTGCTTGAGACGATCGCCGCCAAGGGAGGCGCTGCGCGCGGGCGCGATCTCGCGCCCGACGAACTGGCAGGCGCGCTGCGCGACCTCGCCATCGCTAAAGCAGCCGAGACAGATGCCCTCGCCCCTGCCCTGCCGGTCGGCCGGTTTGCGCTGAAAGGCGATCGCATAGCGCTCGGCATCGCACTATCATTCGGCCAGGTCCATGCGGGCGCTCTCGCCGGGCTCGCGGACGCGGCCGGGCGCGCCGGCATTGCCGAAATCCGCTTCGCGCCGGGGCGCGGCCTGATGTTGCCGGCGCCGGCCGACGCCAAGATTTCGACCGTGCGGCAGGCTGCGGAAAAACTCGGCTTCGTTGTCGAGCCCAGCGACCCGCGCCTGTCGGTCGTCGCCTGTGCCGGCCGGCCGGCCTGTGCCGCCGGCCGTTACCGGACCCGCGAGACCGCAGCCGCGATCACCAAGGCGGCGGCCGGCCTGCTGGACGGCTCGCTGCGGCTGCATCTTTCGGGTTGCGCCAAGCGCTGCGCGCAGCCGGCGCGGCCCGGCTGGACGCTGCTCGGCGGCGACGCGGCCCGCACGCTGACCACCGACACGGCCGACACATACGAAATGCGCGGCGAGGTCGCGACAGGAGAAGAAGCCGGCGCATTCGCACGCTTGACGGCGGCCTTCAAGCGCCACAGGAAGACGGGCGAAACAGCCGCCGCCTTCCTGGCCCGCCAGGACGCTTCCACGCTTACCACTTGGCTTCGCCGGGACCCGACATGACAACGACCGACTATATCCGCGATGGCAACGCGATCTACGAACGCTCCTTCGCGATCATTCGCGAGGAAGCCGACCTGAGCCGGTTTTCCGACGCCGAGGCCGACGTCGCGGTGCGCATGATCCACGCCTGCGGGCTGGTCGAGGCGGCCACGCATTTTGCCTTCGCGCCGGGTTTTGTCGACGCCGCGCGGGCCGCGCTGGTGGCCGGGGCGCCTGTCCTGTGCGACGCGGAAATGGTGGCGCACGGGGTGACGCGGGCACGGCTGCCGGCCGACAATGCCGTTATGTGCACGCTTCGCGACGCACGCACCCCCGACCTTGCAAGACAGATCGGCAATACGCGCTCGGCGGCTGCGCTGGAACTGTGGCGCGACCGGCTCGACGGCGCGCTGGTGGCGATCGGCAATGCGCCGACGGCGCTGTTTTACCTGCTCGACATGATCGCGGGCGGTGCGCCGAAACCGGCCGCCATCATCGGCATGCCGGTCGGCTTCGTCGGGGCGGCCGAATCCAAGGACGCGCTGGCGGCGAACACGTTCGACATTCCCTATGCGATCGTGCGCGGCCGGCTGGGCGGCAGCGCGATGACGGCGGCCTGCGTCAACGCGCTTGCGAGGGCGGGCCTGTGACCTCTCCTCGCCCAGGCCGCCTGATCGGCGTCGGCACCGGCCCCGGCGATCCCGAATTGTTGACGCTCAAGGCCGTGCGCGCGCTCGAAAACGCCGACGTGGTGGCGCATTTTGCCAAGCGCGGCAACAATTCCAATGCGCGGCGTATCGTGGCCGATTTGCTGCCGCCGGATGTCGCCGAACTGGCGCTGCTTTATCCGGTCACGACCGAGATCGAGAAGACCGAGGCCGCCTATCGCCGCGCGATCGACGGGTTTTACGAACAGGCCGCCGCCAGCGTCGCCGAACGGCTCGACGCCGGCCAGACCGTGGCCGTGCTGTCGGAGGGCGATCCCCTCTTTTACGGTTCCTACATGCATCTGCATGTGCGGCTGGCCGAACGCTACCGGGCCGACATCATCCCCGGCGTCACCGCGATGTCCGGCGCATGGTCGCAGACCGCTCTGCCGATCTCGCAGGGCGACGACGTGCTGACGGTGCTGCCCGGCACAATGGCCGAGAGCGAGTTGGCACGCCGGCTCTCAGACACCGACGCCGCCGTCATCATGAAAGTCGGGCGCAATCTGCCCAAGATCCGCCGCGCACTCGAAGATGCCGGCCGGCTCGGCGACGCCTTTTATGTCGAGCGCGCGACGATGAAAAATGGGCACGCAACACGGCTTGCCGACAAGGGCGACGACCAGGCGCCGTATTTTTCCATCGTGCTGATACCGGGCTGGCGGGGGCGCGCATGACCGGCAAGCTGTTCGTGATCGGCACCGGACCCGGCAATCCGGCCCAAACCACGCCTGAAGCAAGCGCGGCGATCGCCGAGGCCGGGCATTTTTTCGGCTACGGGCCCTATCTCGACCGGCTGTCGCTGCGGCAAGACCAGCAACGCCACGCTTCCGACAATCGCGAGGAACTGGCGCGCGCGGGCGCGGCTCTCGACATGGCGGCCGGCGGCGCCGTGGTCGCGGTCGTTTCGGGCGGCGATCCCGGCGTCTTCGCCATGGCGGCGGCGGTCTGCGAGGCGATCGAAGCCGGCCCGGCGCGCTACCGCTCAATCGATCTCACCATTGTGCCCGGCGTCACCGCCATGCTGGCGGTCGCGGCCCGGGCCGGCGCGCCGCTCGGTCACGATTTCTGCGCGATGTCCCTGTCCGACAATTTGAAACCCTGGACGCTGGTGGAACGCCGGCTCGCGGCCGCTGCCGACGCCGGCTTCGTGATCGCGCTCTATAACCCGATCAGCCGCGCCCGGCCCTGGCAGCTCGGCCGCGCCTTCGCGCTTTTGCGGACACATCTGCCGGGAACGGTGCCGGTGGTGTTCGGACGCGCAGCCGGACGCGCCGACGAAAACATCACCGTGATGCCGCTCGGCGAGGCCGACCCGGCCAAAGCCGACATGGCGACCTGCGTGATCGTCGGATCGGCCGAAACGCGGCTGATCGACCGGCCCGGCCGGCCGCCCCTGGTCTACGCACCGCGCTCGGCCGGGGCACTGGCGGAAAGGGCGGGCACGAGATGAGTGAGCGCCCGCACCGCCTCGTCCACACTCGCGACGATGATGCCGCCTTCGGGAGAAGGTGGCCGGCGCACCAGCACGACCTCGATGCCGAGCGCGCGGGCGGCGGCAAGCTTGGCGTAGGTGGCGTCACCGCCGCTATTCTTGGCAAGCACTGCGTCGATGCCATAGCGTCGGAACAGCGTTTCTTCCCCGTCCTTGGCGAACGGACCACGGGCGAGCAGATATGCGATCGAGGGCAGCGCCAGCGGCGGCTCGACCGGGTCGACGCTGCGCACGAGATAAAAATGCTGCGGCGCGGACAGAAGCGGTGTCAGTTCCTGGCGTCCGAGCGCGACGAAGACGCGGCGCGGCGCGGTGCCGAGCGCAGCAACCGCCTCGGCGACCGTGCCGACCTCGTGCCAGCGATCGCCCTGTTGCCGCTGCCAGGCAGGCCTGCAAAGCGCGATCAGGGGAACACCGGCGGCGCGCGCGGCCGCGGCGGCATTAGCGGTGATGCGCGCGGCGAAGGGATGGGTCGCGTCGACCAGCACGGTGACGCCTTCGCGGCGCAGCCACGCCTCAAGGCCGGCCGCGCCGCCGAAACCGCCGATGCGCGCCGGCACGGGCTGCTCTGGCGGATTGCGGGTGCGGCCGGCGAGCGACAGGGTGAGCCGGCATTGGCCCTTGAGCCGCGCGGCCAGGTTTCGGGCCTCGCCCGTTCCGCCGAGGATCAGGATATGGTGTTGCATCATGCCATCTAGCGATCCGCGCCCGACAAGCTCAACCGAAAAACGCTGGCTGACGATCGTCGGCATCGGCGAAGACGGGCTCGACGGGCTCGCGCCGCAGGCGCTGCGCGCGATCGAGACGGCCGAACATGTCTTCGGCGGCCGGCGGCACCTGAAGCTCGCCGCAGACCGACTTACCGGCGTCGCCCACCCCTGGCCGTCGCCGTTCGATGCGGCAATGACGGCGGTCTGCGCGTTGCGCGGCCAAGAGGTCTGCGTGCTCGCTTCAGGCGATCCGTTCTGCCACGGCGTCGGGGCAACGCTGGCGCGCCATGTTCCGGCCAGCGAGATGACCGTGCTGCCGGCGCCCTCGGCGTTCAGCCTGGCGGCGGCGCGGCTGGGCTGGGCGCTCCAGGACGTCGACACGATCTCGCTGCACGGCCGTCCGGTCGACTATCTACGCCCGCTGCTGCAGCCGGACCGGCGCGTCCTGGCACTGACCTCGGACGAGACCGGCCCCGAAGAGATCGCCGAACTGCTGCGCGCCGACGGGTTCTGCGGGTCGCGGATCACCGTGCTGGAAGCGCTCGGCGGAGCGGCGGAGCGGATCACGACACTCAGCGCCGGCGCGGCCCTGCCGGAGACGATCAACCCGCTCAACCTGGTCGCAATCGAGCCCGTGGCCGACGCCAATGCCAGGCTTTTGCCGCGCGCCGCCGGCCTCGACGACACGCTGTTCGTGCATGACGGCCAGATCACCAAACGCGAGATCCGCGCGCTGACCCTGTCGGCGCTCGCGCCGCTGCGCGGGCAGTTGTTGTGGGATGTCGGCGCGGGATCCGGTTCGGTGGCCATCGAATGGATGCTGGCCGATCCGGCCATGCGCGCGGTCGCGATAGAAACCGATCCCGCCCGCGCCGAAACCATCCGCCACAATGCGCGGCGCATCGGTGTGCCGGCGCTCGCGGTGGTGGAGGGCGCAGCACCGGACGCGCTTGCCGGCCTGGAACCGCCCGATGCGATCTTCGTCGGCGGCGGCGGCACGCGGCCGGGCGTGATGGAATCGACGATGAAGGCGCTGAAACCGGGCGGACGCCTGGTCGCAAACGCGGTGACCCTGGAGATGGAAACACGACTTTTGGCTTTGCGCGCGAGCCACGGCGGCACCCTGACCAGACTATCGGTGGAACGCGCCGGAGCGGTCGGCACGATGACGGCCTGGCGGCCGGCCATGCCGATCGTGCAATGGACATGGGGCAAGCCATGATCGTGGCGGGTCTGGGTTGCCGGCGCGGTGTGACGGCGGAAGACATTCTGGCCGGACTCACGGCCGGCATGGCGGAAGCCGGATTGTCCGGCAAACTTCCGGACATGCTCGCGACCGGGACAATGAAGCGCGACGAGCGCGCTATCAGCGACGCCGGCGCGCGGATCGAACGGAGGGTGGTTCTGGTGGACGGGCCGGCGCTCGCCGCCGTCGAACCGGCGCTGGTGACGCGCTCGGCCGCCTCGCGCAAAGCCAGCGGGTCGTCCTCGCTGGCCGAGGCGGCAGCGCTGGCGGCCGCGGGCCCCGGCGCGAAACTGCTCGCGCCGCGCACGATTTTCGGCGCGGTGACCTGCGCCGTCGCACAAGCCGGAGGCCGGCCATGACGGTGCACTTCATCGGCGCCGGCCCCGGCGCGGCCGACCTGATCACGGTGCGCGGCCGCGACCTGATCGCGCGCTGTCCGGTCTGTCTTTACGCCGGCTCGATCGTGCCGCCCGCCCTTCTGGAGCATTGTCCGCCAAACGCGCTGGTGCGCGACACCGCACCCTTGTCGCTCGACGAGATCGAGGCCGCCTTCGTCGACGCGCACGCCAAGGGCCAGGACGTCGCGCGGCTGCATTCGGGCGATCTGTCGGTGTGGAGCGCCATCGCCGAGCAGATGCGCCGGCTCGACAAAAGGGGCATCGCCTACACGCTCACGCCCGGCGTGCCGGCTTTTTCGGCCGCCGCCGCGGCGCTCGGACGCGAACTGACCATACCCGAGGTCGCGCAGAGCCTGGTGCTGACGCGTGTCTCGGGCCGCGCGTCCAAGATGCCACCGGGCGAAAGCTTGCAGGTCTTCGGCGCGAGCGGCGCCACGCTGGCCATCCATCTCGCCATCCATGCGCTGGACCTGGTGGTGGCGGAACTGACCCCGCTCTACGGGCCCGACTGTCCGGTGGCCGTTGTGGCGCATGCGAGCTGGCCGCAACAACGTATCGTTCGCGGCACGCTCGCTACAATCGCACGCCAGGTCGCCTACGACCCGATCGAACGCACGGCGATCATCTTTGTCGGTCCCGGCCTGGCGGCCGAGGATTTCCGCGAGAGCGCGCTATACGACGCGGCCTATCAGCGCCGTTTCAGGGGACGGGAGGCGATATGAGCATCGAGAACGCGATCGGCCGGCTGGCGCCCGAAATCGTCGAGTTCAAGGCCGGCCAGGTCTGGCTTGCCGGGGCGGGTCCGGGCAATGCCGGCCAGCTTACCCTCGACGTGGTCTCCGCGCTCGCCCAGGCCGAAGCGATCGTCTACGACGCGCTCGTCGATCCCTCGATCCTCAAGGCGGCCGACGGTGCCGATCTGCATTTCGTCGGCAAGCGCGGCGGCAAACCGTCGACCCCACAAGACGACATCACAGCGCTGTTGATCGCGCTCGCCGGTCGCGGCAAGCGCGTCCTGCGGCTGAAGGGCGGCGACCCCTACGTGTTCGGGCGCGGCGGCGAGGAGGCAATGGCGCTTGCCCGGGCCGGAATCCCGTTCCGCATCCTGCCCGGTGTCACCTCCGCCTTCGGCGCGCTGGCGAGCGCCGGCATTCCCGCCACCATGCGCGGCCTGAACAAGGCGATCATCCTGGCGACCGGCCACGCCGCCGGCGAACCGGAGGATATCGACTGGGCGGCGCTCGCCCGCACCGGCCAGCCGATCGTGGTCTATATGGGACTGAGACGGCTCGGGACGATCGCCGCGGCCCTGATGGCGGGCGGCCTGGCGGCGGCGACCCCGGCGGCGGTGATCGCGGCCGCCACGACCGAGGGCGAAACCGTGCTGGTGTCGACATTGGCGGATATCGCACGCGAAGCGGCGGCTTCCGGCGTCGCTTCGCCGGCGCTGATCGTGGTCGGCGAGATCGTGTCGATGCGCGCGGAACTCGGCCAGTTCGTCAAACTGGTCAAAAGCGCATGAGCGCGCGCGCCTTGATGATCGGCGCCGCGCGCTCGGGCTCCGGCAAGACCAGCGTGACCATCGGCCTGCTGCGCGCCCTCAGTCGGCGCGGCATCGCCGTCAGAGGCGCCAAATCCGGACCGGACTATATCGATCCGGGCTTCCACGCGGCCGCCACCGGCCGGCCCGGCGTCAATCTCGACAGTTGGGCGATGCCGCCCGCCCTGCTCGACGCGCTGACGGGAGCGGCCGCGCATGACAGCGATCTGGTGATCGTGGAAAGCGCGATGGGGCTTTTCGACGGCATCCGCGCCGAGCCCGGCCGCACGGGCGCCGCGTCGGACCTGGCGCGGCGCTACGGCGTGCCGGTGCTTCTGGTTCTCGACGTGTCCGGCCAGTCGCAGACCGCCGCCGCGATCGCGCGCGGCTTTGCCAGCCACGACCCGCAGGTCCGGATCGCCGGCGTGATCCTCAACCAGGTCGCCAGTCCCCGGCACGAAACCTATGTGCGCGAGGCGCTGGAGGATATCGGCATCGACGTGGTCGGCGTCATCTACCGCAATCCCGACATGGCGTTGCCCGAACGCCATCTCGGCCTGGTGCAGGCAAGCGAGCACGCGGCCATCGACGCCTTCATCGAGCGGCTGGCCGACACGATGGAAAAATCGATCGATCTCGACCGGGTCATGGATCTCGCCGGCCCGTTCGCGCCCGCTTCCGCGGGCGACGCCACGGCGATCCTGCCGCCGCCCGGACAGCGGGTCGCGATTGCCCGCGACGCGGCGTTTTCTTTCGTCTACCCGCATGTGCTGGCTGCCTGGCACGCGGCCGGAATCGAGGTCCTGCCGTTCTCGCCGCTCGCAGACGAGGCGCCGGACGAAACCGCCGATGCGTGCTGGCTACCCGGGGGCTATCCGGAGTTGCACGCCGCCCAGCTTGCCGCGGCCAGCCGTTTCAGGGACGGCATGCGCGCCTTCGCCACGTCCAGGCCCGTCCATGGCGAGTGCGGCGGCTTCATGGTGCTCGGGCGGGCGATCGAGGATGCCGACGGCGTCGGCCACGCCATGCTCGGCCTGCTCGGCCATGAGACCAGCTTCGCCAAGCGCAAGATCAATCTCGGCTACCGGCAGGCGCGGCTGCTTTGCGACTGCGCCATCGGACGGGCCGACGACACGGTGCGCGGCCATGAATTCCACTATGCGCGGGTCACGCAGGCGGGCGCGGACGAGGCGCTGGCCGACATCGCCGACGGCGCCGGCAATCCGCTCGGCCCCTCCGGCGCGCGGCGGGGCACCGTGACCGGCACATTCTTCCACGCGATCGCGAGGGCCTGACAATGGCGGGAGTTCCCCGGTCGGACGAGATTTTAGCCGATATGGCGACCGCGCTCAGCTTTTTCACACGCTTGCCGGTTCCCTTTTCGACAGATGCCGGGCGCTCGCTATCACAAAGCCTGTGGGCCGCACCGCTTGCCGGGTTGGCGGTCGCCTTTGCCGGCTGGCTGGCCTTCGTCGTCGCGCTGTGGCTCGGCCTTTTCACCGACATCGCAGCGCTTTTCGCGCTGGGCGCAATACTCATCGTCACCGGGGCGCTGCACGAGGACGGGCTCGCCGACATCGCCGACGGCTTCGGCGGCGGGCGGGAACGCGAGGCGAAACTCGCCATCATGCGCGACAGCCGCATCGGCACCTATGGCGTATGCGCGCTCACGCTCAGCCTGATCGCCCGCTGGCTGGCCATCGCCGCGCTGGTGACGCCCGGCGAAGCACTCGCCGGCCTGATCGCCGCGCACATGGCCTCGCGTGCGCTGCTGCCGGCCTTCATGCGCCTGGTGCCGAATGCGCGCCACGACGGGCTGTCGGCCGGCGCCGGCGACGTCGACATGCGCACCGTCCAGATTGCCGCCCTTTTCGGGGCGGTGGCGCTGCTGTTGCTGGGTGCCGGCGGCGCGATCGTGGCCGCGCTGGCGCTGGCGCTATGGTTTTTCGCCCTGCGCCGGATCGCCATGCGCCAGATCGGCGGCCGCACCGGCGACGTTCTGGGCGCATTGCAGCAGGGCGGCGAAATCATCGTGCTGGTGACCGCCTGCGCCATGATCGCCTGAGCCCACGGGAGTTTTCATGAACGGCTTTTCCACGCTCGACCATCTCAAGGCCGCGTGCCGCGACCTGCCCGAGGCCGATCCCGGTGCCGACGAGGCCGCGCGGGCGCGCCAGAACCAGCTGACCAAACCGCCCGGCAGTCTCGGCCGCCTGGAGGAACTCGCAGTATGGCTCGCCGGCTGGCAGGGGCGCGAAAAGCCCGGGCTCGACAGGATCGAGGTGATCGTGTTCGCAGGCTCGCACGGCATCACCGCGCGCGGCGTCTCGGCCTTTCCGGCCGAGGTGACCGCACAGATGGTGGCGAACTTCTCCGCCGGCGGCGCGGCCATCAACCAGCTCGCCCATGCCGCCGGCGCGGGACTGACAGTGGTGCCGCTTGCAATCGACAGACCAACGGCCGATTTCACCGGAGCTCCGGCGATGAACGAGGCCGCGTTTCTGGCCGCGGTCTCGACCGGTTACGCGGCGGTCACGCCCGGCACCGACCTGATCGCGCTCGGCGAAATGGGGATCGGCAACACGACCGCGGCCGCCGCGCTGGCCGCCGCGCTGTTCGGCGGCACCGGCGCCGATTGGGCCGGACGCGGCACCGGCGTCGACGACGCCGGGTTGCAACGCAAGGCGGCCGTGATCGACGCGGGGCTCGCCCGGCATGGCGAGCGCCGCGACGACCCGCTCGGTCTGCTCGCCGCACTCGGCGGCCGCGAGCTTGCGGCGATCTTCGGCGCCACGCTTGCCGCCCGGCATCACCGCATTCCGGTCGTGCTGGACGGGTTCGTGTGCACCGCCGCCGCCGCGCCGCTTGGAAGATTGCATGCGCGCGGACTCGATCACGCCGTAGCCGGCCACATGTCGGCCGAGGCCGGGCACCGGCGGCTGCTCGAGGCGGTCGGGCTTTCGCCGCTGCTCGATCTCGGCATGCGGCTCGGCGAGGCGTCGGGCGCCTGTGTGGCGCTGGCTATCCTGCGCGCGGCGATCGCCTGCCATAGCGGCATGGCGACATTCGCCGAGGCCGGCGTCTCCGACGGCTGAGACAGGAAACCCGACACCATGCGCACCCTACTTGTCATCGGCATCGGCGCCGGCGATCCGGACCAAATGACCATCCAGGCGATCAAGGCGCTGAACAGGGCCGAGGTCGTGTTCATCCCCGCCAAACAGGGCAAGGACGGGCTCGCCGCGCTGCGCCGCGAGATCTGCCGGCGTTTCATGACCCGCGAGAGCTGGCGCGAGGTCGGCTATGAGGTACCGAAACGGGCCGAGCCCGATCCATCCTACCGGCAGAGCGTCGACGACTGGCACGCGGCGATCGGGGCGACCTGGGAAAAGCTGCTGGAAGACGAACTCGACGAGAACGGCTGCGCGGCGCTGCTGGTGTGGGGCGATCCTTCGCTCTACGATTCGACCCTGCGCATCGTCGAGCATCTGGTGCGGCGCGGCCGTATTCCTTTCGAGTACGAGGTCTTTCCCGGCATTACCAGCATCCAGGCCCTGGCGGCGAAACACCGGATCCGGCTGAATACGATCGGCGGTCCGGTCCACATCACCACCGGTCGACGCCTGTCGGAAAAATTTCCCGACGACGCCGACAGCGTCGTGGTCATGCTCGACGGCGTGCAGGCCTTCCGCGGCGTGCCGCCGGAAAATGTCGACATCTACTGGGGCGCCAATCTCGGCACCGACAGCGAAAGCGCAATCGCCGGACCGCTTGGCGAAAAGGCCGATGCGATTTCGCAGGCCCGCGCGACCGCCCGCGACAAGGCGGGCTGGGTGATGGACACCTATCTCCTGCGCAAGCGTTTGCCCGACAGCGACTGAGCCAGCGGGCGGCAGCCCCCTTACCGACAGCCTCCACGCCGCCAACAAGGCCGTCGGTCGAGAGCACCGCGCCGGCGCCAGGCGACACGCACACCGTGCGAATTTCGCCGGCAACACGCCGCGTGCGGTTGACGGGCGCCCGACGCCTCACTAACAAATATGTAAATGAATATAATTTGGTCCAAAACGGACTGCTGGGAGGGAAACATGAAAAAGACACTCGCACTGACCGCCGCCTTCGCGATGCTGGCCGGCTCGGCCGCAGCCGAGGAGGTGACCCTCAAGGCGGCGAGCGCCTTCGCGAGCGGAACGACCTTCGCGCGGCCGTTTGCCGCCTTCGTCGACTGGGTCAATGAAAACGGCAAGGGCGTACTGCAGATCAACGTGGTCGGCGGGCCGGAAGCGGTGCCGCCGTTCGAACTCGGCAACGCGGTGTCCTCGGGCGTTGTCGATCTGGCCAACAATACCGCCGCCTTCTACACCAACTTGCTGCCGGAGGGTGACGCGCTGAAGCTCGCCACCAACACGGTTCAGGAACAACGGGAAAACGGCTGCTACGACATTATCGACGAGATGCACCAGTCGAAGATGAACGTGAAATATCTGGCGCGTACCGGCGACAACGTCAATTTCCACCTCTATCTGACCAAGCCGATCGAAAAACCGGACCTTAACGGCCTGACCATCCGCACCACGCCGGTTTATCAGGCGATGTTCAAGGCGCTCGGCGCCAATCTGGTGCGCACCGCGCCCGGCGAGGTTTACACCGCGCTCGAGCGCGGCGCGATCGACGGGTATGGCTGGCCGATCCAGGGCGTGCTGGATCTCGGCTGGGACGAGCAGACGAAATACCGGGTCGATCCGGGTTTCTATCAGGTCGACGTCAACGTGATTGTCAATCTCGACACCTGGAACGGGCTCGGCGACGAGCAAAAGGCGCTTCTGGAAAAGGCGGCCGAGTGGATTGAGGCCAAGAACGCCGACAATCTCGACATCAACGCCAAGGAGGCCGCCGCGCAGGCGGAAGCCGGCATCGAAGTGATCGAATTTTCCGGCGACGACCGCGAGGCGTGGCTGAAGACCGCGCAGGACGAAGGCTGGGCAGCGATCGCCGCCATCAATGCCGACGCGGCCGACAAGCTCAAGGCCTGCTTCTGACGGCGTCCGGCTGGCGGACAGCGGCCGATGCAGCCACTGACATCGATTTACCGGATCGTGATCCAGGCGTCCGCCGTCGCGGCGGGCGCCATCATCGCCGCGATCGCGATTGCGATTGCGGTCGACGTGGCGCTGCGGTCCTGCTGCACCAGCGCCATTCACGGCCTGACCGACATGACCGAGCACGGCATCGCGGCGGCGACGTTTCTGGCGGCGCCGTGGGTGTTGATGAAGAACGCGCATGTGGCGGTCGACCTGATGGTGATGCTGTTGCCGACACGGGCGCGCCTGCGCCTCGATCTCGTCATGAACCTCGTCGGCGCTGCGGTCTCGGCGACGTTTTCGTGGTACCTGCTGCAGGCCCTGACAATCGCCCTGCAGCGCGGCTCGATGGTGCGCGGCATCATCGTCGTGCCGGAATGGATGACCTTCGCCGCGCCTGCCGCCTGCACGCTGCTGCTGGCGATCGGCTTTGGGCTCAGGATCGGCACAATCCCCGAAAAACGCGGTGCGACGGGACTTTAGGGCCTTTCATGCACAAAATGATTCAAGTTCGGGTCGCGGCAATCCGGCAGTGCCGCACAACCGGCGAGACCGATTTCGCGGCTCGATTGTCGCGCGACGACCGCAAGGAGGGCTAGCGCATGGACTGGCCCGTCATCCTGGTCTTGATGCTCGGCGGCCTGGTCGCGCTTCTGGCGGCCGGCCTGCCGGTCGCCTTCGCCTTCATCGCGGTCAATCTCGTCGGCGCGTTTGCCATCCTCGGCGGCGAGATCGGCCTGGTGCAGATGGCGCGCAACTCGGTCCAGTCGATCACCAGCTTTCAGTTGACACCGATCCCTCTGTTCATCCTGATGGGCGAGATCCTGTTCCAGACTCGGGTCGCCCACCGCGCCATCGACGCGGTCGAGCGCGTCGTCACGCGCATCCCCGGACGGCTGTCGATCGTGACCGTGTTCGCCGGCACGATCTTCGCCGCGCTGTCCGGCTCGACCATCGCCAACACCGCCATGCTCGGCTCGACGCTTTTGCCGTCCATGCTCAAGCGCGGCTATCATCCCACGCTCGCCATGGGGCCGATCATGGCCTCCGGCGCGATCGCGATGCTGATCCCGCCCTCTGCGCTGGCCGTGCTGGTGGGCAGCCTCGCCGGCATCTCGATCGCCGGTCTTTTGGTCGCCGGTATCGTGCCGGCGCTGATCCTGTCGCTCGCCTTCGTGGCCATCATCGTGGTGTCGGCGCTGCTGCGGCCCGAGCTTGCGCCGCAGGACGAACTGCCGCCAATGTCGGCCTGGGAACGCTGGAAGCCGTTCGTCACCCACGTGCTGCCGCTGTCGGGCATTTTCGTCGTCGTCATCGGCAGCCTGCTGGCCGGGCTCGCCACGCCGACAGAGTCGGCCGCGCTCGGCTGCATTGCTGCAGTCGTCGCCGGGGCCGGTTACCGATCGCTCAGCGTGAAGAACCTGTCGGTGGCGGTGATGGAAACGGTAAAACTGTCGGTGATGATCCTGTTCATCATCGCCGCCAGCCAGACCTTTAGCCAGATCCTGTCGTTCAGCGGCGCGACCAGCGGCCTGATCAACCTCATCCAGACGATGGAGTTGTCGTCGCTGCAGATCCTGGTCGGCATGATCCTGATCCTGCTTTTTCTCGGCTGTTTCGTCGACCAGGTAAGCATGCTGATGGTCACTATCCCCGTCTTCGTGCCGCTGGCCCGGGCCGTCGGCATCGACGATCTGATCCTGGGGGTGATGTACCTGCTGACCATGGAGATCGCGCTTCTGACGCCGCCGTTCGGGCTGTTGTTGTTCGTCATGCAGGGCGTTTCGCCGAGTTGGATCAAGATGCGCCACATCTATGTGGCCGTGACGCCGTTCGTGATCACCAAGCTGATCGTGCTGATCCTGGTACTCGCCTTCCCGGCGCTCGGGACCTGGCTGCCAGCCCAGCTTGGCCGCTGAGCGGAGACAATCCGGCCTCCGGATCGCGCTGGTCTTTGCAGAGGCAAAAATGTATGCAAATGAATATAATTAGAATTCCACGCGAACAGGGAGGTCGCACCAATGGCTGAACGCTCCTTCGCCAGGGAAGTCGAGAAGCTGCGTCTGGGCGACGGCGAAACCTTCCATGGCGAAGGCATCCTCGCCATCACCAAGGCGCTGCTGCAATGCGGTGTGGGTTATGTCGGCGGCTATCAGGGCGCCCCGATCTCGCACCTGATGGACGTGCTCGCCGACGCGCAGGACATCCTGGCCGAGCTCGGCGTGCGCTACGAGGCCAACGCTTCGGAATCGGCGGCCGCGGCCATGCTGGCTGCATCCGTGCATTACCCCATCCGCGGCGCCGTCGCCTTCAAATCGACGGTCGGCACCAATGTCGCCTCCGACGCGCTCGCCAACCTCGCCTCGGGCGGCGTGACCGGCGGCGCACTGGTCATCGTCGGCGAGGATTACGGCGAAGGCTCCTCGATCATGCAGGAACGCAGCCATGCCTTTGCGATGAAATCGCAAATCTGGTTGCTCGACCCGCGCCCGAACCTGCCGTCGATCGTCAAGGCGGTCGAGGACGGGTTCGAGCTCTCCGAGGCGACCAACACGCCGGTGATGCTGGAGGTACGCATTCGCGCCTGCCATCTCTACGGCGCGTTCGAGACCAAGGCCAACCGCCGCCCGCCGCTGACGGTGCGCGAGGCCGTCGACAATCCGCGCCGCCAGACCGACCGCATCGTTTTGCCCCCCGCCGCCTTCGTCCACGAGCAGGAAAAGATCGCCACACGCTGGCCGGCCGCGCAGGCGTTCATAAAAGAGCGCGGCCTGAACGAGTTGTTCGGGCCGCAGGCGGGCAAGCTCGGCATCATATTGCAGGGCGGGATGTACAACTCCGTCGTGCGAGCGCTGCAGCGACTGGGCCTGGCCGACATAAACGGCGACACCGAGGTGCCGCTCTACGTGCTCAACGTCACCTATCCGCTGATCGACGACGAGATCGCGGCCTTCTGCGCCGGCAAGGACGCGGTACTGGTCGTCGAGGAGGGGCAGCCCAACTATATCGAGCAGGCGATCGGCGCCATGCTGCATGCCAGCGGCGCGCCGACCCGCGTGGTCGGCAAGACAGTACTGCCGATGGCCGGCGAATATACCGGCCAGGTCATGCTCGACGGCGTCGGCCGCTTCCTGCGCGAGTACGGGCCGGAGATGCTTGCGGCCGAGCACCGGGCGCCGAACCGGCCGCGGGAGCCGCAATCCGCGTCCGATCTCGCCCAGATCGTGCCGCTGCGGCCGCCGGGCTTTTGCACCGGCTGTCCGGAGCGGCCGATCTTCGCGGCGATGAAGCTGGTCGAACAGGAGCACGGCAAACACCAGATCGCAGCCGATATCGGCTGCCACCTGTTTTCGATCCTGCCGCCGTTCGAGATCGGCGGCACCACGATGGGCTACGGCCTGGGTCCGGCCTCCAACGCCGCCTTTCACGGCGGCGGCGGCAAACGGCCGATCTCGATCATCGGCGATGGCGGCTTCTGGCACAACGGCCTGTCGTCGAGCATCGGCAACGCGGTCTACAACGAGGCCGACGGCGTCATTCTGGTAGTCGACAACTACTATTCGGCCGCCACCGGCGGGCAGGACGTGTTGTCCTCGCGCGCCGACAACCGCTCCAAATCGACCAATCATCCGATCGCCGACGCGGTGAAGGGCGTCGGCGTCAAATGGGTGCGCCAGATCGACCGCACCTACGATGTCGCCAAGATGCGCGATACGCTGGCGGAGGCGCTGACCACGCCAGAAAAAGGCCCGAAGGTGATCGTCGCCTCGTCGGAGTGCATGCTCAACCGCCAGCGTCGCGAAAAGCCGCTCATGGCCAAAGCGGTCAAGGACGGCAGGCGGGTGGTCAAGCCGCGCTTCGGCGTCGACGAGGACGTGTGCACCGGCGATCACGCCTGCATGCGGTTGTCGGGCTGCCCCTCGCTCAGCGTCAAGACGCTCGACGACCCGCTGCGCGACGATCCCGTGGCCGCGATCGACCAGACCTGCGTCGGCTGCGGCAATTGCGGCGAGGTCGCCGACGCGGCCGTGCTGTGCCCGTCCTTTTACCGGGCCGACGTGATCCGCAACCCGACGCGGAGCGAGCGCGCGCTGGCGCGCCTGCGCCAACGCGTGACGCGCGTTCTGGCGGGCTGGCGCCAGCGGCGGCGCCTCGACTTCGCAGGAGACGTCGCCGTATGACCGTCGTCGATACACGCCAGATGAGACCGCGGACGCCGTTTCCCGGCCAGCACATCATCAAGCTCGCCATCCTGGCCGTGGGCGGCCAGGGGGGCGGCGTTTTGTCGGACTGGATCGTGGACGCCGCGGAGGCGAGCGGCTACGCCGTGCAGGCGACATCGGTGCCTGGCGTTGCCCAGCGAACCGGAGCCACGATCTACAGTATCGAAATGACGCCGCGTACCGAACGGATGCCGGTGTTGGCTCTGATGCCCTCGCCCGGCGACGTCGATATCATGATCGCGGCCGAACTGATGGAGGCCGGACGTGCGGTGATGCGCGGCCTGGTTACGCCCGACCGGACCACCTTGATCGCCTCCACGCACCGCATGCTGGCCGTCTCCGAAAAGATCGTTGCCGGCAACGGCATCGCCGACGGCGCGACCGTGCTCGCTACCGTCAGGGACGCGGCCAAACGGTTTATCGGCTTCAATATGGACAAGATCGCGGCCGAGGCCGGCACGATGATTTCGGCCAGCCTGTTTGGCGCGCTCGCCGGTTCGTGCGCCCTGCCCTTCGAGCGGGCCGCGTTCGAGGCCGCGATCCGCAAAGGCGGGCGCGGGGTGGAGGCCAGCCTGCGCGCCTTCGGCACGGCCTTCGAGCGGGCGAGCGACGCGGACGCAACGTCCGATGCGGCCGATGATGCGCCGCAGGCGGTGGCGGGAGTGGCCGCGCCCAGGGGACCGGCGCATCTGCTCGCACGCTGGCGCGAGCTGTGCGCGCGGATCGCCGCCTATCCGCATGCCATGCGCGACATGGCCACGCGCGGACTGGCCAAGGTGGTCGATTTCCAGGATCTCGCCTATGGCGCGGAGTATCTCGAACGGCTCGACGCGGTGCTGGCGGTCGACAAAGCTACCGGAGCCGATGGCCGGGAATGGGCGCTGTCGGTCGCGGCGGCCAAGCATGTCGCCAACGCCATGGCCTATGACGACGTCATCCGTGTCGCCGATCGCAAGACCCGGGCCGACCGCTTCACGCGCATCAGGCGGGAGGTCGAAGCGCCCGAAGACGCGCTCGTGCAGGTGACGGAGTTCATGCATCCGCGCGGCGAAGAGGTCTGTTCGATGTTGCCGGCTGGGCTTGGCCGGTTCGTCGAGGCGCGGCCGCGCCTGCTTGCCGGGCTCGACCGGATGGTCAATCGCGGCCGGCGCGTGCGCACCGATTCCCTGATCTGGTTCACTGTCTTGTTTACGCTCGCCGGACTGCGCCGCTGGCGGCGGCGGCTGCTGCGCCATGCCAGGGAAACCGATCATATCGAGAGGTGGCTGGCGCTGGCACTGCAGACCGCGCCGCAAAACTATGCGCTGGCGGTCGAGATCGTCGCCTGCCGGCGCCTGATCAAGGGCTATAGCGACACGCATCAGCGCGGCCTGTCGAAATTCGACCGCGTCCTGTCGGCGGCGCCGCTGCTTGCGCCGCGCGACGATGGCGGCGACTGGCTGCGCCGCCTGCGCGAGGCCGCGCTCAAGGACGAAGACGGCAGCGCCCTCGACGGCGCCATCAAGACCGTGCGCTCCTTCGCGGAAACCGGCGATCCGCTTGCGGCGAGGGCCAAAGCCGACTAGTCGGAGCCCCCAGGGTCACGTGCAGTCAGGATTTGCAATGCGGGAGCGGCCAGAACCGGAACAGGCAGATGCGCAGCCGGACAGCGGACGGCGAACCGTGCTGCTGGACAACATCCTGCCCTATCTCGTCAACCGGCTCGGTTTCCGCATGAGCCGGATGCTGAACCGCGACCTGCGCGCCTATGGACTCGGAATCTCCGACTGGCGCGTTCTTGCGGTGCTGGATTCGGCCCGCGCAGTCACCATCAACGACCTGGCCGACTATGCGATGATCGAGCAGTCGACGCTGAGCCGGCTGGTGATGCGCATGGAGGAACAGGCACTCGTGCGGCGCGATCGCGGCGGCCCGGACGGGCGCGTCGTCACCGTGTCGATGACGGAGCACGGGCGCCTTACCTACGAGAAGGTGCGCGCCATGAGCCTTGCCCATGCCGAGCGCGTGGTGATGGGGTTTTCCGACCGGGAGAAGGCGGAACTGAAAAAGGCCGTGCGCCGCATGACCCGCAATCTCGACAATTACGACGTCGTTACGGACGGAGCCCAAGGCCGGCCGGCACGGATCGTTCCGCGCCGGCCGTAAGGGTCGCTTCCTGGGTGACGATGGTCATGCAAAGAATCATCTTTGCTTTCCATCGCCTTGTTGTGACGGACGTTTTCGACAGAATCCTCTATCTGCCTTTCACGATCACGCGCCGGGCACTCCGATGGAGACCGGCCGCACCGGCGAGCCCGAGCCGCCGCGCGAGCGCAGCGGCAGGATCATCGTGCACGATGTCCATACCTTGTCGGCGGCCAGTTCGCCGAGGCGCGCGTTCTGGATCTGGTGGATGCCGGCTTCGGCGAGATTATAGCTGTGGATGGCGAAGGGTTGTCCGTCCGGAACGCCTTCCGGCGGTCCCGCCTTGCCCTGCAGCGCGCCGTCATTGACCGGATCGGTGAAGGGGTTGTCGAGTGCGATCAGCACGATGCGCTTTTCGGCCAGATATTGCGCGGCGTCGTAGGCCAGCCCCGGACCCATCCCGTAATAGGGCGTATCGCCGGCCGGATCCTGCCAGTTCCCGCTCCAGCCGGTGTGGATATAAACCACGTCGCCGGGCAGGATGCCGCGTTCGGCAAGTCCCTGGCTTTCAAGCATCGCCTCGATATCGGCGCTCGTCACCCGGTCGCCGGGACCCAGCGCCTCACCGCCATTATGAGCCTTGGCGTCCAGCAGAACGGCCGAGGTGACGATCGGCGGCACATGCTCGACACCGAGCTTGAGCAGCGGCGAGTCCGGCGTCGGCTTGACCTCGTCCTGGCTGTAGCCGCCATAATATTGCGCCGTGCCGGCCGGGAAGTCGCCCTGACCGTCCCAGGGCGCGGGCAGGATGGCGAAATGGCCGAGCGCGTCCAGTTGCGTGCCCTGTGCACCGGGCTCGCCGCTTTCGACCTGCTCGCCGTTGAAGGCGTGCACGGTGCCGGGAATGCCGACCGTCGGGCGATAGACATATTTCAGCGGCACGCCGAACGGCGACAGCGGCATGGTGTTGGAGCGTTCGTGCGACAGTTCGTAGGCCTTGGCGTTTGGCGCAGCCAGGTGCGCGGCGCAGCGCAGCCACGTCCCCTGTCCCAGCGCATTGGCCATGCCGACCTGATCGCCCTCGCCCCAGGGCGGGCTCGGCACCATCGTCTTGGAGCGTTCGACGGCATCGTTCAAACCGTCCGACTGCGCGAATGCGCCGCCCGCACCGACTACCGCGAGCGCCGCCAAGACACCCATAAGCTTTCTCATGATGGTCCTCCCTCGAATGCGCCGGCCGAGCTTTCCTGCCGGTCGAGCCCAATTATCTGCATTTACATATAATCAGGCCGACGAGGCGGTGTCGAGCGCGCGCAGATGCACGAAGGCGCGACCGGAGCCGGCCGCGCCTTTGTCTGCAGGAGAGGCTTCGAGGTTGGAGAAACCTCAGAACGCGTTGGGCAGCCGCATCTTCATGTGTTTGGTCTCTAGGAAGGCGTCGAGGCCTTCCGGTCCGAGCTCACGCCCCATGCCGCTCATCTTCCAGCCGCCGAACGGCGCCTGCAACTCGCTGGTGTCGTTGACGTTGACCCCGATCGCGCCGAATTCCAGCTTATCGGCGATCGCCCACAGACGACCGATATCGCCGCCATAAAGATAGGCGGCAAGCCCGTATTCGAGCCCGTTGGCCATCGCCAACATGTCCTCGACGCCATCGAACGGCGCGATCGCGGCGAGCGGGCCGTAGGTTTCCTCGCTCATCGGCATGCTGTCGAGCGGTGCATTGTCGATCACGGTCGGGCGATAGAAGTGACCGTGGCTGAAGGCACCGTCCTTGGGCGCGAAGCCGCCGGCGAGCAAGGTCGCGCCCTTGTCGAGCGCATCCTTCTTATGCGCCTCGACACGACGGATGACGGACGGGTTGAGCACCGGTCCGTAAGAGACGCCGTCCTCCAGCCCGTTGCCGAGTTCGGTCGCCTCGGCGAGTGCGCCCAGGCAGTCAGCGAAATCGCGATGCACCTCGCGCGCCACCAGGATGCGGTTCACCGTGATGCAGATCTGGCCCATATTGGAGAATCCGCGCCGGTGGGCGGCCTTGGCCGCCGCCTCGATGTCGGCGTCGGGCATAACGATAAAGGGCGCATGGCCGCCGAGTTCGAGGCTGACCTTCTTCAGATTGCCGGCGGCGTTGCGCATGATGTCCTGGCCGGCCGCGATCGAGGCGGTGGCCGAGATCATGCGTATTTTGGGATGGCGCGACAGGGCGGCGCCGGCGACCGGGCCGAGCCCCGGCAGATCGGCGATCGCGCCGGCAGGCAGACCCGCCTCGTGGAGACAGTCGACGAACATGCCGATCGCGAATGGCGTCTCGTGCGGGCTTTTGACCACCAGCGGGCAGCCGGCCGCGATTGCCGGGCCCACCTTCCAGCAATAAAGGTCGACCGGATAGTTCCACGGCACGATCGCCGCGCAGACGCCGACCGGGTGGCGGGTCACCAGGTTGCGGATGTCCGGCGCCGAGGCCGGCCGCAGCGAACCGCCGAGACGCACCGCCTCCCCGGCGTAATAGCGCAGCACCTCGGCGCCGAAGCGGATCTCCTTGATATTGTCGGCGACCGGCTTGCCCTGCTCGCGGGTCAGAAGCACGGCCATGTCGTGTTCGCGCTCGATCATCAGCGCGGCCGTGCGCTCGAGGATCGCCGCGCGCTCACGCGCAGCCATTTCCGCCATCACCGGCGCAACGGCAACGGCTGCCTCGACGGCCTGGTCGATATGGGTCTCGGCGGCCAGCAGCGTCGTGCCGACCGGTTTGCCGGTTGCGGGCTCGGTAATTTCGAAACGCTCGGCATCGTCGAAGTACCGCCATTGCCCGGCGATGAAGAATCCACGTTGCATGGTCATTATCCCGATTGGTTGCTGTCGCCGGTTCAGCGCGCCTTCAGGCGGCGCCACAATTCGGCGTAGTTGCGGTCGTTCTGGGCGTCCGCGGCGGCCTTTTCGGTGGTGTTGGGCGAAACCATGACAAATGGCTTGACGCCACGCCCGGCCAGTTTTTCGGCGGTGGCGGCGTTGATCGCCTGGCCGACGGCGATCGCGATCGAGGTCGAGGTCGCGCCCACCGCACCGTCCACGCCGTCGATGCGGATCGATGCGTCGCCCTTCGGCACGCCGGTGTCGATGACAACGTCGGCGAGCTCGAACAGCCGCTTGCCGCAGCTATGCCGCGAGGGCGTGCTGGAGGAGTGCGGCACCGAGGTTACACCGATTACCTTCATGCCACGTGCCTGGGCACCGACGGCGATGTCGAGCGTCACGGCGTTGAGGCCGGAATGGGAAAAGATCAACATGGCGTCCTGCCCGTCGAGCTGGTGCGAGGCCAGGATCGCGTCGCCATAGCCTTCGCGGCTGTGAATGAAACGATACTGGCGCGCGCCGCCGTCGCCGAGCACGCGGTGGAAGGAGATCATCGTGCTTTCCACGATCGGCCGGAAGCCGGTGACGGTACCGGTGCGCGGAAACATCTCCATGGCTGCAAACGAGCCGTGGCCGGTGCCGAAGGTGAAAACGAGCTTGTCGCGGGCAATCGCCTCGGCGCAGATTTCGGCGGCCGCCTCGATGGCCTCGGCCTGGGTTTCCATCACGGTGTTGAGCCGCTCGATGACGAGCGCGAAATAGTTTTGGGCAATCGTGGTCATGCGAAGCTCCGTTGGATCGAATTGCGGGCCGGCGGGCCGGCCGCTTTTAAAGGGATGTGATGGCGCTGAGCGCCGTCGTGAACAGCCGGTGCTCGGCGGCGGCCATCGCCTCCGGCTCCAGCTTGGCGCGTGTCACGCCGTCGACCGTGCCAACACAGAGGCTGGTGAAGCGGACGTCGAGCGCGGCCGCGGCATTGACCAGCGCCGAAGTCTCCATGTCGGCGGCGACGACACCGCGCTCGGCGAGCATGGCGCGATTGGCATCGACCCGCGCCTGGGTCGGTGCATCGAGCGCGAACATGTCGCGATAAAACGCGTCGAAGGTGGCGAAGGTGCCGGTGTGGAGTTGAGCGTCGCCGGCTGCGACCGCCGTGGCCACCGCGCGGTTGAGGCCTGCGTCGGCGCGCTGCGCCTCGACATCGTCGACATAGGACCGGGATGTCCCTTCGAAACAGGCGATGCGGTCGCTGAGCACGAAATCGCCGGGCGCGACCGGCGCAAAATACATCGCCGTGCCGATGCGCATGAAGCTTTTGACGCCGAGATCGGCCAGTTCGTGCAGCACGACGGTGGCGATCGGCGCGCCCATGCCGAAGGCGACCGCCGTCACCTTTTTGCCGGCATAGGTTCCGGTCACCGATTTGAGACCACGCTTGACTGGCATCGGCCGGGCGTCGTCGAGCAGCAGCGCGATGCGGTCGACCCGGTCGGGATCGCCGGCCAGCAACGCGCTATCGCCGACATCGGCTTGCGAATAGCCCAAATACCAGGCCGATTTCATGAAAGGCTCCTTTCTGCGCGACCGCGGACCTCGAGCATCTGCCGGGTCGCCGCCGCCGCGACCTGCGCGGCGGCGTGCGGATCGCCGTCTTTTAAATATGCGCCGATGAAGGCGCCGGCGAAGGTGTCCCCGGCGCCGGTCGGGTCGGAGACGGAAACCGGATCGGCGGCGACGAAACGGCTTTGCCCATCGACGCCGACCTGATAGCCGCGCCGACCCATCGTCTCGATCACGACCGGACCCTCGCTGGCACCGGCGGCGATCAGCGCGCGTTCCGCGTGATTGCAGAAGATCACCTGCGCCCGCGCCGAAAGCCGTGCACACAGGGCCGGCGTGAAGCAGGTCGGGTCGTTCTTGGCCACCCAGTAGAGTCTCGCGTCCTGCCTGACGAGGTCGAGGATTTCGCCAAGCAAGTGCCCCGGCCCGACGGTGACACACACATGCGCTGCCTCGGCGAGGCGCTGGCGCTGCACCGGGGTCAAAGCCTCGCGGCCGGCGAAACCGGGATCGTAGAGGCAGATCGAGGTCCCGTCCGCTTGGTAGAGCATCAGCGAGATCGGCGAGCGCGGCGCGTCGATCCTGGCAAGCGCGTCGGTCGCCATGCCCGCCTCTCCGGTCATGCGCACATAGGTATCGCCGGCCTGGTCGGAAGCGACCCAGCTTATCGGGGTCGCCCGATGGCCGCCGCGCGCCAGCGCCGCACCGGCATAGGCCGGCGAGCCGCCGAGCCGCGGCCAGGCACCGGGATCGCGAAAGCGTATCTGCGTCGTGCTGTCGCCTGCCACCGTGCCGTCGAGCAGCGCGGGGTAATCGAGGCTGGCATAACCGGTGATGACCACCTCAGCCATCGGAACCGCCGGCAAGCTGGGACAGCGCCTCGTCGAGTTCGACGACATGACCGAGATAGCGGTCGATGTCTTCCAGCGAGGCTGCCTGGAGATTGGCGCGGTTGGAGTTGGTGGCCTGGCGCGGCACCACCACCCTAAAACCGTTGGCGAAGGCGTCCTGCGAGGTCGCGCGCACGCATACATTGGTCTTGACGCCGCAGATGATCGCGGTCTCGACGCCGTTTTCGCGCAGCATCAGGCCGAGATCGGTGGCAAAGAACGCGCTGTAGCGGCGCTTGACGATCTCGACCTCGCGCGGCGCGTCGGCGAGCGGACCGAAACCCTCGAAATAGGCGGCGTCGAAACCACCTTCGAGGCAATGCTCGGGCAGGCGCTTCTGCTCGAAGTCGACGAGCCCACGGCGATGGCGGTCGAGCGTGTGGACGATCAGGCGTTTGCCGGTGCGGGCGGCGTCCAGAAGCCGGCGCACCGGCTCGATCGTTTCGCCGGCGGCCGGATAGTAGTTTTCCCCTTTCGGATGCAGGAAGGAATTCTGCATATCGATGACGATCAGTGCGGGCTCGCTCATGCTTGCGCCTTTCTTTTCAGGTTCCAGGCCGTCAGGCACAGGCCGAGAATGACCATCGCGTATGGCAAGGTGCCGATCAGTTGCGGCGGCAGGCCCACCGTTTGCAGGCGGATCTGGGTCGCGTCGAGAAAACCGAAAAACAGGCACACCAGCGCCGTGCCGACCGGCCGGTTGCGGGCGAAGTAGAAGGCGGCAAGCGCGATGAAACCGCGGCCGGCCGTCAGCCCCTCGTTGAAAAGGCCGATCGAGGCCAGCGCCAGATGCGCCCCGGCAAGGCCCGAATAAAACCCGGCAAAGGCCGTGCCGAAATCCTGCAGCGACTTTTCGCGCAGCCCAACGGCGCGGGCGACATGCGCCGCGTTGCCGGCCGCGCGCAGCCGCAGGCCGAGGCGCGTATTGGCAAGCAGGAACGGCAGCGCGGCGACGCTCAGCCAGGCGAAGACGGTGAGCGGGTCGAGATCGGCAAGCGCCTCACCGACAAGCGGCAGCGCGGCGACGGAACCGGGCAGCAATTTGGGCAGCAATTCGACATCGGGCATGCGCAGGGTGCCACTGGCGTCGAAGCCGACATTCATGATGAAGCCGACGAAGCCGGCGACCAGCACGTTGAGGCCGAGACCGGCGATGATCATGTTGGCGCGGGCGCGGGTGATCGTCAGCGAAAACAGATAGCCGATCGCCGCCGACACGATGGCCGCGGCCAGGACCGCGACGAGCCACGAGCCGGTGGCCGAGGAGACGACGACGGCGACGAAGGCGCCAGCGAGCATTTTCGCTTCCAGCGCGATGTTGACGATGCCACCCTGGCGATTGACCAGCCCGCCGATGGCGGCAAGCAGGATCGGCGTGGCGAGCACGACCGAGGCGGCCAGAACCTGTTCGGCAATCTGCATCATGACGCCCGTCCCCGCCGCAGCGACAGGCGGCCCAGTTCCATCACAGCGAAGATCATCACCGTGCCCTCGATCACGTTGACGATGTCGAGCGGCACGTCGGAAAACAGCTGAATGGTGGTGCCGGCCGAGGCCAGCGCACCGAACAAGACGGCCCCGAACACGATGCCGAACGCAGAATTGCGGGCAAGCAGCGCCACCGCCATGCCGGTGAAACCGTAGCCGGCGGAAAATCCGTCGGAGAATTTGTGCACCTGGCCAAGCGCGTGACTGGCGCCGCCGAGGCCGGCGACGATGCCCGAAATCGCCATGACCAGGACGATGGAGGCGGGGATCGCAATGCCGACGGCACGCGCGAAACGCTGGTTGAGGCCGACCAGCTTGGCCTCGTAGCCGGCCGGTGTCCAGCGCGCCCATACCCAATAGGCGAAAACGCAGGCAAGCCCGATCAGAAAGCCGCTGTGAAGCGTCGAGGGCGGCATCAGCCTGGAAAGTTCGGCCACGGCATGAATGGTGTCGGTGGTGTTGTTGCCGGAGGTTTCCGACAAAAGCAGCGTGTTGACCAGGAAGCCGGACAGGCCCAGCGCGATGAAGTTGAGCATCAGCGTCGACACCACCTCGTCGACATCGAGCCGCGCCAGCAACAGGCCCGGCACATAGAGCCAGACCCCGGCAACCGCCATCGCCGCCACCATGGCGAGCGGCGCGATCGACCAGCCAAACGCCACCGGCAAAAGGGTGCCGGCGGCCGCCGCCGCCAGCCCGCCGAGCACGAAGGCGCCGTCGACGCCGACATTGAAAACCCCGGAGCGAAAACAGATCGCCGTGGCAACGGCGGTGAACAGAAGCGGGGTCGCGGCCGACAGGGTGGCGGCGAGGCGCCGCGACGAGCCGAAGCCCTCCGACAGCATTAGCGCATAGGTGTCGAGCGGGTTCTCGCCGATGAAGGCCAGCACGACCGCGCCGACGAAAAACGCAAACAGGACCGGCAGCGCGAAGCGCAAAATGTCTGCCGCCATGCGTTCGAGCGCCGGCATCAGGCTCGAGCGGCCGGCGGCCGGCTCCGTGGTTGCCTCAGCCATTGGCCGCCTCCCCGTGAGTGTCCTGCTGCAGCATCAGCCGGCCGATCGCCTCCGGCGTCGCGGTTTCGTCGGCGATCTCGCCGACGATGCCGCCTTCGGCCATCACCACGATGCGGTCGGACAGCGCGATCAACTCGTCGAGTTCTTCCGACACCAGAAGCACCGCGCCGCCGCGCGCTGCGAATTCGCGCAGGATCGCGTGAATGGCGGCGATGCCGCCGAGATCGACGCCGCGCGTCGGCTGGGCGACGACGAGCAGCGCCGGCTCGGTCGCGATTTCCCGGGCGAAGACGAGGCGCTGCTGATTGCCACCCGACAGGCTGGCGACCGGATCGGACAGGCGGCCGAAACGCACCTTGAGCTGCGCCAGGCGCCGGAAGGCCTCGCTCCGCACGGCGCCCAGGCGGCGGAACGGACCGCGCCGGAAGGCCGGCGCGCGCTGGCTCGCCGCCATCACGTTGTCCTCGATCGACGCGGCCTTGGCGAGCCCCTCATGCGCGCGGTCGGGGCTGATATAGCCGAGGCCCGCGGCGCGGAAATCGGCATTGTCGCAGCCGGCGAGCGCGCGCCCGTTAAGGCCCACCGCGCCCGAAGACGGCTTGCGCAGGCCGACGACGCACTGGATGAGCTCGTCCTGGCCGTTGCCGGCGATGCCGGCCATGCCGACAATCTCCCCCGCGCGCACCCGAAGATCGACCGCCCGTACCGGGTGCGAGCCGGCAAGAGCGGGCGCGCTCAGACCCGACACCTCGAGCACCGGCTCGCCGGCTTCGACGGTGTGCGCCGCCGGCGGCGCCGCAGCCGCGGTCTCGCCGACGATGTGGCGCGTCATCGTGTCGATGTCGGTCTCGTCGATGCGGGAGGAGGCCACAACCCGGCCGCGGCGCATGATGGTCACCCGGTCGGCGAGCGCGATCACCTCGCGCAGCTTGTGGCTGATGAAGACAATCGACGTGCCCTGATCGCGCAATTGACGCAAAAGCGTGAACAGGTCGTCGGCCTGCTGCGGGGCCAGCACCGCCGTCGGCTCGTCGAGGATCAGCACTTTCATGCCGCGCTGCAGGAGCCGCAGGATTTCGGTATATTGCTGGATGTGGACCGGCGCGGTGCCGGCGCGGCGGTCCCAGTCGATCGCCAGGTCGGTCTTGGCCGCCAGGGCGTCGCCGGCCGCGCGTGCCGCGCGCCAGTCGATGCGGCGGCCAAGCGGCAGCGCGGCCGTCACCGGTTCATGGCCGAGGACGAAATTCTCCAAAAGGGTCAGTTCCGGCGCCAGCATGAATTCCTGGTGCACCATGCCGATGCCGAGGCCGAGCGCCTGCTCGGGGTCGCGCAGACGGATCGGCCGGTCGTTGAAGACGATGCTGCCGGCATCGGGCTGTTCGAGCCCCTGCAAAAGCCGCATCAGGGTCGATTTGCCGGCGCCGTTTTCGCCGACGATCGCATGAATCTCGGCCGGCGCGACCTCCAGCGTGACGCCGCTATTGGCCTGCACGGCGCCGTAGCTCTTGGCGACGTCGCGCGCGCCCAGCCGCACGGCGACCGGCGCGGTGCTATGATTTCGGGTGTCGGCCAAAACGGTTTACCGGGCTTTTTGCAACGGGAAGAATGGCCGGGCGTCGCACGCCCGGCCAAGCGGCGGTCGATCAGTTGTAGAAGTCGGGATAGCCTTTTTCGGTCACGTCCCAGACCTCGACCGAACCGTCGACGATGCCGGCCTTCAATTCCTCGACCTTGGCCAGATAGGCGGCAGGAATGCGGTCCTTGGTGTGCTCCATGTCGGACAAGGCCACGCCGTTCTCCTTCAGCCCGAAGGTCAGCACCTGGCCGCCGGGAAACGCCCCGCCGGCATAGTCCTCGAGAATCTTTTCGACCGCCACGTCGACGCGCTTGACCATGCTGGTCAGCACATGGCCGGGCGCCATGGAATCCTGGTCGGTGTCGACGCCGATCGCGTAGCGGCCCTCTGCCTTGGCCGCCTCGATAATGCCGATGCCGGTGCCGCCGGCGACCTGATAGACGATGTCGGCGCCCTCGGCGAACATCGCCTTGGCGAGTTGTTCGCCCTTGGCCGGATCGCCGAAGGATTCGGCATAGGCGACCTTGACGTCGATATCCGGATTGACCGCCTTGGCGCCCTGGATGTAACCGACGATGAACTTGTCGATGCCCGGCGACTTGACCCCGCCGATGACGCCGATCACCGGATCGGCGTTGATGCCCTCGATCGACGTGTCGGTGGTGACCTGGGCGGCGAGCGCGCCGGCCAGATAGGAGCCCTGATGCTCGGCAAACACCACCGAGGCGAGATTGGCGCCCTCGCGGGTCTGGTTCATGATGACGAAATTGGTGTCGGGATAGTCGGGCGCGATCTTCTGCATCGGCTCGCCGTGGATCCATTCCAGGCTGACGACCAGGCCGAAACCGCCATCGGCGGCGCGGCGCATGATCTCCTCGCCCTGAGCGACGACATCCTTGGATTCGATCGGACGGCCCTCGACGCCGGTCTTTTCGAGCCCAGCCTTGAAGCCGGCATAGGCGGTGTCGTTCCACGAGCCGTCGCCGAGACCGCCCTGGGCGATGATCAGCGCGGCCGGCGCCACGTCGGCGGCCCCCGCCTGCGGGGCGGCGACGGCACACAAAGCGGTCGATACGGCAAGCAGTTTCGTCAGGTTTTTCATAAAATTCCCCTTTTCCATTGGCTCCAACCTTTGGTTCAGAAATCCGCTCCCGCAGCGACGATGCGCAGGCCGGAGCCGGCATGGCGCTCGCCACGGACCAGATGGGTGTCATAGGTGTAGAAATCGGCGCGATAGACCGCTTCGACGGCCTCGACCAAAAGATTGTCGGCCGCGTAGCTGGTTCGGAACACCACCATGACCGGGCTCGGCGCGGTCACGGCGAGCACGGCACACTCCGCCGCCGTCGCCAGCCGCGCGGTGACGCGCTCACGCGCCTCGCGCACCGCCAGGCCGGCGGCCTCGAAACGGGCGTAGAGCGAAAAGTCCGGATCCTTAAGCAGCGCGGCCGCGCCGTCGCCGGCAAGACCGATGCGCTCGCACACGGCGGCCGGGATCACCGAGCCATGGACCGCGCACGGCTCGCCGTCGATCAGGCGCACGCGCTCGAGCCGGTACGCCGGCGCGGCGACGCCGAATTGCTGCGCCTCGGCGTCGTCAGCATTGCGAAAGGCGAGCAGGCGCTGCTGTGAGCTGTGCCCGTCCTGGCGCGCGGTCTGGGAAAAGCTCAACAGATGGCCGGCCTTGCGGTGTAGCGAGCGGTTGGCGACGAAACTGCCCGCGCCCTGGCGGCGGGTGACAAAACCCTGCGAAACGAGCTGCTCGATGGCGCGCACGACAGTACCGCGGCTGACGCCACTGGTCGCGCAAAGCTGCGCCTCGCTCGGCAGCCGGTCGCCCGGCTTCAAGACGCCGCCCTCGATGCGCGCGCGCAACGCCTCGGCGAGGACGAGATAGCGGGGCGTGCTGGCGGCGATCGGCTTCATGTCAGCACGGTAAAATAGACTAGTTGACTAGTCAAGTTTGAAATTGTGCTCATCCCCCGCTTGGGATCTCGCCCGCCCGTGCCCTCTCCCGCTTCCCGCAAACCGCCGGCCACCGGCCACCGGCCCGGCCGAGCCGCCATCCCCTGGGGCGCGGCGCCCGCCGCCGGCCGGTTCGCTTGCGATGTCGTCGATCGCGGCCACGTCCACTGCCGCCGCGCGCGGCGCAGCAAGGCCGCCCTGCCCGCGCGAGCGCCGCCGGCCGAGCCGGACAAGGCGCCGGACAAGCGGTTCGAAGACCCAGCCCACGGGCCGCCGCCCGCCCTGGCCACAAAAATTCGCCCGCGGTCGCCGTCGCGGGCGAAAGCTTGCTTGACAGGCTTGCCGCGGCGACCCTATATCCGCCCAACCTTGCGGTTCGGGCCTGCCCGGACACCGCGCCGCCTCGCGGCGTGAACGGGGCGGAGTAGCTCAGCCGGTTAGAGCAGAGGAATCATAATCCTTGTGTCGGGGGTTCGAGTCCCTCCTCCGCTACCACCAATCCCCACACCCGTTTGACGCCATTGGGATAGGCACGTTCGCCAAGGATCGAATTCAGGCGTCCTGCAATCTCGATTTCGACCGCGCCCGGTTCGGAGGGATCGCGGTAGACCGTGACCGTTTCGACGAGTTCCCGTATGGCTTCCGCGCATTCCCGATCGCTCGAACGGATGCCTTCCGCGAGTGCATCTTTCAGATTTTCGAGTTGCTCTTCGTAGCGCTTCAGGATGGCGGGATGCAGCGAAACTACCTCGAAGGCAGGTGGGGCTTTTGCCAATTCTGCAAGAACCGCCTCGCGCTCATGGTAAAGTTCCGTCGAACGGGGACCGATCACATATGGATCGCCGATGCCCTTAGCGAGATGATCGACAAGCCGGTCGATCTCGCGCTTGAGCTTTTCGGCCCGGCGCTCAAGCCGAGTTCGATTGGCATCGGACTCCGCCGATAGGCGCTTACGCTCCTCGTGATATGTCTTTACGTATTCGGCAAGTACCTTTGGGCTCTTCATCTCGGCACGTAGGCCAGCCAGAACAGCTGTCTCGACAGTCTCCAGATAAGGTCACGTCCGTCAAGCTGGTGTAATTTCTCGGATGGCCTGAGGGCATGATCAGGCGGCTTCGGTTGTGATGCTGAGAATGGGGTCGATCTCCTCGGTGTCGATTTGTGCGAAGGCCTCAACCATCATGTAGCGGCTGGCG